>NZ_CP118612.1 GCF_028993555.1 Ensifer adhaerens | reverse complement strand
TGCAATGCAGCTCTCAAATAACGGTTTTTCAATTAGAAGCCCGGTCAAACCGATATTAGGAGTGATTCACGTCCGCTGACAAGGAATATAGAGTTAACGAAGGGTTAACGCACGGCGCCGAACGGTGACGCAGATAGGCATTTTTACCGTTGTTTTTCAACGCTTTAATTGGCAAAATCGCCCGCTAAACTCACTCGCACTTTTGCACTGGAGAATCCCAACCATCCGGCGCGCTGGAGCACCAAACTCGGGGTTTCGGGCATCTTTCCGCCAGCGACTCACTTCGCGCCGCCCGAATCGCGCCAGACGTGCATCCCTAAAATCGCTGTGGCGAATTTTCACCAGCAGTTTTGCGTCTAGAAACGATGCCCTCAATCATCGCACTCATCCATCCCGAAACGCGGGAAGGATGGTCGATGAAAATCATTGCTCTGAGGGATGCAGGCCTGCCGGACACACGGCATTTCCTCGATCAGATGTTCGCCTTGCGCGCCAAGATCTTCGGTGAACGCCTCGGCTGGGACGTCAACACTGACGAGGACCGCGAGCGCGACAGGTTCGACGATCTGAAGCCGACCTATGTGCTTGCTCTGACCAAGCATGACGAAGTGGTTGGGTCAGCTCGAATGCTGCCGGCGACAGGCCCGACAATGTTGTCCTCGATCTTTCCTGAGCTCCTGGTCGGTGCGGAATACACGCCGCATGCGCATATGGTCGAAAGCTCGCGTTTCTGCGTCGACACGACGGTTGAAGGCAGCAAGAACGCGGGTCTTCATCAGGTCACTCGCTTCATGTTCGCCGGTATTCTCGAATGGTGCCTCTCATCCGGGCACAACGAGGTCGTGACGGTCACCGACGTCGCTGTCGAACGCATTCTTTCGCGAGCGGGCTGGCCTCTGCGCCGCTTTGGTCCGCCACAGACGATTGGCGAAACCATTGCTTTGGCGGGTCTCCTCGACGTTAATTTCGAGATATTCGCCCGCGTCAAACCACTGGAATACGCATCGGACTTCCGGGCGTATCGCGGCTCCAAGCCCTCGGCAGCGATATGACCGCCGTGCACTCAACTTCCCGCCTGGTGCGCAAGCTAGAAGAGGTGCTCGGACCAGATATCCGCTCGGCGCTCGCGGACCCGTCCGTCGTCGAGATCATGCTTAACTCAGACGGCAACCTCTTCGTCGAGCGGCTTGGCCAAACGATCTCGCGTATCGGGCAGATGGATACAACAGCGGCCGAAATCGCAATCGGCGGCGTCGCTCACTCGACCGGCACCACCGTTGACGAGCGGCGACCGATCATCTCCGCCGAGTTGCCGATTGGTGGGCATCGTTTTGAGGGTCTGCTGCCTCCTGTCGTTCAGGCCCCGGTTTTTTGCATTCGTAAACGCGCGTCTCGCCTCGTCCCACTCGATGATTATGTGTCGGATGGCTCAATGACGGCTGAACAGGCGTGTCTGCTGCGGCACGCCGTCGATAACCGGTTCAACATCCTCGTCTCGGGAGGAACCGGCTCCGGCAAGACGACGCTCGCAAACGCCCTCATCGCCGAGATTGCAGCAGTCGCCTCAAACGACCGCCTGATCATCCTCGAGGACACGGTCGAAATCCGCTGCGGCTCTCGCAATGCCCTGGCACTGCGTACAAGCGACGAAATCGACATGCAACGCCTGCTGAAGAGTACGCTCAGACTGCGACCAGACCGCATCATCGTTGGGGAAGTTCGCGATGGCGCCGCGCTCTCATTGCTCAAGTCCTGGAACACCGGGCATCCCGGGGGGATCGCGACGGTGCACGCCAATTCGGCGCGCTCGGCACTTCGCCGCATCGAGCAACTGACCGCGGAAGCTACCCCCCAGCCGATGCAATCGGTGATCGGAGAGGCAATCGATCTCGTCGTTTCGATTGAACGGACAGCGACAGGCCGTCGACTTGGCGAACTCCTGCGCGTCGGCGGTCATGACGGCACTGCCTACCGATTGGAACCTTATCGGGAAGGAAACCGAGATGCGGCATGACGTTAAACTGGCGACGGTAGTCCTTGCCGGCCTCACTCTGGTCTTGAGCAGCGATCCGGCGTTCGCAGGCTCTGGCGGTGGCCTGCCTTGGGAAGGTCCGCTCGAACGCATCCAGGAGTCGATTACCGGCCCTGTCGCCGGTTACATCGCGCTTGCCGCAGTCGCGATTGCAGGTGGCATGTTGATCTTCGGCGGGGAACTCAACGACTTTGCCCGCCGTCTGGTCTATGTCGTCCTTGTCGCCGGCGTGCTTCTGGGTGCCACCCAGATCGTCCAGCTGTTCGGCGCCACCGGCGCATCTGTTGCTGACGCAACCATTATCAAATCCTCCCACCCCCAAACGAAGGGATGGGCAGGCAATGCGTGAGGCCGTCTGCCTTCTTGAGCGAAACCGCATCCATCGCGCGCTCTCGCGACCCAACCTCTTGCTCGGTGCAGACCGTGAACTCGTGCTTGTGACTGGGCTTGCGACGGTCATTCTGATCTTCGTCGTCCTGACCGTCTATTCGGCACTGATCGGGCTCGCCGGCTGGGTCCTCGCAATGGGTATCTTGAGGCATATGGCCAAGGAAGATCCGCTCATGCGCAAGGTCTATTTGCGCCATATTCGCTACCGCCGCATCTACCGCCCGACATCGACGCCATGGCGCAAAGGTTGAAGCGCGCCATGGTCAACCTTCGACGCTTCAGGTCACCCGACCCTTCCTTTGCTGACCTGGTTCCCTATGCCGGCCTGGTCGACAACGGCATCATCCTGCTCAAGGACGGCTCTCTGATGGCCGGCTGGTATTTTGCAGGTCCCGACAGCGAAAGCGCCACGGACCTCGAGCGCAACGAGATATCCCGCCAGATCAATGCCGTTCTGGCGCGGTTGGGTTCCGGCTGGATGATCCAGGTCGAGGCCGTGCGTGTGGAGGCGACCGCCTATCCGTCGGCCGAACGCTCCCATTTCCCTGATCCGGTGACACGGGCGATCGAAGCCGAGCGGCGGGCGCATTTCGAAAGGGAAGGGACGCATTTCGAGAGCCGCCATGCGCTCATTCTCACGCAGCGCCCGATCGAACAGCGCCGCAGTGGTCTCGGAAAATACGTCTACGCGGATCCCGAAAGCCGAAAGAGAGGCTTTGCCGACACAGCGCTTGATCTTTTCCGAACTCGTGTCCGCGAAGTTGAACAGTATCTCGCCAACTGGATCTCGCTGCGCCGCATGGCGACACGGGAACTCAATCCAGCCGACGACGGGCGCAAGGAGCGCTTCGACGAACTCTTCCAGTTCATCCGCTTCTGCATCAGCGGCGAAAACCATCCAATCCGATTGCCCGATATCCCATTCTATCTGGATTGGCTGGTAACGGCCGAGTTTCAGCACGGGCTCACGCCTCTGGTCGACAATCGCCACCTGGGCGTCGTCGCCATCGATGGGTTACCGTCCGAGAGCTGGCCTGGCATCCTGAACGGCCTCGACCGCCTTCCAATGGCCTATCGCTGGTCCTCCCGTTTCATCTTTCTCGATGCGCAGGAAGCACGTGAACGACTCGAGCGCACCCGCAAGAAGTGGCAGCAGAAAGTACGTCCCTTCTTCGATCAGCTTTTCCAGACGGAGGGCAGGTCTATCGATCAGGATGCGATTGCAATGGTCGCCGAGGTCGAAGACGCCATCGCCCAGGCGTCTTCCGAACTGGTCGCTTACGGCTACTACACGCCAGTCGTCATTGTTTTCGGAGCCGACGAACCCGAGGTCCGCGACAAGTGCGAACTGGTCCGTCAGGCGGTGCAGGTCGAAGGGTTCGGCGCGCGTATCGAGACACTCAATGCCACGGAAGCCTATCTCGGAAGCCTGCCTGGCAATTGGTACTGCAACGTGCGAGAACCACTGATCAACACGCGCAATCTCGCCGACCTGATCCCGCTCAACACGGTCTGGGCCGGAAACCCGTTTGCGCCGTGCCCGTATCTGCCGCCGAACTCGCCTCCGCTCCTTCAGGTGGCATCCGGATCAACACCCTTTCGGTTCAACCTGCATGTTGACGACATTGGCCACACCCTCGTGTTCGGGCCGACGGGGTCTGGCAAGTCGACGCTGCTTGCTTTGATCGCGGCACAGTTTCGCCGTTACGTCGGCGCCCAGGTTTTTATCTTCGACAAGGGGCGTTCGATGCTGCCCCTGACGCTTGCAGTCGGCGGTGGTCACTATGAAATTGGTGCCGACGGAGAGGCACCCGGTCTGTGCTTCTGCCCGCTCCTCGATCTGGAAGGGGAGGGGGATAGGGCGTGGGCCTGCCAATGGGTGGAAACCCTCGCCGAATTGCAGGGAGCCTCGATCGGCCCCGAAGAACGCAACGCTATTTCGCGTCAGATCACGCTTATGGCCACGGCGTCAGGACGTTCATTATCTGACTTCGTGAGCGGCGTGCAGCTCAAGGCGATCAAGGACGCGTTGCAGCACTACACCATCGATGGTCCCCTGGGTGCTCTCATCGACGCGGAAATCGACACGTTGTCGCTGGGCGCATTTGAGGCGTTCGAGATCGAGCATCTGATGGTCCTCGGTGAACGAAGCCTTGTTCCGGTCCTGACCTATCTGTTTCGCCGGATCGAGAAGCGGCTCACCGGTGCGCCGAGCCTCATCATCCTCGACGAAGCCTGGCTCATGCTTGGCCATCCGCTATTTCGCGAGCGCATCCGCGAATGGCTGAAGGTCCTTCGAAAGGCAAACTGTGCCGTGGTGCTCGCAACCCAGTCGATCTCGGATGCGGAACGATCCGGCATTATCGACGTGCTGCGAGAAAGCTGCCCAACGAAGATATGCCTGCCAAATGCAGCAGCCCGTCAGCCCGGAGCCCGGGAATTCTATGAACGCATGGGTTTCAACGACCGCCAGATCGAGATCGTCGCCGCGTCCACGCCGAAGCGGGACTACTACGTCACCTCGCCAGAGGGGCGGCGCCTCTTCGACATGGCACTCGGTCCTCTGGCTCTCGCCTTTGTCGGCGCCGCCGGCAAGGACGACCTGAAGCGCATTCGCGCGCTTCATCTCGAGCACGGCCGAAGCTGGCCGGTCGAATGGCTCAAACTGAGAGGAATTCCCGATGCGGAAACGCTTCTTGCGGATAGTTGAACGTCTCGCCCTGGTCGTCGCAACATTATCGACCGCTTCGCCGACCGCCGCCGGCGGGGCAACGGGCGTCGCCACGGAGTGGACACAGCTCGCCAACAATGCCGAGCTCATCAATCTCCTCGAAAAGTCCGGTATCCAGATCGAAAACCAAGTGAAGCAGATCGGCCAGCTCGCCGAGCAGATCCAGAACCAGTTGAGGATCTACGAAAACATGCTGCAAAACACCGCGCGACTGCCTCAGCATGCATGGGGCAAGGTCGAAGCGGACCTGAAACGCTTGCAGAAGGTCGTAGACACCGGGCAAGGCATCGCTTTTTCAATGGGCAATGCGGACGACGTCCTTCGCCAGCGCTTTGCAAGTTATGCCGACTACAGGACCGACCTGCCGGACGGGGAAACGTTCTCGTCCAGCTACCAGGCCTGGTCGGCGACAAATCGCGGCACGATCGCCGGCACGCTCAAGGCTGCAAGCCTCACAGCAGACCAGTTTTCGAGCGAGGAGACGACGATGCGCTCGCTTCGCACCCTCTCGGAAACCTCCGACGGTCAGATGAAGGCGCTGCAAGTCGGTCATCAGATTGCAGCCGAACAGGTCGGGCAGATGCAAAAGCTGCGAGGTCTTGTCTCACAGCAGATGACGATGATGGCAACCTGGTACCAAAGCGACCAGACAGATGAGGATCTGGCTCAAGCCAGGCGCGAGCGCTTCTTTGGGGCGCCGGCTCAAACCGCTCCGCGCGGACAGAAGATGGAGCTTCGCTGGTGACCGGAGCCGTATCCCCCTTGTCGCTTGCGAGGTGGGCCTTCGTCCCATGTTGCTTGATATTTGGATCCGTGATGGACGCTCAAGCTCAGGACGGAAGCGCTCTGACCGAGCTCGAAAATCAGATCGCCGCTGCTGCGAAGGGTTGGGAAGCAAGCGCGATCGCGGCCGCGCGTTCACTGTTTTGGATCCTCGCCGGCATCGAGGTCGCGCTCGCCGCGATCTGGCTTGCGCTGCAGGCAGCATCACTTGACGGCTGGTTTGCCGAGCTCGTCCGAAGGATCATGTTCGTCGGGTTCTTCGCGTTCGTGCTCGAGCAGGGGCCAGACTTCGCGAAAGCGGTTATCGACAGTCTCTTCCAGATCGGCGCCGGCGGCGGCTCGGCCTCACCGGCCGACATCTTCGACGCTGGAATTCGCGTCGCTTCGCAGATGTCGAAGCAGGTCCAGTTCGGGCTTTTCGAGGACAATGCCCTGGCAATCGCCGCCGTTCTGGCCATGGTCGTCGTCGTCATCGCCTTCTCGCTCGTTGCCGCAATCTTCGTGGCGATCATGGTCGAAGCATATGTCGGCCTGCTGGCCGGAATGATCATGCTCGGACTTGGTGGATCCTCGCACACCAAGGACTTCGCCGTGCGCTATCTCGTCTACGCCTTCAGCGTTGGCTTGAAACTGATGGCCCTGGTAATGATTGCCCGCATCGGTTCGGAGGTGCTGCTCGGTTTGGCACTTGCTCCGGTCGCAGACACGCAGCAGTTCGTCACGACGCTTGCGATCGCGGGTATCTCGGTCGTCGTCTTCATCATCGCGATCTATGTCCCGAACATCCTTCAGGGTGTTGTCCAGGGAGCGTCGGTCTCCGGCGGCATGGAAGCCATTCGCCATGGCGGACAGGCGGCCTCCTTTGCGACCGGCGCAGGGTTCCTCGCCGCCGGAGGTGCTGCGGCCGGCATCGCTGCAGCGCAAGCCGCCCGTGCAGCCGGTGCATCGATGGTTGGGTCGACGCTCCGCGGTATGGCGCAAGGGGCCAGTGCAAGCGCACGCGCGGCCGGTTCAGCTGCAAAGGACAAGGCGATTGGTGCGCCCGGCGCTCACGCCGCGTCCTTGATGGGGCTTGCGAACGCGAAACTTGATGGCAGCCCTGCGGGTACGCCCCGGAGTTCACCACAGCAATCCGAACACCGCTGAAGCTCAAAAGGATCCTGCCGATGGCCGCCAGAGACGCCCCCGACAACCCTTACCTTGCCGCGCGACAGGAATGGAACGAGCGCTACGGCTCGTATGTGCGCGCAGCGATCGCTTGGCAGATCGTTGGAACGAGCGCCATGGCAGTCGCGATCATCGGTTTCGGCTACGGGCTTTATCAGAGTTCGAAAGTGAAGCTCGTCCCCTATATCGTCGAGGTCGACAAACTGGGCGCATCGGTCAGTGCTGGCTTCCCCGAGCAGATCGACTATGCCGATCAGCGCGTCGTGCGCGCCTCGCTCGCTGGGTTCTTCGCGAGCTTGCGCTCCGTAACGCCCGACGCGGTCGTCCAGAAGCAGTATATCGACCGAACCTACGCGCATCTCAGAAGCGCCGATCCATCGACCGGAAAGGTGAACGCCTGGTTCCGCGACAACTCGCCGTTTGGAAGGGCGCAGCGCGCGACCGTCGCGATCGAGGTAAACAACGTCGTGGCGCTGTCGAACCAGACCTTCCAGGTCGACTGGACTGAATTCGAACGTGACCGCGCGGGAAAGGAGACGGCCGTGCGTCGGTTCCGTGGCATTGCGACCGTGACGCTTACGGCGCCCCAGGATGAGGCCGTGATCCGTCTCAACCCGATCGGTCTCTACCTAAAGGATCTCGACTGGACGGCGCAGCTTTAACGAAAATGGGGGGACGTCGGGTGCAATTCGACAAGGCAACCATCCTGGCCCTGGGCTTGAGCTCGGCGCTGCTCAGCGGGCCTGTTCGGGCCGAAGCAATCACGGGAAAAGAGGCAAAGGCAGCGGCAATGTCGGCGAAATGGCGCACGGCGGCCGGCGTCACGACCACGGGACCGGACGGCAAGGTCATTTTTCTTTATGGCGCAAGCCAGCCGTCGGTCGTCTGCTCGCCGCTCCAGGTTTGCGACATCGAGCTTCAGTCGGGCGAGATCGTCAGGGACGTTCTCGTCGGCGATACCGTGCGATGGAAGATCGAGGCCGCAACGTCAGGTGCCGCCGGCGATCAGGCGATCCACCTGGTCGTCAAACCATCGGAACCTGGTATCACCACCTCGATGGTCGTAACAACCTCGCGACGCACCTATCATCTGCAGCTGAAGTCTCACCCGACCCTTTACATGGCACGGGTCGGGTTCGCCTATCCCGAAGACAGGTCCGCAAGCCTTGCGGATGCGAACGCCCGCCTGGAGGCCGGGAATGTGGGCGTCACCGCGGAAGCTTTGAACTTCACCTACACGATCAGCGGTCGCGCTCGTTGGAAGCCGACGCGCGTCTATTCCGACGGCCAGAAGACCTACATTCAATTCCCCAAATCGATTTCTTCCCAGGATGCGCCTGTCCTATTCGTCGTTTCCGGCGGACAGAACAGGACGGTCAATTACCGGATGAAACACGGCCTAATGACCGTCGACGTCGACATAGACCGAGCCGTGCTGATCTCTGGCGTCGGCTGGCGCCAGGAGAAAATCACGATCAAGAGGGGAGGGTAGGCCCATGAACCGTTCGATCAAACCTCTTCTGCTTGCCGCACTCGTCAGCGGCTGCCAGACCGCCCCATCTTCGCAAACGGTCGATACGCGCCCTGGCGAGATCTCTGGAAATTCCGAAAGCGCCATTGCCGGTGACATGGCGAGCCGTTTCGTTGAAACGATTGACAACCAGCAACTGCCGGAAGTGCACCTTTCAGCAAGCAGTGACCAATCCCGCGCAGCGCTTGCAACTGCACTGTCGCTTTGGGGCTACTCGGTTGTCCAGCAGCCAAGCGACGCGAAGGCAATGAAGGCGGCAACTACCGTCGCCTACGATCTAACAGCTTTCGAAGACCTCGTGCTCGCCCGCATCTCCACGCCGAACCTGACATTGACGCGCGCCTACCGGACAAACCCCGGAGGCGCAGAACCAACGACACCGCTTGCCGTAGCGCGAGACCTTTAGGAGGCGGCAATGGTCCAATCGCTGCAGCTCTCGAGCCCCCAGAGACACATCAAACGGGTCAACCGGCTTCCGCTCCTCGTGGCAGGCACAATGGCACTCATCGTCCTGGCAGCAATCGTCGTTGGTCTTTCCTCAAGAGGTCTTGGAACCCGATCCGATACCGGACCCGAAGCGTCCTCGGACGGCTCTGCATCGACCTTTGCGGAAAACCTGAAGCGTGGAATCGTCGACGGTATCATCGCCGAACCGGTGGATGCCACGGTGAGTGCAAACCCGAGCACACGTCCCCTGGCGGACGGTCCCGCGCCGGAAATGAAAACGACTTCGAACGCCGCGGCGCCTGAGCCTGCGACCGCCGATCGCCGGAACCTGGAAAACGACGGCGATTGGCTGGATCAGCTCGCACGCGAGCGCAAGGAGCAGCTTCTTCGGGAACGCCACAGACAGGACATGGCGCGCCTTCAGGCCAGGGACGCGGCACTCGACTCTCCGCTTACCGTTGCGATTGCCGGCGTGCGAGATAAGAATGCCGGCAGTGACATCAGCGATCCCGAGATCCCAATGTCGCAGCAACGAGGATCGGACCTCTACGCAAAGGCGATGGCGGAGGGGTTCGGCGCCGACCCAAATGGCCAAGCCTCAAAGCAAGCATTCTTCAATACCGACATCAAGGAACTTGGCTACCTGCCGAACGGGGTCTTGCCGGCGCAATCACCTTTCGAACTGAAGCGCGGCTCGGTCATTCCGGCGACGCTGATCTCCGGCATCAATTCCGATCTTCCGGGCCGCATTTCGGCGCAGGTGAGCCGGCCGATCTTCGACAGCGCCACAGGACGCCATCTCCTCATCCCCCAAGGCGCAAAGCTTTTCGGCCGCTACGACTCTGAAGTTGCCTTCGGCCAATCGCGCGTGCTGGCGATCTGGACGGATCTCATTTTTCCGAACGGAGCCACGCTACAGCTCGGAGGAATGGCCGGCACAGATGCCACAGGATACGGCGGCTTCAAGGACAAGGTTGACCGGCACATATTGAGAACTTTCGGTTCCGCAGCCCTTGTCGCACTCATTGGAGTTGGTATCGACATGTCGCTTCCATCAGATGGCCGTGAACGCGACCGGGACACAGCCTCGGATTCTGCTCGCCGCAGTTTTGCAGAGACCTTCGGCCGGGTCGCTGAGCGCACGATCGGCAAGAACCTCGACGTGCAGCCGACACTTCGCATCCGCCCGGGCTACATGTTCAACGTCCTCGTCGACCAGGACATCATCTTCCCCGGCACCTACCGCTGAACCATCAGGCTCGCTCAGATCAGCCTTCGTCTCGTCGCCGCAGCGGTCGCCTGCTTGATATTGACGACACCAAGTTTCAGTTTCGCCCCATCGACATGATGGCGCACGCCCGAATACGTCATGCCGAGAATGTCGGCGATTTCCCGCATCGTCTTGCCTTCGGCCGACCATCTCATGCAAGAAAGCTCAATGCCTGAGAGGCCAAGAGCGCTCACGGCGTTTGAAGGACGGCCGACTTCTACCATCTTGGTATGCAGGGCGGCAGCCGCCGTTATGCCGAGGGCCGACGTTTCGCCGCGCAGGCAGTTTTCGGGCCGGCCGAGCTTGGAGGACGCAAAGGTCAGGATGGCAAACCGCCCGAACCCCGCTGACACCGAAACAGAAAGCCCGGACTTGATGTTGAAGTCGGCGGCTTCTGTGTAGAAGCGCCGGAGCTCCGGGCTAACGCGTGGCCGCATCTCGTCGACCGACCACCAAAACACCTGCGTGCTCCTCTTGGCGGTCGTGACGACTGGATCAAGCGTCATGTAGGAACGCGCAAGATAGACCCTCTGCCATTCCTCCGGGTAGTTGCTGAACACCCGGCAATCGTTCGGATGCGCACGAAAGTAGGCGTAGCAGTCAAATCCGGCTGCCCTTGCCAATCCTTCGAGTGCGTTGGTAAGCGCGCTCGGCGATGAGCGAACCTGACAAAGTTCAATCAGGCGTTCAAAAATCCTTCGTTCATTCATGCGATCTCTACTCCGGCTCTGGTGGGTCGGGTCGAGCCTCTCGCAAATGGAGGCAACTCGCACGGTCTAGATGTGGCGTCTCGCAGTCGCAACCTTTTGTAACATTCTTGTAACAAAACTTCATATTTCGATGGCAGCCGCAAAGGCCTGCCTTCAGACGAGTTCCACCTCCTGGGCAAAGACGTAGCCGCCGAGCCTGACCGTTTTCACGTAGATCGGATGGTGCGGATCCGGCTCGATTTCCTTCCTCAGGCGGGCTATGTGAACATCAATGCTACGCTCGGCCGGCCCGGCCAGACCAAACCGGGTGGCCTCGAGCAGTTGCCTGCGAGACAAAGCTTTGCCGGGATTGCGCGCGAGGACCACGAGGACATCGAACTCCCCGGACGTGAGTTTTCTCAAGTGTCCCGCGGGATCGCGCAGTGTGCGCTTGCGCGGATCAATTCTCCACCCATCGAACAGGATTGCGCGCAGATTCTCTTGATCGGGCGAGCCGGAGCCGGCGCGCCGCAGAACACTGCGCAGGCGCGCAAGCGTATCAAAGGCTTTCCCGCTTCGGAGCACGTATGCATCGGCGCCCGCATCCAGGCCGTTGGCGACGATCCGGTCGTCATGGCTGTCGACGATGAGAACAAGCGCGATGTCGCTGATGGATCGAACAGACCGGCAAAGAGTAAGACACTCCTTCGATGAAGCGGTTGCATCGATGACAAGAAGGTCGAAGGTTCGCGTTGTAAGAAGACGACGCATAGTAGCGGCATTGCCCTGATGGACTTCGTACCCCTGCGTAACGAGAAGCGCCGAAAATCGGTGGCGCAGTTTTTCGTCTTTGATGACGGTCACCACCTTTTTTGCTCCCTGAGCGATCCGTTCGATGCTTGGCAACGAGGTTCCCCCTGGATCGGCACGGCACTCATTGCCGCGCAACCTCCTCGGGAACTAGTGTCTCAAACAGACGCGCTCAAGTCGCAGAAATGCTGCTTAACGGTATTACCTTGCTTGAAGATTCGAACCGGTCGGCGAAGCGTTCGGAGCGGCCCCGCAATCCAACTTAGGAACGTTTTCGGTCGAATCGTGGCGCGTTTTCCGCCAAGGGGTTCGCGTTTCTTTCAGCAGAAACATTATAACGCCGGCAGGTCGTGCCGCGCGAATGCGCCAGACGGCAGCCCGATCCCAAAAGATTCTCTTTTACTCACGCGCCGATCGTCCCGGGAGGCAACCTCAGTGTGACCGCGGTTTCGGTCGTTCTTCACCGGCCGTCAAATCCTTGACCGAGATCGAAGGGCATATGCCCGAGTGAAAGCGGGGGCACGCAAGGCAAGATGGAGAGACCTCTTTATTGTTACGGTGTGACGGCCGACATTTGGAACGCCCTTTGGACGTGCTCGTGTCAGAACTCTGGTGTGCTGCATTGATCTCATCCGGCATCCAGCATCTCCTTGAACGCTGGCCGATGATGGACCGGCTTGCAAAACGCCTCCAATCGATCGCGGCAAACATTCATCTCAACCGCCAATCAATTCATGGGCGTGCAGTCCGGCCACCCGAAACAATTCTTAATAGACATATTCCTCGATCAATGTTGCGATCAAAACCTATGCGTGCAAACATTATGTTGTTGCTTCAGCATCGTGACCGGGAAGACAGGCCGATGCCACCTTCCGACACGAACTCGAAGCCTTTGGTAATCGTCAGCTCGCGTGATGCCGGGTTCAGTCTTACCCATCGGCACATCCTCACCGTCGCGGGCTACTCCACCGATCTGTCATCAGATCTCGAAGACGTCATGCTGATCGCCGGAGGAAGGGCCGTGGATGCCGTGCTTCTCGATGCGCCCGACATAGGCGCCGCAACTTTCTGCCAGGGCCTGAAAAGGCAGATTTCGAGCACCAGGACAGCCGTCGTCGCTCTACTGCGCGCCAAAGCCGTTGGCGCGCTTCCAGCGATTTTGCGCGCCGGCGCCGACGAAGTCCTCATATGCCCGGTGGAACCCCAGCAATATCTGAACGCGCTCAAGCATCATCTGGCGGACGCCCCGACCGGGTTCGCTGTAGCCTCTCGGGTCACGTCCGGAGGGCTGTCAGTCGATACCGCCAGCCATCAGGCTTACTGGCGCGGTATTCCCTTTCATCTGAGCCTCATCGAGTTCCGGCTTCTCAGCACTCTTCTCCACGAGAGCGGTCGGGTGTTTTCCCGCCGAGACCTCATAGAGCGAGCATGGCCGGCCGGCGTGTTCGTCGACCCGCGTACGGTCAACGTCCATGTCGCGAGGCTTCGCAAGGCGCTCCTGCGGCTCACGGGCATTGACTGGATCCGCGCCGTTCGAGGTGTCGGCTATGGCCTGGCTTTGCCGGGGCCGAGGCAGGACCACACCGCTTATCGCCGATAGCCAAGAGGAGGCTCGCATGGACACGCTCATCGTCAACGGCAGTCTGATCACCGGCGACGGCATTACCTTCCTCGAGCGAGCGAGTGTACGGATCCGAGGATCGAAAATCGCCGACGTGACGACCTATCAGCCCGCGGCCAACGAAGGTGAACGCGTCATCGATGCCAACGGCTCGATCATCATCCCGGGCATAATAAATGGGCATGCCCATGGGTGCATCGAGGGCCCTTCGATGCCATCCGGGACGGCACCGTGTTCGACCGAGGACATTCTCTACCAACGCAATCGGCATCTGATGAGCGGGACCACCACCTTGCTCAACGTGTGCGGGCTCGCGACACCGGACGAGATCGGAAGGGGTGAACTGGCATCGCATGCGCTCGACGTTCAGGTAACGACGGCGCATACGCCGAGCAGTATCGCTGCTGCCCAAGTTTCAGATGGCAAGGGGTTGGCACATCATCACCTGACAGCGACCATCGACGATATGATCTCCCTCGGCGCACGGGCATTGGGAGAGGCCGGCGGCGGCCAAACGCTTGGCGGCGGTGCGCAGGACTACCGTTATCTGCCGCAAGCAATCGAAGCGGCCACGGGTGTTGCGGTCCATCCGAAGATCGCCAGACTTTTCAAGGAGGCGGTGCTAGGACGACGTCTTGACGGCTCTGGCGCAGCGTCGAGCGAAGCAATCGACGATCTAATCCACCATTACGCGCTGGAGAACCATCTGACGGTCGAAGGGCTTCGTCGGATCGTTGTCGAAACGGTCATGCCCCCGGTCCACCTCGCTATGAAGGGCCTTGAGGAAATCGCCGTTCAGTCGCACCGGCTCCGGCTCGCGGCGATCTTTCACAACGCCGCGCCGACTGCCTCGATCCTCGTGCGGCTGGCCGAAACGTATCCGCGCGCGCGGATGATCGCCGGGCACTCCAACCATCCGATGTTTCTGCCGGACGAGGCCGTGGCGACAGCGCGATTGCTTAAGGAGAGAGGCGTCACGATCGATGTGTCGACGCTCGACTGCATTGCAACCCGATGGCGCAATGGTCCTGATAACCTCGACGCACTGGCGGAGGCAGATCTCATCGACACGTTGTCGACCGACTATGCCGGCGGCGATTGGGACACGATCCTTTCTGCGATCCAGCGCATGATTTCCAGGAAACAAATGCCGGCGCCACGGGCCATCGCACTCGCGACCGGAAACGTCGCCAGCGCAATACCGGAACTGGCGGGCGATCGCGGTTTCATCGACAGGAACAAAAGGGCAGATATCGTCATCTGCGATGCTCACAATTTCGCCCACGTTCGCCATGTGATTGCGAACGGGCGTCTAGTGGTTGAGAATTCTCGTATTCTGTAGCCGCAACGTGCCTCAGCGCAGCGCAGCCAGCAAGCCGGATCCATGGTCTGCCGGCATATCCAGAATTCCATCGACGATATCGCGCTGACGTTCTGGGCTGAGAGCCTGGCTGGTTACGCGCAGGAACTTCTCTTCGATGTCGGCAAAGGACATTGGCCGCTGCGGGTCACCGAAGGGTCCGCGAACATCAGAGACATGGCGGCCGGAAACGGTCGATACCGTCACCCGCGCAAGCGTCTCTCCCGGGAATAACGCATCGATCTCGCTACTGACAGAGAGCTTCACCTTGCCGGCGAAGGAGGTAAGATCTCGCCGCTCGAGGAGGCCAGGCGCCACAGGCGTGAGGGCGTCCCGTCCCTCGATCGCCGCGACCGCGATACAGTAGGGCAGGCTATATTGCACGTCGACGATCGTCGCCGGCTGAAGCTCGTTGCCGAGCCTCAGCGCCCAACCGAAAGTCTCGATTTCAACTCCGGTAATGTCCTCAGCGACAATCTTGCCCTCACTGACCAGATCAAGGAACGCGTCGAGAGCGGCATGGATGTAACGGCAACAGGCGTAGGGCTTGAAGTAGGTTCCGGCGAGATGGGACCGCGAGCCAAGTCCCTTAAGGATCGTTCGCCGGTCATAGTATTCCAAGTGATCGAAGACGTCTGCCGGTCCAGTATGCCCGGCGAGAGCAAGATTGACGGCCGTGAGACCCAGAACCGCGCTCCAGGCAATCCCTTCCTTCACATCGTTGCCGGTCAGGCGCGAATACCCCGAACTACCGTTCGCTTGCTGGTTAGGCGCAAGAACCGCTGCGATCGCTAGCGCGTGCGCAATCTGGTCCTCCCGGGGCATCAACAGGCACGCGGCCGCCGCAGCTGCGGCAACAGATGCCCAACGACCGGTCTGGCGCGTGGAGATCGTCGCCGGCATTTGCGCCGCGGCAATGCGCACGCCCACATCGTAGCCGACCGAGATCGCCGAAAACACGTCAGCGGCCCGTGCATTCGTGGCGGGCAGAATGGCAAGAACAGTCGGGATGACCGCCGCGCCGGGATGCCCGCGCGCCAGGCGGTGCCCGTCGTCGAGATCGAGCGCCGAAGCAGCCGATGTATTGGCAAGGAGCGCACCCAGGACCGAGGCGGTTTCTCCGGTTGCCCAGATCGGGCTCGCGCCCGAACCCATGAGATCGCAAGCCGTGCGTCTTGCCGCAAGGGGCCCTTGCATCTCCCGGCCTGCGATTGCGGCGCCGATAAGATCAAGCATGCACTTCAGAGCCATGTTTCTGTCGTCACAGCTCGGCGAACAACGTGAGGTCGCCAGGATGTGCTCGGCGAGATTTTCGGTGATGAGCGGCAACGTGACCTCCCTGTTGCGAGCCTGCCTTCAGCGATTTCTGCTTGCTATCCTCGCGCCCTCAGGAGCTTTGCCCAGGTCGCCTCAGCGACATAGAGGTCGAGCATGGGGAGCCCGACGCAGGTCACGCAGACAGGTCCAGGACGGGAATCCTGCCACCCGGTTGGCGCTGACATTTCACCAATTCCAAGCAACGGGCCTGCCGTCTCAAGGCTAAGGCCCTTCCTGGAAAAATAGAAGGAAACGCTTTGAGAGTTTCGACGCGAGACGGTCTTCAAGTCGTCGCAGATGACTGCGCCGGTGCGAAGGACACGCTTCAAGTAAGCCTCGGGAACCTCGTCGCCGCCCAGGTGCAGGGTCGCGGCGTCCCTTGCAAGCTCATGATCTTCGAAGATCGGTTCACGGGCGTTCGTCGCCGTTACGACGAGCGCACAGTCGGGAAGGGCAGCATTGTCCATGACCGGAACCAAGGCAATCGGCGTGGACGATGCTGCCGCATCTGCCAGCCGGGTTGCGCTTTCTGGAAAACGGCTTCGGATGAGGATCCGCTCTATGCGCTCTGAACCCGTGAACGAAAGGCAGTCGATGACACTTCTTGCGATCGGCCCGGCACCAAAGAGAAAGACCGAAATCTTCATCGGTGTCTCGACGAACGTTTCCAGCACCAGCGAGGCATAGGTTCCCGTACGCGCGGCAGAAAGTGCGGTTCCATCGAAGATAGCAACGGGCCTCAAGGTAGTCTTGTCGAGGAGAAGGTAGGTCGAGGTCGACCGCGGCAGCCCGCGCCGGCGATTGAACGCGTTGGCGCCGATGATCTTGACGCCACCGAACCTGGGATTGACGCTGTAGAGCGACGAAAGCTTCCACCCGAGCCGCTCGGAGGCGAAAGACTCGCGTTCAGCCTCGAATTCCGGCATGGCCCAAAACTGGTCCTCGGGGAGGGATAGGACCGCCTTGCCTCCGATTGCAGATCCGCCTCGGATGTCGCGCCACGCGGTCTCGACCGCCGCGTGCGTTTCGGCGACCGTCAACTCCGCGCCAACGCGACGCAGTTCTTCAGTCGATACGACATTAAGGACCGGTTCGTGCAATGTCATGCTCGCCTCCCACAGATGAGGAGGCGAGCATACGGGAATGGCTGAGGCGCAGAGGTTACGTTTTGATCAAGATTTGAGCGCCGAGATAACGACGAAGTCACAGAAAGGCTAAAGGTCGAAGGCGGTGCTGTAGCATTCAACGGCGGCCGTTGCCGGCGCCGTACGCGGCAAATGTGAGGTGGATCGCAATCGATCCTCACAATCCACGTCAACGAGGAAATCGAGAGGAGCGGTTCGCCGCCTTGTGGCCAGTTTCTCCACAGTCGAAATCGCCGGCGCTAAGTGGCGAAGCGCCGCGCATTTGCCAGTTTCAACGAGGTCAGGACAGGCGAAAGCCACAAAGCGGGTTTTCTGAAGGTAGGTCAGGCAGGGCGCCCAACTACGGTCTGGGACCAAATGATTAGATGCCGACCGTTGGGATTGCCGAGGCTGTAGCCATTCCGGGGGATGGATTATTCAGGGGTGCACATCAGAAAGAAAGATCGCCGGTATCAGTCGGACCAAATGTCTGCCGGTCATCGCTGCCTTGGGCCAGGAATTGCACCAGCGCCGAAACAAGGGCTTCTGCGCTGTAGTAATCCAGGGGAACCTCGATGTTTGCACCCGTGATTGAGGTCAGTTCGAGGGTCCCCAAAAGCGGCTCTCGTGACACGAGACTGATTTCAACACCCTGAAATTGTGCGGTTATCGTCATCCGATCGTCTTCCATCTCTATTCCCCGTCAAGGCAAGTAGGCCGGCAAGAGAGCCCCGAAAGGCAGGCACATCTCACCGCACACCCCTTTATATTAGGCCTCCATAATACAGCTAACCCTCAGTCCGACGAACGCTATCGGCCGGATCGGCTCTTGGGCCGATTGTTGCTCGCGACCTTGGAGGAGGCGAAGTGCCGAAAGGACGTGCGCAAGCAGTGGGATGCCCCCGTTCCCTTACTCCAAGTTCGAGTGCTCATAAGCATTCGTGGGTAGGTCTTCAGGGTAACTTGTAGGAAAGATAAAATTAGATCTTTCTAAAATAATCCGCCGCTATCGACCTGGCCCAGAATGGACCTGGAGACGCTCTCACATTGAGAGGATGGCTGACGACCTGACTGGAGGGGGGGCCTTACGCTGACAAGCGTCGAGGCGATTTCAGCAATGGTAGCCAAGAAGAGCGCCGAAGCGGCATTTTTTCCACGCAACAATGTGACCTGCAAATCTCGTTGGATCGGGCAGCTACTCCTTTGTCCGACGTTCAAAGGCGACTTGCTGCCGCCCAATCCGCACCGGCGCGGGGGGCGCTCAGCTGGAGGACCACTAGCCGACGAATGCTGAGGCGGTTTGATGAGGGAGATGAACAATGACCATCACGTTCACGCTTAACGGCTCCATGACACTCGATGAAAGTGCAACCCTTCAGAATGCAACTGCAACACCCTCTGTCCCTGGGGATGCGGACGACAATGATGTGACGCTCGCACGGCTGCAAAGCCAAGTGTCGGCGTTTTACAACAGGCTGTTTGGAACTTCGATCGGCCAGCTCGGCCTCTCAACGACCTTTCCGACTGGGGGGCGGGTCGCGGAAAGTTCCTCCAATTTCATCGGGATTAGTGCCACTGCCACCGTAAGCAACCTGGCGTTCACAGACGCCAATGGTGACGCGTTGAATGGTGCCGACAGCGGCCTCGACGTAACGTCAGATAACGCCAATGTTCTGCTCTACACTGACCCGACGAATGACAACATCGTGCTCGGCCGTGCCAGCACTGACGGACGCATCGTCTTCGCTGCCTACATTCAGGAGGTTTACGATGGCAACGGCGCTCTTATTGGCGCTAAGATTTGGATGGTTACCTTCGAGGCGATCGAACACGGGAACACGTTGGACCACGACGATGCGACGTCGATCCTTGCGGACACGCTTTTCGTGTCCGCATCCGAGGAACTTTCGTTCGACCTAAACACACTCGCCTCGGGTCAAAACAACTGGAATGCTTTCGGCGATCAATCAAACCAGATCATCGTCATTTCCGACCAGGCCAATCAAACCGTTAACACCAGCAAGGGCGGCGGCAACACCACGATCGGCAACACGAACCAGTTGCTGGATGGCGTCGATCCATCGAAGGACGCCAATGGCGAAGCCATGGTCTTCACCTTCGTGTCCAACTCGCCGTCGCTGCTTACCCTCGATAAGGGCAATACCAACGCCATCACCTACGATACCCTATTGTCCGCAAGGTCGGCCGAATGGCAGATTTCGCAGACACAGGGCGGCTCGCCTTACGCCCAGGCCTCCATGGTGGCCTATACGACGGCGAAGGAAACCGGGGGCGATTTCGTGCCCGGACTCCAGAACGATACGATCGTCGCGATCCATTCGGTCACGATCAGGAGTGGCAATACCATTCTCCTTGAAGCAATCGATAACGACCTCAATACGACTACGCCGGAGACGGACACGGTTTCCCGGACCATCGGCAAAGGGGGGAACCAGCAGACATTCAATCTCAGCGTCACCTTCAACGGTGACGGCACGGTTACGATCGTCGGTCTTCGGGCGAAGGACTTCATCTCCTACGAGACCGTTTCCGACCATAATCGGGTGAAGATTGCGAACACTGGTCTGGACGCCAGCAATCTCGACTGGGACATCGGCGCCTTCAAACTTCTCGAAGTTGCAAGCTCACATTTGGACATCGGGCCGGACCTGCTGATCGAAGATTCCGGACCGACCGCGACGGGCACGATCACGGTACAGCTCGATGACGAGACCGAGACCGGGGGCATTGCCGGCGGCACCGGCGATGTCGATCCGAACACGGCCAACACGACGGGTACGGTCGGCTTTGCCTTCGGCGCCGATGGCGCCGGATCGGTCGCGTGGCTCGATACGGGAGCACCAAGCGGCTTCACCTACGAGAAGTCAGGCAACGACCTGCTGATCAAGCAAAGCGGCAACACCGTCGTCACGCTGACGATGAACACCGCGACCGGCGCTTACACCGTGACGCAGGAAAGGGCGATCGCGCACCCCTCGCTTGACGGGCTGAGCGGAGACGATACGGAAAACGATGTCAGCTTTACCGTGACCTATCAGGTCACAGACGGCGATGGCGATACGGCGACCAATACGGTCACCATCAATGCTGACGACGACACGCCGACGGCGACGGGTACGATCACGGTGCAGCTCGATGACGAGACCGAAACCGGCGGCATTGCCGGCGGCACCGGCGATGTCGATCCGAACACGGCCAACACGACGGGTACGGTCGGCTTTGCCTTCGGCGCCGATGGCGCCGGATCGGTCGCGTGGCTCGATACGGGAGCACCAAGCGGCTTCACCTACGAGAAGTCCGGCGACAACCTGCTGATCAAGCAAAGCGGCAACACCGTCATCACGCTGACAATGAACACCGCGACCGGCGCTTACACCGTGACCCAGGAAAGGGCGATCGCGCACCCCTCGCTTGACGGCCAGAGCGGAGACGACACGGAGAATGATGTCAGCTTTACCGTGACCTATCAGGTCAATGATGGTGACGGCGACAAGACCACCAACACGATCACCATAAATGCCGATGACGACACACCGACTGCGACGGGTACGATCACGGTGCAGCTCGATGACGAGACCGAAACCGGCGGCATTGCCGGCGGCACGGGCGATGTCGATCCGAACACGGCCAACACTTCGGGTACGGTCGGCTTTGCCTTCGGCGCTGACGGCGCTGGATCAGTCGAGTGGCTCGCCACTGGCGCACCGAGCGGCTTCACCTACGAGAAGTCAGGCAACGACCTGCTGATCAAGCAAAGCGGCAACACCGTCATCACGCTGACGATGAACACCGCGACCGGCGCTTACACCGTGACGCAGGAAAGGGCGATCGCGCATCCCTCGCTTGACGGACTGAGCGGAGACGACACCGAAAACGATGTCAGCTTTACCGTGACCTATCAGGTCAATGATGGTGACGGCGACAAGACGACCAACACGATTACCATCAATGCTGACGATGACACGCCGACGGCGACGGGTACGATCACGGTGCAGCTCGATGACGAGACCGAGACGGGCGGCAACGCCGGCGGCACCGGCGACGTCGACCCGAACACAGCCAACACGTCGGGTACGGTCGGCTTTGCCTTCGGTGCGGATGGCGCAGGATTGGTCGAATGGCTCACGACTGGCCAGCCCAGCGGCTTTACCTATGTCAAAGATGGCAACAATCTGCTGATCAAGCAGAGCACCACGACGGTGATCACGCTGACGATGAACACAGCGACCGGCGCCTACACGGTAACCCAGGACGCGGCCATTCTGCACCCGACGCTTGACGGCCAGACTGGAGACAATACCGAGAACGACGTCAGCTTTACCGTCACTTATCAGGTCAGTGATGGTGATGGCGACAAGACGACCAACACGATCACCATCAACGCCGACGACGATACGCCGACGATCGCCGTCAATGACATAACCGGCCTCTTCAACACGAACGTCAAGAGCAGCACCTGGTCCGATCTTTCCGGCGCAGACGGGTTCAAATCGCTGAACATCACGCTGAACAGTTATCAAATCGATTCCAATAGTGCCGTGACCGTCAATACGTCGCTTGGTACGTTGACTGCACCGGACGGGAACGGGAACTTCGTGTTCACCGGATCCATCACGGACGACTTCACCAATGACGGCGTCGTCAACAATCAGACGGTGAACTACACTCTGACTTTCGACCCTGATGCCGATACCTACGACTTCCAGATCACGGCTATCCCCTCGTCCACCACCACGCTTTCCAGCGCGGCTGGCTCACTCGATGCAGGAGGGCCCGACCCGGTTCGCACGCTTACGGTTGCCACGAAAGAGATCGTGTTCTCGGCGGTCAACGCGACGGCCAATGCCAGCGACATCAAGGCACTCCTCAACGCAAGTGAAGGCACCATTCAAAGCACCGCCACGTATCTCAGCGCGGCGCAGATGAATGTCAGCACCGCCGGGATAGGGCTCGGCAACAACAACTTCGATGGCAACGCCAATGGCGGCGTCGATGGCGCCACGACCCAGGGAGGTGCGTTCGACGAGAGTTTTGTCGTCGACCCGCACTTCCTGTTCAGCGGGATGAAAATCTACATCGACAATTCGGTCGGTGGCTACAATCCGTCGACCGAAGGGATCTTCTATCGCGTCTACTACAGCGACGGCACGGTCGGCGACATAAGTGCAAAGGTGACGACGCTGACGCCCGAAGCGGGTGGTCAGGTCAGCTTCTTCGTCGGCAGCACCAGTGGTCCAAACAACATCGACGCCGTGCAGCTTTTTATGGGGAGTGGCACTGTCAAGATTCCCGTGATCGAGTTTAGCATTACCGAGCAGCATCCGGCCCAACCGCTGGATCTGGATTTCACGGCGACACTCTTTGACAACGACAATGACAGCCATCAGGACACCTTTTCGGTAGATCTTGACGCTGTTGTTTGACCGGCTGCGGGCCCGCCTTCGAGGGGCGGGCCCGCAAATGTTTGAGTACGGTCTGGGGGAAGCGCATCGATGAATGGTCAGCCAAGAGACACCTGCCTGACGGAAGTTACCCACGCGATCAGGCGACAGTTGCCGATCCTGATTGTCTTGAGCGGTCTTCTCAACTTGCTGCTGCTCGTCACGAGCATCTACATGCTTCAAGTCTATGACCGTGTCCTATCCAGTGGATCGCTAGATACGCTTCTCTGGCTGACCGTGATCGCCATCTTTTCCGTCACAATTTACGGCGCGCTGGAGCAGGCAAGGCGAATGATCGTCGGCAGGGCAGCGGGCTGGCTCGACAGCGAACTTAGCGCGCCGATGTTGCGACGTGCCATGGAGGTGCGGCTTGCCGGAGAAGAAGGGCGTGCCGGCACGAGGGAGGTCGGCGATCTCAAGAGCTTTTATGCGGGGGATGCCATCCTCGCCTTTCTCGATACGCCTTGGAGCCTTATCTTCCTTGTCTTCATTTGGATATTGCACCCGGCGCTTGGTCTGGTCGCCACCATCGGCGCAGTGTTGTTGCTCTGCCTCGCCTTTGCAAACGATGCGCTTACACGCAAACGTCAAAAACAGGTCGCAGCCCTCACCAAGACGCACCAGGAGAACGCGATGCGGTTCGTCGATGCCGGTGAAACAATTCGGCCACTCGGCATGACACGGGCGATCCTTCAGCGTTGGCTGAGCCGCCACATTGAAGTGGTTGCCGAACAGCAGATGCTCGCCGACAGGACGACGACCATCCTTTCGATCTCGCGCAGCTTGAGGCTCCTGCTGCAGATCGCGATTCTTGCCGTCGGCGCCTATTTCGTAATTCGCGGAGAAATGACTGCCGGTGCAATGGTTGCGGGATCGATTGTCATGGGGCGCGCCCTCGCTCCGATCGAGCGCTCGACAAGCGCATGGCGATCCTTCGTCACAGCAAGGACTGCTCAGGCGAACTTGAAGGAACTTTTCGCCGGGTCAGCAAGTGATGGCACCGAGCGTGTCTCGCTCCCGCGCCCAGAAGGCAGGCTTTCATTCGAAGGCGTGTATTACATCCCCCCAGGCGGCCAACACCCTATTCTAAGTTCCGTGGGCTTTGCGATCTCCCCTGGCGAGACTTGTGCAGTCATCGGCCCATCGGGGGCCGGTAAGTCAACGCTCTGCCGGCTTGCCGTCGGCGCCTGGAAGCCAGCCAAGGGCCATGTGCGTCTCGATGCGGCGGATGTCTTTACCTGGGATCAGGAAGAGCTGGGGCGACATATCGGTTACCTGCCCCAACAGGTCGAGCTTCTACCCGGCACTGTTGCGCAGAACATCGCCCGCTTTCGAGAGGTCGATAGCGAGGCCGTTATTCGCGCGGCCAGGCTTGCCGGGGTTCATGAACTCATTCTCGCGCTTCCTGACGGCTACGAAACGGAGATCACGCTGCATTCACGGCGCATCTCGCTTGGTCAGCGCCAGAGACTTGGCCTTGCGCGATCACTTTACGGCGATCCGGCCGTTCTTGTCCTTGATGAGCCTAACTCGAACATGGACGCGGCGGGGGACCGCGCGCTTATCGAGGCTCTCTCCAGGCTGAAGCAGGCGCGCACGACCGTACTGATCGTTACCCATCACGTAGCGATGTTGACTTGCGCCGACAAAGTCCTGGCACTGAACGGCGGCACCGTTGCGGCATTCGGGCCACGCGACGACGTTGTGCAGATGCGGTCGGCTCAGCCGCTATCGGTACGACTGGTGCAATCCGGTGTTCTCCAGGACCCGTCAAAGCCCGGTCGTGGAAGCATTCTTTCCGTAGCAGAGTGAAACCCATGGACACCTCGTTTGCCGCGACCGCTTGGGACAAATTGAACCCGCAGGTTCGGCTTTATCCAGTGAAGGCCGGGTACGCGTCGCTCGTAGAGGGGACGGGAAAATACTTAACGTCGGCGGGCATAGAGCCGAATGAAACGACCGTTACCCTCGTGATCTGGGGCACCATCGTCGCCGCCTTGTTCGTGCTATTTCGCCTCTATCGATCCATTACTTCGCATACAAAACCTCCCGCAAGGACGCTCGCAAATCTTACACGGTCGCCCCGGCGATTGGGCATCACTGCCGCCGTCCTGTTCGCCATCGTCTTCGTCGGTTGGTCACTGGTCGCGCCTCTCGCCACTGCGGCACTCGCTCCGGGCATCGTCAGCCCTGACGGATATCGCAAGACTGTCCAACATCTCGAGGGCGGAATCGTCCGGACTATTCATGTCCAGGAGGGTGACGTGGTCAGGGCGGGCGATCCGTTGATCACTCTTGACGACACGAAGGCGAAGGCACTCAATTCTGAGGTTCGAGAACGGCTTATGCACGTTCTGGCAACCGAGGCGCGCCTAGAAGCAGAGCGGACTGACCGCGCGGAGATCAACTTTCCCCACTTCCTTACCGACAACGCCTCGGCTGACTTGCAGCGACTGATGGAAGGACAGCAGCAACTGCTTCTCAGCCGGCGCGCATCGCATCAGGGACGCACGCAGATCCTCGAGGCTCGGGTTCGCCAATTGCAGGAGCAGAATGCCGGCTTGCAGGAGGTAATTGCCGCAGAGGTCGGACAAATCGCGCTGATCGACGAGGAAATATCAGCCGCACAGGTTCTCGTCGAAAAGCATCTGGAGCGCAAACCTCGCATATTGGCACTGAAGCGGGAGCGGGCAAACATTGCGGCTGCAAAGGCGAGCAACCGCGCAAAGATCGCAGAGAATGCTCAAGCGGTTGGAGAGACCAAACTACAGCTGCTTACAATCGTTGAAGAACGCCAGGAAAAAATAGGCGGCGAACTCGCCGAGGCGCGAAGGTTGAAGGCGGAGTTGAACGGGCAATTGCCCTCGCGGGAGGATATTCTCAGGCGTACGATCATTCGCGCTCCGCTTGCCGGCATTGTGATGAACCTCCAGGCAAGGTCGGAGAGTGGAGTAATCGAACCCGGTCAGCCATTACTGGACATTGTTCCGAGCAACAGCGGCGTTATCGTCGACGCCAAGGTTCGGCCGATCGACATCGAGCGGATACGGCCAGGTATGCGCGCTCGTGTAATACTGACCGCATATAGGCAGCGGAACCTTCCACTCATCCATGGCAAGTTGCGATCGATCTCAGCGGACGCCATGACTGACGAGCGCACCGGCGCAGCCTATTTCCTCGCCAAAGTGGAGGTCGATCAACATGACCTCGCCGATCTTAGGGACGTGCAGCTACTTCCTGGAATGCCTGCCGAAGTGATGTTGATGGACGGAGAGCAGAGCCTTGCGGCCTATCTCCTTGCGCCGATATTCGACAGCAGTCGTCGTGGGCTTCTCGAGAACTGAAATGGCGGCTAATTCAGTTCACTTGGCCGCCGAGACGAAAGGCAACCGACCAGGTTTCCACGGTTACGCCGCCGGAGGAGGGCGATCGCCTATACGAAAAGTCCTGCGCCAACGCCGCGGCCATTGTTTCCGATTTGTGCCTTTAGGATCGCACAATGTATCGATCGGAACTGCACGTGCTCCTGCTCCCGATAGGGCTCCTCAGGTCGGCAAGTGCGGCGCTATCAGTATCAACGTGGGGAAATAGGTCCGATAACGGCTGACATCACGCGTGAGCAGCGGGCATCCGCTGATCGCCGCATGGGCGCCGATGAAGAAATCGGGGAGTACCCCGGTTCTTATTCCCCCCGCTTTGCGATATCGGGTGAAAACCTTGCTTGCCAGAAACAGCGCCTCTCGAGGGATCGGGGCCAGTTCCAACCCGACCTAGTCAAGGAAACCGTCGACCTCTTCGATCCGATCGTAGCGGACCGCCAGTTCTGAATAGACGATATCGTTAATCCAGAGTGCACCCTGAAGACTTGCCGCTTCGAGTTGTGCTATTGACCATTCAGCCCACGTCGGATCGTCGGTTGCGACGTCAAGAAGAACGTTCGTGTCTACGAGGATCACGGTTCGCCACGCGTAAGTGCCATGATCGCGTCGGTATCTAGCCCCTTGCCAGCGTGCCCTCGCAGCTTCGCGAAGCGGCTGGGCTCTTGTTTTTTGGTGGCATGGACGAGCACTATGCTTCCATCCGCCGCGCGACGGAAATCAACCTGGCTCCCAGGCACTATACCCAAGAGATCGCGCACTGGTTTGGGGATCGTGACTTGCCCCTTGGCTGTAACTGTCGTCGTCATGGTCGGACCATTGTAAGGATGGATTTCTTGAAGGTTTTACTTCGGGTTTTTTCCAGAAAATCATATGCAGAGGTTCGACGATATAACGGGAAGTTTGTGTCGGGGGAACGTGCACCGGCAAGCTGTCCTGAGCATGGTTGATCGCAATAAGGTTCACGGTTGGGCGAACGATCGCATAATGTATCGACTGGAAGGCGGTGTATTGCGCAGGCTCCGATTACGCCGTTCTATCGATTTCTGGGATCAACTCCAACTCGCCATGAAGCGCTTTTTCTTCTGTCTTGAGGTTGAAGCTGGTCTGCATGTTCATCCAAAATTCCGGCGTTGTGCGGAAGTATTTAGCAAGACGCAGGGCGGTATCCGTGGTTACCGGTGTTTGCTCGGCCGCGATGCGTTCTATGCGGGTGCGAGGAACATTGAGCTTTTTCGCCAATGCGCCGGCACTCATGTTCAGAGGACGTAGATACTCCTCGCGGAGGATTTCGCCCGGATGGACCGGCGGAAGAATATGGGTCATCTCAAGCTCCTTGTGTGCCACGATTGGCTCTCAATGGTAGTCAACGATTTCGACGTCTTCGATGCCTGCATCTGTCCCTGTCGAAACTCGTTAGACATAAGCCTGTGCTTGAGCCTTCCTGCTTATGCTGAGTGTCCGGTCGAAAGTGGGGGCAGTTTCACCGGCCGAGAGCGTCCCCTTCATACTTATTCCCGATAGCAATCGTTTGCTCCTTTGGGCCCATGAAGGCGCAGTCACACAAATGGACCACGAACAAGGTAGGATGAGCTTCGGAACCCTCTTCGTACCCGAGCGGCGCGTCTGGGGCATAGGCTCGACGTTACCGTGCAGGCACGTCGATTTCACGCAGCCTACAGCTTGTAGCCGATCTTTCGCAGCAGGTCTTTCCGCCAAGCAATGTCCGCGTCGGTTTCGACACCCAGCGGTGAGGCGCCATCCACCACGCCGAGCACGCCGCGGCCCAGCTCCGTTTGCGCGACGATCACCTGCGTCGGGTTGGCCGTCGCGCAATAGATGCGGCAGACCTCTGGCACCGCACGCACCACCGCCAGCACGTTGACGGGAAAGAAGCCGTCGCCCAGGAAGATCAGGAAAGTGTGGCCGGCGCCAATGGCCAATGCGTTGTCACGTGCGAGGGTAAGCATGGCTTCTTCATTACCCGACCAACGCACCAGCCGCTTACCGGAGGCCTCGCAGAAGGCCAGCCCGAAGCGGATGCCAGGGACCGCGCCCACCAGCGCCTCGTGGAGGTCCTCCACAGTCTTGATGAAATGCGACTGGCCAAAGATGAAGTTGGTGGCGTCCGGCTTGACGATGGGCACCACGGTGAGTTCCATGGCTGCGCTCCTTCATGTAGGCAACGTGATGGTAGGTAGGCCTGTGGAAGGCGATTTCAAGCTGCCGATGCGACCGCTTCGCCCCCTGCGCTGCACCTTCACTTCTTCGCGGATCGGCCAGCGCGACGGGAGGCTTAGACACCGAAGAGTCTCTTACTCATAGTAAGGACCGCGCCTTAGCTACCCGTTGATCTCCGTGCAAAGCGCGGCGAATTCGACTTCCTCTTTAGTGCACGTTTTGATGTCGTGCGCCGTCGCGTTTTTAAATGGAAAGGTGTGTGGCTGCCTTTTTGCTTTGAGCCAAGCGGCCCCGGGTCAAAGTGCAAAAATAAGCTGTGGTTCGTATTTGCCCTCGGTCGTATCGAGCGACGACAGCTTCATAGCCAGTAGCCGAATGCCCTTCGGCGCTGGAGGGCAAAATCATGGCGTGTATCTCCGCGATCGAATGCCCGCCAAGTCTGCTTTTTTGCACCTTCGCATTCCAGCTTCATCTTCGGTGGATAGAAACTGACGACGACGGCAAACAAATTCGCCAGCACCGCGCATTGAGGCCGTTGCGGCTCAGCGCTGCTCCACGTGAATGAATGGCAGCTTCTGGGCTCGGCGATCGGCGCGCTGAACGGCTCGGATGTGGGCGCAATGCCGACGTTTGCAGGGCTAAGCGTGGACGCGCCTTATGGGCCGGACAGAATTGTGCTTCCACGAGCCTTGCGGCGCCAACCTTTCAATAATCATAATCCTGGAGCTTGAGGAATGACTGCATTGTTCCTATATTGCAGTCAATGAAGTCGAATATGAGGGTCTGACTATGGCTATCTTGACCGTACGAAATGTGCCTGATGAAGTGCACCGAGCATTGCGTGTTCGCGCGGCGATTCACGGCCGCAGCACAGAGGCGGAAGTCCGCGAGATTTTGGAGCGTGCGGTAAAGCCCGAACAGCGTGTACGCATCGGCGACGCCTTGGCTGAGCTAAGCGGGCGGCTTGGCCTGACCAATGAGGATTTTGAAGTGTTCGACCAAGTGCGAGACAAAGCGCCGGCTGAGCCAATGAGGTTTGAATGATCGTCTTAGACACGAATGTCGTTTCCGAAGCGATGAAGCCGGCCCCGGATTTAGCAGTGCGCACGTGGTTGAATGACCAAGTAGCCGAAACCTTGTATCTGTCCAGCGTGACGCTGGCGGAGTTACTGTTTGGTATCGCTGCGCTACCGGAGGGCCGGCGCAAAAAGGCGTTAGCCGAAACGCTTGATGGCCTGCTCGCACTGTTCGATGATCGTGTGTTGCCATTCGACACTGCGGCGGCTCGGCACTATGCGGACCTCGCGGCAACGGCGCGAGCGGCGGGGAAAGGATTCCCGACACCGGATGGATACATTGCCGCTATCGTGGCCTCCAAGGGGTTTACAATTGCAACACGCGATACAAGCCCTTTCGAGGCGGCTGGTGTCCCCGTCGTCAATCCTTGGACCCACCTGTAAACTCGCCATGCGGCGGGTCGCCGGTTCGAATGCGTTCAAGGCGAGGGATAAGATCGACACCCCCGGCCCGATTCCAGCCGATCAGTGGAAATTCTTGAGGTTGATGGTTGCGCTGAATTCGCCGTTCATGAGTCGCTTCAGGTGAAAGCCAGCGAGCGGGTCCTCCGGATTGCGACCGACCAGCGCAGCGAACGAAGCTACGGCACGAGGATCGCCGGCCTCCAGCTCTGCGAAGGCAGCCATGTACGCCTGCGTCGCACTGCTGGTATAGTTTTCAGCGCCCAGCGGTTCGAAAGCGCGGATCGGCTCCGCTCTGCCTCTGAGCAGGAGGTCGCCAACAGGGCGGCCGCAGAACCCTTCCATGCCGTCAGCGAGGTTGCCACTGACGCAAATACGCGTGCCAAGCGACTTGTTGGCCGCTTCCAGGCGCGCGGCAACGTTGATGGTGTCGCCGTAAGCACTATAGTCGAAAAACTTTCCTCCACCGAAGTTGCCAACTACAGCCGTGCCGGCATGTGCACCTATCCGGGTGTGGCCAAGGGCTATTCCCTTTCTGCGCCAGTGTTCACGAAAGGACTGTGCGAAACCGTCAAGTGCGAATGAACAGGCGATCGCGCGACTGGCATGGTCCGACTGATCGACCGGCGCACCGAAAAGTACGTGCAGCGCGTCGCCAATGACCTTGGCGACTGTACCGTCGTGGGCGAACACGATGTCAGTCATGCCGACGATGTAATCATTGAGGAGGTGCCCGAGCATATTCGGCTCGATCGTTTCCGCCAATGTGGTGAACCCGGTCAGATCGGTAAAGAGCGACGCAACATCTCGGCGCTTTCCGCCAAGATCAAGGCCGTCGGCGCTGTTGGCCAAGCGTTCGGCGAGGTTAGGCGAAAAGTAACGGGAAAGCGACGCGCGCGCGTGCTCGGCCGCCGCCTGCCTGCGTTGCGCCTCACGCAGCGTCGCCACATGGTGGATGGTCTTGCCAATCGTCGCTTCCAGATCGGCAAAATCGATCGGCTTCGTGACGAAATCATATGCGCCGCGGTTCATCGCGATGCGGATGTTGGCCATATCGCTGTAGGCGGAGACGATTATCGTGGATAGGTCCTCGTCCAATTGCTGAAGCTTCGCCAAGAGCGACAGGCCATCCATACGCGGCATGTTGATGTCGCTCAGCACAATATCCACGTCGCAATTGGCAGCAAGCACGGCCAAGGCGTCAACTCCGTCGCGGGCGAACAGGAAACGCAGCGATCCGTCACGGATCTGCTTCCGGAATTTCTGGAGAAGAAGCATCTCCAGGTCCGGCTCGTCGTCTACAACGAGTATGTTTGTGTTCATGCGGTGCGCCCAACCCGACTGTCGATTTCTTCTCGCAGCGCGTTGAAGTCGATCGGCTTGGTCAACAATGCTTCCGCGCCACATTCGATGGCTCTTCGCTTCGTGTCCGGATCACCATAGGCCGTGATCACTATCACCGGCACGTCGGGTCTTATGCTCCTCGCCTTCGGCACCAGTTCGAGCCCGCTCATCCCCGGCATGTTAACGTCGGACAGGATGAGAATGAGTGTGACGTCGACTGCATCGACGATCCTTTCGAGTGCGGATGACGCTGATCGTGCGAACTCCATGACAAAGCGGCCAGCGCGCAGATCATGGCGGAACTGCTGTTTGAAAAGCGATTCAACGTCGGGCTCGTCATCGACCACCAAAATGAGGAGGGTCATGATCTGCCCTCCCGCGCTGGCATCGCCGGGGTGTTCCGCGGCAGTCGAATGCGAAACTCGGTGTAACGACCAGGTTCTGTGTCCACCTCGATGGAACCTGCATGCTGCTTGACGATGATGTCGTGGCTGAGCGAGAGGCCGAGGCCGGTTCCTTCACCAGCAGGCTTGGTTGTGAAGAAAGGATTGAACATCTTCTCCCTTACCTCTGGTGGGATTCCGACGCCGTTATCCCGGATAGTGATCTCAACGCTGTCTCCAAGGTTCCTGGTCACTGCCGCGAGCGTCGGCTCGTAACTGGCGCCGGGCTCTGATGCCGCGCGGTTGCTCGTCGCATAGAAGCCGTTCGAGATAAGGTTGAGAAGCGCGCGTGTGATGTCCTGCGGGTACAGGTCGGCCTCTCCGGCCAGAGGGTCGAACGATGTCTCCAGCGCGATCGTGAACCCTTGCTTCTCTGCTCGAGCACCATGATAGGCCAGATTCAGGCTCTCCTCGACGATGGCGTTGATACTGGTCCATCTGCGCTCGCCCGCCCCCTGACGCGAATGCATCAGCATGTTCTTGACGATTGAATCGGCGCGTTTGCCATGCTGGACGATCTTTTCAAGATTACCCTTTATCGTCTCGGCGAGCGTGTCGATCTCGGCGCGCGGTGCATCGTCGGCTACCGCGCCGTCGAGCGCCTGCTGAAGCTCTTCGAGCAACTCGACCGATACCGCCGAGAAGTTGTTCACGAAATTCAACGGGTTCTTGATCTCATGCGCAATTCCGGCGGTCAATTGTCCGAGCGAGGCAAGCTTTTCCGTCTGGATCAATCGGTCCTGCGTGGCCTTGAGTGCGTCGAGGGAGTGGGACAGTTCATCGGTTCTCGCCCGCACTTCCTGAAAAAGACGCACATTTTCGATGGCAATCACGGCCTGGTCGGCAAAGGTCGATGCCAACTCGATCTGCTTGTCGGTGAATGGTCGCACAGTGGAGCGGGTCAACGCGAGCACCCCGATAGGACTTCCTTCACGAAGGAGCGGCACGCCAAGCACGGTACGGAATCCTCCGAGTCGTTGCGCTTCCGGCATGGCGTACTGGGGGTCATCGAGGACGTCGGCCACCTGAACCGGCCGGACCTCAAGCAGCGTCCGCCCGACAATGCTGCCGCGCCCCGGCTCCAGCGGGAGCGCTCGAAAATATTGATCGAATTGCTGCGAAAATCCGTAGCTGGCGACTGGATAATGCGCGTCGCCTATCGGCCGGGTCATCGTCGCCATGTCTGCATCGCAGAGGCGTGCAGCGGATGCTACGAGGGTATCCAGAACCGATTGGAGGTCGAATGCGGAACGGCTGATAACCTTCAGCACCTCGGCCGTCGCCGTCTGCTGTTCCAGCGCTAAGGCCAGTTCTGCGGTCCGCGATTTCACCTCATCGAACAGCCGCACGTTCTCAATTGCAATGACCGCTTGGTCCGCAAAGGTCTGGAGAAGGTCGATCTGCTTTTCGGCAAATGGCTTGAGTTCAGTTCGTCGTATGACGAGACCACCGATAGCCTCCTTTTGTCGCAGCAAGGGCGCAGCCAAGATCGTGCGATGTCCCATCCGCACGGCCATGCTCTGTCCCTCTGGGTATTCGTCGGCTTCGGCCGTCAGGTCCGGCACATGAACTGGTTTTCTGTCAACGACGGCCCGTCCGGTCACCCAGCCCCGCGACACTGGCCAGCCGACGAAATCGATCGGTATTGGCCCGTGATGCGCCCTCAAGAAGAGAGTGTCTCCATCCTTTAGGAAAAGGGCCGCATCATAGGCCTCGCAAAGCCGCACCGCCGATTCGACAAGCGTATCCAGCACCGTCTGCAGATCGAAGGTCGACCGACTGATGACCTTGAGAACGTCGGCTGTCGCAGTTTGCTGTTGCAGCGCCTCCTTGAGATCGAGATTGCGCTTCTCCAGATCCGAAAACAGTCGAACATTCTCGATCGCGATCCCGGCCTGGTCGGCGAAGGTCTTGAGGAGTTCGACCTGCCGATCGGGAAACAATCCTAGCTCGGTTCGTGCCACGACAATAGTGCCGATCGGAACACCGCCGCGCATGATAGGTGCGGCCAGCAGGCTTCGGTGGTTCGACGCTTGAGCCCTTATGGCGGGGTGCAACACGTATTCCGGATCGACGAGCCGGTCCGGTATCTGTTCCACCGATCGACTGAGGATCGAGCGTCCAGCCGCAGTGCCTCGACCAGGTGGGGCTGGAAGCACCGCGCTCTCGGGTTCCAGCTGGTGATGCGCCACGAAATGCAACAGTTCGCCATCATAGCGAAACACGTGGCAGAATTGCGCGCCGCACAGCCGGGCGGCGTGCTGGGCGATCGTGTCGAACACGGGTTGCGCATCGGTCGGTGAGGTCGAGATGACGCGAAGTATTTCGCTGGTCGCCGTCTGCTGTTCGAGCGCCTCGCCAATCTCTCGGTTGCGCGCTTGCGTCTCCTCGAAAAGACGGACGTTCTCGATCGCGATCACGGCTTGATCGGCGAAGGTTCGCAGGAGTTTGATCTGCCGTTCTGGAAAGTATCCGACCTCACGTCGACTAACGCCGATCGCTCCGATCGGACGCCCTGTCAGCACCAACGGCACGCCGATCGCACTGCGATAAGACACGATTTTCGCCAGCGGGAGCAATTGGTATTCAGGGTCGGCAAATACGTCAGGAATCTGCTCTATGGTACCGCTGAGAAAGGCTCGCCCCGTTATATTGCCCCGATAGGGGGGCCGCGGGAAGATGGCATTTACCGCTTCAATGCCTTCGCGCGATACGCCGTGATAGGCGACGGCGTGCATGAGCTCACCGTCGAACCGAAACACAAAGCAGAATTCTGCCGCGCACAGCCTCGCTGCGCTTTTCGCTATCGCATCGAAGACGGGCTGTACGGAGCTGGTTGAGGTCGGAATGACCCGCAATATCTCGCTCGTCGCTGTCTGTTGCTCGAGTGCCTCGTCAAGCTCCCGCTTCAGCAGTTCGACCTGTTGCCTGAGACTGACACTTGATTTATCCGCCCCGCGCCCCTCCACTGCAGTATCCCCCATGCAATCAGCTCGCGTCGAAGCGCTACCGTCACCACCACGGGGTGCGCCATGGCCGGCGCTAGGATGGGTAGAATACTCCATCTGATCAGGTGTGACGAGGTTACTTCACCGCCATGCTCCATCTGGGCTCGGAAGACGCAATTGCTGCCACAGTAATCCTGTTCGGCCGGCCGCTGGGTATCGATCTTCCCATCCCGGTTCCATCGTCGCAGGGCCAGCACCCGGCAATTCCAAGCGTTATCGGCGAATGCAGCAGCGGGTTGAAGGGAGCCGATCTTCACGAGCCTCGTACACGGCAGTAGCGAAGACGTTCGCGTTCTGTGTTCTGTGCCAGAATGATCGCATAATGTATCCGCTGGACCGCTGAGTTCGACCGCGCCGACCAGCCGCGGGCCTTTGCCATTCAACAGAGTTGGCCGTTGCGAATGGCTTGAAGCTCGGCGAGGAAGGCAGTTGCAACCCCGGTCGCCACAGCCGCGTCCGCAGGATCGACGTCCTGGCCGTGCGCCGCTCTGTTCATCGTGTGAAGGGCGCCTCGAAATTGGTCTGCGGCTTTGGGCGCAAGTCCGAGACGCTGGAGTTCGGCAAGCATCGGACCATGCGCGGCAGGTCTCTCGCTGTCAGTTTGGTCGGCCATCAACAACCGGATTTCACGCTCGATTTCTATGCGGAGCTTTACTAGCGACAATTAACGGAAATTCCCGCGCAAGCTCAGCTTCGGTTGGTAGCTCTCTTTGTAATGGTTGGGGAAGGGCGGTGGATAGCCGATACTCTGCAACGCCCATCGGCTTTGTCGAATCTCGAAGAGCGTACTCGACGATTACCTCGTTCTTGCCTTTGCAAAGAATGATCCCGATGCTTGGAGCATCGGACTCGTGTCGAAGTTGGTCGTCTACCGCGGAAAGATAGAAGTTCATCTTGCCGGCGAACTCCGGCTTGAATTCTTCAATCTTGAGCTCGACAACTACGAAACAGCGCAGTCGGAGATGATAGAACAGGAGGTTTAGATAATAGTCCTGACCGCCCACTTCGAGATGATATTGGCTGCCGACGAATGCAAAGCCTTTGCCAAGCTCCAACATCAAGGAGCGTAGATGCTCGATGAGGCCTTGCTCAAGTTCGCTCTCGGATATCGCCGGGCCGAGAGCGAGAAAATCGAAGCTGTATGGGTCTTTGCTCAACTCCTGCGCCAAGTCTGACTGAGGGGCGGGCAATGTCCACCAAAGTTGGTCAGCGCTTTTCCTTGGCGCTGGTAGAAACCGCTTTCGATCTGATGGACGAGGACGTTCCGGCTCCTCCCATGTTCTACGGCCGGGCGCGCATACCACAGCCTCTCTTCATCGCTTTTTCAGGGCTTCGACGAGTTTCACGTTATGGCCCCAGGGCAATTGTGCAACAAGCTGTTGCACGATTTGCTTGTCCGGGAACGGCTCAGCAAAGGCGCGCATGTATTTGAGGTTTCGTGGCGAAAGTCCCGTCATCTGGGAAATCGCGCCGGCCAACCGATCGATGACGCGGCTGCCGACCGGCAGCTTTTGGCGTTCAGAACGCGATAGCAGACATTCAGCGGGCTAGGATCGCCGTCCCTAACTGACCCGTTGCCGTCATTCAGTTGCACGGATTCGATGGTCCGGTAGCGCAGAGCTGAAGTCTCAAATTTGAACCGCCTGAACGAGGCTGCTGCTTGAAGAGGAGCCAGTCCGCCGGCCGGAGACCTACCCTACTCTGGCAGCCCTGCCATGCGATAGCCCTCCTCGAAGTACCGCCGCAAGTCTTCGTCGCGGAAAGGCTGTGGGGCGGACCAATGCCGGATCGTGAAATTTGGATTGCTGATCATGAACATCTCGGCTTCCTGGCGCGCCTCCTCTAGACGGCCCAATTGCGCCAAGCTCGCTGCAAGAATCCGACGCGATGTCGTGCGGTAGGTTTCGGGCCTGCGCAACGTATGCACTGCCGACTCGTGATCTCGAAGCGCGTATTGGGCCTGTCCCAAGATCCAGTAATACCAGCCGGGTGGGTGCGGGTTGAGCCGGAGTGCCTTGAGCACGTATTCGATAGCTTCTGCCGGATGGCCCTTCAACGTAGTCAGATCTGCGCGTATCGCCCAAGCGTCAGCATAGTTCGGATCGAGTTTGAAGGTGGCGTCAAACTCAGCATCCGATTCCGCCCATCGACGTTCATATCCCAGGATGATTCCCAGTACCCAGCGATTTCCGGCGTCGTTCGGGTCGAGCGTTACGGCCCGTTGCGCTTCCGCCATGGCCCTTGCCCGGGTGGGGTCCACCGGCTTGTCCCAGAACTCCCAACCCAACCACAGATTAAGCGCCAACAAGCGATGCGCTTCAGCGTATTCGGGATCTAGTGCGATCGCGCGCTCCAGCAGGAAAATCGCTTCTCGCGCGTCCAGTGCCGTTCGCTGGCTCAGAGGCCGCGCACGTACACAGAGCTCGTAAGCTTCCAAGTTCGTGGGTCTGTTGCGCACAGGCGCGGCCGTCAGCCTGCCGACCAACGCTTCGACTATCTTGCCCGTCACCTCATCCTGCACGGCGAAGATGTCCTCCAAGCCACGGTCGAACCGTTCGGCCCAAAGGTGGTCCCCTCTAATCGCATCGATCAACTGGGCATTGATGCGCACCCGCCCCGCAGCCCGCCGAGCGCTGCCCTCGAGAAGATAACGCACACCAAGATCGCGTGCGACACGGCGCACGTCCACAGGCTTGCCCTTGTAGGCGAAGGTCGAGTTCCGGGCGATGACGAACAATCCGGCGGTCCTAGAGAGGTCCGTGATCAGATCTTCGGTCAGGCCGTCAACAAATGACTCTTCCTCGGGATCGTTGCTCATGTTGGTGAACGGAAGGACGGCAATCGAAGGCGTGGCGGGCAGCGGCCTGGCCGTCTTCTCCACTGGGACGTAATTCTCCTGCGTCATCGACGATGACGACCAGACTCTATAGGCAAGCACTGGCTCGGTGATGTTCTTCATGGTTTGCGGACCAAGTTCATCGAAGCCGAAGTCGAGCTTTCGCTTGACCTGATCGTAGACGCTTCCAGCAACACAGATTTCTCCCGGCGCGGCAATGCCCTGCAGGCGGGCGGCCACGTTAACGCCGTCGCCATACAGATCGCCTCCATCGACGACGACATCACCCAGATTGATGCCGACCCGGAGAATGACTTTGCGATCCTCTGGCAGGCCGTTGTTGGCATCCGCCATCCCGTTTTGCAGCTCGACCGCGCACACGACCGCGTTGACGGCGCTTCCGAACTCGACCAGCACGCCGTCGCCCATCACCTTGACGATGCGTCCATGATGGCGCGTCACGAGTGGCGTCAGGACGGTCCGTCGCCGGTCTCTCAGTGCTGCAAGTGTGCCTGCCTCATGCTGTTCAATAAGTCGGCTGTAGCCGACCACATCGGCGGCCATGATGGCGGCAAGGCGGCGTTGGGCGCGTTCCTCGGCCATTTCGCGCGATTGCCTTTCACAAGAACGCAGTTGTTGGATTGTAGGACGCCCGTTTCAAAAGTCTATCAGGCCAGCGTCTGAAACTGGATCGCGATCCGCCGGCGCGGGATCACGAGCGGTGTTCCAAGCTGGATCAGCTTCTGCTGCCCCCTCTGTAACTTCCCGGCGGCAGTAGCGACCTACAGCAGCCTAGTCGGCTCAATGAGTGCGGCAACGCCTCCAACTGCTCGTCGGGCCAACAATGCCCCGGCTACCGGCAAGCCGCGACTGCCATCGTTCACGATCTCATCCTTGTCACACGCAACGTCAAGGATTTCGAAGACACCGGTGCCTCCGTGATCAATCCTTGGGAAACGTCGGCGTGAGCCGCTGGGTGCCGGACACCCTCTGTATCTCATTGCCCTTTCGCGAAGGATAGTTTTTCGGACCAACTGGTCGCGGCGGTTTCGATCCTGCGATATGGAAGGGCAGGGAAGAGCCAAAATCGGGCGAGCATGTGAACACCACAAAGATCCTTCAGCACATCCGGGCATGAAGCTGCGCGTGCATCCTGAGCGCTGCAACAAAGCTGAAGATGCAAACCTGGAGGGCTACTACAAGGCTCTAAAGGCGGAGGGAATGCCGTTCGCTAGGGACAATTCCGATAAGTACGGCCCCTTGATCCGCGAGCAGTTGACCCAGACGCTCTACGAGTTCAAAACCAAACAGAAGACTTCGCCGATGGCGCAACTGGCGGATCTGTACCTATGGCCGATCTGCGTGGGCGGCTATCACGCCAGCAATCGTCCTTACCAGCGCCTGACCGACGACGGAAAGCTGATTGACTGCCATATCAAGGAAGACGAGCGGCCGATGCTCGGATCCAAATATAGCTGCTTTGAGAACGTCGAACGGAAGGCCGAAAAACTCAAAACGCCTCCGACGTTTCTTCGAGGCTTTTGGGCGTCCCCGTCGTCAATCCTTGGACTACCCACCTGTAAACTCGCCGTGCGGCGGGGTTGCGCTGAATTCGCCGTTCATAAATCGCTCGACTGACCATCTACGCTGTCGGAGCGGCGCTCTAGGGAGCGTTGCCTCGTGCTGCAAATGTTTGCCTTTTGCTATCTGAGGAGGCGAATCGCACCAGGATTGTTGATGGTGTTGTTGGCAAGCGCCGCCTTGCAATCCAGCTTGAAGCTGCTGTTGCCGATCATGGTGATCTCCTGCGCGACGATGCGCACGCATTCGCCGCCGGTCGAGCCGTTGCCGGCATACTGGATCTCTTTCGATGCCGGCATGTAGATGATACCCGCAAGCGACGAGGCACTATTGCCGTTGATCGTCGCGGTCGCGGTATTGTTTCTGGCGGCGACGATCGCGAAACCTGCCCAATCACCCGTAAGCGATGGGCTGACCTTGAAGGTCGAGCCGCCGTGAATGTCGAGCTGCGCACCGTTCAACAGGAAGAAGGTGACACCTTCGCCGCTGATCACCGACTGACTGGCGAATTTTAGGTTTCCGCCGTCGATGATGTAGTAGCCCGGCCGCAGAAGAACCTTGCCCTTGATCTCTAAACCACCGTAGGTGCCGGGCTTCAGTTCGACGGTATAGCCGGCAGGAACGTTGTTCGGCGTCTTGCTCGTGCCATTGCAGTCACCATTGCCGCTACCGCCGCCGACAAAGTTCTGGCCGCATCCCGCGAGGCTCACCCAACTCCCGGTTGTCGGCATCTTCTTGGACCCGAACGGATCGGAGATCGGCGCAACCTCCTCCACGGCCTTGGGGCAAGCAAGCTCGAGATGGGCTAGCGTCGCCGAGACCTTGCCGGCCGTATAAAGACACTCGGTCTTGAGGGTGGCCGAGCCGCTGAGATAGATCGACTGCGGATCGGTCGAATTCGACGTGATGGTACAGCCGGACGTATCGACACTGGCACTACCGCTCACTTCGAACGCCCGGGTTGCCGTTGGGTGAAGCGCCAGCATACACGCTTCCCTTCCCGGCATGCGGGCTGCCACGCTTGCGCGATCAATCGTATAGGGTTTAAGGCCCCAGAAGAGCGGCGCGTACTTGAGCTCATAGGTTGCCGTCGCCGTGGTCTCCACGCCGAGGGTACCGAAGGCGACTTTGATGGCCTGCGACTCCACCGGCGCCGAGCTCCCCTCCGAGCCGATCTCTTCAACGATCTCCGGCGTGCCGAAGTTGGCGAAGAAGGTGTTGTTCGCCAGGTCTTTCGCCTTGGCCTCATTCGCCCCCTCGCCATAGGACTTGACCGCGGAAAAGGCGGCCGCATCGAGCCCGTCCTGCATTTTGGCGGATTCAAGATTGATACGGGCGAGATTGATGGCGATGGACGCGCCGGTAAACAACGGCACCAACGCCAGAGCTGTCAGAATGGCGAAGTTGCCGCCGTCGTCCTTAAGGAGGCGGACGAGCTTGTTCCTCAGATTGCTTAGCATCTTACGCTTCGTTGCCCCTCAACAGATCACGACGACTTCGTGGGCAGTGGCCAACTCAATTGCGCGTCAATCTCTAGCTGGAGCGAGATGCGACCCAGTCGACCGCATCTCGCGCTGCCGTCCTAATCCACACATTAGAAATAGGTAATATGGAGCAGGCTAAAAATCCGTTAAGCGATGCAGCCTGGTACGACGACGAGACTCTGAACGAAACGCGCCATCTCCAGACTGGTGGCCGTTTCCCGGTAACGCCCCCGACAGCACCCCCTTGCGTGGTGTGCCCGACGCCCGCCGCGGGTCTGGCAACTTTCCCTTAATACTTAGGGTTTTAAAATTTGGTTCGTACACTTTGTGTTCTCTCAACGTTCGTCGAGTATTAGAAGTAAAACCATACTTCACTTCTCAACTAACGATGGAGACCTATGTTACGGCGAAACTGCCTATGAACCCCTCGCGATCTAAATTGTGTCTTCACGCTTCCCGACGATGCCTTCCAGGCCCAAGCTATAGGCGTGCGCAAGCAATTGTGCCGGGTCGGCGTCCACCTCTTCCGAAAGCAGGATTGCTCCCTCTTGACCTGGTAGCGCCTCCTCCAGCAGATGCTGGCGGGTCCGATACTCGACCTGGCGCATGTCATGACCGTCGAGGTAAAGAAGATCGAACGCATAGAATAGGGCGGGCGATAACCGGCTTCGGATCTTTCGTCCGGATGCCCCCCAACGATTTCTACAGCAGGCTGAAGTCCGATTTGAAGACCAAATGATTCAAACAGTCCGGGTAACGCTCTAACCAAGTGGTCAAAGTTTGGCCCCTATTCGACCCTAGCCGTTTGGGGCCGCCTTCAACGCTCTGTGCGACCGATCAGACTTTCACGCTTCTTTCGAAGCAAATGGCAACCTCGCGGCAAAATCGTAGCTGACCAGAAGTTGGCTCCACAAGGAACGAGGCCTGGAAGGGTCGGAACTCCGAAGGGATGTTCAATGCTGAATATGCGCGACCGTCAGTTGGACGGGTTGCGAGCCGCTGCCGTTTCAATGGTTTTGTACGCGCATCTTTTTGCTGCGGACGATTCCCATTTGGGACACCTTGGAGTAAGGCTGTTCTTCGTTCTCAGCGGCTTTCTGATCACACGGCTGCTGCTCGACGCCCGTTCCGCTGCTCAGTTCGAGCCGGCGATGGCTCTCAAATCCTTCTACGCGCGTCGCGCCGTGCGTATCTTTCCACCCTATTTCGGGATGCTGAGCGTCCTGTGGCTGGTCAACCTGGAGGGCGCCAGGGATGGTTGGGTCTGGCATGCGCTTTACATCTCGAACTTCTGGTATGCGCTCAGGGACGCGTGGACGCCATGGGTTCTCTGTCACACCTGGAGCCTGAGCATTGAAGAGCAATTCTACATCGCTTGGCCACTGCTCGTTGTTCTGACACCACGCCCTTTGCTTGGGCGGGTCTGCGTCGGTGTGATTGCCAGTTCGCTGGCCTACCGCTTCTATTGGCCGCTGACGGGGGAGCCTTCGCTTGCGCGCGATTTGCTGCCTCCCGCCTCGATGGACGCCCTGGCGGCGGGAGCACTCCTGGCCGTCCACCGTTCGACCTTCATGTCTTGGCCGCGATGGATGATGGTCAGTTGGCTGCCGCTTTCCATCTTATCCTCTGCGCTCCTTTGGGCACGATCGACCTCGACAGGTCCTGTGCTCGATTGGCTCGTCTGGATCGGCCTCGAAGCCTTTCCGCTCATCCCGGTCGCGATGCTGGTAGGATGCGCTTCCACCGGCTTCGGCGGCCGGGTCGGCAGGCTACTCGAACTTAAGCCGTTGACGGCGCTTGGGTGCGTTAGCTATGGAGTCTATCTGTATCATCCTGTCGTGCTCGCGCTGGTCGTCAAGGCGCAGGCGTGGATACCGATCGACATTGCCGAGCAGGGGTTGCGACGCTTACTCGTCGCTGGCTCCGCCACGTTGATCGTGGCCGCTGTCTCCTGGTTCGCTTTCGAGAAGCCGCTCAATGCCCTGAAACGGCACTTCCCCTATGTGCGCGCGAACAGCAGTTCCGGTGTTGTCCCGATGAACACAGGGCAAGCAACCGATTGCCTTCGTGGGCGAACCGTCGCGGCTTATCTTCCGGGCGTCGTTGCACCCTGCGCCCGAGGAAAGACGCTTTCAAACGTTAGATCTGCAATAAGTCGAGATTGCCCATGACCGTTCCGTTGGTTTCCGTCCTGCTGCCTGTTTACAACGCCGAGCCCTATCTCGCCGCGGCGCTCGAAAGCATCTTGAGGCAGGATCACGAGCGGCTGGAGGTCATCGCCATCGACGACGGCTCGCGTGATCGCTCGCTGGACATCATGCGACGCTATCAACAGGCGGACGGTCGCATTACCATTGTCTCCCGCGAAAATCGCGGGCTGATCGCAACCCTGAACGAGGGCCTCGCCTTGGCGAAGGGTGATCTCATCGCCCGAATGGATGCCGATGACATTTCCTATCCTTCGCGGCTATCGCGCCAGGTGTCGTCGTTCGTTAAGCAGCCAGAACTCGCGCTCTGCGGCACCGGCATCGACACGCTCCTCGGCGACCGTATCATCCGCGGCACATCCAACCCGATCTACCAACCGGCAAGCCTCAGGGCGCTTTCGAAGTTTTTCACGATCTTCATCCACTCGACCGTTGTCTTTAACAGGCGCGTCATCCCGCAGGATATGCTGCGCTATGACGCGCATTATGTGCATGCAGAGGATTTTGATCTCTTCCGGCGCGTCACCGACCGTTTTTCCGCGAAGATGATCGATGAGGCGCTGATCGCCTATCGAATTCACGGCAACAGCGTGACGAACACGCATAAGCGCCAGATGCGCCGCACACATCTGGCGATCGTTGCCGAAAACCTCGAGCTTGAACGTCTTTGTCACAATCCCGGCGTCCTGAACAACATCGGTCTTGCGCTGACGTCCAAAACGATCCGGCAGGCGGCCGGGTGCATTCTTTCCCTCGAGGACAGGGTCTCGGCGCTTCCTCCGCAAACCCGTGCAGGCTACGAGGCGGGCGCGTTGAATCTCTTTTATTTTCTCTATCAGCTCGTCAGCGACGAACGGCGGCCAGAGTTCACCCATGAGTTTTTGACGCAGACGGGCAAATGGGGGCTCATTCGTCGTCGGGAACGATATGGCCTTATCGCGGCGACCCGTGCCCCGTGGTGCAGCCGGATGTCGCTGGCGGCCACCAGCCGGCTGGACGCTTTGTCGCGATATCTGCGTTCCGTGCCAGCGGCGAGCGTGCTTCCACGCGAGGGGATGCACTAGCATGACCGTCGAAGGCTTGAAGTGGTCAGCGGTGGAGCGGGGCGACGTGGCGGAGACGTCGGCCGCGTTGGCGCCTACGTCACGCGACGCGCCATTTGCAAGCTTTATCGTCTGCACGCGCAACCGAGCCGAGGCGCTCGAGACCTGCATCCGATCGATCGAGGCGGCTTGTGGTATCCATGCTGCCATCCGGTGGGAATTGATCGTCGTTGACAACGGATCAACCGATGACACGCCGGAGCGAATTGCTCGGATTACCTCTGCGTCGCCGCTGGCTGTCACGCATCTGGTCGAGAGACGGCCGGGCCTAGCTACTGCGCGCAACGCGGCCATGGCACGCGCCCGCGGTGGCATCTTGATCTTCATCGACGACGATTGCGAAGTCGATGCGAACTATCTGCGCGACCTCGAGCGCCACTACGCAGGCGGTGAAGGTGCCATCATCCGCGGCGGCCGCGTTGAACTCGGAGACGCCAGCGACCTGCCCTTCACGATCAAGCGGTCGAACGCACGCGAACGGTTGACCTGTCACGTTCATCCGGGCGGATTCGTCTTGGGTTGCAACATGACGATGCACCGCGAGGTCGCGCTGCGCGTCGGCGCTTTCGATGAACGTTTCGGCGCCGGCGCCCCGCTGCGGTCGGCCGAAGACACGGATTATCTGGTGCGCGCCTATCGGCTCGGCATTCCGATCGAATATGTCCCAAATATGGTCGTCTTTCATCACCACGGCCGCCGTGCCCGCGCGACCATCGAGACGCTTCATCGCAACTACAGCCTCGGCAATGGCGCACTCTGCGTGAAACACGTCCGCACCGCGCCGTGGCTGCTCCGGCATTTCTGTTGGACCGTCCGGTCTGCCTGCGCCGAAATCTTCGGTGGCCCCCGATTTGACCCTGTCTTGCACCTCTCTCACTGGCCGATCGCCTTGATGAACCTGCTTGGCGCTCTCAAGTTCCTGGGTCTGTTCGTCTCCGCGCGGACGGCGGGCCAAGTCGAGCAGCAGACCAAAGAACAACTCCAGCGCTGAGGACACGCCATCATGTTCCGTATCCTCTTGCCGAGCCTCCAGCTGTTGCGTGATGCGTTGGGTGGCCAACTGCGTCTGCTTCCGTTTGTGGTGATCCTCGGCCTTTGCAGTGCGGCGCTGGAGGGCGCCGGGATCGGCCTCATCATTCCGATGCTGGGAATCATCGCTGGCGATCAGGACCCGGCGGCGTTGAGCGGCATCTCCGCTCTCTTCCAGCAAGTCGGATCGGGGATGGACGATCGTCATCGGCTGGTCGTCATAGCGGCTGCCGCCCTTGCCCTGATTTCCCTCAAGAACGTCCTGGCTTTTGCCAATACGGTGCTTGCGACTTTCATCTACGGCAAGGCGGGCCATTCGATCCGCGGCGCCCTGTCGTCTCAATTGCTGCAGGTCGGCTATCCCTTCTTGATGAAGGAGAATCCGGGGCGGTTGCTCAATGTCATTTCAAACGAGTCTTGGCGGGCTTCCGATGCGGTGCAAACCGCGCTTGCGGCGCTGGTAAATGGCTCGGCCACCATCATCCTCCTCGCGTTCCTTCTGCTTCTGTCCTGGCAAATGACGTTGTTCGTGGCGCTCGGCCTCGTTCTCGTCCAGCTCCTGCATTATGTCTTGTCCGCAACGCTCAAGGCCCCGAGCCGCGATGTCACCGCCTTCAACGGCGAACTGGCGGCCCGGATGCTCCATCTGGTTCACGCCGGCCGCTTGATACGGGTATTCGGCCAGGAGGCGCGGGAAAAGGCCGGGTTCGATGGGGCGTCGGATGCCGTTCGGCGCGCCGCGTTCGCGCTACAGGCCCGTCAGGCCCTGCTGCCGCCCTTGACCGAGACGCTCCACTCCATGCTTTTCCTGGCCGTCGTCGTCGGCGCTTGGTCAGTGGGCGTTACTTTTCCCGTCATCGTCGCCTTCGTGGTCCTGCTCTACCGCTTGCAGCCGCAAATGCGCGCACTGCAAATGTCCTGGAGCCAGATACAGGGCTGGAGTGGTTCGCTGGAGGAGGTGCGCTGGCTGCTAGACTCGTCCGACAAGCCTCCGTCTCCTGAGGGAAGGGAGCCTTTCGGCGGATTGCGACGGCAACTGAGATTTGATGATGTCACTTTCCGCTATCCGCACTCCGATTCCCGCGACGTCGTTTTGCAATCTGCGGCATTCGCAATACGGGGCGGCTGTTCGACCGCGCTTGTTGGCCGGTCCGGGTCCGGCAAGACGACGATCGTCAATCTACTATGCCGCTTCGTCGAGCCTGACGAGGGGAGCATTCTCGTCGATGGTGTTCCTCTGAGCCGGATCGACCCGGTGCAATGGCGAAGCCGCATCGCGCTTGCAAGCCAGGATTTGGAACTGGTCGATGGAACGATCCTGGAGAACATCACCTATGGCCGGGAGGCCACAAAAGCCGAAGTGGAGCATGCGGCCAGGATGGCTGAAGCGCATGGTTTCATCGAAGCCCTGCCGCAGGGCTATCAAACCGTCGTCGGCTATCGAGGCGCCAGCCTCTCGGCGGGGCAGCGGCAGCGGGTGGCACTCGCCAGGGCCCTGGTGCGCGATCCTGATATCCTGCTCCTGGATGAAGCCACGAACGCGGTCGACGGGCTGTCGGAAGCGGCCATCGTCGACACGCTGAAGTCGAGAGCGGGACGCCGCACGACGCTCGTCATCAGCCATCACCGAAGCACGATCTCGTTCTGTGACGAGGTCGTCATCCTCGGTGGCGGTCAGGTGAAAAGCCAGGCACCTTTCGCCGACGTTGCCAGCTTGACCATGGACCAGCTTTACGAGCACGAAACTGTGGAAGAGCGGCGGGTATGAACGGGGTTGGTCCACGCCGGCCAGACCCTCGAAGGGCCCTCAGGCCCCAGAGGAAGCTGAAGGTATTCTTGAAATAGTCCGACGCTCGGTCCATCTCGGGCTATTCGTCTGGTTGCCGCCAACGGGGAGAGCGATCTCGGTGGAAGCTTAAGATAGTGGACGAGACAAGGAAGGCGAGCGGAGGGCATCCCAGTGGATGACGCTCGAGTTGACTTGTGGCGGTTGAAGTCATTGGCGACCGGCACCAACCGTCCGACTTAGTCTGCCATGAGGCCGTCGAAAACCTCGAGCCTTCGCTGATGGCTGCGCATCGACCACATCATCCCACAGCACGCTTCCAAGGCTGAACCAGAAATTGCGCAGTTCGGCGAATCTTCTTTCGAAGCGCCGTCGTCTCGGCGGTGACGCTCGACGCACACGCCAACGCCACCGACATCGATGACGGCGCGACGCTGCAGGTGGTCGATGTGCAGGACACGCTGCCGGACGGCGTCAGCTATAACGCCGCCACCCATTCCTTCACGCTCGATCCGAGCCATGCCGCCTACGACCATCTCGCCGACGGCAAAACGACGACGGTGACGGTGAACTATGCGGTGTCGGACGGCATCACTTCGACACCGGCCTCGGTCACCTGGACCGTTACCGGCACCAATGATGCGCCTGCCGTGTCGGGTGCGGTCAGCGACGCTGCCACCGAGGGCGGAGCGGCGGTGACGCTCGACGCACTCGCCAACGCCACCGACATCGATGACGGAGCGACGCTGCAGGTGGTCGATGTACAGGACACGCTGCCGGACGGCGTCAGCTATAACGCTGCCACCCATTCCTTCACGCTCGACCCGAGCCACGCCGCCTACGACCATCTCGCCGACGGCAAAACGACGACGGTGACGGTGAACTATGCGGTGTCGGATGGCATCGCCTCGACACCGGCCTCGGTCACCTGGACCGTTACCGGCACCAATGATGCGCCTGCCGTGCCGGGTGCAGTCAGCGACGGTGCCACCGAGGGCGGAGCGGCCGTGACGCTCGACGCGCTCGCCAACGCCACCGACATCGATGACGGCGCGACGCTGCAGGTGGTCGATGTGCAGGACACGCTGCCGGACGGCGTCAGCTATAACGCCGCCACCCATTCCTTCACGCTCGACCCGAGCCATATCGCCTACGACCATCTCGCCGACGGCAAAACGACGACGGTGACGGTGAACTATGCGGTGTCGGACGGCATCGCCTCGACACCGACCTCGGTCACCTGGACCGTTACCGGCACCAATGACGCCCCGACAGCCACGGCGGCAACCTTGGCCGCGATCGCCGAGGACAACGGCGCGCGGATGATTACCCAGGCAGAGCTTCTGGCCAATGCTCACGACGTCGACGGCGACGCCCTGACGGCAAAGGACCTGAAAATCTCGGCGGGCGACGGCACGCTCCATGACAATGGTGACGGTACCTGGACGTATACGCCAGCTGCCAATGACGACACCGGCGTCTCCTTCAGCTACACGATCGACGACGGTCATGGTGAGTACTGTCGCCGGCACGGCGAGCCTCGACATCACCCCGGTCAACGACGACCCGACGACCTCTGCCTTCACCCTGACGGCGATCGCCGAGGACAGCGGCGGTCGCGTGATCACGAAGGCAGAGCTGCTGGCCAATGCCAGCGACGTCGACGGTGACACCCTGACGGTGACCGGTGTGGCGATCGACAGCGGGAAGGGCTCGCTCATTGATAATGGCAACGGTAAGCCGTCGCTCGAGGTAATGGCTTAAGTGGTGGATACAACCGGGATGCTCAGCCTGAAACGGGCGCGTTCTGAACAACCTCAACAACACCCCGCGCGCGTGCCCCATGTGGGATCAAATTCTTGGCCCGGTGATTGAGAAGCGGCGTTTGCTGCTTCTAAACGAGGGAACTCATGGAAGGCAGTGTGCTGGGACGGTTCGGTTCGACATCAAACAGCAGGAGCGTTCCGCCGTAGTCCGACTTGCTATTCCTATTTTTCTCACATCGCCCGGCGGAAATTCTGCGTAATCGGCTCTGCAAGGTAAGCAAGCGCGGTGCGGGCGCCCGTGCTGATCATCGCCTCGCTGGTCATGCCGGGCAACAATTTGCGGCCCTCGAGCTTGGTAAGTTCGTGTCTGTCAATCACGACCGTCGCGGCGAAGTATCGCGCCCCGCTGCGCTCCTCTATCATGCGATCCGCCGATACGATCTCCACGACGCCGCCGAGTGGCGGCAGGTTGTAGCGGGCAAACGCCGGGAAGCTGATAGTCGTCATCAAAAGCTCGGCGTTTTCGAGGACTTGGCGAATTTCGCCACACCTGCGGGTGAACCTACCACCGCCCCGACGCGCTGCACGCTCACTGGCGGAACGCATTGCAGCCGCCCGGCTAGGCGCTCAGCCTCGACGGTCTGAGCAGCCTCCGCGGTCGCCCACGGTGGCTGCTACAGGAAAGGCTGACAAACACACGCCGGGGACGCTGTTCGTGTCGACGTGAGATCAGGGGCCTGCTGGCGAACGCCGACGACCGTTGTCAGCGCGAAGGAGCGGCTTGCGTGGCCCGGGAAGTCATTTGGAACGATCATCAGCTATCAACTTCTCCAAGTCAGGCATCTTAGATCCGAGCGCCTTACCGAGTGCCTTCACGCCTTTGGCTGGCAGCCTCAAGAGGCCGTTGTAAAGGCCTTCCTTCCAAGAATCTCCGCGATCCCACGCCTCTTCCCAAGCATCGACCAATTCGTATTCGTGGCGCGTCTCTACTAGGGCTTCGAATAGTAAGGAGGCCTGCACCAGGTCTTTGTCCGATTTCACGCGCCCTAGCGTGTCAGTGAGCCTTCTGGAGGCTACGATAAGCTTATGGACGGCATAGCGCTCGGGGGCGGGGACTAGGACGTTCACGCCTTCGCGGAAGAGAAGCACCGTGCGGACAGGCTCGTAGATCAGGAAGTCCAGGAACCGGAGGTTTTCTGCCGACGCGCCGCCGAGGGCGGGCATGGGAGAGGGCTTGCCCGTGTATTCCTCCGATCCTCGGTTTCCAGTCAAGAACTCCACTCGGTAACCCCGACCGTTCTGGAAGGCGACCACCTTGGCTTTGTCCGCCTGGTGCGGCACGGCTCGGAAATCGGGATCGACCGACTGGAGGATATCTAGAATGGGTGGAAGGCTGTCTTGCACCGCGGCTGAGATCGCGAAGTCCTGCGCGAAATCCGCGTCGCCTGTCTGCATGGCAGACGAGGGCAGTCGGACGCCGAGCATCCCCGCATAGGTGCTGAATGCCACCGACCCAATCAGGACCGCACGCAGCCGGAACAACCCGGCGTCGGCAAGCGCCTTCGTGATATCGCCCGCGAAGGTGTCGGGACCGGGGAGACCGGCACGACGCAACGTGCTCACCATGCGCCTGCGCTCCCGGAGGTCGTCCTTGATCCCCTTGTGCGCCTTCACGCGTGCCGTGATCTCTTCGTCGCTTTCTGGACCGACATAGCTTCGCTTGTATTTGCCCTGGCCATCTGGGAGATCGAAATACCAGTAATTGCGGTCTTTGACGGTCACGGTCACGAACCATCCTTCCATCGGGAAGTCTGCCAAGAACTGACCGTCGAGCGTCCGCTGCGTCAGCTCCGCGAACATCGTCCGATAGCTGATGTCGATCTCTCTCATCATTGGCATTTCGTCCTTTTAGAAGCGTCGACAAGCGCGGCGATCTGCCTGACGCGCGCTTCCCCTTGACCAAAGTCGCGGTCGCTCGTTTTGATCGCCGTTATAAGTTTCTGCCAAGAAATTATAACGCTGTGCAGCGCAACTGACAATGTTATAAGTTTCTGCCAAAAACTTATAACCGCGCCGACGCCGGAAAAGAGCGAAGGCAATTGCGACGTCGCCTTTATGGAAACCGTCGAGGTCTCCAGCGTGATCACCCTGTGCCGGCGATGTCGATCCGATAACCCTCATCATGCTGATGGACAAAACCGAAGTTGCCGCCCGCTGCAGTGGAGCACATGCCGCCTTTTTCGGATAAGGAGCGATGTAGAGAACGGAATTTTCGTAGGGAACGCCCTCAGGAGGGGCAAAGCCGTGTCGCCGCTATTTGATCTCCGGTTCGATTCCCTTCAATGCGACGGACACGCCGACTGCCCTCTCACCTAGACGTCGAAAGGCCAGCGGTTGCGAGTACTTCCAGGCGTATTCAGCCGGAAAGAAGATCGACGACGCTTCGGGTGCACGGAGCGCACGATGCGCCCCGCCTTGACCGTGCCACTCAAAGGCGCCTTTGAAGGCGCGATACCGGTTTCGACTTTCTCAAACATGATCGGCCACTTAAGCGCTGTTGCCGAGAACCGCGTGGGCAAGGATTTCAATGCGAAGGCCTTCGGCCAAGAGCTCCTTCACCACCACGGTCGCGCGCACCGGATAGGGCTCTTTGAAGAACTCCGCGTAGATCTTGTTCATGCCTGGCGCGTCCGATCTTTCAGTGAGGAAGACCTGAACCTGCACGACATCGGCCAGCGTGCCGCCTGCGGCACGGATCGCGATGTCTAGATTCCCCAGCGTTCGGCGCGTCTGGGTTTCAATGTCGCCGGTGACGAGGTCGCCATTCACCGGGTCTTCGGAAATATGGACCGACCAGACGAGATTGCCGGCGCGCACGACCTCGCTGACCGGCACGTCGCAGGGGTCTGATCCGGTATCGATGGCTTCAAACATTCTGTTCTCCAAGAAAATAAGGCGGCTCATTCGCGACGTGCGTCGAAGCGGGTCACGAACTTCGTAGTGAGATAGCCGTCGAAGGTATCAATTCCCCCTTCGCTACCATAGTCGCTGTCATTGACGCCACCGAAAGGCGTTTCGGGTAGCGCCAGGCCGAAGTGATTGATGCTGACCATCCCGGCGGCAAGTGCTTGCGCGGTGTGCTGCGCGCGACTGCTCGACGCGGTGAACACGTAGGAAGCAAGGCCAATTCAGGGCATCGGAGCCGCTCGCGACGACCGTTGGCGCATAGAAGTAGCCGGCTTTGCCGATGCGGTTGCCGCCGGTCACGATCTCGGCCCCCCGATCGCGTGCATTTTGTACGAAACCTTCCATCGTCGTCACCCGCCGGGCGTGGCAAAGCGGCCCCATCTGTACGCCCTCGTCGAAGCCGGTGCCAACCTTCGTTGCGGCGACCTTTTCGCTGAAGCGCGAAGGGAACGGTCATAGGCTTTCGCCTGCACGTAGAAGCGGGTCGGCGACATCTCTGTCAACTTGGGAGTCCTTTGCGATGCGCGATCGACCACGGCTGAGCGGCTGGAAATCCGTTAACTCGCTGAATTGCTGCAGGAATATTTGGAGGGTCTCTTCTGGCGATTTCTGCCATCATCGTTCAGGCAGCCCGTGCCAGGGTAAAACGATCAGCATCGAACATGCTGACGGCGGCCGATCGGCCGGAAAAATTCCAACGACGGGCCGTCGCCAATCGCCGACGACGGCACCAGCCTTTGACGGCTTGCGCTCGCTACGACGCTCGGCGACAGGTATTGTCCCGGCTATCCCGGTAGATCAAAGCCGCATCGGAAGGGTTCTTCCGCGCGTGAGGCCGCTCGTGCGTAGACATCGCAGCAGGATGCACATTTACGGCCGCTCGGCTTCTACGACCGCCTCGAGGAATGCCAATAGAGATCGACGAACGGCAGCCGACCTGATGCGCTGAAATGCTCTGTTGAGGGCCACGCCCTCTTTGGTCGCAACGAAAGCGACCAATTCGTCCAATGCCCGACTGAACTCTGCCTGAGACCTGCCGCGATCAACGAGGCAAGCAACTGGAACACCGAGCCCGGAGGCTATGGCGGCGAGGCGGCTGGAACCGATCCTGATCCGACCGCTTTCGTACTTCCGGACCAACTGGACCGAAACGTTGAGGTGTACCGCGAGATCCAGCTGTCGCATGCCGACCTTCCGGCGAAGCCTGGCAATCTCTCGCCCGACCTCCAAGTCGACGTCGTCCACCCTTTGCAGTTGCCTGCCCATTCGCTATTCGGCACCCCTCAGATCGAAGCGAACCTGCTGATATCAAACAGCTGCGCGCCTCCGCATAGCGTGCATTTACATACTATAGTTGATAAACTCAAAGTTTCGGTCCTGCCATCAGTGGCGCATGGATATGCGCAAGTTGGTCGGCCGGAATTTTGCGCGCCTGCGTCGGGAAAAAGGGCTGACGCAGGAAGAAATCGCCGCGTCAGCGGACATCAGCCAGCAATATGTCAGCGGTCTTGAACGAGGCGGACGCAATCCGACGGTCCAATCGCTTTACAAGATCGCCAAGGCACTTGGGGTGAGCCATATGGAGCTTGTCCGTCCCGACCGTGAAGACGAGCGCTGACGGATTTCAACGTTCCCTGCGGCAAACAAGCTCCAGGTTCTGAACATCTACCCTATGGGCCGCCATAGGGATCAGGCGGCGAACGGCCTCTATCCGATTGCGATCAAGCTTGGCTTCCAACACGCCTATATCTTCACCTGCCTCGGCCACCACTTTCCCCCAGGGATCGCAAACCATCGAATGTCCATGCATATAGCGCCGCTCGCCGGCGGGCGTTTCATAGTGACCGCATTGGCCGCAGGCGACGACATAGGCCTGAAACTCGATCGCGCGGGCACGGCATAGGACCTCCCAGTGATCCTTTCCGGTCTGTTGCGTGAAGGCTGCCGGCAGAATGAACGCATCGACGTGCTCCTGTGCCAGTCGGTCGAACAGTCTGGAGAAACGCAGATCGTAGCAGATGCAGCAGGCCAGCTTCATTCCACCGATCTCGTAGACCAGCAGGCTGTTTCCCGGACGGACTGCCTCGGATTCGTTGTAGACCTTGCCGTCGGGCGCAACGATGTCGAACAGGTGGATCTTCCGGTAAGCTCCAATTTCCTTTCCACGTTCGTCGAACACGACGCTGGTGTTGAAGATGCGGTCGGATGTCCTCGACGTTTCGAGAAGACTCCCGGCATGGATTGCGACCCGATTTCGGGTAGCGAAGCTCTGGACCAGATTGTAGGCTGCGCCTCCGGGTACATGATCGGCCGCCGATCGCTTCTCGGCCGGCGTCCCACCAGTCCAATCGAAATGCTCGGGCAAGACAATGAGATCCGGTCTGCCGGCAAGCGCTTGGTTCATGAGTTGCTCGGCCTGCCGCAGATTTGCGGCGCGATCCGGCTGGGAGTTCATTTGGACGAGCGCTATTTTCATGATGTGGTTTCCGGTTGGAAATCGAAGATGGAACGGCCGGCCGCGAGGTGCCGGCGTACGGCGATCGAATTCTGCTGCCGCGCGATCGCAGCGCGCGCCAGCGTGAGCATCTGGTCGCGCGGCGCAACGAACACGCCTTCCCGATCGGCAAGAACCGCATAGCCGGGCAATACTGCAGCTCCGCCGCAGGCAATTGGTTCGTTGATCGAACCGCCGATGGAGACCCGCCGGTTGGTGGTCTTTGAGGAGACGCCACGGCACCAGACAGGCAAGCCTGTTGCGGCAATCTCCTCGGCGTCCGTGCAGGGGCCGTCGATGACGATGCCGACGGCGCCCCTGGCCTCCACCGCGGTTGCGACGCCACCTCCGACACAGGCTATATCGTCTCCATCAACCCGCGCAATGACGAGCAAGTCTCCGGGCATCAGGAGGTCGACAGCCCTATAGATAATGGTGCCATCCCGGCCGGGGGCCGCGACTGTCACGGCCGAACCAGCCGCCTTTGCCGGAAACAGCGGCAGCACGCCGTGGCTGACGAAACCGAGATGTTCGACATGACCGATCGTGGCCGTTTCGGTCTTTCCCATCAATGCTATGAGTTCCTCGGAAAGGGGAGGGTGCCTGTCATTGATCCGGTAGGGTTGCATGTCTGACCTCCTGATGATCGTTGCTGTCAGACCGGGCGTTCGCCTGATGTGGTGGTGCGATGCATGATGCGGATGGAGTTCGGATCGAAGCCGTCCCGGCGGTGCATGGTGCAACGGTTGTCCCACATCATGATGTCGCCGACATCCCATTGCTGGACGAAGACCTCGCTGGTCGATGTGGTGTGCTGCCAAAGATCGGCGAGAAGGGATTCGCTTTCGTCAAGCGCCATGCCGACGATCCAGGCGCCTTCGGCGGTGCCCCCGAGATAAAGCGCCTTGCGCCCGGTCTCGCCATGCAGACGAACGAGTGGATGAACCATGCCGCTCCATTCGCGGAAATCGCGGGTCTTGGGAGCCGACTTGCCAAGACGGAGCTTGCCGGTCTTGTCGTAGACGTTCTGGAAGAAGATCTGCCGGCCGTCGACGGCTTTCTTCAAGGCTTCGGGCAAGGTCTCATAGGCACGGTAAGACGAGAGGAAGTAGGTGTCACCGCCGCTCGGCGGTACGGCGACCGCCCGCAGGATAGCGCCGGCCGGCGGCCGCTCGTAAAACCAGGTATCAGTGTGCCATGTGGCCTCGCTGTTGCCCATGGCACCACTCGGCTTGCCGTCGGTCATGACATTGCTGATGACGAGAATTTCCTTGTGGGTCGGATGCCCGCCCTCCTGGAGCTGCTTCGGATGGATGACGAACTCCCCGAAATTCCTGGAGAAGGCGACCTGCTGGGCGTCGGTCATGGACGTCTTCTTGAACCGCAGGACACCGTGCTGGAGCCAATAGCGGCGGACCTCGTCGATATCCTGCTGAGTGTAATTGTCGAAGTCGAAACCTTCGATATCGGCGCAGACATTCGATTCATGCTGAACGGCACGAAGCCTTTGTTTATCAAGCATTTTCATCTCCTTTTTAGTGACCTCTTTCGGTCGGCACCATGGTAGCTGGGAGGCATCGCGCGGTTCCAATAGCGATGCCTTCGGATTGATCGCTCCACCCTATCGATCTGCCTCAAGCGCTGAGGGGCTGGATGTCGGCGTCGTCGATACCGAGACGAATGGCGTCACCGACTTTCGGCGGAACACTCGCGCGGGTCGCGCGGAGAAGCACGTGGAGACGCACATCCGAACCGAGATCGGCATCAATCTCGAAGGCGGCACCGAGGTTGATGACCCGTCGCACGGTGGCATTGAGAAGGTTGGCGGCCCCGTTCCCCCCTATGCCCGGCGGCAGAACCGCGATGCTCTCCGGACGGATCGAGCAGTAACGGATCTCGGCAGAGAGCTCGGTCTTGTGCGCCTTCAGGATCAATCCATCTCCAACCACCAGTTCGAGACGGGCCGCTTGCGTTGCCGTGGATGTCACCGCCAGGATGTTCGACTTGCCGATGAAATCCGCCACGAAGCGCGAGTTCGGCTCGCGGTAGAGGGCGGCAGGCTGCCCCTCTTGTGCAATCGCCCCTTGCCACATGACGACCACCCGATCGGACATCGCCATGGCCTCCTCCTGATCGTGAGTGACGTAGACGAAGGTCATTCCGAGTTGCTGCTGGATTTCCTTCAGTTCGATCCGCATCGCCTCTCGGAGCTTCAAGTCGAGATTGGAAAGCGGCTCATCGAGAAGCAGGACCGACGGCCTCGGCGCGATCGCCCGGGCAAGTGCTACCCGCTGCTGTTGGCCACCGGACAGTTCCCGCGGGTAACGTTCTCCCATTCCTTCGAGGTGAACGCTGCGGAGCGCGCTTTTGACGGTCGCATCGGCTTCTTCTCTGCGAACGCCCTTCATCTTGAGGCCGAAGGCCACGTTCTCCGTTACCGTCATGTGTGGAAAGAGCGCATAGTTCTGGAACACCAGGCCGATGTTGCGGCGTTCCGGCGGCACGCGGACCTGGCTTCGTCCCTTGATGCGAATGTCGCCGTGTGATGGGGCGGTAAAGCCGGCGATCATGTTGAGCGTGGTCGTCTTCCCGCAGCCGGATGGGCCGAGGATGCTAACGAATTCGCCTTGAGGAATTGCGAGGTCGATATCCTTGACGACCGCCATGCTGGCGTAGGACTTGCTGACCGAGACGAGTTCGATGTCGAGTGCGTTCATTTGCTGCCACCATGGAGTTGCGCGGAAAAACCGCCGATCTTTTCGAAGAGGAAGATGACCGTAAGGATGAAGGCCATCGAGGCGACGTTGACTGCCGCGAGCACCGGATCGAGGCTGTATTCGAGGTAGTTGATCACGGTGATCGGCAAGGTGCTGTCGCCGGGCCTGACCAGGAAAACCGATAACGGGATGTTGTTGAACGAGATGATGAAGGCGAAGGTCGCGCCCGAAAGAACCCCGGGCTTGATCATCGGCAGCACCACCAGCCGGATGCGTTGAAGCTTGCCGGCTCCGAGAATCTGGGCTGCTCGATCGAGGTTGGCGTCGAAATTCGCAAGCGAGGTCGCCACCATGCGGGTCACGAAGGGGAGGGCGAGCACCACGTGCGCAGCAATCAACGCCGGCGTGCCGAGAAAACCCTGGAGCCCGATCATCGAGAGGAAGAGCACGATTGCGACGCCCTTGACGATCTGCGGCACCGAAAGCGGCGATAGAAGGCAAGACATCAGGGCGTCGCTGCCCGGAATACGCTCGTAGACGACCGCATAAGCCGCGAACAATCCAAGCACCCCGCTGATCGCCGCGACGACCGTTGCGATTTTCACGCTCGCAAGGAACGGGTCGAGCCAGCGGCTAGACCAGAGATCCGCATACCAGCGCCCCGTCCACTCCCAGGGCTGAAGCGTGACAGCCGATGTCGGGCTCAAGGAGGCTGCGACGACGACGATGAGCGGCAGAGTGATGAAGCAGAGGACCGCGCCGAGCGAAATCCAGTAGAGTATCGAGATAAGCCTGTTCATCTTTCACCTCCCGATGAAACAGAGGCGCGCAATCTGCGGCGGCTTTCGTAGCGAACGCCGACGAACGAGATGGCCAGCATCATGAGGAGCAGCGCCATCGCCATGACCGATGCGAACGGCCAATCGATGTAGAAAAGCACCTGCTCGTAGATCATCGTCGCCAGCACCTTGAAGCCTGCGCCGCCCAGAAGTGCCGGGGTGGCATAGGCGCTCGCCGCCATGGTGAAGGCGATCAACATCGAGCTGACGATGCCGGGCACGGAGAGGGGCAGGACGATTGTGCGGATCACCGCCAGCCTCGATGCGCCGAGCATCTGCGCTGCCCGCTCCAGGTTCGGGTCGATGCCCTGAATACTCGTCATCAACGAGAGAATGCCGAAGGGAAGCACCACATGGGTCAGGCCGACGACGACGGCAAAGAGGTTCTTCGACAAGGGGAGGGGCGAGCTGATGACGCCGAGATGGAGGAGCAGATCATTGATGAACCCCCGATCTTCCAGAATGATCAGCCAGCCATAGGTTCGAAGAACGACGCCGGCGAGTTCGGGCGCGAGCGCAAGCGCAAACACCACCGCCCGCCAGCGCGTGGTTGACCGTGCCAGGAAATAGGCGACCGGATAGCCGAGAACGGTCACGCTGACCGCAACCAGCAAGGACATCAAGGCAGTGCGACAGAACCCGGCAATCGAAAGGCCGTCGGTGAAGAAGCGCTGATAGTGCTCGAGGGTCGGAGAGAACGTTTCGGTCTGAGTAAAGCTCATCCCGATCATCATCCCCATCGGCAGTGCAAAGAAGACCGAAAGAACAAGAAGCGACGGCGAGAGCGCGGCGAACTGAAACCACCTGGGGGTGCGCCGGCGTTGCGCCGGCGGATGCAAGTCGAGAGCAAGGCTGTTCATGAGCGCGCTCCTCAACGGGCGTTCGGAACGACGTCACGTTCCCAGCGCTCGGCCCATTCCGGCAGTTTTTCCTGAAGTCGGAGGAGATCGGGCAGGTGCAGACGATCGCCGTCCGGTCCAGCCGTGAGCTGCCGGTCCTTCAGCTCTTCAGGTACGGAGATGTCGCCGCGTGCGCTACCGACGCGGTAACCCGCGACCCACGCCTCCTGGCTCGACTTCTCGAGGAAGAAATCGATGAACCTCCGGGCGGCATCCTTGTTTGCGGCACCGATTGGAATGTTGAGGGTTGCGACAAGCGGAATGGTCCCTTCCTTCGGGCTGATATAGTCGACCGGCAGGCCTTCATCGACCATCAGCTGCGCACGCCCGTTCCAGAACGGCATCGCCCAGACAGAGCCCTCGCGCAGATAGCTTTCAAGGATTGCGGAGGATTGCTCGAAACCCACCGACTGCGCCGATACCTTGGCCATGGCATCAAAGCCCGGATCGACGTTGTCGATGAGGTCCCCACCATTCGTGACCGACATCATCTCGAGGAGATAGACGGCCATGATGTTCTGGAAGGTCGGAAGAATGACCCTCTTGTCGAGCTCAGGCTCGAGCAATGCGGACCAGGAGGTGGGCTGCGAGGCAAGCTTGTCTGTCCGGTAGAGGAGAGAAAGGTATTGGACCTCGTGCACTGCGCCGCAGGCACCGGCGACCGCAGCAAGCTCGCCTTGAAGGGCGTTGAGGTTCGGGATCGACGACGGCGTCAGTTTTTCGAGCAGTCCGTCCTTGCATCCTTGCAGCGACTGGGATGCGGTCATGACGACCAGATCGAATCCCGGCCGTCCCTTGGTGGCCTTGATCTTGGCATAGTCCTGCTGGGCGGATCCCACGGCATCATAGACGACCTCAATCCCAAAACGTTTCTCGAACGGTTCGATGATCCGCTCCCGGATGATGTCCTCGTAGGGACCTCCATAGCTGTTGATGATTAGCGTTTCGGCTCCCGCCGTTCCGCTGCCAATGCCCGAAATTGCCAGGCACAAAGACGCAAGCAAGCGTTTCGCTCCCACGGTGTCTCTCCCATTCGTTGTAACCAGGACGAATGGTGGCGGCCGGGAGTTCGTGGGTCTAATCGGCGATCCCTAGGATTAATGTCCTAGGGATATTAATTCATCGCTGCGAGCGCGTTGCGCGCTGTCCATTTGAAAGCGCTTCAGGGTATTTTTACCCTATTGCAGCCGCTCTGCTTTAAATTGTAATTCGTATGATAATTTGATTGGCAAGCATGGCAATGGCGAGAGAGACACCCTTCAGCGCAGTCGCGCGCAAGATGCTCGACAACTGGCTTCAGACCGATCCCGAGCACCCGGCTTCACCAGAAATCGTGTACCGCGACATCATCGATATGCTGTCGATAAAGATGCGTTTGACCGTGTTTACTGTCGAGGGCAACGACCCTAAGCGCTGGTATATGAAGGCTATTCGGCATTCCGGTTTCACGTCGCGTATTCTTAACATAAACAAGATTTTCGCCGACGCCTACATCGGTGATTTCAAGGATCAGAGCTACATGGAAGAGGCCGTGATCCCGCGGCTTCAGCAGGTGGTCTCCAGCCAGCAGCCTTCCATGGAACTCGTCAAGACACGTCTTTTCGGCGTCAACCTCGGCTATGACCGCATCCTGCTACCCCAGCGCAACATCGATCAACCGAAGTGGATCATCTCATCGTCCTATGCACAGTTCCTGCTCAGTCCGCCGCGGCGCCTTGAGCAAATGGACGTCGCCGACGAAGCAATCATCCAACTGCTGGTAGAGGGTGCGACCGCAAAAGAGATCGCCGCGGCGCTTTCAATCTCGCATCGCACGGTCGAGCACCGTCTTGAGCGGATGAAGGAAAGGTTTGGAGCCAGGAACACCGTACATCTCGTCGCCATGCTGATCGCCACGCACATCGAGCGCGGACACAGTATCGCGCCATAAAAATGGGCGGTGCAAGACATAACGCCAGTCGCAGTGCGAGCAGGAGAACTCTCTATCACCTGAACAATTGCAGGATCGCTTCGCTGTTGTTGTTGGCAATATGCAGCGACTGAATTGCAAGTTGCTCCTGTGTCTGAAGCGCCTTGAGCCTTGTCGACACCAGGTTCATGTTGGCGTCGACGAGGCGGCCGACGCCTTTGTCGATACTGTCCATCAGCTTGTTTGCGAATTCCGACTGCATGTCGGTGCGTTGCTTGAGGGCGCCAAGAACGGCCGCACCGTCGATCACCCGCTGTCCCGACACCTCGATGTAGTTCATGTAGTGGTCGACCAGGTCAGGGTGCTGCTTAATGTCGATGTTGAGGAAGTTGATCGCCGGAAGCGGCTCGATGCTGACGACGATGTTCGAAAACCCCGCGCGCGTTCCGCCGCCCCACTTGCGATCAATCAAGGGGTCCGACTTGACGATGATTGTGCGCGGATCGGCGCTGGAGACTTGGATGACCGTGTCCGGCCAATCCCCATCGAGCAGGGACCGCAGCAGAGTTACCATCTCATCGGTCGTTTCGATGGCCCCGGTGTCCTTTCCAAGAAGGTTGTTCACGTATGTCCGGTCAAATGAATATGATTTGGAGGGAGCACCGTTTATCGCAAATTGAAAGCTGACTTCGACCCCGTCAGGGGTGTCGCCGTCCAGATGAAGCGTAAAGGGATCGAACTGAAGCGCCAGCCCCGACCCTCTCTCCCCATAATCGAATTTCTGTATCAAGCCGCCCGTGCTGACCCCGGCGCTGCTCAGATTGGCAATCTCGACATAGGAGCCGTCTCCATGGCTCTGCCGCGTTTGAATGCTCATGAGCACGTCGTCGTGAATCCAGTTGTTCGAGCCCTGCGGTTCATAGTGGCCGTAGTTCGCGCTGACATATGCCCCTTCTGGGCTGAGTAGCGTGTTCAGCAAGCCGGCGAACTGGGTATTCGTGGAGATAACGCCCCCAAGACTAGCGTCATAGGCATCAACCTGCGCTTTGGTGATCGTGACCGTCTTTGTGTACCCTGGGTAGTAGGGGCCAGGGAGATCACGAAGCTCTGCGGTGATCCCGGTATCTCCAGAGGGGTCGTATTCCCTGTCGAGGATAATATCGAACTTGATCTCAGCGCCTGGGCTGTTGAAATCCAATGGCGAGCCGTGCGGAAAATTGAAGGAGAATTCTCCTGGCGCCCCGGAATTCGACTCTGGATTCATCCACCGCGTTTCTGTTTCTGTGTAATAGATCGTGGACGAGCCGCTTTGAGGATATACGGTGTCGTGCCTCATGCCGCCGATTGACTTGACGTCGCGGGGATCGGCCTGGAGCAAGCCTCCCCCTGTCGTGTTGAACAGGCTGATCTCGTCAAGATGAAGATCGATCGTACTGAGAGAGACGCTTCCTGACGATCTGGAGAAGGAGGATACGAGCGACACCTTGTTCGCATTGAGGTCGTAGATTTGTCCAATATCCGTATTCAACCAGTTTTGACCGCCAAAGCTTGAAGACGTCGCGATACTTACGACCATCTGTTTGAGCTGATTAAGCTCGGACTGGATTTTTGCCTTGTCGACGCCGGGCTCCTTGGCCGCGACGAGCTTCGCCTTGAATTCTTGCAGCACACCGATAACGGCCTCCATCCCGGCATAGGCCGTATCGATCTTGGCCGCACCGAGGCCGAGAGCGTCCGCTACGGCGGAAATCGACAGTTTGTCCGAGCGCATGGTGGTTGATATTGACCAATATGCGGCATTGTCTGCGGCGGTGCGGATGCGGAGCCCCGAGCTCGCCTGGAGCTGTGCCTCTGCAGAATTGGAGTTGATCGTTCGAAGGAGGTGAATTGCGGAGATTGCTGAAGTGTTCGTCAGAATGCTTGTCATCAAACGGTGCCGATTCTATCAATTTCTCAAAATGAATGGCGATCGTCATGATGCCAGGCCGGCTGTATGAGCCGCCCGCTGACTATGGTTTGCAAAGTGTTAACCGAAACGGCTGGTTCGCAGGGTAGAAATACCTAAGGATCACGGTTTGCCATTTGGCACCCGCCGATCCGGTTCCCATCCGCGACACTAAAGCATAACGACGCGGGCAGGCCTCCAGTACCCACGAAGCCTCTTACCCTCATTGTTGGCCGAGCGATTATCCTTGCCCGATTGGTTCAGCCGATCAGCCATTGTCTGGCGCAGCTTCGCCACCGTGCAGCTGCCGGGCGTCACTACCCTTTCCAGCCCAGAGCTCAATCATGACGTGAGCGGCGCCAAGAAGGCGGCGAAGAGCGGCCCGGTCATCATCACGGACCGCGGTAAGCCGTCGCACGTTCTCATGACATATGATGAATTCGAGCGCTTGAGCGGCAGGCACCGGAACCTTGTTGACGCGCTCGCGATGCCCGGGCTTTCTTCAATCGACTTTGAGCTGCAGCGGGCCGAAATCATGCCTCGCGAAGTGGACTTGTCTTGAAGTACCTGCTCGATACCAACGTCGTTTCGGAGTTGCGCAAAGTCGGGGACGGCAAGGCTGACGCAAATGTGGTGGCCTGGATTGGCGGAGAGGACGCACGCAAGTTCTTCATTTCGGTCATTACGATCCTTGAACTTGAGCGCGGTGTGCTTGGAGTACAGCGCCGGGATGCCGCGCAGGGCGCCCGGCTCCGGTCCTGGCTCGACAGCCGCGTGCGTCCGGAATTCGCAGATCGCATCGTACCAATTGACGGTTCTATCGCGACCCGGTGCGCCCACCTGCATGTTCCTGACCGGCGCAATGAGGCCTATGCGCTGATTGCCGCAACCGCCCTGGTCCACGACATGACCGTCGTGACACGCAACACGGCGGATTTTGAAGGGACCGGTGTCGTCGCGGTCGACCCGTGGCAAGCCTGACCTGTCCATCAGGCCATTAAACTATCGGACCGGCACGGTGGGTGCGTTCGACCCGATCCCCGACAGATCGATCCGCATATCGGCCGACGTGATGTCACCCGGTTGGGCTTCGTCGACCGATGGCAAGGAGGGTTGATCGCTGTTGCGGCTGTCCTGCGAGCGAACGGCCCGTTCGGCTGCCAGCCCGCCCGGATCCTCTGCCTGGAATACGTCCTTACCCTCGAACTCACCCGAGCCCCACGCATGGAGGCTGTCGGACAGGACATAGGGTAGCGCTTCGTCGCTAGCGTTTCGGCCATACCACGCGGCGACGATCCGCATGATTTTTGCGAACATTGCCGTCCCCATGCGAAGGTTTTCACAGGCATTAAAGAGGGTAGGGCTCAATACCGTGCCACTCTCTATCCCAAGGTGAGCGGGGTACGAGGTCATTCCAACCCGCACGATTGCGTGCCCGACATAGCGGCGGGCGATTGCGAGCGCTTGTTCTGGGGTCTCAGCCTTTTCCACCAGGATCTTCTTTTGGCCGACCTTGACCGTGACTGCCAGCGGATCGCCGTTTCCGACCGCGCGGACGAACGCCTCGACCACGTTTAAGTCCAGGGACGGATCTGCGCATTTCTCGATAAATGCCGCCTCAAGCACGATGGCCTCCAGATCATGTGTTGAAAGAAATCACGAGCGGGATGCCAAAGAGACTGGCCCAAGCTGCCACGTTGGCGCGCTGGATATCGACGATCGAACTGCCGGCAGTCCACCAGCCGTTCCCAACGGCTACGACGACGTCGGCACCTGCGAGCATCGACTGAAGAACAGGCCAGACCAACAATTGCTCGTAGCAAATCAAGGGTGCAATTCGGCGCTTGCCCACTTCGACCACAGGATTGGCAAAGAAATGCGCACGCGCCGCTCCACGCTCGCCGATCCACGGATCCCAGGGGCGCCACATCGAAACCGGAACTGGCATCCGCTCCCGATAAAGAATGTCACTGCCGTCACCATCGATCATGAGGAGCACGTTGTCGTATCCACTGGAGTCTAGCACCGCAGCGCCGGCCATGACCGTGACCCCGCGCCCATGCAAACTCTTCTTCCAGAACGAGCCAAGCGTCGGTGTCCAGAACCCCAAGGCGCTCTCCGGCAAGACGATGAAACCTGCGCCTTGGCTCGCGATCTCATGGACCGTTGCAATCAAGTCACGCTGCCGCTTCAGAGTTGCGTCGCGACCAAGCGAAGGCCCCATTTCGAGGTCGACGCCGCGCCATGTCGCAGGTAGCTTTGGGTCGGTCCAGATAGCGGCGGACCAGAGCCAAAAGCCTGTCAAGGCAACGGCGACAGCCGGTCCCATACGGGTTGCGAGGCCCATGAGGCCGGCTGTCATGGCAACCAATCCCCACCATCCCCAGCCCGGAAACAGAATGCCTGAGGCGGTGAGCGGGTGTGCCCATCCGGTTATCCCGAGGGGTGGAACCGCCATGAGAAACATCGCAACGAGAAAGCCGAACGGCCTCCAGGCCGAGCGCTTGCTCCAGGCCGCCAGATGTACCAGGACGAAGCTCACTGAGGCTGCGAGCCAGAAGATGAGACCCGGCCAGACGTCGGTGGAATAGAACTGCTGAACGCCGAGCGGCAACCCACGAGAGGCCGTCAGAAAGTATGCGGCCGAGACGATCAGGACCGCCATCCGGTTCGGCGCCTTCGACCAGATCAGCGCAAACGCGCAAGATGCCGGCAACAGCAGCAGGTTTCCGCTCCAACCGATCCATCCGGCAACGATGGCAGCGACCGCCAGCACGGCCGTTAGCACGAGATCACGGCGCATAGGTCAGCACCGCATCGGCCAAGCCGAGAATTCCCTCTGCAGGAACTGGACCAAAGTACCGGGAGTCCCAGGAGGCTGAAAAACTGGAATGCAGGAACACGTGGCCGGCCGGAACGACCCCGCCCTTGAAAGACGAAAGCGGGCGACCACGACCATCGCTTTTCCGAACGTTGGCGTGAGCAATCACGCGTCCGTCGATCTCAAGTTTGTGGCCGATCTCAACACGTTGTCCCTCAAGCGCGACCACCGTCTTTATGAGCGGGCCGTATCCGCCGGGGCAAAGGCCTGCCCGCAGATAACCACGCATGTGCGCCTCGCGAAATCGCGGCGTGTCCGGCGGGCAAACAAAGACAAGGTCACCGGTGGCGACCGCACCTGCCAGCGGACGGATCCGCCAAAGACCGAGCGATTGGCTCGGCGTCCAGTTGAGGCGATAGCCGCACGCCAATCCGTAGAAGACGATCACGAGCGATGACAGCAATCCGGCCAACACCACAAGGAGCGGCCGTTGACGCCACCGGCGCGTTGTTCCTGAACGAGCGGATCCGTTTGTCATTTGAGTCGGAGTTCCTTGCCTTGTGATTGACGCTGCGTTTCGGACAGCTTGAGGCCGGCAGCGACACGATCACGCGCAGAAAGCAGCTGGATCGTCCGCATCGCGTCCCAAGCCAGGCGCACTTCATTCTTCTGTTGAGGGGCCATTCCCGCCGTGACGGCCGCGAAGACCTCGCCATCCGGGGCCTTCGCAGCAATCTGCGGGAAGGTGCGCTCGCCGAACCTTTGGCTGACCGCGGCTGAAAATCGCTCCAGCTCCTGTCTGATTGACGGGGGGAGCGGCGACGGTTCATGGCGTGCCTGATCATCGCGCTCGAGCCCTTCGCGCAATTGTTCGAGCGCCTGTCTGGTCACTGGCGAAAGAGCCGGGATCTCTACCGCCAACTTCGAACGAACGGCATTTTCTTCAGCCAAGCACCTTCGCTCAGTCTCAGCGCGTACGCGAACATAATCTGCGAGATTTCGGGCGAGCGCCGGCACATTGAGAAGTGCTGCGTCGCGATCCTTTTTGTCGGAACGGCTCGCAAACATCCCGGTCCTGCCACTGAGCGCGCCGAAGTGCTGTGGCTCGGCAGCAAGCTCTTGAAGGACGGTTGCAGCGAGCGAGGTATCCTTCAACATCGCATCAACCTTGACGGCGGCAAACGCGACCTGCGGATCAGCGTAAACCAGCTGGAAGCGCATCGAGACGTCCTGCCATCTTTCTCTCAGGTTGAGGTCCGCCGCGAGCCTGTCAGCGACTGCTTGCTCGACAGATTTGGCAAAAACCGTGATAGCGGAAACGATCGGTCTTGCAGCTCCGATTGCTGGGGCCGCGCGCTCAAGCTTGCCGCGGGCAAGCCCGATCGAAGACGCCAGATCGACCAATCGCGCGCCCAGCATCGCGAGTTTTTGCTTCTGACCGACGATCCAGTGAAGCCGGTCACGGACGACTGTGCGGGCAACGCTCATGAGGTGCAGTCCGCGTGCTTCCGCAAACCGCAGTGCCTGGCGGTAGAGCGGTCGTGCCTCGTAATCGAGCGTCGTTTCCTTAGCGTTGCGACGCGACAGGATCGGCACCAGGCCGCCCGACTTTGCGAAGGAGCGGCGACCGTAGTAGACGGCAAGTTCGTCGCGGTGGCGGGTCATCGCGACATAGGTGAGATGGCGGTCCAATGACAGCGACGCGAGCACTTTCACCCGATCGACGGTCGCACCTTGCGACTTATGGATGGTTGTCGCGTAGCCGTGGTCGACATTGTTGTACAAGCGCTGTTCAACGGTAACGTCGCGTCGATGTGTCCCTTCGCCAATGCTTGCGATGAAGCGGCCAGGACCCGCTTCCACCACGCGCCCAAGCATGCCGTTCTTGACGCCCAGGATGCCATCGTTCTTCAGGAACACGATCTGGTCGCCGGCGGAAAAATTGCGGTTTCCGTCTGCTGTGCGGAACGCGGCGCCTTCACCGACAACCCCACGTTCGACGAGCCTGGCGCGCGCTAGGCTATTGAGCAGGCGCACGTCTCGCCGCAGATGCGCGAGCATCAAACTCGTCTTTGTCAGGTCATGCTCCCTGTCCCAATCGGTGATGAGGCGTTCGATGGCCTCGGATTTGAGCTCCGCACCTACTATTTTGCCATTGGCGCGATAGGCATCGATCGCTTCGCCGATCTTGCCGCGGGCGAGATCAAGCGACGCGCTGCGCATCCAGGGCGCGCGCTGGCGATAAATGGTCTGGAGTTCGGCATAGCCGACCCGGTCGCCGATCGCGCGAAACGCCGCACCGGCCTCGATCGGCTGAAGCTGTTCGGGATCGCCGACGAGGACAAGTTTCGCGCCGGACCTTACGACGGCTTCGACGAAGAATGCCATCTGCCGGGACGAGACCATGCCGGCCTCGTCGAGGACAAACACTGTCTTTTCGTCGAGGCAGTCGGTGCCTTGCGCCCAACGACGCTCCCACGACGAGAGCGTGCGCGAGGCAATGCCTGCCTCCTTCTCCAATCCCTCGGCCGCCTTGCCGGCAAGAGCCCCGCCGACAACGCGATATCCCGCCGCCTGCCAGGCCTCACGAGCGGCTTTCATCATCGTTGTCTTGCCAGCGCCTGCACGACCGACGACGGCAGCAAGGGCAGCCCCCGTCGTCAGATGCTCAATGGCCGCCTGTTGCTCATCCGAAAGACCTCGATTTTTAGAAAAGGTTGCCTCCAGCAAAGCGCCGCGGACACCATGCGAAGTTCTTCTCGCGAGCCAAAGAGCGCGGTTTACCATCTCCGCTTCGAGCCGGATGAGTTCCCGAGTCGTGTATCGTGCCGGGGAATAGAGCCCCGTTCCAAGGTCGGTACCCTCTGCAGTCAGGCGCAATGCGCTCGGATCTCGCAGCACGCGTAACATCAACGAGCCGAAGAGATCCGCATCGTCGATATAGCGATGAAGGATCTTCGCGACGTCCCGTTCATCGAAGACGCTCTTTTCGCGCGTTATCATATCCAGCACGATTTGCGGACGACGTTCGATGCGACGCGCATTTGCCTGACGAAGAGCCTCCTGGAGTTCGAGACGCTCCAGAGAAGCCGGCATCTGCGATGCGGTGGACTTTCGCTCGATCGCCTTGGCGCCAACGCCCAGATGGATCGTCGGCGCAACCGTGATCCCCTGGCTCTCGTAGGAACGTCCATCAACGCGAATGTCGAGTCCGGCGAGCGCCAGATGCCTGTTTTGGCACGCGAACCATCCGTCTCTAAGAGCATTGAAATCGTCGACGCCGCCCGCCCAGAGCTCGTAAACGATCTTGCCCATGTCGTTGCGCAGTGGCCGGCCGTCGGGTGCAAGTAAAGCCACCTTCTTGGCTCCGAACCCTTCGTCCGTGAGAGGACGAAGCGTCGCCATCAGGTGAACATGCGGATTGCCGGGGGCGTCATGATAGACCCAGTCGGCGACCATGCCTTTTGACAGGATTTGTCTCTCCACGAATTCGCGCACAAGCCCGATGTTCTGCTCGGGCGTGAGTTCGATCGGCAACGCGATCGTGAGATCCTTGGCAAGCTGGGCATCGGCGCGCTTTTCGAACTCTTCGACCCTGTTCCAGAACGCTTCCGACGCGCCGGAGACGGAGCGATCCGCAATCATTGAGGAAAGCCAGGCTGGCGCATCAGCTGGTACCACGAACTCTTCATGGAGCAGCCCCTGCTTCGCGCGATAATCGACCCCGCGGGCCTCGCGCTCGAAGTCCATCTTCGCACAGTGGCGATAGGCGGCCGACATGACGGCACTCCGTCCCGCGCCACGGGCAACGATGTTGACGGAGAAATGAGGGACAGCCACGGCGACATCACTCCCGGATGAAAACGAGATCAACGCGTTCCTGGAAGGGACGCGCACGCCGGGGAAGCAAACCGAGACGTCGCAACAGCGACGTATAATTGCGCCCTTCAGTGCCGCTCCTTCGGAACGGCCGGGATGATGATCAAAGGCGTTGGCTCAGCCAACTCGCATTTGTGCTGGTAGATCGGCACGCCGATCTACGCGACCTTAATGCCCGTCGAAAACGAAACGGCATGAAAGGACCACCCGGAATGAAGAAACCGTCCTCGCGAATCCGCGAAGAAATCGCCCGGTTGCAGGAGCAACTGAAGAATGCAGAAACCCGCGAAGCCGAACGGATTGGCCGCATCGCACTGAAGGCCGGTCTCGGGGAGATCGAGGTCGATGAGGGCGAACTGCAGTCCGTCTTCGAAAAGCTCGCGGCACGTTTTCGGGAAGGCAGGAGAACGGCAGTCCAAGGGAGCAGGGCCCCGTCGCTCACGCCTGGCACGCCTCAGGGCGGCGCTGAAGGGGCTTGAGCGGATGGCGCGCGCAGGCACAATCGATGCCCGGCGGAAGGACACCAGGGAAAAGATCGAACTCGGGGGCCTCATCGTCAAAGCGGGCTTGCGCTACGAGTCGCGCGCGCTCCTCCTTGGCGCTTTAATCGATCTTGGCCAGCGCCTGAAGATCGACGAAGGCGAGCGTATTCGGCTGGCGAAAATCGGTGCGGAGGCCTTTCGCCATGGGCGTGAGTAGGATCGCACTTGCAGCCTCGCCACTTGCCTTGATGGCTCTCGCCCTTGTCACAATGGAGGGAGCCGGCGACTGGCTATCGTCTTTCGCGGGGCGGGAAGCCGGACGCCTGGCGTTGATCCGGGCAGGCGTCGCGATCCCCTCTGTTTCGGCGGCGGTCGTTGGCGCCATCTTCCTGTTTGCGGCGGCCGGATCCGCCAACATCCGCTTTGCGGGATGGGGCGCATTCGGGGGAGGGCTGACCGCTGCCGCTGTCGCCCTCATCGACGGCTTTGTAGACACGAGCCTCGCTCAGTCCTGGCAGTTCCACACGCTGGACTTCGAACCGGCAGCGGTCGTCGGAGCCGTGGCGGCGCTTCTATCGTCGGGCTTCGCATTGCGGGTCGCGATGATCGGAAATGCCGCCTTCCCCAAATCTGCGCCGAAGCGCGTTCGCGGCAAGCGCGCCATCTACGGTGAAGCCGAATGGATGAAGCTCTCCTGCGCGAAAAGGCTCTTTCCGGAGGTGGCGGGCATCGTGATTGGAGAAGCCTACCGGGTCGATGAAGACGGCGTCGCGGCCATTCCATTTCGAGCAGACAAGCCCGAGACCTGGGGCGCTGGCGGCCGGTCGCCGCTCTTGTGCTTCGACGGCTCTTTCGGCTCGTCGCACGGTATCGTCTTTGCGGGGTCAGGCGGGTTCAAGACGACCTCGGTAACGGTACCGACGGCGCTCAAGTGGGGAAGTACGCTCGTCGTTCTCGACCCCTCCAACGAAGTGGCCCCGATGGTGATCGACCATCGAAAAGGCGCTGGCCGGGACGTTCGAATTCTCGATCCGAAGAAACCCGACGCGGGCTTCAATGCTTTGGACTGGATCGGCCGTTACGGCCGAAGCAAGGAGGAGGATATCGCCGCGGTGGCCTCCTGGATCATGAGCGACAGCGGTCGCGCAATCGGGGTGCGTGACGATTTCTTCAGGGCGTCCGCACTGCAGTTGCTGACCGCACTCATTGCCGATGTCTGCCTTTCGGGCCACACCCGCAAGGAAGACCAGACGCTGAGGCAAGTTCGCAGGAATCTCGCCGAGCCGGAGCCGAAGCTGCGCGAGCGCCTGCAGGCCATTCACGCGAACTCGAGTTCGGGCTTCGTGAGAGAAAATGTCGCTGCATTCGTCAACATGACGCCGGAGACCTTTTCGGGCGTCTATGCCAACGCAGTCAAGGAGACCCATTGGCTCTCCTATGAGAACTACGCGGGTCTGGTGTCATCTAAGAGTTTCTCGACCGAGCAGCTTCTGGCCGGATCTCTGGATGTCTTCATCAACATCGATCTGAAGACGCTGGAAACGCATTCGGGCCTTGCTCGCGTCATCATCGGATCCTTTGTGAACGCGATCTACAATCGCAATCGCTCAGGCGACGACCTGGCTCTTTTTCTCCTCGATGAGGTTGCCCGCCTTGGTTACTTGCGCATCCTCGAAACGGCGCGCGACACCGGCCGCAAGTACGGGATATCACTCACGCTGATCTTTCAATCGATCGGCCAGATGCGCGAGACTTTCGGCGGCCGCGACGCAACCAGCAAATGGTTCGAGAGTGCAAGCTGGGTCTCCTTTGCCGCCATCAACGATCCCGAGACGGCCGAATATGTTTCAAGGCGTTGCGGCATGACGACCGTCGAAGTCGATCAGGTCAGCCGCAGTTTCCAATCACGTGGGTCGTCACGCACCCGCTCAAAGCAACTTGCTGCCCGGCCGCTCATCCAGCCGGACGAAGTGCTGCGCATGCGTGCCGACGAGCAGATCGTGTTTACGGCGGGAAACGCGCCGCTTAGATGCGGTCGCGCCATATGGTTCAGACGAGAGGACATGCAAGGCTGCGTCAAAGGGAGCAGATTTCATGCTCCGTCGGAGCCTGTCTGAACTTTCCAGGCGACCCATCACAAACATGAATCGATCAGAAGGGATCGATTCAAAACTCTCGTTGGACGAGATTCTGAGCATCGGCGATTCTCATGTCATGCTCACTCAGCCGTACCACCTTTACGCGGAACGGAAGGATCCGGCGAAGAACATGGCCCGGTACTACGCCATGGACATTTCACTGGATCTATTCGGCCAAACATGTCTCACGAGGCGGTGGGGACGTATCGGCTCGTCGGGACAGCGCAGGGTCCACCACTTCGCCCAAGAGGGCGATGCGGTGAGGCTTTTTCTGGATATCGCCCGGCTCAAGCGAGCACGTGGTTATCGGCCGGTCGCCGGCCACCCAGCTACAACAGATCCAGCAATTACAGCAATGCTGTAAATGCTGGACCGAATGGGGCCCCGTCCGAAGACGGGGCCAGTTGTGCTCAGTCCCGGATGGAGCGCGACCAGATCAGCTGGTAGCCATCTTCGCCTTCGACTTCCGCAAGCGTTGCGTAGATCGGAGCGGGGAAGCTTGGATCGTCGAGCTTGACCGAGAGGTAGTCGCGACCGGTCTGCTCGGAGTTCTTCTGCCAGGCCGCTCCGAACTCGACGTTGCCCGCGTAGATGCGGAAGTGGGGGCCTTTGTCGGAGGGAGATTCGATCCGGGCGATGCGGGCCTTGACGTTGAGGGCCAGGGTGCGGATCGAGCCAGTAAAGCCATTTTCGGTGGAGGTGAAAGAGCCGATGGTTGCCATGTCGAAATTCCTTTCTGTTGTTTCGGGCCGCGCCCTTCGCGGCCTCGATGGCTGTCGAAAGGACCGGGGACGATCGGACCGCACCCATTGGCCGCAATGAAATGGAGGACGGCAAGGCACACTTTTGTTGGTTGGCGGGGAATGGCGGCCCGGGCCGCCAGGGGCAAGAAAAGTGCACGTGCCGTTGCGGGCAGACGATCGAGGCGTCAGCCGTTTTCCGGTCAGACACGCCTCATCGAGCCCGCGCAGGGAGCACCGCAACAGGAAAGAAACACGGCCATAGTGACGAAGCAGGTCCAATAGTGGTCCAGAACGTTCGGCGGCCGTCCACTACCGGTGAATGTCGTCGGATCCGACTGGTGCGGTTGTTGTCTCCATCCTCGATCAAGGCACAGCTGCGAATGCCTTGCCGCACGAAATCGTTCGATCGCGATTCGTCGCCTGGAGGAGATATGCGTCAGCAGACAAGACCGTTCATCGTCGAAATCAAACAGTCCAGAAAACTGCGGAACAAGGCTCAGAAGGCGTCGATCTGGGGAAAGATGGACCTGCGGGTTTCCGACGAGCCACTTGCAACCATTCCGGCAGAACCGGGTCCGACCGCCGCCAGCGACGTCGTCGATCAACTCCAGAGCGAGCGTCCTTCAGCAGCCTGATGGATGCCTACAGCGCCGGCCCAATCCGATGCTGCTGCACTTGCAATGCTCGGCCGACCAGGCGAACTCGCCAGTTCGACGTGCACGGCCTCCGAGCTGATATGTTCCGGGTGGGCAGGGGAGTTTGAGGGGCGGGGCTTTGGGGCGCCCCTCAAGACACGGGATGGCCTCGCGGCCAGGTGGATACCGGACGCGAGGAGGTCGATCGGCCGCGAGAAGGTCAGCGGCGGAGCAACGTGGCCATCCTTTCCCCAATGAGCCAAAGAGCCTTGTTGAGCTTGATGTCCTGATCGATGCCGTTAATCGGTCGAGACGTCGATCGGCGCGCTCTGCCGAACTCGTCACGCCTTACACCGCGCAATCCGCCTTTGATGCTGTTCTCTTGAACGACATTCCACACGGTCCAAAGATCTTCGGCCCGGTCTTCGATGCGGCGTGGCACCAGCAATTGCTCCGGCTTGATCGGGTTCGTCACCGACCCTCCGGCGTCGCCAAAGCGAACGAGATGTGCAGCCTCCGCCAAGACTTCCCTTGCCTCACGCCCCATTTTTAATCCCGACCAGTCCTGCGGCGCCGCCAGAGTGCGTTCCGCCTCCCCAAGTACGCGGTAGGTTCCCTCGATCACCTTTCCTTGAACATCACCGGAGTGTCGGACCTTGATCGCGTCGATCGTTCCCGTTTGCGCAACGAGCGAGTTGAGGCAGCACACGCGGAAAAGCCCTGCGAGCAACTCGTATGCGCTTGTTCCGTCATTTGCATTCTTGAGAAGGATTTCGCAGACGGTATCGCCGACGTGATAGACGTTGCCATCGTCGAGACGGCGAAGCCGGATGAGGTGCTTTGTAAAATTCGCTTTTCCTTCGGTGCGGCTAACAGATTGGCGCGCCCCAATCGGCATGAACCCCTCTTTCATGAGACCGCGCAGGATCTCGATCGTGGGGATCGGTTTGAAGCGCTCAGAGCGGCTCTCGTGCGCTGAGGTGGCAAATATCGAGGGTGCAAAGCCACGCATCTCGTCCTCGGTGAGAGCACGACCTGTGTCGAATCGGGCAGTTTTGGCGTAGATGCTCATTGTCATTTCTCCTTTTCCCTTGGACCGCGAAGCAGGGCCGCGTCCTGCTTCCCGGGGCCGCGCGAGCGGTGGGGACGGAGGGGGAAAACAGTCTTTGCGGGGAACCGCCTGCACGAAAGCGGAAGCGAAGGAAGGTGGGCGAAAGACTGTTTAGGGGAGAGAAGGGGCAAAGACCCTCGGCCCCCTCGACCGATCGGGCTCGATCGGTCAACTAACAACGAAGCGTATCGGAGCTTTCAGCATAGCGACGCGTCAGCGGGAAAGCGGGAATTCGCGCCGCGCGAAGGGCGGAAAAAGGGCCGCCGCAGGAGCTTCAACATCGTGGCCCGAAGGGGAAGCGGGACCGACGGCCCCCGGCCGAAGCGCTCCTCCGCGCAGTTTAACCGGCTTCAACCCGCCCCGATCGGGATGATTATAGCGCGCGCCACTCGCAAACCGTCAAATTCGTCCCGATCGGTTCTTTCTGTTGCACTATCGCGCGCCCGTTTTTCTCGGGGTTGCTGCCGAACGAAGAGGCTCGCCAACGGCTCGCCGGGGATCTCAGCGGGAAACGCATTCAGGCTGCTCGAGGTCATAGGGGAAAGGACGGGCGGCTTGCCGGCGATAAGGACGTTCGTCTTCTTATTCCAGCTCGGTACCGAGCGTCTTCCGCAACAAGGCCGCAGGAAGGGCCAGGCATGTGCCGCCTGAGTGGCCGGCAGTTGCACTTTCCCACAAGTCCCATAATGAAGTAGGCAGCTGTGCGACGAAAATGATAGGGTGAGTCATGACCAAATCTACGAAATCAGCCCGCTCGGCCGTAACAGGCAAGGTCGTGACCCAGCCTATCGGCGGCAAAAAGGCCGCAAAATTCGCCCAGGTCGAAGGGCTGAAGATGAATGCCACCTCGAAAGCGCTGTCGCAGAAGCTGAGCGCAAGCGGGCTCAAGGGCGATGCCTACCGCAGCGAGATCGTTAAAGCCTTCAAGAAGGGCTGACGGTGGTCCGGTACAATGCCGTCGAGGACCCGCTGTGCTACCCCGGCACCCATGTTCTGCGCAACGAGGCCGATATCTGAGATCAGGACCAGCTTGATGAATTCGAGCAGTTGATGTTCGATTCTCGCGCAACTGAAGACCTGCCGGACGGCGAGCTGGATTTTGCCCATTATCGCGCGCTTCACCGGCACTTCTTCCAGGATGTCTACGACTGGGCTGGCGAAATAAGGGCTATCCGCACCGGCAAGGGCGGCAACTGGTTTTGTTATCCGGAATACATAGAGAGCGAGGCGGATAAGATACCAGCCCATCGTCCACGACGACTATAGCCCCGTTGTCAAATCGATCTTCTTTCTTGCCCCGAACGCCAAGCCTGGTGCCCGTTCGAACGGCAGAACCTAGTGGCGCTTGTGCAAGCAGGCTGGTCTCATCGACTTCCACGCGCACATTGGGAACGATCAGTCCTTCCCATTGATCATTCCCTGCACATTCGAAGAAATGCGAACCGTCCGGCCAAGAAGATGGCCGGGACCGACTGCCCCGGTCCGTCGCGTTCCGTGCCCACTCCTGTTTCGAGCGAGCAGCCTCCCGGCAAGGTGAGACACATTTTAAATTGGACGGAATTTCGCTTTAAATTAGGCGACAAAAGACCTAATATTGGCCGCATGACCGATGCAAATCGCCCGAACACACTCATCAAACGCAAGGCACGCTCCATGGTCGAGACGGCGCTGTCGGACACGCGCGTCGTTCTGGTCGCCGGACCAAGGCAAGCAGGAAAAACCACACTTGCGCGACAGTTCTCAGGAACCGAGCGACCGTATTATACCCTCGATGACGCCGGCACACTCAGCGCCGCCAAATCCGACCCTGTAGGCTTCGTCCGCGGCCTCGACCGCGCGGTTATCGATGAAGTTCAACGTGCGCCTGAATTGATGCTGGCGATAAAGGAAAGCGTAGATCGCAGCGATGAGCCGGGCCGCTTCCTGCTTACAGGTTCAGCGAACCTCGCCAATATGCCGGCGGTGGCAGATTCTCTTGCCGGGCGCATGGCCCTGATATCATTGCTACCGTTTGCGCAGGCAGAAATCCGATCTACCCCAGGCCACTTTCTTGATCGCATCTTTGCGGGAGAGTTACCGGTGATAGCGGACGAATTTGTCCTTGGCGACGATCTTCTGGAGACCGTTGTACGTGGTGGGTACCCTGAGGTCGTACGCAGGACACAGCCCGCCCGACGCACCGCATGGCTCGAAGACTACGTGGCGCTTATCCTTGATAGAGACGTGCGCGACATTGCCAACATCGATCAGTTGGGCAGGTTGCCGCGCCTCCTTAATGTTCTGGCAGAGCATGCCGGCCAGTTGGTCAATCACAGTGGATTCGGCTCGGCTCTCGGCTTATCGAGTGTCACCGCTCAAAAGTATGTCGCAATCCTCGAGCGGCTCTTCCTTGTCCGAACGCTCGCGCCATGGTCCAACAATCGGCTTAGCCGCCTGGTGAAAACACCGAAGTTGCATTTTCTCGACACTGGCCTGCTCGCAGCCCTGCGCGAAGACGGTGTCAACAGCATCCGTGAAAACAGGACGCGTTTCGGTCCATTGCTTGAGAGCTTCGTGGTGTCCGAACTCATGAAGCTCGCATCATGGTCCGAACGTCGACTTTCGTTCTCTCATTATCGAACGAAGGATCAGACCGAGGTCGATGTTGTTGTCGAGGACCGGCGCGGGCGCGTCGTCGGGATCGAAGTCAAGGCATCGTCAACGGTCAAGGCTGAGGACTTCAGAGGACTGCGTCAGTTGCAGGAGGCGGTGGGCGACCGCTTCCTCCACGGCATCGTTTTGCACGATCACGACCGCGTGACGCCATTCGACGAAAAATTGCACGCCGCACCGATTTCGGTTCTGTGGACGATGTAAGATCACGTAAGAGTTATTATGGAACTGAGCGGTCATTTGAACAGTGTTCCTTTTCTGACGAGCCGAGTGCGACGAAGTCGAATCCTTCCCGGGACTCCCGACGCTTGCTTCAAGCGAGAAGATCTGACGTCGTCCGCCAGAGCCCGTCAGGCGGACGTCTATCTAGCAAGCTGCAAGCGACGAAGGATGCGGTCCGGTAGCTCGGCAACGATCGAACGTCAGGCATTTTGGGAGGAACAACTTCTCGGGGGCTATGCATCAGTGCTTCCCGTTGATATGTTCTTTGTTTGTTCTCGATGGCCTACGGAGTTAGCATGCTGGTCTCGTTGTTGAAGAGCCTGCCGCCTTCCCCGAAGAAAAACTGCTGCGATGACCGGCCACGGGGCGAGTGATCGGTGATGGAACGCTCTGAGCGCCCACGAAAGATCATCCATGTCGACATGGATGCCTTCTACGCATCGGTGGAGCAACGGGATAATCCCGAGCTTCGCGGACTTCCGATCGCGGTCGGCTTCGGAGAGGCGCGCGGCGTGGTCGCCGCCGCAAGCTACGAGGCGCGCAAGTTCGGCGTTCATTCGGCCATGCCGTCCGTTACCGCCAAGCGGAAATGCCCGGAGCTGATATTCGTGAGGCCGCGCTTCGATGCCTATCGCGCGGTGTCTGCGCAGATCCACGCGATCTTTGCCGAGTACACGCCGCTGATCGAACCGCTCTCGCTCGACGAGGCTTATCTTGATGTCACCGAAAACCTCAAGGGAATGGAGCTTGCGACCGAGATTGCCGAGGAGATCCGGGCGAAGATCAAGGGAAAGACCGGGCTGACGGCTTCGGCCGGCGTTTCCTACAACAAGTTCCTCGCCAAGATGGCTTCCGACCAGAGGAAGCCGGACGGCCTCTTCGTCATCACCCCGAAGAATGGCGCGGCCTTTGTGAAGGCTCTGCCTGTCAAGAAATTCCATGGCGTGGGACCTGCGACCGCGGAGCGGATGCATAAGCTCGGCATCGAAACGGGTGCCGATCTGAAGGCCCGCGATATCGACTTCCTGCAGCAACACTTCGGAAAATCGGGCCCCTACTTCTACTGGATCGCCCGCGGCGTTGACGAACGCCAGGTGAGGGCTGACCGGGTGCGCAAATCCATTGGTGCGGAGGACACCTTCTTGGTGGACGTCCATGATTTCGAAACCGCCCGGGCCGGCCTCGAACCGCTGATCGAAAAGGTCTGGCGCCATTGCGAGGCGAGCGACATTTGCGCCAAGACCGCTACGCTTAAGGTAAAGTGGGGTGACTTCACGCAGATCACGCGCAGTAAGACGACCGCGGCACCGATCGCGAGCGCCGCCGAGCTTGCCGCGGTCATGACAATGCTGTTGTCGCCGCTCTTCCCGGCTGCGAAAGGCATCCGGTTGCTGGGCGTGACCCTGTCGTCGCTTGAAAGCGCAAAACTCGAAAGCGCGCCGCAGTTCTCGTTCGCACTTTGAGGAAGACGAAAGGCCGGTCGCGCCAACGGCATCAGACCCTGCCGCCTCTGCGCGCAATCAGTTGCCGGACACCATGAGCGGTATCGGCAACGCCGTCTCAGCCTCGTCGAGGATTTCGAAGGTGTATTTACCCGATGCATCGACCCCAACCGAATAACTGAGGCGATCTCGTACGTGGTTGTTTTCGTCGAAGGTCAGGATCTTCGGCTTCAAGGAGGTAAGCCGGCTTTCGTCGAGGTAGACCGAGTTGCAAATGATGATCTGGTCGCCGCGCTGGCAGGTCCGTGCGGCCGCACCATTGAGGATGCAGCACCTGGATCCGCGTTCACCGAGGATGACATAGGTGGAGATGCGAGCCCCGGAGTTCTTGTTCCAGATCTCGACGAACTCCATCGGCAAGATGCCCGCCTCCTCGCAATGGTCAGGGTCAAGCGTGATCGACCCATGATAGTTGAGGTTGGCCTCGGTGACGTGGATGCCGTGAAGCTTTCCTGCGACCAGCTTTCTCATGCTTTCCCACACCTCGCGTTTGATCAGGGTTCGCCCCATCTTGGCGCTGCGGACGGAGGTGAAAGTCTTCGCGTCCCGACAATGGCCAAGCGGTAAAGATTGAAAAGAAAGCCCCGCCGGGGAAGGCGGGGCAAGGCTCGCACCCAGATGGCTCTCTGAACGCGGGGAAGAAAAACTCCATCGGCCAAACCGATACACTCAGATACGAACAAAGCCCCCCGCAAGAAAGGTCGCTTTCGGCGATTCCGGTACGGCTTTGCTAATATATCAATCTGCTCATGTGACGCCCCGGATCTCTTGACGCGCAGTGCGCGCCGCTTACGTACAATTCGGAGGTGCTATGCGCGACAGCGATCAGACAAGCTCCATCGTCTTTCCGATGTCCGCCGCGGACACCTCGCGATAGCCCATGGCCGGAGGCCGGCACCAGGTTCCCTTAACCGCATTCTCGCAATCCGTACGGCGAAGGTACTAGCCCTGCCCTCCGAGAGGACTACTGTGTCGACGTTGAAGGGCGGGGCTTATCGCTGTATAGTTTACCTATAATTTATTTTAATTTTTTCAAACCGTTAGCCCACGGAAGGAGGACATCATGCGCCTTCCTGAAATACCTTGGACGGTTCCGCTATCTGTTCGCTTGCAGTCAGGAACGAACCGCATTTTCGCATCGGTCTACGACGCGTTGGATTTTCTGGAACATGAATGGCCGATACGGCACGGAGAAGGCTATGAACGAGCCGTCGTGGCGTGCCGGGGTGCGTTGAACCGTTCGGTTCCATCTGCTGTCGCGCGCGAGGCCTTCATCGGCGCGTGCCTGGAGGCTGGCATGGCGACGTCAGCGGTTGCTGCCCACTATCATGCGCGCTCGGGACCTCACGGCAACAAGCCATTGGCCTGACTGTGTCCCTGGCAATAGATAGAGCCCGTCACAGCCGGCGTCGCGGTTGCTGCGCGATATGAACAAGCTACATTTGGCGCAACCTTCTGTGGCTTTCGCAACGGCCATCAGCGACACGGACGCTTGTTCGCTAAACTGACCACGCTTAAGGCTACAAGCGTCTGCGACGCATAAAATGTTCGGGCTATAAGTTCGACAACGTTCGTTCCAAAGATGCGAACGCATTGTTAGTAAACTCTAAATTAACCATCGCATCGCAGACTTCACTCAGTCGCTGATCGAATTCCAGCGTATCACGGCACCTCGGAATCGTAGTCCCGTCCACGGGCTACGGTTCTGGCGACACATGCGGGGCAGCCTGAAACCACGGTTCAAAAGGTGTATCGATGGGATACGACTGGAGCGGCGCGCGTCAACGCCGCATGAAGGTTGCACGTTTTGGCGCAGCACTCACACTTGCGGCCACAATAGTTACAGTGGCAGTCCAGGTCGTCGGGCGGGCGCTCTAAGAGGCGCGTCTCCGGCATCGGAACAACGCGTTGCATTCGGGCCGCCACGCCGCCGGCCATCAAGCACCTGCAAATTCGGCGCATCGTCAAGACGAGCCTTGCTCATTTCCTCACAAACAAGGTCGCACGCTTATGAATGCTTGGAACACTGATAGGCACGGCAAAGTAAGGGCATCAACGGTCGTCGGTTGGAAAATTGCGATCGAGGAAACGGGCGGCGCTTTGCTGAGAATTGAATTCAGCGTCGATCCCGCTCTCGACAATATATCTGCACTGCAGTTCAGATTGGACGGCGAGCAAGCGACGCAGATCGGTGCGCAGCTAATTGCGGCTTCGCCCCAACCACAAAGTTCGATTGCGACCGACGAGGGCAACGCCGACCAAGGCTACGCGCCAACGCGGCAAAGACACGCGGTGCGATAGTAGGTTCATTCAAGAGGGAATGGGCGTGGCCATCCGCAAGGAGATTGCCGTGGCAAGCCCGTGGTCTCCGGTCGACCCCAAATCCCGAGTTCCAGGCTTTGCTGACCCTTTGGATCGCGGGCGATGTGCCGACCGCAAAGGCTCAATCCCTTCGCGGCGGACACGAAGATGGCCCTGAAGTTCGCACTGCTACTTCGGTGACAGGACGACAGTCCCCCCGACGGCGTCAGTCACACCCATCCCTCCGCCGAGGTCCTCTAGCGTCTCTCGAAAACTGTCAAGCGTAGCGATCATCTGGGGCCGGCTCGCAGCCAGCGCTTCCATGCTCTCCCACTCCGCTATGATGCAGTAACGTCCCTCTCCGGTCTGAATAATGTTGGCGTGACGTAGGCCTGGCCAGCTTTCCGCAATGCCCTCGTGTGCGGCAAGAAAAGCTGCGTCCATGCCTGGCTTGACTTTGAAACGGACGACATTGAAAGCAATCATGACGGCGCCCCCCCAAGCGTGCGGCTCACTCAAATTTAAGCCTCTGCGACTAACAGTCCGAAACTAACATTTCGCCACTCAGGACGGTAGATAGCGAACCGAGTGCGCCAAGGACTGAAATTGCAGCTTCGGATCGCGGATCGGGTCGACTGAGCCGTGGAACAATGATGCCGCCCCTGCCGCCCTGCGGCTTGATCAAATCCTCAAAAATCTGAAGCGTCTTGAACGGGTGGAGAACATCCACAGGACGAAAGGAGGAACTCTAATGCCGGGCTAGCCCGCAAGGAGGAGGAACAATTCGCGTCTCCGCCTCCTCGGGGAAGGAACCAAAGGTCCGTGACACGTCAGGCATCGATGCGGTTGGCCTCCGGTCAATGCCGTCGGTTGTCGTTAGTCGAAGTTGCGCTTTCCAGAACGACGATGCCGGAATACAAGATCGGTGTTCCCTCGCGATCCTGGAAACACCGACCAAATGCAACGACCGAGACATAGATGCCACCGCGCGTCTTGACGCGATAGAACGACTGCTGGGCCCGTCCTCCAACGATCGTTTCCGTGATTGTCTTTGCCAACCATGGCCGATCTTCCGGATGGACCCGGTCGAGGTATAGCTTCAGCGGCAATCCTTGGCTCACCTCGTTGGCGGCAAGACCGAAGAGCTCTGCCAGGGCTGAATCTCCATAAACGAGGTCGCGAATTATGTCCCAGGTGAAGATCCCGGAATCCACCGTATCCGCATCGGAGAGTTCGACAACGATCGTGCGCTCTCCGTCCTCCTTCATTTCTCCGTCTGCCCCTCTGCCAGCACATGCCGTCGCCCGCCCCGGACGGATCCAACCTCGTTCGGATATGCATCCTTTATGTGCCGGTCGACCAACTGGCGCAGGCAATCATGAAGCCGTTTGTTGAAGCCACCGTCACTGTCCTCAAGCAGGTCGAGATAGAAGATCGCGACCGTCCGCAATTCGGCTGCGTCGCGCGGCACGCGTCGTTCGATCGATTGAAACAGCTGCTCGATCCTCTCCTCGAGTGCGCGGAATCCAGCACTCTCGTACTCGTCAGCCGTCTCACTCAATTGGCATTGGGCAACTTTGAATTGCGTCACAAGGTCGGCGACGCTCATGACGGTGCTTGTATCAGATCGGTGCATTGCCGTGATTTAGCACGCACTAACGGATGAAGCTACCGCGCTGCGGCGCGCCAAGTCAGATTATTTCGCACATGCAGCATTTTTTGTAGCGATCGACGCTCCAGTGTGGCGCATAAGCAGCAATGTTTCGCGCTCAATTCCAGCTGGAGCAAAGGGGTGCCAACGGCCCGACCAGAATGGGCGGTTGTGTGAAAAGGCAAAAGCGCGCGGGGCGTGGTGGCTTTATATTTGAACTCAGAAATATACTGAGCTCCCATAGGCCAACCGCAAGGGACGAGAACGTGGACAAACATGGAGCTAACGCAAGCCCCTCGGACGCAAACTCGCCGTCGGAACTGAAAGACATTGCCCAGAAGCTTTCGGCTCTCGCTGAACAAATCAAAACAATCGCGGCCGCCCCGCTCCAAAACGCCGTCGATTTCGACGAAGACGGGGAAACGTCTCGGAGTGCGGCAAGCGCAAAGCCGTGAAACACTGGCATTACGGCGATACGACCGCATCGGTGAACGGCACGTTCTTTTGGGGCTGAACCCCCGAAAGCCTGAGCCCGCCATCGGGAGTTCGATAAAGCGGACGGAAAAATCGATCTGTTGAGACAGACTGCAATTCTTTACGATGCGAGGCTGTCTCGACAACGCGATGGATCACGCCGCAAATGCAATCACCGATCACGATCAGAGCCGCTCGCGATGAAGATGTGCCTCTGCTCGGCAGGTACGGAACACTGCTGATGGCACTGCATCATCACTGGGATCCGAACCGCTTCATCGCGACGGGAACAGATACGGAGGCTTCCTATGCCCGATGGCTGCGAAGTCAGCTTGAAAATCCCGATGTCGTGCTTCTCGCCGCCGAACAGCAAACGGCAATTGTAGGTTACGCCTATGCCTCGCTTGAGGGCTATGACTACATGGCGCTCCGAGGACCGGCGGGTGTCATTCACGATCTTTTCGTAGCGCCTGAAAAGCGCAGTCAGGGTATTGGCCGGATGCTCCTCCATGCGGCCATTGCGGAGCTAAAAGCGCGAGGGGCGGACCTGATTGTGCTCTCCACAGCGCATAGAAACGAGGCTGCTCAACGGCTGTTTGCTACAGCGGGCTTTCGCCCGACGATGGTCGAGATGACGCTCGACGGGCAAGAGTGATCCGGCGGAGCACTGCCGCCCTCCGGCGATATGGCCGGGTCCTCCTCAGTCCAGGCAACCCCTGTCACCTGCACCACGGGCGTGGCGTTGGCGGACAACTTGTGTCGCTGCAAACGAACGAAACCGCCAGGCCCTCGGAGATCAGCATCTCTCCAACATCGCGTCCATCTACTGTGAGCCTTCCGCAACGCCGGCCGTAGTTGCATCTGTTCGTACCTTCCGTTCCGGGTTTGCAGGAGCAAGCAACCCTGGTCACGACAGGCGTGCCGGATGCAACGAGCTCTCTCAGGCGGTCGCTTGCTCGATTTCCAAGTGCAGCTTCACGCGAACATTTCGGCTCGAACTTTTCCGGCGTGTTGAACCCGACAAGTCGAACGCGCGTGCCGTCGCTCATCCGAACCGTGTCGCCGTCGGTGACCGTGAATGATTGAGTTTGAAAACCCGCAGATGACGCTGCCGGCTGAAAAGCAATGTGACCGCCGTCCGGTAGCCGTTCCGCCAGCATCTGCCCGCCGGCGATCGTGATCACCATGAGCAACAACGCAAGGATTTTGAAATCTCGATAACCCCAGCGCCTGTAGCCGCCTCTATGCCAATGGTAGCGGTGGCGTCCGCGGGTTCGCGGTTCTTGGCTCGAAGGCATCGGTTTGATGAATGAAAGATCGGCATGACCTGGTAGCCTCGTCAGCTTCCTGAGTGTCGCCATCTGCTTTCCGGTGAGCCGCGTACGCGGGCCATAACGCTCGATCTTTTGGCGCATGTCCATGAGGAACTGGCGCTGCCAGGCGGTCGGCCGCCCTTCACGCAGGACATCGTCGATACGACTGCGATAATAGGTGACTTCGACGTCGCTCAGCAAAAATAGCCCCCCAGCTAAATGGATCATAGCCCAACCCGGACCAAAGGCGAGCATCTTGGTCATGGCAAATCGCTGACGCGGAAGCAATTTTAAGTTTTGCTGATAAACTAGCCGAATGACGAAGCCCCCTCGCCCACCCCGATCAAAGCCGCTGCTGCGTGACGAAACGATTGCGATGCAGAGCGGCCGCATCAGCAGCCGTGATCCTGCGCAGCCAAAACTGCCATTCGATCCGATGCCCGATCGCGTTGAGCCCGCGCTTGCCCTGTTGACCGAGAGCCCGCCAGTCACCGGCGATTGGGGATGGGAGATAAAGTGGGACGGATACCGTCTGCACGTCCACATCGAAGGCGGTCGCGTGAGAGTTCTCACCAGAGGCGGCTTCGATTGGACAAGCAGGTTCCCGGCCATTGCCGAGGCTGCTCGGGCCTTGGGACCGGCGTCGATGATCCTGGATGGCGAAGCTGTCGTTCTCGATGAGCAAGGCAAACCGGACTTCAACCTGCTGCAGAAATCGCTCGGAGCATCCGGACAAAAGATCGGAAACCGGGCCTCGCCTGCCCTCTTCTATGCGTTCGATCTTCTTTACCTCGACGGCCATGACATGCGCCAGGTCGAGTATCGTGCCCGGCGGCATCTGCTTGAGGAGGCGCTTCGTGGTCACGACGGCGCAATCCTGCTTTCCGAAGAGGTGGACGCCGACCCGGCGCAATTGCTTGCTCACGCCTGCAGCCTGGGCCTGGAAGGCATCGTCGGAAAGCGTCAGGGCAGCCCCTATCGATCCGGGCGTACCGGCGACTGGATCAAGCTGAAGTGCATCCAGAGTCACGCGTTCATCGTGGTCGGCTATGAACCGTCCACCGCATCTCGGGCTGGTTTCGGCTCCCTGCTGCTTGCCGCCTACAGGAACGAGGACCTGGTCTGTGTTGGCAGTGTCGGCACTGGTTTTAAGGAGCGCGATGCGATGCAGCTGCGCAAGAAAATGGACAAGCTGCCCTGGAGAGGGAAGCAGCCGCCAGTCACCTATTCAGACAAACGCAATCTCGTTTGGCTCCAGCCGACGCTCATAGCAGAGATCGAATACCGAGCGTGGACGGCAGACGAGAAGCTCCGGCATCCCTCCTACAAGGGCCTGCGCGAGTTCCAGGATAATGCAGCCGTCTACCGTTTCGATAGACAAGAGTAGCAGCGGCCCGTTCAGTTGCGCGCGGTTTCCACTCCTTGAAGAATTCAGCCGCAGCCGAGCGCCGCAACTGAATTTCGTGGCGCCGTGCGGGATCATACTCGGGGGCTACGCACTCTTGTTGGCTCAAGCCTTTTTCATCGCCACTTTCATGATGCGCGACCGGCGCCACAGATGCGTGAGCATCACCGCCTGAACCACCGCAGCGGTCGAAGGCAAAGAGCACGGAACAAACTCGAAGCGGGATCAACCATCGACCTGCCCGCCGAACGGGAACGAAAAGACTGCGGCGGGTTCTTTCATGGCGCGCCCCGGACCGATCGACATGTCGCACGGGATACGTCGCGATGTTACTTTCACTGGCTCCCGCAGATACGCAGTCACGAAATTTCTCTGTATTCGTTGATGCACCTTCAACTTGGTCAAAACGCTCTACTTGGTGTCCGATTTCGCTCGCTGAAGGACTGGCTGCAGGCGACCCAATGCGGCCGACAACGCCTGCCTAGCTTCCGGAAAGGGTCCAAGCTCTCCCTCGCGGCCCAAATCCGCGAGCCGCTGTGCCGCAATTCCTACTTGGCCGGCGCCGATAACCTCCGCTGAGCCTTTCAAGGTATGGGCCGCGCGCCGCAACTCCTTGGTATCGCCGCTGGCATGCGCGGCGTCGATTGTGGCCATCAGTTGCGGGTATTCGGCAAGGAACATCGCCACTAACTCGCGCAAAAGCGCCTCGTCGCCATCAAGATTGCGCAGCGCGCCATTCCAGTCCAGCGGAGGCTCGTCTGCAGCCAGGGCTTCCACTGGGCTTGCAGTTGCCGGTCCAGCGGCGAGCGATACCATGTCCGGCTCGTACTGTTCGACGACGCCAAACAGTTCGGTGGCGCGGAACGGCTTCGTCACAAAACCATCCATGCCTGCCGCCAGACAGCGTTCGCGATCGGCCGGCGAAGCACTCGCGGTCAGCGCGATGATCGGCACGCGGGCGCACGCGGATCGGGGGAGCGCGCGGATTTCTGCAGTCGCGGCAAGCCCGTCCAGTATAGGCATGTGGACGTCCATCAACACCAGATCGTAGTGACCATGTTGGACGGCTTCGACTGCCTCCCGGCCGTTCCCGACGGCTTCGACCCGGTGGCCACGCTTCGTGAGAAGATCTACCGCGACCTGCCGGTTGACCGCACCATCCTCGGCAAGCAGGACACTTAGTCCGACCACTGCTTTCGATAGCACCGGCCCTGCGGCTCTATCACCCTCGTCTTCCCTCATCGAGACGCCTAGCGCGTTGGTAATAGCGTTCAGGAGTTCGGATTGTTTGACCGGCTTCACCAGGAGCCTCGAAATACTGAGCTTGCGCAGCAGTGCCTCGTCACTCGCCCGACCGGCGGACGACATCATCACGATCCGCATCTCCTTTAGGCCTGCTCGTTGTCGGAGGCACGCGGCAAGGTCGAACCCGCTTATCCCGGGCATCATCACGTCAAGAATCGCGAGGTCCGGCAATGCACCAGCTTGATCGAGTGCATGGAGCGCCGCCACACCGTCCGGCGATACTATCGGGGTCATGCCCCAGTTGACGACAATTTCCTCCAAAATCTGTCGATTGGTGGCGTTGTCGTCGACCACCAGTACGCGCCGGCCACGCAACTGCGCCTCGCGCGCGGGGCGTGTGACTTCTGGTTCCGGCGCAAGTCCGAAATCGGCGGCGAAAGTAAACACGCTGCCAGAGCCCGGCGAGCTATCGAGCTCCATCCGCCCGCCCATCCTTTCGGCCAGTTGCGCAGCGATCGCCAGGCCTAGCCCGGTCCCGCCATATTGCCGCGTCGTCGAGGTATCGGCTTGAGCGAAAGCCTCGAAAATCCGCTCCTGTTGCGCCTTCTTGATACCGATACCCGTATCGCGCACCTGGAACAGAAGGCGCACGGCGGTACTATTCTGCTGATCCAGTGTCACATCTACCACCACCTCCCCGATCTCCGTGAACTTGATGGCATTGCCGACCAGATTGACGATGATCTGCCGCAGGCGTGTCGGGTCTCCAACCAGGTGGTCCGGCACCTCGGGAGAAATGTGGCAGGCAAGTTCAAGATCTTTGTCGGCCGCGCGTTTGGCAAGGGTCTGCAGCGTGTCGCCCAGTGTATCACGCAGCACGAATGGGATTGCCTCGAGCTCAAGTCGACCGGCCTCGATCTTGGAGAAGTCGAGGATGTCGTTGATGAGATCCATGAGCGTGTCGGCGGAATGGAGGATGATCGAAACATATCTGCGCTGCTGTTCGGAAAGCTCGGTTCCTGCGAGCAGTTCCGCCATGCCGATCACGCCATTCATCGGCGTGCGTATCTCATGGCTCATGTTCGCAAGGAACTCGCTCTTGGCTTTGCTAGCCTGCTCGGCCACGTCACGGGCGCGCTCAAGGTCCTCTCGTGACTTGTGCAGTTGTTCCGTGCGCTGCTGCAACTTGGCAGTACGCTTGGCCACGAGCTCTTCCAAGCGGTCCCGGTGTTCTTCAAGCTCGGTGATATCGGAATAGACACAAACCGTTCCGCCGTCGCCGGTCTTGTGTTCACTGACGCGAAGGGTGACTCCATCCCGGAGCACCAGCTTGAAGGGCCCGCTGGGGTTGCTATGACGCGCCATTCGCCGCGCAACCCATTCCTCGACAGTGACGCCTTCTCGATCTACATCCCCACTCTCCGCAAAAGCGCGGGCCCGCTCTTCAAACTGCGGACCTGGCTTGTCTAGGATAGGCTCCTTAGGAAGTGCCGCACCGCCGGTGAACATGTCCCGGTATCTCGTGTTGTAGACTACAAGCCGATCGTCGGCGTCGTAGAGCGCAAAGCCTTCCAGCGCTGATTCTATTGCGTCCAAAAGCTGTCTGCGAGCGGCTCTTGCGCGGGTGACGGCCGCTTCAGTCGCGGCAATCTGTTCCTCCAGATGCGCGCGCTGTTCCTCCTGTTCGGTAACGTCGGTGTAAGCGCCGACGAGGCCGCCATCGCGGGTCCGGCCCTCGCTAATTCGAATCCACGTCCCGCTATTGAGCCTCAGCGTGAACGGCTGGCCAGGGTTGCGGTGGCGCTTCAAGCGCTGTGCAATCCACGCCTCCGGAGGGACTTCGCCAAATGGTATCAATCCGTTCTCTGCGGAGGCGTGGATCAGGTCCTCAAAACTCATTCCGATCCTAGCGCTCGGGGCGAACAATTCTTGAAAGCGAGAATTGAAGGCGACCATGCGGTCATCGGCGTCATAGAGAACGAACCCTTCCAAAGCTGACTCGATTCCGTCCAGGAGCCTGTCGCGCGCTGCTTCGGCCTCGGCCTGCGCCACACGAGCGCACTCGAGTTGCGCTGCGAGCGCGCGGGCGGTGCTCGAATGCTCGTTGGAATCGGCATCTTTGGTTCTGGTCATCTTCAATCCCTCCTCGTCGGGACGGGATTCTATTTACGCTTATGGGAACAGGCCGCGCAGCAACTTGGCCTCGGTGACGCGAGCGATGCCCTCGATCAAGGCAGCGGTGCGAAGGTCCAATCTGTCACCCTCCGCGCGTCGCCGCGTGCGAGCGAACGCATCCAATAGTATCGCCCTGAGCCGGTGATTGATTTCATCGAGCGTCCAGGTCAGGTTCTGCAGGCCCTGCACCCACTCGAAGTAGGATACCGTTACTCCGCCGGCATTGCCGAGGATGTCGGGGATGACGTGCACGCCACGTTCGTTGAGGATCTCATCGGCTTCCAACGTGGTGGGGCCGTTGGCGCCCTCAGCCAGCAGCCGACACTTAATCCGTTCAGCGTTTTCCGCGGTTACCTGATTTTGCAGCGCAGCCAGGACCAGGACATCGCATTCCAATTCCAGAAGTTCTGCGTTGGAGATTGGCTCAGCGTCGGGAAATCCCGTCAGCACCCGGTGGGTGGCCACGTATTCCACGAGCGCGTCAACGGAAAGGCCGCCGGGATTGTAAAGCCCGGTTGATACGTCGCTGACAGCGATGATCTTGACGCCCGCCTCGGCCAGAAAACGCGCCGCGAAGCTACCGACATTGCCGAACCCCTGGATCACGGCAGTCGATTTGGCCAGGTCCAGTCCGATCATTTCGGCCGCGGCCTCCACGACATAGACCAGCCCACGCCCGGTCGCTTCCTTGCGTCCAAGGGAGCCGCCGAGCACGACAGGCTTACCGGTCACCACCGCGGGCACGGCATGTCCCACCTGCTGGCTGTACGTGTCCATGATCCAGGCCATGACCTGCTCATCGGTCCCCATGTCGGGTGCCGGAATGTCCTTGTCAGGCCCGATGATGTCGACGATCTCGGCGGTATAGCGTCGGGTCAGCCGTTGCAACTCGCTTTTTGAAAGCACGGTGGGATCGACGCGCACACCGCCTTTAGCACCGCCAAAAGGCAATCGCATCAGGGCACATTTCCAGGTCATCAAGCTCGCCAGCGCCGCCACATCACCAAGATCGACATCTTCGTGATAACGAATTCCACCCTTGGTTGGCCCCATGGTCAGGACATGCTGCACCCGGTAGCCGAAGACGGTCTCGACTTGCGCGCGGTCGTCGCGGAAGAACGGGAACGACACGACCTGGGTGCGCTGCGGGAATAGCAGCCGTTGGCGGATGTTGTCGTCCAGATTCATGATCTGGGCGGCCTTCAGAAACTGCTGCTGGGCAAGGCGGAACATCGGCGAGTTCCATTCGCCACCGTGGGCGCGTGCTCGTGACAGCGTGTATCGGATGGCCCGATCAAGTGCGATGCTCGTGAGCCGCGTTTTTAACAGAAAGTCGCTGGCACCGGCCTCGACGGCGCGCGCCGCCAACTTCACATCGTCCAGACCGGTCAGGATCACCACCGGAACATTCGGGGCAGTCGAGCGAACTCTGAATAGCGTTTCCAGTTCCTGACTGTCCGGCAGGATTAGATCGAGCAGCACCAGATCTATGGCGCCCCGCTCAAGATGTCCGAGCCCATCGCTCAAGCGGTCCACTGCGATCACGCTACAGCGTGACTGCATTTCGGCGTCGAGGAGCCGCTGGATTAACGTTGCGTGGAGCGGGTTATCCTCAACAAGCAATATGCGCACTGATTGATCGCTCATGCTTTGCCCCCCGAGAGTGGCCGAGCGGAGAGTATATCAGGTTTTATGGCGCCGGCTGAGGTTCGAAGGGGGGGCTTAGCCCAAATGGGGTGGACGAGTGCGTCCTTTCCCCTTCGAAGACGCTCGGCGGACATTCCGTGCCCGGGGGCTTTTGGCCGTTCGCCCTGAAAGGAAGCGCACGTGCGGTAATGCTTGATGAATGTGAGGGCAATCTCCAGATACTCAACGCGATCCGACAACTCGGCGTGAAAATTGCAATCGACGACTTCGGCACAGGCTATTCTTCTCTCGGGTATCTGAGAACGTTTCCCTTTGACAAAATCAAAGTCGATCGCAGCTTCGTTGCAGATCTTCCAGGCAGCAAGGAGAGCCTGGCCATTGTCAGAGCTGTCGCAGCAATTGGCAGCTCCCTGGGGATCATCACAACGGTGGAAGGTGTAGAGCACCAGAACCAACTCAACCTGATCAAGGCCGAAGGTTTCGATGAGGCTCAGGGATACCTGATTGCTCGCCCCCTCCCCGCTCAGAACGCTCGAGAGCTCGTTCAGCTCAAAGGGCACGAGACGGCTCGGGCAGGCCAAATGCGCTAACAGCAGGGCCGATCGACGACCCGTCATTTAATTCCACTCGATGCATTATGCGATCATTTTGGTCCCGACGGTGAACAAAAGGCGCCGGACCAACCTTCTGTATCGAAGGTGTGTCCATCTATCGGTTACTGGCTCTTAAAGGCCCGACGCAAGCTTTTGTCGCCAGTGTCTGGGACCCGAGGCATGGACATTCTCGCCATCGGATGCGACGGCCACGGTGACCGGCATATCCCTAACGTCGAACTCATAGATGGCCTCCATTCCGAGGTCTTCGAACGCGACCACACGACTTGAGCGGATGGCTTTCGAAACAAGGTAGGCGGCTCCGCCCACCGCCATGAGATAGGCTCTGCGATGCGCCTTAATCGACGCCACGGTTGCCTCCCCGCGCTCCGCCTTTCCTACCATTCCCAGCAGACCGAGGCCGAGCATCATGTCCGTGTACTTGTCCATCCGAGTGGCCGTCGTCGGGCCTGCAGGGCCGACTGGTTCGTCGCCGACGGGGTCCACAGGACCGACATAGTAGATGACCCGATCCTTGAAGCTTACAGGCAATTGTTCGCCTCGCCCCAGCAAATCCTGGATTCGCTTGTGTGCGGCATCTCGGCCCGTGAGCATCTTTCCCGACAAGAGCAGTCGGTCCCCTGCCTTCCATGTTTCGACCTCCCGGTCGGTCAAGCGGTCGAGATCGACGCGCCGCGCATGTTTGTCGGGGCCCCAGGAGACGTCGGGCCAAGAGGACAAATTGGGTGTCGGGAGGAACGACGGCCCACTGCCATCAAGAGTAAAATGGGCGTGGCGCGTGGCAGCGCAATTGGGAACAATAGCGATAGGCTTCGACGCAGCATGGGTTGGCCAGTCGAGAATTTTCACGTCCAACACAGTCGTCAGACCACCAAGCCCTTGTGCGCCTATACCGAGCGCGTTGACCTTTTCGTGGAGTTCGATCCTAAGTCGCTCCAGGTCACTTTCGGGGCCGCGAGCTTTCAGTTGCGCCATGTCGATCGGAGCCATGAGGGACTCCTTCGCCATGACCATCGCTTTTTCCGCGGTTCCACCAATGCCAATTCCGAGCATCCCCGGAGGACACCATCCCGCGCCCATCGTTGGAACGGTCTCAAGCACCCAGTCGACTATGGAATCCGAAGGATTCAACATCTTGAACTTGGTCTTGTTCTCGGAGCCACCGCCCTTTGCCGCTACCGTCACCTCCACAGAGTCTCCCGGCACCAACTCGACATGGACCACACTCGGCGTGTTGTCTCGCGTGTTTCTGCGCGAAAACGCCGGATCGCTGACGATCGAAGCTCTCAGCGGATTTGACGGATGTGCGTATGCCCGACGGACCCCTTCGTCGATAACGGACTGAAGGCTGCTGTTCGACGCCAACGTGCATCCCTGCCCCCATTTCACGAAGACAGTCACAATTCCCGTATCCTGGCAGATCGGGCGGTGACCGATTGCCGACATTCGACTGTTGGTCAGTATCTGTGCGATTGCGTCCTTCGCGGCCGGGGACTCTTCCTTTTCGTACGCCTCTCCCAGCGCCTGAACATAGTCCTCCGGATGGTAATAGCTTATGTGCTGCAGCGCGTCGCTCACGCTCTCGATGAGGTCGGATTCGGCGATAACAGGCATGGGACCCTCCAGGGCGACGAAGATGCCGCGGCGTCGAAGGGTATGTCATAATAACGCTTATCTTTAAATACATTTAGATAAGAAATTGTGATTATATGTGCGAAGGACCATTCAACGCCCGCTGCGGTTGACGAGCGTCGGGACCGCGAGGCTACCTTGTGCGGAGTCACATAAAATGATCAATGGGGCTTGTGAATGCGGAGGGCGCAAAGCGGTTGCTTGCGTTCAACGTATATGAAGCCCGAGAGCGATTACAAAAGTATGTCTGACGCCTTTGAGAAAATAACGCTCCGCCAGCTGCAGATTTTTCTCGCGGTAGTCGAACACCGCAGTTTCGTAGCCGCCGCGACGCAGCTGAACCTCACGCCGCCGGCTGTCTCCATGCAGATGAGCCGCCTTTCCGAGTTCCTCGATGCGCCACTCTTTGACCGCGATGGTCGGTCCATCCAACTGACTGCGGCGGCGACCGCGCTGGTTCCTTACGCGGAGCGTATGACACAGGCTTTGCACGAGGCGTGCAATGTCATCGACGGCCTGCAGGGCAAGCTGGATCACCTTGTTCGGGTAGCGATGGTCACAACCTCGCGAAACTTCGGCCCACATCTCCTTCGGCAGTTCAGCCGCACGCACCCCGACATCCAGATCGAAACCACGATCGCGAACCGGGAAACCGTTATTGAGTTGCTGCAAGAAGGAAGCGTCGATTTGGCGTTGATGGGACGCCCGCCTCAATCGATCGACGTTGATGCGGTACCGTTTGCATCCCATCCTTACGTTCTTATCGCTCACCCCGAGCATCCGTTAGCCGGGAAGAAGCACGTCTCGAGGCACGAGTTGGCAACCTTCAAGTTCCTCGCGCGCGAGCCAGGGTCCGGAACGAGGATGATCCATGACTACTACTTTACCAGTCACTCGGTATCGCTCCCGCCCCTCTACCTCGTGATGGACAGCAACGAGAACATCAAGCAGGCGGTGATGGCTGACATGGGGTTGGCCTTCATCTCCGCCCATACGATCGCCCTCGAATGTCAGGCGCAGAAACTTCGAATTCTGCCGGCTGAGGACATGCCCGCGATGCGGGAGTGGTTCACGGTCAATCTCAAGGGCAAGCCCCTGCGTTCTGGAGCCGAGGCTTTCAGAGGCTTCGTCGTCAACGAAGGCCCGGCTTTCATGCGTGATTTCTTCGGAAACCTTCCAAAAGAGCTTTTGCGCGCATGACAACGGGAAGATCGATCATCGATCCGTCCACGGCGACCGCCCCTCTCCCCAGTCTCGTAGCTTCTTCGAAGGCGGCTACGATGCGCCTGGCGTGGGCCAGCTCTGGTTCGGTGGGGCGGTATACGTCGTTGACCGCGGCAACTTGGGCCGGGTGGACGCAAAGCACGCCGTTAAACCCCATCTCCTTTGCCTGAAGGACGGAGTGCCGGAACTCTTCGGCGTTAGCTATGTTCGCGATGCTGCCCGGCAGGCCGTACGCAGGCACATGATGGGACCGGCTGCCGAAAATGAGCTGCTGGCTGGGTCCAAACAAGTTTTGAAAGGTCGGCTCGAACCCGCAAGCGGCACTGAAGTCCTCGGTGCCCAATGCCAGGCCGACGACGCGCGGCGAGACCGAGGCGATTTGGCTCGCGACAGCGAGAGCTCCGGGCGTTTCGATAATAGGAAGTAGGCCTACGACGCCGTGTCCGAGGCTTGCAGAAACCTCTGTCTCGCCAATGAACTCGTCGATGAGCGCAACGTGTTCGGGCCCGTTCACCTTTGGCAACATTACTGCGTCTATGCCGGCAAACACAGCCGCTTCTATGTCAGCAACGCAGTTCGCGAGACCGCGGTTCACGCGAACGAGGACGGCAAGCCCGTGCTCCTTCAGGCGAGCTGCGGCCGAGCGCAGGGATGACCTCGCCAGATCCTTGGCTGCAGGAGGAACGCTGTCCTCAAGATCGAGGATGATGGCCTCGGCACCACGCAAATGAGCCTTCGCGACGAAGCGCTCCTCGTGCGCGGGTATGAACAGCATTGATCGCCATCTGGGGATGTCACGTGTTCTATGCATCTTGAGGCATCCGCGCGAACTCGCTCCGAATGGCTGCCGTATGTTCCCCCACCCTTGGAATTCGTCCGAGGGGCGCGCTCGGATCCTCGTAGGAATACTGGATCGGGGACCCCGCGAGTTCGGCACGCTCACCGCTCTCCAGGGTCACCGTGCGTCGACGCAATTGCGGGTGTTTCGAGAAGGTCTCGACGGAATTCACTCCGCCATATGCAATGCCGGCATCACGGAGCCTGGCTTCCAGTTCTGAGCGGGTGGATTTGGCAAAGACTTCAGCAACGAGTGCGTCGAGTTCCTGACGGTTCTGAACGCGGCAGGCTGCATCCTTGAACCGCGCGTCCGTCGCGATCGCTCCGTCACCCAACACCACTGCGCACAAGCGCGCCCATTCCCGCTCGTTCTGGATCGAGATGGCAAGGACGTGATCGTCTGAGGTGTTAAAGCCACCGTAGGGTGCGATCGAAGGGTGCTTGAGCCCGACTGGCTCAGGAGCCTTGCCTGCGTAGACCGTGTGCATAAGCGGAACCGTCATCCAATCGGCCGCCGTGTCGAACAGCGAAACCTTTACCCCGCTGCCGTTGCCTGTTCTTGATCGAAGATACAGAGCCTGCTGGATGCCGATGACCGCATTCATGCTCGCCCCGATATCGCATACCGAGACTCCGATCCTTCCTGGAGCGCCGGGCGCTCCATTGACCGCCACGAGGCCGCTTTCGCATTGAACAAGGAAGTCGTACGCCTTCATGTCGCGATAGGAACCCGTCTCGCCATATCCGCTGATGTCGCAGGTGATCAGGCGAGGATAGCGTCGCCGCAGCTCGGCACTGTCAAACCCGGCGCGGGCGCTCGCTCCCGGTGCCAGGTTCTGGATGAAGATATCCGCGCGAGAAAGCAGTTCGTGCAACAGCTCGGCATCCGCCTTGTCCTTGATGTCGAGGCAGAGCGACTCCTTGCCGTGGTTCGCCCAGACGAAATAGGACGATTCCCCTTTCACCGCCTTGTCGTACTTGCGTGCGAAGTCGCCCTCCGGGCGTTCGATCTTGATGACCCTAGCGCCGCCTTCCGCGAAGTGGCAGGAGCACAGGGGTGCAGCCACTGCCTGCTCGATCGAGACGACAAGAAGGCCTGAATAGGGCGTGGGGTGAACGACGTCGTGCATATCGATGGTCATTGTGCCACTCCCGCAGTCGCGTGCTTGGCTTGGAGGATGGTCTGGTTGCGGCGCATCTCGTTAGCGACGATCGTCAACCCCTCATCGAAGCCCATGCCGGGCTTGATCAACACGCGCTGGGGCCGGGTTGCCTGGGCGATGTGGAGGCAAGCGCGTGCGGAAACATCCGTCTCGTTGCAGGTGCCGCCAAGGTAAGCTTCGACCCCGTGAGAATGGCAGTAGAGAACCGCTTCGATGGCGTTGTGGATGCTGCCGAGATCGGGAGTCTTGATCTGCACCATGTCGCAGCATTGGGCATCGACGAAATCGGCGATGTCCTGATAGGTATTGCACCACTCGTCGGCGACGATCCGAACTTCGCTGCCGATGTCGCGTAGCTGGCGTTTGATCGCGCCGAGCAGCGCGATCTGATCCTGCTTGTTGCCGACGTCGACAGGCCCCTCGATGTAAAGCGGGAACTGGCCGGCGCGTTCTTCCAGTTCTCGCAGGTAGCGCGCGATCGCGACGGGATCATTCTGGAAGATCAGCCCGATGGTCCCGTACACGTCGATGTGGATCGTGGGCTGATAAGCAGCACTGCCGCGAAGCTTCTTGATCCGTTGTGTCAGCCAGGTGACGTACTCCTGGAGCCGGCCGCCGTTTTCGCCAAGCTTGGTCGAGACATTGTTGATCAGGCCGTGCGGAAGGGCATCGACGCGCTTCATGATCATTTTGTCGACCGCGTTGTAGCGATCATCGCCACTCTGGCCGAAGAGCTTCAACGGCGAAGCATCGATCGGCAATCCGTACTCATCGCAGACGACTTCGACCTTCAGTCGGTTGGTCGCTTTCGCGGTCGCATCCAGCAACGCCTGCGACAGGCCGTAGCGGATCGCCGTGTGAATCTGCCGGCCATCTTCCGTAAGCTCATCGATCAAGCGTGCGTTTTCCGCGAACTTCGTGACGTCGCGACCTATCAGGAGCGGGCGCAGGACAGAGCGCATCCAGGGAATGTAACGGTCCGCGGTAAACAACGGATCACGACCGCCAGCACCTGAATACTGCACCGCCGCGCAATCACCTTCCGCCCACTGACCGTTCTCGAGTTCGATGAGGACGGAGATCGCTTCACCCGACTGCCGGATCGCGTCGAACCCCGGCGTGGTCGCTGAGCCCACATAGATGAAACCGTCCATGCCCGCGCCGCTTTTGATCGCCGCCTGATCGTCGAAGTAGAACGAGGAAACGCCGGCACTGAACTCAACATTCGTGATTTTCATTTTTGTCCTCTTGGTCGGAACGCTTACAGCGACGGCGCGACGGTCTTGGGTCGACCGACCAGCTTGCTTGCGGAGATTGCACGGACGTCGTCGACGACCATCGTGAAGGACGCGGGTCGGCCTTCAGCGGCCGCACGCTCTGAGATCTTGTCTCTGTGCAGGGCAACGACGTCGTCGGGCAGCGGGATGTTCCCGCGGTCGAAGACGCGGATCGCACCGTTGTTGTCTCTGACGGGTGTCATGAGGCCCGCGTTGACGCTTGCCGGCGCGAACGGAATGTCGATGACGCCCGCCTCGAACGCCAGGACAGCACCTTTCGCCAGATTCCCCTGTCCCAGCAGGATCACCCGGTCCATCACGGCATGAACCTCGCGCTCGATGAGCGCCATTTCCTGGTCGATCTCCTCGGTCGCCAGAAACCCTTGGTCGCCGATCATATTGATCATCTGCTCGGTGGCCTGGAGGCCTGCGCGGTTGGCTTCCATGGTTGGAACACCGCTCGCCTCGTGTGGGGTTTTGACGATGATCTTGGTGGCACCGCCGAACTTCGCGGCTGCCGCCCCCAGTGCGATCACAGAATAGGCTTTGGCCTCGTCCTGCGGAAAGCCGCCCATCCACTGATGGAAGACGGTCGACAGCGCGAAATCCTCGAAGCCGAACATCGAAAAATAATGGTTCGCGAGCTTCCTGAGGGAGCGCATGGCGGCGATGTCCTGGGCGAGGTTCCCCGCCTGACCATAGCCCAGCGTGATGCATTTGACGCCCTGCTGCAGCGCCAGCAGACCCTCCAGGATCGCAACGGTATGCGAGACGAACGGCGGGACGAGCGTCCCGGTCAGTGGCCCGAAGGGTTCACGGTTGATCCTCACGCCTTCTTCTTCGTAGAGGCCAACCAACCGATCACAATATTGCCAATGCCGAATGGATCGCGCGAGCGGCACGTTCTTCGAATACGGAACGTTGTAGGAAATTCCACCGCCCTCGTAGCTCGAGAAACCCGCTGCCAGGGTGATTTCGGCCATGAGCCGGGCGTCGGGGGTGCCATGGCGAACCTGAATAGGCTTCGTGACACTGTCGACGAGCCGCTCGCATCCGCCGACCCCATGGTTGACCGGTGGGAAGCCGTTCAACAGGGATTTGCCTGCGGCCCGCGACCGCTCAATGCCCTTTTCGGCCTCTTCGTATCGGTTGTGACGGGTATAGGCGTCGACAGTGGTGGGAAGGACGTCACAGTAGGGTGTGAGATCGTTCAAGAGTTGGACGTGCTCGCGAAGCAACGCGACCCCGGCGCGCGGTTGAAGCAGGGTCCGGTGTTCCTTCGAGGCTTGAGCGAGCGCGACTGAAAACTTCTTGGAATCTGGCATTTCCCTATGGCGCGCGAGACCACGGGAAAAGTCGACGTCCCTCCCTGTGTGCCAGGTAATCAGGACGGCATCCCGGTCTCGGGCATACTGCGACCGGTCGAGTTTCTTGTCGGACAGTTCGAACGTAGACGTGTCACTCATTGCGCTAGCAAAACCTTCGTAGTTAGCGGTGGTTTCGACGGTTGGTTGGGTGTCAGGAGGTTGACCGCCGCCCTCGCCGCAGCGCCTGGAAATCCACGCGAGACATTGGCGAGAAGCGGCAAAATGTTCATGGGATCGCGCAGATACCGCTCGCACCTCGGGGAAAGGACCCGCTTGCCGTGCCTGTCGACGCCGATTTGGGAGAGCCAAATGGCGGGCGAGAATTCTCTGGTATGGGAGAGATAGCCACCGGTACCGATGATGGTTCTCACGGAGGAAAGGTCGCGCCCGGTCTGCACCGTTACGACACCGTCGGCCGTTGCCACCTCATGGGCGCGACCAACATGACGCATGACGGAAGTTGCCACGTTGATCCCGGCAAGCAACTCGTCGAAATGCTGCTCCTCCACAGAGCCCGCAAGATGCTCTGGTGCAGCTTTTACTTTGGCCGCATAGGACGCCAGGTCCGAAATCGCGCATTCGACAGAACCCAGCGCTTCACGGGCCGCCTCTGCGGCCGTGATTGCCGACACGCGCATTCCGAGGTCACCCTCCACAGACCGCTTCAGTCTCGGCTCCGGCAATCCGCGATGGACGGTGCCTGGCGTCGGGGCCTGATTGTGGACCGAATAGACGTCGGTCGTCGCGCCGCCCATGTCGACGAGCAGGAATTCTCCGAGCTCCGGCGCATGGGCAGCCAACGATTGGCAGAACTCGTAGAGTGCGTAGGGCGTGGGACAAGGTTCCCGACCGGTGTCCGCGACGATGCGGTCCAGGCCCTTTCCCGATGTAATCCGGGTGAGGAAGATGTCCCTGATGGCTGCCCGGGCAGGCTCAGGGTTCGGGCTGTCCAACGCCGGCAAAACGTTTTCCGTACAAACCAGATGCTTTCCCTGAAGGATACGAGCGACTGCATCCTTCGCGCTCCTGTTGCCCGCAAACACGATCGCCGCAGCCAGATCGGCTCCGGCGATCCGCCCAGCATTCCGCACCGGATAGAAAGAATTGCCGCCGTCCGACCCGCCCGTCAGAAGAATGATGTCCGGAGCAGACAGCATAAGCGACGAAACATCATCATCGCTCAATTCATAAGCAAAAGTTTGCGTTACTTTCGCGCCCGACGAGCAAGCGGTCATCTTGGCCATCTCGCTTGTGAGTTCGGGGACGAGACCGACCGCCGCAACTGCCAGCCCGCCCTTGGCCGACGACGAGTAGAACAGTTCAAACTCGTCATCGTGTCCGACCAGCCCGCCTAGAACACGGCTAAAGCCCTCGGAGAGATCGTGCACCGTCGTCGGATGGCTGGCCCGGTTGAGTAGTGCAAGGGTGCCGTCGGAACTGAGGCTGAAGGCCGCGCCCTTTGTCCAGGTCGAACCGATGTCAATCGAGACGATGGTCATCCCGCAAGCCGAACCTCGAGGAAGTCCGCCTCCGCACGAATGGCGGCCTGCTTGACGATGTCAGCCTTGAGAAGTTTGGCGACCTCTTCGAGATCAACCGACGGCGGAAACACCCGGTCAAAGCCCATGTTCTTGAAGAGCTTTTCGACGTCCTCGAAGTCGACCTTGCCGATGACAAGGTTTCCTCCGACGTAGAGAATGATGTCTTCAAGCCCTCGCTCGACGCAACGCCCACGAAAACCGACACAGTCGATTTCGCCGTGTCCGTAGATCGATGAAACGAGGATCGCGTCGGCGTTCGTCTCAATCGCAGCGTCGATGAATTCGTCCTGGCTCACCATCACGCCAAGATTGATGACGTCTATGCCAAGCGGCTCAAGCACGCTTTTGATGATCTTGTTCCCGACTGCATGGCAGTCCGCACCGATTACTCCCAACACGACCCTGAATTTAGTTTCCAATGCTACCCCCTCTAGGCTGCCATCAGTCGCGACATCTCGTGCGAAGGCTCGCCTTTTCAGGCATCAATGCAATAAAGTCAATATTAATTATCCTTTTGCATCATAAAATAACTTCTACTTACCAATCGGCTTTACCCGCCGCGATGTCGCTTGGAAGCACGGCAGCACGAGAGCGCGGTCGGAACCCGGCAGCGATCAGTGTCTTGATTGGCGTATGCGAGAACCATGACCGTAAGCTGGTCTCAAATCCGCGCGGTTGCGCGAGCTCGCACTTCCCAGGCCCACCGAAGGCGGATGCCCGCTAACGAGAAGCTGGGATTTTAGGAGCGTTAGCTCCCCGAAGGAGTGGCATCATCAGAGAGAACAATTCTGCCTGGGAGGAAATGCCACATCTTTGGTAGAGCTGCTTGCGGAAGACTTTCACCGTCTGTGGACTCAGACCAAGTTGAAGAGCAACCGACGGCGAGGAATGTCCCTGCAGGATCAGCAGGGCAACCTCTGCTTGCCGAGGACTCAGGCTGATGTTGTGATGCCTGTGCACCTCATCGCGCAAGCTCTCTGTAATCGATGTCACCTGCGCGATCTGGATCGCCGGCGCACCCAATGCAGCCCAATGCGCCTTCAATGTTGCAAGGATCACGCGCTGGTGTTGCCTCAGGTGATCTTCGGCCTTTTGCGAAAACGAGGTGCCCGACAATCCATCCTTGCCCATGGATATGGTAATGGTGGCGTTCGCGCTGATGGGCAGAAAGACTGATATCTCGTCGGAAATGCCGATCCGACCGTAGTACCATTTGTAATAGCGGCTGCTGCGGAACTGATCGGGCGCGACATCCAGAAGCCTGTAGAGGCCCTCCTCTCCCCGCTTCAGATGGAAGTGGTAAATTGGGTCGAGCAGATACGCACCCGAGAGATATTGCTCAGCGACATAGCGAAAGACATCGGAGCCGTAGGCCTTGGAATAGGCGACGTGTGGGACATTCGTTCCCACGAAGACGATTGCAATCACATTGTCGAATTCCAGGCACTGCCGCAGGTACTCGCACATCGCCGGATAGAAGTCGTCCGAGCCGACGGCTTCGAGCGTCGCGGCAAGAGCGTTCAGAAGGGAGTTTTTCATGTCCTGTACCCCCACCGGGGTATACATGCCCCTCTCAAGGATAGTTTATTGTCCAAAACCATAGACGGAAGGGTTATGGACGCCAAGCTCTGATGGAAGGTCCGGATGCAATTCATGCGTCCTGGTTTTGTCGAAGAGCCGGCCATGAGCCCCAATCCGCAAAAAGGCACGGCTAAAAGTGCTAACCATCCAAGGGGTAACGCCATGAGACGAACGCTGAACCATTCAGCCATGCCCGCTGTCGGGTTTGTCGAGCCGTGGTCGGTGAGAGCCGGCGCAGAAGCGAATGTCCACGTCTCCTGCGTCGATGCCGAGGCGGCGATACGGATTGTTTCTATTGATCGCGACGAGCACGAAGTCATGGCTTGGCAGATCCGGAAGCATTGTGACGGTTTTGCCGTTCGCGACTACGATCTCGGTTCATGGATCGAGCTGCCGGCAATGCCGGTTTCCCAAGCGGCGGCAGAACTGCGGTTCGAGGTACTGTTCACGCAAAATCACGGTAAAAAGCCAGTCTGCCGTTTCGCGGAAGCATCGGTATGGCTGGGCGAAGCTGGCGCACTCAGCATTCACACGGATAAAAGCAGCCATCCGTTTACGGCAGTTTCCAACGAATGCTGGTACGAACTCAGCCTGCGCACCCTCGGCAACGAGATCGAGGCAACGCTTTTTGCCGGGGATGGACAGACCCTTGCCCGTATCGTGGTGCCGCGCGGCGAAGGCACAGGCCCCGCGGCAATCGGGTCCGATGGTTCCCACAAGGAAAAAACACTGAACGCCCGTGTCGGCCGCATCGGACTTCTCGTCGATGGGCAGGAACACCATTGGCAGTTTCCGGCCCGCGGCCCGATCGGTAAACTTGGCTCCATCGAAGACGCCGATCGTGCCCTGACTATCCATAACATGCCGACCTTCGCCGTCGCCTCGCGCCGGTTCACCTCTGAGATCCATGACCCGAGGCTCGATCCATCGCAGTTCGATGCGATCCATCTCCACGATGACGATTTCGGTGGCTTCGACTGGACCGCCGATCTCACTGTAACCATTCCTGTGGAGGCACGCTCCGGCGTTTTTGCGGTCGAGATCTCCACCCGGCAGGGCGTCGAACGGCTACCGTTCTTTGTCAGGCCAAGCCGGCCAGCGGCAAAACTCACCTTCCTCGTTTCAACCTCGACCTATCTTGCCTATGCCGACGAGCGCCTGCCCCCTGTTCGCTACCCGTGGCACGGTACCGATCGTGGGCACCGGTTCGCCATCGATAATGATTTCCTGTGCCTCTACGACGTGCACAGCGACTTGAGCGGCGTCAGCCTGACATCGGCGCGGCGCCCGAAGGCAACCGTGCGCGACGACTATCACTACCCGCTTTCCAATAGCCCACACCTTTTGCCCGTCGATCTGCAACTGCTCAAGTTCTACGCAAGAGAAGGCATCGCGATCGACATCATCACCGACAGAGACCTGCATGAAGAGGGATTGGACGCGGTTGCGCCTTATGGAGCGGTCCTGACGGGAAGCCATCCGGAATATTGGTCGACGCCCATGATGGCTGCGATACGCCAATACCTCGATGCAGGCGGTAACCTCGCCTATCTCGGCGGGAACGGGTTCTACTGGGTTGTCGCCTATGAAGGTGAAACGATGGAACTCAGGCGCGTAAAGAGCGACATCTGGAGCGGTCGCCCGGGGGAAGCCCACATGTCGATGACCGGCGAACCCGGAGGCGCCTGGGAGGACCGCGGCCTCACGAACCCGCAATCCTATCTGGGCGTTACCTACCTCATCATGAGCTTCGGAGCTTCCCGTCCTTACCGGCGGCTTGAGGGCAGTCACGACCCCCGCTACGCCTGGCTGTTCGAAGGCATTGGCGACGAACCGATCGGAGACGACGGGACGGTGCTGGGAGGCGCAGCGGGATATGAAGTCGACGCGGTAGTCCGTTCGCAGGAGACGCCGCCGAACCTCGTAGTCCTCGCGACGGCCGATGGTTTCGATGACAGTTTCCAGGTTCGCCCCGACGTCTGGCTCGCCGATGGCGACGTCGAACGCAAAACCCTTCGCCGCGCCGACATGACGATCTATCGTCACAAGGGAGGCGGCCACGTATTCTGCACCGGTTCGGTGGCCTGGCTCGGTGCACTGCCGGGCCCGGGCCCTCAGAACGCCGTCGGACAAATCATGAAAAATCTTGCCGCGGGATTCGGCAAATAGCCCCACGCACGGCCCGAGAATTGGCGCTCCGGCCGGGTTCAAGCAACAGCCAACATAAAAGGGAACGAAAGAATGAACATCTCCCGACGCAACCTCATGATGCTGATGGGCGGCGCCGTCGCCGCACCCTACGTCATCTCTTCGAAGGCCTTTGCCGCCGCTACCGTCGAACCCGGCATCTTCAAGATGTCGATCCAGCCATGGATCGGCTATGGCATGTGGTACGTGGCCCAGGAGAAAGGCATCTTCGCGGCCAATGGGCTCGAAGGCGTCGAGTTCGTGCCCTATGTGGACGATGCGGCGGATCTTGCGATCCTTGCCAGCGGCGAAGTCCAGGCAACGAACGCCGCAACGCACAACGTGCTCCAGCACTTGCAGCAGGGCGCCCACTACAAAATCGTGCTTCTCGAAGATTTCAGCTCGACGGCCGATGCCGTCGTCAGCCCCAAGAGCATCGCCAGCATTACAGATCTCAAGGGCAAGTCCATTGCCTATGAGCAAGGCTCGACAAGCCACCTACTTATTGCTGACGCGCTGAAGAAGGCAGGTCTGACGCTGAACGACATCACCACAATCAACACGCCGGCGGCGCAGGCCGCGGCCGCAGTCCTTTCGGGCTCGGCTGACGCCATGGTTACCTACGAGCCTTACATCTCGGCCGCGCTCAAGGCCGATCCCGGCCTCTCGCTCCTCTACACGGCCGCTGAAAGCCCCGGCCTCATTAGCGACTGCTTCGTCGTGACAGAGGAAACGCTCAAAGGTCGACCCGGCCAGGTCCGTGCAATGGTAAAGAGCTGGGGGGACGCAGTGGACGCCTACAACAAGAACCCGGCAGAATGCCAGGCGATCATCGCCAAGGGTGTTGGCTCCGATGCAAGCGAACTTGGCACGACATTCGCAGGTGTTCACTACTACACGCTTGCAGAGAACAAGGCACTTCTGACCGGGGATTTCGCAACGAAAACCTTCCCTGCCGTCAATGTCGCCAGCACGGACCTCGGCCTCATCACCAAGTCTTTCGAAGCCAAGGACGCGATCGATACGACAGCCCTTTCCTCGCTCTGATGACGAAAGCTCTGGCGGCGCCGCCGGCAGAGCTTCTTCGCCGGGCGGATGGCCAAGTTTCTGATACGCAAGACAGGTCGCCGCGAGCCTACGGGCTTGCCGCGTTTTGCGGCGCGCAGTCGCCCGATCGCCACGATAACCCCTAGGCAAATGTTGCCTGAAAGTAGAAACGACAGGAGCGCGGCTATCCATGGCCAAGCCAAGAAAGAAGTCCATTCTCAGCATGCAGGCTGAGATCTCACCCGCCACCTATGCGACCATCTCGCTATGTTCGTTTGCAATCTTCTTCGCGCTCTGGTGGGGCATCGCGGAGGCCGGGCTCATACGGCCGATCTTCCTCCCCTCGCCAGGCGCCATCGTCGCCCGGCTCTGGAGCCTCGCCGCAGATGGCACGCTCGCCGGCGACGTCGCAAGCAGCGTCTACCGCATCGGTGTCGGCTTCATCGCCGCGTCGGTCACGGCACTCGCCGTAGGCGTACTCATCGGCAACTACAGGTTCTGGGACGCCGCGATCGAACCGTTTCTCGACTTCATCCGCTACATGCCCGTCGTCGCCTTCGTTCCGCTGACGATCCTCTGGACCGGGACGTCCGACACCCAGAAATTCCTGATCATCTGGATCGGCACCTTCTTTCAGCAGGCACTGATGTTCATGGACAACATCAAGCGCGTACCGCCGGATTTCATCGGATTTGGGAGAACCGTGGGCCTGAGTGACTTCAAGATTGTCACCAGGATCATCCTGCCCTCCGCCGCGCCTCAGATCTGGGACACGCTCAGAGTATCGCTCGGCTGGGCCTGGACATGGGTCGTCCTTGCGGAACTTGTCGCTGCCAACAGTGGCCTCGGCTACCGCATCACCGTGGCGCAGCGCTATTTTCAGACAGACACGGCCATCGGCTACATCGTGGTGCTCGGCATCCTCGGGCTGATCAGCGACCAGGTCATGAAATTTCTCGGCAAGCGCATGTTCCGCTACGAGGGGAAACACTGATGGAAAAGCTTCTCATTCGTGACCTCACGAAAACCTTTGCCTCCAGCCGCTCCAAGAAGGAACGCCTGACGGTTCTCGACAATGTCTCCTTGGCCATCCAGGAGAACGAATTCATCTCGCTTGTTGGCGCGTCGGGTTGCGGCAAGAGCACGCTGCTCTCCATCATCGCCGGCCTGCAAACGCACGACGAGGGCGAATTGAAGGTCGATGGCACGGACATTCTCGGACCCGGTGCTGACCGCGGGGTGGTGTTCCAGAGCTACACGCTGCTGCCATGGCTGACGGCGAAGAAGAACGTCGAGTTCGCGCTCGAGGCGACCGGCCATCCGCGATCGGAAACCGGCGACATGGCCATGGCACAATTGAAGCTGGTCGGTCTCGAAGCCTTCGCCGACCGCTATCCGGCCCAGCTTTCCGGCGGGATGAAACAGCGGGTGGCAATCGCCCGTGCGCTCTCCTACAAGCCGAAGCTCCTTTTGATGGACGAACCCTTCGGGGCCCTGGACGCCCTGACGCGCGTGCAGATGCAGGAATTGCTGACCAGCGTCTGGGAACGTGAGAAATTGACGGTCATCTTCGTGACGCACGACGTGGAGGAAGCCGTCTTCCTGTCGGACCGAATCTTCGTGATGGCCTCCAACCCCGGGCGTATCAAGAAGATCTTCGATGTGCCCCTTCCACGCCCGAGAAGCCCGGAAACGCATCGGCTCGCCGAGTTTGCAGCCCTTCAGGCGGACGTCCTCGGCAGCATCCGGTCCGAAATGCGCGATCACTGACAAGGGTTGCCGGCGGCTAAGCCGGCGTCCCTGACCCAAACGACATTGCTGGCGAACTTCACTCAGGGATTCTTGAGGCGCTGGCGCTTACCCTCAAATTCCAAGGAGCCTGTCATGTCCACCCCCAAGATCTCGATGTATCGGCTGTCAGAGCTGACACCGGACCAGCGCAACGACCTCTTGCAGCGCGCCGAGAGCGACATCACCGCCTTCACCGACCGCGTCGTTCCGATCATCGAAGACGTACGCGTAAGAGGCGATGAAGCCCTTGCCGATTTTGCCCGTACGCTGGACAAGGCGAACCTGTCGCCAAAGGACATCAGGGCAACACCACAGGAGTTCGCCACAGCTCGGTCGCTGGTCGATCCGGATCTGATCGAGACGCTCCACTTTGCCGCCGACAACATCCGGCATTTCCACGAGAAGCAACTTCCCGACACCCTGTCTCTGCACGAGACACACCAGGGTGTGATCGTCGGCGATCGCTGGACACCGATCGATTCGGTCGCCTGTTACGTCCCACGCGGTAAAGGCTCGTTTCCAAGCTCTGTGCTGATGACGGCAATCCCGGCAAAGGTGGCAGGTGTAAAAAAAGTCGTTGTAATCACCCCGCCGGGCCCGGACGGCACGGTGGATCCGGCCACGTTGGTCGCCGCCGAAATCGCAGGCGTCGAGGCGGTGTTCAAATGTGGCGGCGCACAAGGCATTGCCGCGGTGGCCTACGGAACGGAGACCGTACCCAGATGCTCGAAGGTTGTCGGCCCGGGAAGTCCGTGGGTGGTCGCCGCCAAAAAACTCCTCTCGTCGGTAATCGACCCCGGTAGCCCCGCGGGCCCAAGTGAACTGCTCATCTATTCCGATGCGACGGTTTCTGCCGACCTGGTCGCGATGGATCTGTGCGTCGAGTCCGAGCACGGCCCCGACTCATCGGTCTTTCTCGTAACGTCGAACGAGATCTTCGCGGAGGAAGTGGCCCAACGCATTCCCGATCACTGGGCAAGAATGACGCCCAATCGCGCCGACTTCTCGCGTACCGTGCTGACCGGCCGCAAAGGCGGCATCGTTGTCGCCCCCAGTGAAGAAGAGGCCTTCGCCTTTATCAACGACTATGCTGCTGAGCATCTGGCCGTGCTCGCCGAAAACGCCTGGCAATACCTGCCGCAAATCCGTCATGCCGGCGAGATCCTGCTCGGGCCGCATTCCGCCATAGGCATCGCCAATTTCGTCCTTGGCCCGAGCCATGTGCTGCCGACTGGCGGCGCCGCCAAAACCGCATCCCCGCTCGCCGTATTCGACTTCCTGAAGCGCACATCGATCGCCTCCATGTCGCAGGATGCGTATAGTCGGTTCGCGCCGCATGCCGAAAGGCTCGGCCGCTACGAGGGATTCGTTGGTCACGCCAATTCGGTTTCGTCGCTGCGGCTTGCCGCTATCCGCTGACATTCGGCCGGCGGTTCGTTCCGCATAAATGGGCCGCCGGACGTATGGGCCCGTGGCGCCCATGGCAGCATCCACGGTCAGATCTCGGCCTCGAGCTGCCCGACAATGCGCTGGGTGATGCGTTCATAGATGCCACTGATCGTTGAGATTGCTTGTTGCTTGGCCATGCCCTTGCCCCTTTCCCTTGATCTCGCGAAGCGGGAGCCCTTCGCTCCTGCTTCCGAACTCGGGCGAACCAGCGGGGGATTGGGCTGCAAGCGACTGCGCGGGGAACCGGCTGCACGGAACGCAACGTCATGGAGTGAAGGAAGCTGAGCGGCAGGTACTCGAAGGGGCGAAGGGGGCAGCGTCAGCCGCCCCCTAGGTCCGCGAACCACAGTGCACGCCATGCGCGATTGCTGTAAGGACCGGCGCTGGGTAAGCTCGAATCGCGAAACGCAACCACTCTGCCGACGAGGATGATCATGGCCACCGGTACCGTTAAGTTTTTCAACCAGGACAAGGGTTTTGGTTTTATCACGCCCGACGACGGTGGAACGGACGTCTTTGTCCATGTGTCGGCGCTTCAAGGCGCGACGTCACTGCGCGACGGTCAAAAGGTCAGCTATGAGCTTGGTCAGGACCGCAAGACCGGAAAATCGAAGGCCGAAAACGTCAGGTCAGCCTGAACGTCACATTCCACACCTCGGGAGTTCGCGTCATTGAATTCCCCTTATCTGCCCGGCCGCGCCAGCGATCGGGCAATGTCAATGATGTCGTCGCGCGACGCCGTCGGATCGTCTTTGTTCCAAGCAACCCCAAGCCCGATCTTCAGATCGACACCGCGCACGGGTCTGAGCTCGAAGTTCCGGTTCGGCAAGTCCTTCATCCATTCCGGCGCAAAGCCGATGCCAAGGCCGGCCGAGACCAGCGATACCAACGAGAAAGTGTCATCGCAGCTGTAGGCGATGTTGCCGGTCAGCCCATGGGTCTCGAACATCTCGGAGAAATAGCGTTCGGAATAGGAAAGGTTCTGACGTGAAAAGGCGATGATCTTCTCTAAGCGAAGGTCCTCGATGTCGACCTCGCTTCGAAGTGCGAGCGGGCTCCTCTTTTCGACCGCCAGCAGGTAGCGCTCATGTGCGATCGAGAAGAAGCGCAAGGAGCCGATGTTTTCGACCGGGCGGATGAAGCCGAGATTGATCTGGCCGTTCTCGATTGACCGTATGATGTCGCTGGTCGAGCCGCTTGTCACATGCAGGGTAACGTCCGGAAACTTCCGGCCAATACGAGCCAGGAACGCCGGCAGCACGCCAATGGTCGCCGGATAGACGGTTCCGATCTTGATCGTGCGCGCCGCCTTGCCCGCAACCGATCGCGCCACGTCCATAGAGAGCCCGACGTCGCCAATGATCCGGACGGCTCGATCGTAGAACGCCTCCCCTGCCCGCGTCAGTTCTACCCGCCGCGTCGACCGTTCGAGCAGCCGCACCCCCAGCTCCTTCTCCAGCGCCTGGATATGCGCGCTCAGCGCCGGCTGGGCAATGCACATCCGCGCAGCCGCACGGTTGAAATGCAGTTCCTCAGCGACCGCAACGAAGTAGGAAAGTTGGCGGAGTTCCATGGCAACTACCACGTTTTGTTGGTGTATTACACCACGTATCGTACATAGACCCGTGTGGTTTGTCATGAACAAAATGTGGGCATGGATACCTTTGCCCTGAACCTACGTCGCCGCGCTGAACAGCTTGGAATTTCGAACGCGGAAGTGGCTCGCCGCGCCGGCCTGAGCGACCGGCGCTATGGAAACTACGTCAGCGGAGCGCGCGAACCGGACCTTTCCACTTTGGTCCGCATAGCCGACGTCTTAGGTATCAGCGTCGACGAGCTACTGGGAGTGAATACTACCGAGAGCAAGGTCCGCACCGTCGAAGAGCAATTCCAAGACCGCATCGCTGTCGCGCTCAAGGCTTTGAAAAGCGAGGACCTACAGCGAATTGCCCTGATGATCGAAGCATTAGCATCGTCGCACCCGAAACAACCCGCATAGCCAGTTCCGATCGATATTTTATGCGTTCTGCGGAGTTCCTTTCGTCGGTCGCGCGCAAGTTTTGTGCTAGCTGTGAGCCTGGACAAGTTATCCGCCTAGCGCGGGTTTGGCGGCTCGCGCCCACAAAGTGAGCACGTGTTGTCGCCTACCCTTTGCGGGTCTCAACAATGTGCTTCTGAAAAGCAATCTTCATTTCTCTGAAGTTGGAATAGCCGACCTTGCATGCAACCCGAACGATCGTGGTCCCAGAGACTCCGCATTCGCTGGCGACAGACTGCACCGTTCCAAACGCAACGAGATCGGGACGGGCCAAGAGCATCCCCAAAACCGTCCCCTGAGCGCCACGCACTGCGATCCTGCCAGAGACAATTTTCCGTTTCAGATCATCTACGCTCTGATTAATCTTTAGGTCCGAGAACCGCATTCGCGCCCCCTTTTTGAGAATCGGTTGAGCACCGCCAGAAAGATCGCGGTAACGTCCCGTTGTGGCCGTCATGGCTCAGGTAGGAGGTCAGATATGGACAGTGCGCCCCTCGGCTGCGCTCTGCCTTGCCGCATCGAGTACTGCAAGAGCCGCGATCGCCTCTTCGGCCGTCACGGGCGCCGGCCCGTTCGTCGCGACCGCCCGGGCGAAAGCTTCATAGTAGTCGTGATACCGGCCTTGTTCGGACGGGATGCGCTCCGAGACCTCGGCCGTTCTGAGGGTTCCCCAAAGGTCAGGGGCCTCGTATCCCCAGGCTTCGAGGTCGTCGGCCGGGCGCTTCCCGGCGAAGATTGCCTGCGCCTGCACGTCCGTTCCGGAAGAAACATAGCTTCCCTCTGCGCCGTAAGCTCGAAACTCTCGGACGGCAAGGCGGTTGAGCTTGCTAGCCGAAAGGTGCGAATGAACGCCGGAGGCATGCGCGATCGCCAGGACGAAGCTTGCATCGGTCTGGCCCTCCGCCCGCTCGACGAGGTCCCAATGAGCTGTGACCGATTGAGCCGGGCCGAGGAGCCAGAGCATCTGGTCGACCAGATGACTGCCGAGGTCCCGAAGCAGACCGCCGGTCGGTCCAGCCTCCAGCGTATGGGGATCGTCGAGATCCATTCGAGAGTGGATACGCCAGAGGCGCCCGAGCCGACCGGATAGCAGCACCTTGCGAAGCGTGAGAACATCAGCATCCAAGCGCCGATTGTGGAACACGCCGAGGACGATGCCCCTTCGCTTTGCGGCAAGATCGAGCTCCCGGCCAGCCTCGGCACTGGGTGCAAAGGGCTTATCGGCGACGACGTGAAGTCCGGCGTCAATGGCTTCGAGGACGAGTTCCCGGCGCGTCTGCGGTGGCGTGGTGACCGTCACCGCATCGATCCCGCCGGCTTTGATCATCGCCGAAAGGCTCAGATAGATAGGAACATCCGGTAGATCCGTCCGTACCCCGGCAATCGTTTCCGGAGCGCGCGCCACCACGCCCGCCAGCTCGACGCCACGTGCAGCGGCAATGAAGGGGGCGTGGAAATGTCGCCCGCCCGTTCCATATCCGACCAATCCGATACGCATGCCGCGTCCCCTCTCCGCCTGGCTACTTCTTGAAATACTTGTAGACGTACTTCTGGATCTCGGAACGCATGAACCTCCCCGAGGCATCAGCCCGCTCCTCCCAGCCGAAGACGCAGGCCGTCACGATGCCGTCGAAGCCGACTTCCGCAAGCGTCGAGAAGAAGACGTCCCAGTCGATCTCGCCCTGGTACATGTCCATATGCTGGTGGATCGTCACCTTCGCACCGGGCGGATTGATGATGTAGCGCAGGCCCGACGATGCCTTGTGGTTATAGGTGTCGGCGACATGGACATGGTTGATCAGAGGTCCGGCGTCGCGGATCATCTGCGCCATGTTGTCACCGAAATAGAAGGTGTGCGGCGCGCAATAGAGGAACTTCACTTTGTCGGAGTCAATCGTCTTCAGCATGTCGATTGCCGGATGCAGTGTTTCGCACCAGTCCTCCGGATGCGGTTCCATGTTGAGCGTCACGCCTTCCTTCTCAAAGACGGGAACCAGCTCCTCGATCGAGCGCCACCAGGCCGCTTCGCTGTGCTCATGCGTGTGCATGCCGCCGCAGCAGCTCGAGCGGTGACCGCGATCCGGCGAGGGGCCGCGACCGAACTCCGAATTCATCGTGTCGCAGTCCATCTCGACGGCAATCCGGATCGCCTCCTTCCAGTAGCGAACGGCTGCCTGGCGCTCGTCTTCATGTGGACTAGCCCAGCGATACATGGGCAAGAGGGACGCGAGTTTGACGCCATGGTCATTGAGCGCTTTCTTGAACTCGCGAACGCGTTCCTTGTGGGCGCGCGGACGCACCCACCACGGGAGGAAGTCGTCTCGCGGCGATAGCTCGATATGGTCGTAGCCGAGTTCTGCCGCCTTGCGGCACAGTTGGTCGAGCGGCAGATGGCGATGCATGTGGGGGTCGAGTGCGATTTTCATCAAGGTGTCCTCACCAAGTCGTCAGATGTGATTGATCAAGCCGCCGCTCTTTTCGGCTTCCGGTCATAAAATGCGGGGCGCTGTCCGATTTTGATCGGCACAATCCGACCGGAGTGTTTCGCCTCAACGCAGGCTTCCGCCGTCACGGAGGCGAAATAGCCGTCCCAAGCGGTCGGGCCCCAGACCTCGCCAATCTTCACCGCTTCGATCCATTCCTGGAGTTCGACGTCGTAGCTGTCGATGAAGCGCAGCTTCCAGTCCTGGAGAATCTCATGGGAAAGCCTGGCGTCCTTGCGGGTCAGCACGCTCATCGGCTCCGGCAGATAGCCGACGCCGTCTTCGCCGACGACCTGGCATTGAATGTCGTAGCCGTAGGGGCAATTGACGAAGACCTCGACGTCGATACGGATACCCTTCGCGGTCTCCAGCAGGATCATGTGGGGGTCGTCGAGATCGGCCCGGGAATGCCGCGTCTTCTTCGGCAGGATCACCTGGGCGGAAACATAGTCGTCGTCGAGCAGCCAGCGTAGCACGTCGATCTCGTGGACGAAGCTGTCGGTGATCGCCATGTCGCCGGCGTAGACCTCGGGAACGCTCGGATTGCGATGTGCACAATGCACCATCAGCGGTGCCCCGAGATTGCCGTTGTCGATCTGAGCCTTGAGCAGGCGATACCCCTTGTCATAGCGTCGCATGAAACCGACCTGGACGAAATGACGACCGCTTGCGACCTCCGCGTTGACGATGTTGAGGCAAGCCGCGGCCGTGGTGGCAAGAGGCTTCTCGCAGAAGACCGGCTTGCCGGCAGCGATCGAGGCGAGCACGAATTCCTCGTGCGTCGGCCCCCAGGAGGTGACGACCACAGCATCGACATTGGGATCGCTAACCACCCCCTGCCCCGTTTCATGGACGCGTGCAGCCGGCGTCAGGCGCACAGCAACCGCCCGAGCCTGATCGAGGTTGATGTCGTTGACCGCGACGACCGTCGATCCGACGAGGCGGTTGTGAAGCCGTTCGATATGTTCCTGGCCGATGGCGCCAGTGCCGATAACACCGATTTTGAGGGTCATGGTTTCAATCCGGATCAGGGTTAGAGGTCGCGCGGCAGCGCGAGTTTCAGGGTGGCAAGCGACTTCTTCACGCCGACGATCGGCTCCATGCCGGCGTCTTCCATCTCCAGGCTGACCGGACCGTCGTAGCCAATGAGACGCGCCACGGCGAAAAACTCCTTCCACCACTGCACATCGTGGCCGTGGCCGAGAGCAACGTAGTTCCAGGAGCGTTTCGCGACGTCGTTGATCCAGTAGGTGTCGATCAGTCCGTTGGCCTCAGCGAGCGTGCGCTCCAGCCGGACGTCCTTGGCGTGCATGTAATGGATGGCATCGCCCAGCAGGCGCACGGCCGCGATCGGATCGCCACCCATCCACATGTGGTGGCTTGGGTCGAAGTTCATGCCGACCACCGGGTCCACGTGCTCGCGCAGGCGCAGCATGTTCGCCGGGTTATGGATCATCGTCGCGCCGAGGTTTTCGATCGCGATGCGGATCCCGCACTCCTTCGCAAGCGTGCCCGCCTTCTGGAAATAGGGGATCAGAACTTCGTTCCACTGATAGTCCAACGCCTGTTCGTGCTCGGGCAGGATGACGTGGGTGATCCAGTTCGGAAGCTCGTCCTTCGGCGTGCCGCCGGGGCAACCGGACATCATCACCACGGTGTTGACGCCGAGCTTTTCGGCAAGCCGGAAGGTCTTTTCGACCACTGCGCGATGTGCGGCACCCGAAGGGCCTGGATGAAGTTGGTTGCCGGAGCAATTGAGTGCCGAGATCGAAAGGTCGCGCCGCTTCAGAGCGTCGAGATAGGCGGTCCGCGCAGCTTCACTCGCAAGCAGTTCGTCTAAACGCAGATGCGAGGCCTTCGACCAGTTGCCACACCCAAGCTCCACGGCCTCGAAACCCAGTCCAGACACCGTGTCCAGCATCTCCTCGAAGGGGAGATAACCGAGGATATCGGTCACAAGGCTCATTTTCATCATTTCAGGTACTCCGGTTGTGGCTGCGAAGGCAGCGCGCCGGGCAGTCGGCCCGACACGCTGCCCGGGAGGAACTAGTTCATGTACTTGTCGACGTTTTCGGCGGTGATCGACTCGAACGGCACGAGCTTCTCGGCCGGCGGCTCCTCGCCCTTCTTGATCGTTTCGACGACCTCAAAGGCGGCAGTTGCCTGGCCCGCGGCGTTCTGGAAGATCGATTGCGACATCTCGCCGGCCTTGATCGCATTAAGCGCGTCCTTCGTGCCGTCGACGCCTGAGATCATCACGCCTTTCAGACGGTCGGCCGCCTGGAGGGCCTGCAGGGCGCCGAGCGCCATCTGGTCATTGGCAGCGACGATGGCATCAAACTGCGGGAAGCTCTGGACCCAGTCTTCCGTAACCTTCATGCCCTCGGCACGGTCATAGTTGCCGGAAAGATTGGCGAGTACCGTGACGTCAGGACGCTGCAGCGCTTCTTCAAAGCCCTTCAAACGCTCCTGCGAATGGTAGAGGCCGGGCGTGCCTTGCAGATAGAGGATCTTGGCATCCTTCGGCAGCTTCTCCTTCATGAACTCGCCTTGCATGCGGCCGGCATCGATGTTCTTCGAACCGACGAAAGTCGATTTCCCGCCGGCGGACTGGATACCGAGCGCGATTACCGGAATACCGGCTTCATTGGCCTTCTCGACCCCGGGAACGATGCCTTCGAAATCAACCGGCACCACGACGATCGCATTCACCTTCTGGGCGATCAGGTTGTCGATCTGGTCGAGTTGCTTGGAGATATCGTTGTTGGCGTCGGTGAAGTTGATCTCGACATCCGGATCGGCCTTGGCGGCTTCGATAAAGGCGGTCTTGCGCGCCATGACGAAGACATCCGTATCGGCCATGTTGGCATAGCCGACGACGAATTTGTCCGCGGCGAAGGCAGAGGCGGAAAGCGCTGCGACGGAGACCGCGCAGGCCAGGGCAAGTTTCACGATCGATTTCATGGGTTCCTCCCGTTCGATGACACAAGTCTGTTGGCTGGAGCGGGAAGCCCGCTCCGACACATCAAGTTGAGGTGCGGCTGCTGCCGCTTTGGGCTTAGGGATCAGGCCTTCTTTTTCGTGCGGGCCGATTTCGTCCAGACATCGAGGATCACGGCGATTGCGATGATCAGACCCTTGATGATCTGCTGCCAGTAGGAGCTGACATTCATGAGATTGAGGATGTTGTTGATGACGCCGATGATCATCGAGCCGATGATCGTCCCGGTGATCGTGCCCGTCCCGCCCATCAGGCTGGTGCCGCCGACGACGACCGCGGTGATCGCGTCGAACTCGTAGCCGACGCCGGCGGCCGGCTGACCGGAATTGATGCGGGACATCAAGACGATACCGGCGACGGCGCAAAGGATGCCGTTGAAGATGAAGGCCTTGATGACAATGCTGTCGGGATTGATGCCCGAAGCAAGCGCTGCCCGCTGGTTGCCGCCAACCGCATAGACATAGCGCCCGAACTTCGTCTTGTTCAGAAGCACCCAGGAGATCGCGACGAAGATGACGAGGATGAGGACCGAGATCGGAAAGGGGCCGATCGAGCCCTGGCCGATCAGCTTGAAATCGCCAAGACCCGAGATCGGCGAACCGCCGGTGTAGAGGAGCGCAAGACCGCGCGCCACCGTGGTCGTCGCAAGCGTCATGATGAAGGACGGAATGCGGAAGAAGGTGATGACGAGGCCGTTGATAAGGCCAGTCACCGCACCAACGAGAATGCCTGCGATGACAGCCAGTGTGATGCTCCCCGTCATCGCCATGACGCTTGCCGCCATCACACCGGCGAGCGCCAGAACCGAGCCGAGCGAGACGTCGATATGGCCGAGAATGATGATGAAGGTGACGCCGCAGGCGAGCAGACTGACGACCACGACCTGGCGCAACACGTTGGTCAAGTTCGCTTCGGTCAGAAAGGTCGGACTTAGCAGCGAGGCCAGGATGCAAATCCCGACGAAGATCAGGATCGTGCCATACTTGCGATAGACCTGCGCGAAGTTCATGTCGGTCCTCTTGGAATGGCTGGCACCTGTGGCGGTGCTGCCGACGGTCATCGTTGGATCAGTGCTCATCAGTGTCCTCCCGTGGCGAGCCGCATGATGCTCTCTTGATTGGCGTGAGCCCGCGTCAGCTCTCCAGCGACGCGCCCCTCGCTCATGACGACGACGCGGTCGCTCATGCCGAGGATCTCCGGCAGCTCGGAGGAGATCATGACGATCGCCAGCCCCTGCCGGGCGAACTGGACCATGAGCTTGTGGATTTCCGACTTCGAGCCGACATCGATACCGCGCGTCGGCTCATCGAGAATGAGGAGCTTCAGATCGCGTAGCAGCCATTTGGCGATCACGATCTTCTGCTGATTGCCGCCACTGAGGTTCTCGACGATCATCGCCGAGTTCGGCGTCTTGATCTGCAGCATCTTGATCATGTCCTGCGCCGCCTTCTCTTCCGCCGCCGCATTGACGAAGGGGCCAGGGGCGAACTTGCCGAGATTGGCGAGCGAGATGTTCTCGAGAACGGAGCGGCAGAGCACGAGCCCCTCCGCCTTGCGGTCCTCGGAGACCATGGCGATACCACGCGTGATCGCATCGGTTGGCGAGCGCAGCGTCAGCTTCTCGCCGTTCAGGAAGATCTCGCCGCCGTCCGCCCGATCGAGGCCGAAGATGACGCGAGACACTTCGGTACGACCGGCGCCGATCAACCCTGCAAGTCCGACGATCTCGCCGGCGCGGACGGTAAAGCTGACATCCTTAAAGACGCCGTTGCGCGTGAGCCCGCGGACGGAAAGAACTTCCGGGCCGATCTCGACTTCTTCCTTGGGGAAGATGCTGGTGATGGTGCGGCCAACCATCTGGGCGATGAGCTTGTTCTCATCGTATTCGCTAGCGGGACCGGCCGCCACGAACTGGCCATCGCGCATCACCGTGATGTCATCGGCGATTTGAAAGATTTCATCCATTTTATGAGTGATATAGATCACTGCGACACCGTTCGCCTTGAGATCGGCGATCTGGCGGAAGAGCATAGCGACCTCGGTATCGCTGATCGCCGAGGTCGGCTCGTCCATGATCACAAGCGAGGCATTGCGCGAGATCGCTTTCACGATTTCGATCAGCTGCATGCCGGCGACGCTGAGATCACGCATCTTCTCGTCGGGCCGGTACCTCAATCCCAGACGATCGAGCAAGGCCCTGGTATCGTCGTTCATCTTCCGGAAATCGACGAAGCGCGACAACGGTCCCTTTTCAGCCCGCGCCGGCTCGCGGCCAAGAAAGATGTTCTCGGCGATCGTCATATCGAGGACCGGGCTAAGCTCTTGATGGATCATCGATATGCCGCGGGCGAGCGCTTCGGCGGTGCTTTGGTGGTCGAGCGCTTCGCCTTGAAAGACCACCTCGCCGGCATCGATCGTGTAGACACCGCTCAGGATCTTCATGAGGGTAGATTTGCCGGCGCCATTTTCGCCGACAAGCACATGCACAGTGCCTGGACGGACCTTCAGGTTCATCCCATCGAGCGCCAGAACGCCGGGGAATGCCTTGGTGATACCGCGCATTTCGAGCACATACGCCGCCGCGCTTGCAGTTGCTTCGTAGGCGCGTGCGCTGTCGGGGCGTGCCGCGACGGCCGCCAACTCAGACGATCCAGACATGGAATTTCCTCCCGAATGCGGCGCTCCTCGCGCCGCCGGCCAACCCACCAGCTGGCCTTTCGTTGGAGACAATTCATCGTCCTTCTTGCCAACTCTGTCAATTATTCGCTGGATTTATCTCCCAAAACATACCAGAATTACTTTCATTATTTGGGAGAATCGTGATGCGCCGCCCCACCATCGCAGACCTCGCAGAGGCCGCAAACGTCGGTATTTCAACGGTTGACAGAGTGCTGAACGGGCGGGATCCGGTTCGGCCTCAGACGGCGGAACGCGTCCTGGAAGCGGCCGAACGCATAGGCTTTCATGGCGTGACGGCCATTCGCCGCCGCCTAGAAAACGAAAAGCCCGTGATGAAGTTCGGCTTCCTTTTGAAGCAATCGCACCGAAAGCTCTACCAGATGTGGGCGGAGGTTTTGACGAAGGCGGCCGAAACCTATCCGGACGCCCATGGGCGGGCAATCGTCCGCTTCGTCGACGAGCTCGCGCCGGAAAACACCGCCAATGCCATGCTGGCGCTCAGCCGTGACGTCGACGCGATCGGCGTCATCACCTCCGATCACCCGCAAATCAACCACGCAGTCGACGGGCTCGAGGCGGAGGGCATCCCTGTTTTCACCATGATCTCGGACCTAAGCGCCCCCGGACGGGCGGGCTATGTCGGCAACGACAACGTCAAGAAGGGCCGGACCGCGGCCTGGTTCGTCGCGAATATGAGCCGACGCCCCGGAAAGGTCGCCGTTTTCGTCGGCAGCCATCGCTACCTTTCACAGGAACTCGGAGAAACCGGCTTTCGTTCTTTTTTCCGCGAGAGCGGCGCCGAGTTTCAGATGATGGAAACAATGGTCACCCTCGAGGAGCCCGACATCGCCTACGATATCACCCGACGGCTGCTGCAGACGGAACCGGATCTCGTCGGCCTCTATGTCGCTGGCGGGGGCATTACCGGCGTGATGCGCGCGTTACGCGAAGACGGTAGCCCGGTTGCCAAACAAATGATTGTGGTCGGCCACGAACTCACCAACGAAACTCGTGCTGGATTGGCAGAGGGCGTCATAAAGGTCGTGCTATCTCACCCGGCTCGCATGTTGGCCGACACCCTCGTCCGCGCCATGGCCGAAGCGGTACAAACAAACCGCAGCCCAACCGTCTCGCAACACACGCTGCCCTTCGAGATCTTCACGGCTGCGAACATCTGAAGGGCCATCCGCGCCAGCGCGCACAACGCCATTCCCGACGATACAGTATGCGATCTTCTGTAACGGGCGCTTCGTCGAGCGGAGTTTGAGGCGGAATCTATATATGGGACTTCCGGGATCTGACCTATGGCGCGAGCTTGAGCTCCGTCCTCTGCGCAAGGTTTGAGCTTTCGGGCCAGTCCCAAACTCCCGTGCTCCGGACACTTGTCCCCTGCTATGGCAGGAGCGCACGCAACAAATCCCGATCCGTCTTTTGTGATTTCGCTGGCAGATCCGAGAGCCTTGCTTCAGGCGTCGCTGGAAATCCGGCGGCATTGAGTTCGGCGACCAGGGTATCGGGTGTTTTCCCAAGGATCGGGGCAACGCTCGCCACTGAGTTTTCAAGCACAACGCTGGCAAGGGCGAACTGCGGCGGCCCGTCTTTGCTCCCTGTCGGCACGGTCGCAGGAATGAAGAACAATCCTGTTGCGGCGCTAGCGATACCAAACGCGACGACCATCGGGACGTGCTTGAAATAGGAACTGAACGCACGCCAGTTGCGTAAGACATGAAACATGATCGGCGCAACAAGAACCATGCTCAGCCACTCATGAATGCCGTGCATCGCGCCCGGGCCTGCATGAATGAAAAGTGAAACTCCACTGATTAGAGAGACGAGAAAGAATGTTGCGGTGAGAGGCGTGGCGTACTTCAAAATGAGCGACTTCATGACTGTCCTCGGGAAAGTTCAACGCTCAAGGTGTGCGTCCCACGTCGTGAAAATACCAGTTAAATTCCCGTAATAAAGTATGGCAAAGGACGGTATGACAGCCCGTGACCAGGGGACGACCCGGTGCGGGGGGCTTCTGTCGGCACCATATTTCGGGGCAACGCCGTCCTCGGCGAGCCAAGTCACACATGAATAGCGCGGCGTATCGCTTCCTCACGCTCGAAGCAGTGATGCACCCCACATCAGGCACGAGGGGTCGCCGAATAGCAGATCTGGCGCCGCGCGACCGCACGTCGAAAATGCGCTCTTGAGCCCACAATGCCGCAAGGTGAAATTCACCTCTACTTGATCCGACCTCAGACGCCGCCGCTAATCGCGCATGAAGCCCTGCAATTCTTCGGGCGTTACCTTGCCGTCCTTGTTTGCATCGACCTTGTCGAAGATCCTCTTATGAATTGCGGTGACTTCTTCGAACGAAAGCGCACCGTCACCATCGCTGTCGGCAACGGCAAACATGATTTTCATCATGTGGCCATGCATCATGCTTTGCCGCATCCGCCCCATCATGCCGTATTGTTGCCCTCCCATCATCGCTCCCGGCATCATCTCAGAGGATCCAGGTTGCTCAGCTTGTTTCTCCGCCGGGGTATCTTGGCCGAAGGACAATGTGGGGCTGGCGGATAAGAACGCGGCGATAATCGCCACATATGCGGATCTCGTCGTGGTCATCTGCGTTCTCCTGTCAATCACAGGATATCTGCTGCCAAAGACCCTAAATTTGCGTCCTCGCTTTGGCGCGCGTGCGATATCCAAACAAGCACCAGACTACCTCTAAGACCGAGCCGGTTCCTTGCGCCATATCAACTGATCACGGCCCAGTTCCCTGCATGGCAGCAAATGTTGTTGGAATGCAGAATCAAGATGCTCACATGGCACGAAGGTTAGAGCTGACCGCCTGGTTTGCAGTGGCTACTCCGGTTCGCTTCATACTCCGGCTCCACCCGTTTTTCTTGCCGTCCGGTACTATGGAAGGAAAACTGCCGCTCACTGGAATCTTGTCCGGGTTTTTCGGCATCATTGACGCGGCGAACATTGGCGTGACGGTCGAAAACGGGATCGTGACTTTGACCGGTCATGTTCATAGCTATGTGGAGACTAAGGAGTCGCCGCCTACCCAAGAAATAGGGTCCATGCTATTTTTAGAAACCTTGGAAGGCCGGCCATGCGCGGGTTATTGGCATTGGTAGCGCTGCTCTTCACGGCGACAATCGCCGCCGCGGGGAGTCCCTTGCTCGATGCCGTAATGACCCGCGATTTGGTTGCAGTTGAGAAGGCTCTGGCCGCGGGTGCCGACGTCGACAGCCGGGCGCGCGATGAGGCAACGCCTCTGATAAACGCTGCCCTGACCGACCAATTCGCGATCGCAGAATTGCTGATCGGTAAAGGTGCCGACGTTATGGCGCGAAACTCTGGCGGCTTTACCCCACTCCATGCCGCAGCCTTCTCTGGCAGCTTGCCGATCAGCAAACTACTGCTCGACCACGGCGCGACGCTTGACGACGCGGCCAACAAGGCGGGTGTGACGCCGCTGCTGGTTGCCGCAGAAGAAAACCATGTCGCCCTCGCCACATTTTTTCTCACCCGGGGAGCCGATGTCCGCCACGTCGAGGTTCACGGCTATGCGCCCATCACACGGGCCCTGTGGAAAGGCAATATCGACATCGTCCGGCTGTTCAAGCGACATGGCGCGACCTGTCCTCCGGCCAGTGTACTTGGCAACGAGGATTACACGAAGTGTATGGGAATCCACGATTGAGCAGGAGGGAACGATGCAGACCCCGAATGAACGCATCTCGACGCGGAGACATCGCGGCTTCTGGGCGATACTCGTTCTTGTGATCACAGCGAATGTCGGTGGGCCATCGGCTTTTGCCGATGACTCGGTGAACACGGGCTACTTCGGTGGCGTGGCAATTATGGGATATGACCCGGTCGCCTACTTTACCGAAGGCAAGGCGATGAAAGGCTCCGAAAAATTCTCCTACGAATGGCTGGGAACGCCGTGGCATTTCGCCAATGCCAAACACCGCGAAATGTTTATAAGCGAGCCCATGAGGTATGCGCCGCAGTATGGCGGCTACTGCGCGGGCGAGGTCGCATTCGGGTCGGTCACCGTCAACATTGATCCAGAAGCTTTCAAGATTATCGAGGGCAAGCTTTACTTGACCTACGATAAGGGCGGTGCCAACTGGTTTGCAGCCCACGCGGCAGAAGCAGTATCCAAAGCCGATAACAATTGGCCCAAGATCGCGGCTAACCTCGAGCGGGATCAATATCACTGACCCGGCCCGGACGAGAATGCCTATTTGACCGGCGAAAAATAGAAGACCTTGCTCGAATTGACGTAAGCATAGCTGACTTCATCGGTCGAACTCGCACGTTTGTAGACCGGGCCGCAATCGGCTTGACCAAAAGCGTTTTCGCTCTGCTCACAGAGCAAGTCTCCCTTGATGAAAACCGTTTCGGTCATCATCTGCGTTGCGGAGCGGAATGCCGCCTTACCATCGCGGCCAATCTGCAGAAGTGCTGGACTTCCGGAGGGGCCCGTCTTGCCCCGTAGAAGCTTCCCCAGGACGGTGCTCGCTATTTCCTCGCTCTTCAACTGGTCGTGCGGATCGCCCTGGAATCCGAATGGCCACTCTGGCATCCCGGCCTCGCGCAGGGCATCAAGGATGAATGCCAAGTCCTGCTCGTTTCGAAAGTGGGCATGACTCATCCGCCAGCCCGCCAGGGACTCTGCAGATTTACTTCCGCCAAGCAGCTGGATTCCTTCCGCGACAGCGGCACGCGCATCCTCAAGCCGGCCAACCCGGACATAAGCCATAGCGAGAGGGGTAATGAAGTACCCGTTTCCGGGCGAACTATCGCGCGCGTTCGCAAAACTTTCGATGGCCTTCACGTAGTCGCGCTGCAGATAGAAGATTAAGCCGGCAGTGTACCGGTCCACAGCCGATAGGTTCGGATCGTGCTTGAGCGCCGTCTCGACGGCCGCAGCGGCTTCGGCAAGATTTCCAGCGAACAGTTGGACGTATGCGATGGCCATCTGCGCCTCGGCATCGGCAGACCCGAGCATTGCCGCCTGACGTGCTGAGGCGATGGCCTCATCATAGCGTCGCTCCACGACCTGAATGACGGCAAGGATTGCGTATGGCGATGCGAGACCGGGGTCGAGCGCCAAGGCTCGGCTTGCTTTGTCGTACGCCCGTTTTCGCGCCAGCGCGCTCTGGAGAACATCGTCAAAGGCGTTTCGCCAGACGTAAGCTGTGGCGCGCGCGTCGGCCGCGAAGGCTTCAGCAAAACCGGGGTCCAGCGCCTCCGCCTTATCAAACAGTGCCAAGGCCCCCAGCAGCTCTGAAGGGCGTCCGGTCCTTGTCGCCTGCTCGGCCCGCAGATAATTGTCATAGGCTTCAAGGTTTGCGGTGGGCGGCTGGGCAATCCGTTCGGTTTGGGACCGTGTCAACCCTAACCCGAGCGCCTTGGCAATCTGCCTGCTCATCTCGTCTTGCAAGACGAACACCTCCGCCGCGTCGCGGTCGAACCTCTTAGCCCAAACATGGTCGCCGGATGCGATATCGATCAGTTGTGCATTGATGCGGATTTGATCCCCTACTCGTCGAACGCTGCCCTCGACGACAAAGCGGACGCCGAGTTCGCGTCCTATGTCCGCCGCTGCGTCGGCTTTGCCTTTGTACGCGAAAGCCGAATTCCGGGCGGTGACCGCCAGATCCGGCAGGCTGGCGAGGTCGGTGATCAGGTCGTCGGTAATGCCATCTGTAAAATAATCTTCGGCTGGGTTTCCGCTCAGGTTGCCAAATGGCAGCACCGCAACCGATGTACGCTGCGGGGTAAATGACCATTGCCATCCCATGACGATCACAAAAATTCCGATCAGCAGCGCGGCGAGGCCTGCAACAACGACAATAGCCTGGCGACCGGGTTTGCGAGCGGCCGTTACGACCTTCCCCGCCTCGGACGGATCAAGGAGAACGCGATAGACGCGGACAGGGTCGGCTATGTTTTTCAGGCGCTGCTCACCCAGAGCGGAGAAGCCGACATCGGCCTTATGGACGGCATGATCGAACGCAGTCCCGGATACGCAGATACCGCCAGGCTGAGCGACGGTTTGCAGCCGGGCGGCTATGTTCACGCCATCGCCGTAGATGTCATCGCCTTCGACGATCACGTCCCCGAGATTGATGCCAATACGGAACCGAATTCGCTGCGCCGCAGAAGCAGGTTGGTTGAAGTTGTCCATTCTCCGCTGGATCACGGCGGCGCATTGAACTGCATCCACAACGCTCGCGAACTCAACGAGCGCACCATCGCCCATGAGCTTGATGATGCGGCCATGAAAGTCGGCTATTGCGGGATTAATCAACTCCCGGCGGCAGGCCTTCAGGCGCTCCAGCGTGCCAACCTCGTCCTCTCCCATGAGCCGGCTATAACCAACCACATCAGCAGAAAGTATTGCGGTGAGCCGCCTGTCCATTTCCCCTGCCCACGATTTCAATGGCCAACTCTATCGTACCATTTTGAAGGCGCGCAGGCATCGCAAGTTCCGGATGAAGCCATTGCGATCTTACATCGCATAGCACTCACGATGGCGCAGCCGCAGCCAGGCGAGCTCGCTCATCGCCGTTCGCAGCCTCTGATTACCCGGCCTTCGACACGCCCTATTCGTGATCGAACGTGCCGCTCTTCCGTCGGGAGTGTCACAGTCAGAAACGATTGTCGTGCTTCGCCGGATCTTGCGAGACTGGTGTGACGCGCGCGGATATCGCGCCGATAGCCAGGAAGGCGGGCGAACCGCCAAATCGCTGATCAACTGGTATGAGTTTGGCGTAACCGACGAAGTCGAACTAGCAAGACTGATCCGCGACGACATCATAATTGCTGCAGCCTGATTTGTGGCTGCCATTGGGTTTTTATTAGTGATTCCTGATCAATTGCACCTCATCGTAAAAAGCTCTATTTTCCCTTGCAGGGTGCCTCGACGAGGCGGAACGTCCTCGGCTTCGCGGCGCCGCCGGACCGCTTCGGTTTCCGCACCAATCCCAGATGCCGTTCGACGACACGATCCACAAGGAGACGAGCGATGAGCGCAACGACGCCGGACAACATCATGCAGCTCGGCATGGGGTTCTGGGCCTCCAAAGCCATGCTCAGCGCGGTCGAGCTCGGCGTCTTTACCGAGCTCGCAGCCGGCCCGGCCGACCTCACCGACCTGCAGGCCAGGCTGAAACTGCATCCCCGCTCGGCCCGCGACTTCCTCGACACGCTGGTGGCCCTGAAGCTGCTCGAACGCGAGGACGGCCGCTATCGCAACGCCCCTGATACGGACCTCTTCCTCGACAAGGCGAAGCCGTCCTATATCGGCGGCATCCTCGAAATGGCCAATGCCCGGCTCTACGGTTTCTGGGGCTCGCTGACCGAAGCCCTGCACACCGGAGAGCCGCAGAACGAAGCCAAGCACAGCGAGGACTTCTTTGCCGCGATCTATGCGGAGCCGGCACGGCTGCGCGGGTTCCTCGAGGCGATGAGCGGGATCAGCGCCGATGCGGCGCAGGCGATCGCTGCCAGGTTCGACTGGTCGAAATACACGACCTTCGCCGATGTGGGCGCTGCGCAGGGCATGGTGCCGGTGGCGATCGCGCGAGCCCATCCGCATCTTAAGGCCATCGGCTTCGACCTGCCCGCCGTGCAGCCGATATTCGACGAGTTCGTCGCCCGGCAGGGCCTCGCTGACCGCATCCGCTTCCAAAGCGGAAACTTCTTTGACGGCCCGATGCCGAATGCGGATGTGATCGTGATGGGGCATATCCTGCACGACTGGGATCTTGCCGAGAAGAGGATGCTGCTGGAAAAGGCCTTCGCCGCGCTGCCGAACGGCGGGGCCCTGATCGTCTACGACGCCGTCATCGATGACGAGCGCCGCAGCAACGCCTTCGGCCTGCTGATGAGCCTAAACATGCTGATCGAGACCCGCGGTGGGTTCGACTACACCGGCGCCGACTGCCAGGCCTGGATGCGCGACGCCGGTTTCGTGTCCACACGCGTTGAGCCGTTGCTGGGGCCGGACTCGATGGTGATCGGCTTCAAGCCCGACTGAGCCGGAACGCGACGCGCCTTAGCCGGCATTGCAAACCAGCACGAGCTTGCCCCTCACTGATCCCCGGCCGATCAGTTCTTGTGCACGGCGAGCCTCACCGAGCGGAATCCGGTCAGCGATCATTGGCTTGATCTTTTTGTCCCGGAGGAGATTAAGCAACGTGCTCAAATCTTCCCGAAACCATGCGGGTCTCCACCGTTTCAGATACTGTATGCTGTAGGGGAGAATGCGTCGTCTGCCGGGCGAAAGGAAAGCGCGGAGCGCGTACCATGCGGGGCGCAGTATGCCGCGAAGACGGTAGCGCAAACCACCTGAAAGCTTTCCTTTTTGTAAGAACGAGGTGAAGCCATAAGCAATAACACAGCCACCCGGCTTCAGAGCCTGAAATGAGCGCCAGACATTGGCTTCTCCAACTCCGTCGAAGACGATATCGACGCCTCCACCAGTTAGCTGGTGAATCTCTTCGACAAAGTCGCTCTTCTGATAGTCGATCGGAGTGGCGCCCAAATCCGATACGATCTGATGATCCGCCAGAGATGCGGTGCCATACATATCCAGACATGCCAGGCGACCAAGTTGCAGCAAGGCGGTGCCAACTCCTCCGGCGGCACCATGAACGAGTGCCCGTTGTCCTGCTGTTGCATGTGCAAGGCGATGGATCATCTGATGGGCCGTTACATAGTTAAGCACAAGGCTTACGGCCTCGGCGGGATCGAGGCCAGCGGGAACAGGAACGAGTTCACTCTCTGGCAGGCAAATGTATTGAGCGTAGCCGCCATGTATTGGCAGTGCCGCAACGATTTGACCGACGGTCAACTTAGAGGCTCCTTCTCCGGCTTTTTCGACGGCACCGACAATGTCCCAGCCCGGCGTGAATGGCAGGGTGGTTTTTTCCGGATGAATGCCTTCCCGCATCAGCATTTCTGCGAAGGAGACGCCAGCAACGAACACGCGCACCCGCACTTCGCCTTGGCCTGGCTCTGGCGCCTCTTCCTGAACCGTTTCCAACACCTCCGGCCCGCCAAAACGACGAGCAACGATTCGAATTGATTTCATGTCGGCCTCCTCCGAGTTGGATCGTGGTCTTGCGGAGGCAAGCGCAAGGCTTAGGTACCGGGCACCCACCAGCAACACTGAACCAGCGGAGCCGCGTTGCAATTGACCCAGGTCAAACGAGAGGGGCCCCTGGTTGGGGCGGAGCAGAATTCAATAGAAGCGGATGTTCCGGGGTCTCGATCCTATGGCCGCTCAGCACCCTTTGTGGTTGGATGGCTATAGCCGTTTCTGCGAGTTGTTCCGCAGGTTCGAGCAGCAGTCAATTAGAAGGACACAATCAACACGCTCACTCCGGTGGGAGCAACCTTTCGTGCATGAGGTCTTCGAAGAACCACGCCATGAACTGCTCGCGCCCGGAAACACCAGCCTTGGCATAGACGCGTGTCAGTTGGGCACGAACCGTTCCGGGCGCTGCGTTCCGGATGCGAGCAATCGCGGGCGCATCGAGCCCTTTTAGGGCGAGCCGCCCAACGTCGCTCTCGGCGGAGGTTAGTCCCCAAGCAGCGAACTGCATGTCAACAATTCGGGCAAGCTCCCCCCGCGCCGTTTCTAGGGAGCGCTCCTGCTCGCGCATCGCATCCAGCGTCAAGCGAAGCTGCCACCCTCCTATCAGGATGCCAAGAACGAGTGCCACGGCAACCATTGCCTCGACCAAGGCATGGGCGGTACCAGGAAATTCGAGCAGGTCCGCAAAGGCATCACCCACGAAGAAAGCCGCAGCGATTGTCTGGATCATTACAAGGAGAGCGAGGGCGGCGGATTGGCGCCACCCTTTTGACGATCTCGGCATTCCTGCTAGCTCCGCCGGCGCGTGCCGGCGATCATCGGCCGGATGAGATTTCGGCCGAGCGCTCGACTTTCGATGAGCACACCTGAACGCTCGACAGCGCGCCATCCGAGCCGCAGCTTCACCCGTTTGCGTGATTGCGGAAGACCAAGAGCTTGACTAGGCTCCGCACGACTGCAGAGCCCCACACAAACGAGGATGATATGGCAATTGGTACTGTTAAGTTTTTCAATCAGGATAAGGGCTACGGCTTCATCTCACCTGAGAACGGTGGAACGGATGTATTCGTCCATGTGTCCGCCGTTGAAGGCGCAGGTCCGCTTCGGGATGGTCAAAAGGTCAGCTACGATATTGGACAGGATCGCAAGACAGGAAAGTCGCGAGCCGAAAACGTCAGGTCAGCCTGAGTTGCCAACTGTACAACAGTGACAACGACGAAGGCCAGCGAACCACCGTTCAGCTTGTTTCGAAGCGCTCAAGCATTTGTTGGAGCAGGCTGTTTTCCTGCCGAAGCCGTTGCGCAAGCAGCGCTTTCAGACGGCGGTTCTCTTCCTCGAGCGCGGCAAGGTCGTCAATTGCCTCGGGAGCAGCGATAACCGTCCGGCTGCCAATAGGACGACCCCGGCGCGCTGAGCCTTGGCGCTTCGGCTTCCTTTTTTGTGAGATAGACTTCGGGCGATCCACTTCCAAGGGCAGGATCGGAGCAGAACCGGAAGCATCTTCAATACCACGGCCGCCTTCTGTCGGGGCCGCCAGATTTGCGATCGAGGCAGCAACCTCGATTACGGCACCCTCGTTTGGCAAAACTTCTTCAGTGGTCACTGGAGAAGGCAATTCCATGCGCTGAGCCGGTTCGAACAGATGCGGTGCATCCGTCTTTGCCGCGCGCGCAATGGCTTTGAGGTCCGTATCACCCCATATCGAAGACTGGCTGGTCGTCGACCGCCGGCGAGGCGATTTGACTTCGACGATAAACTTTCGCTGCTGCGGTTTCATGCGGCTCCAACGTTTAAGGGTGCGAAAACAGTTTACGGCGTGTCATATCGCCGAAGCATTCTTTTGAGCTGCGCATTCTGCAACTGCAACTTTTCTGCAAGCCGGCGTCTTAGTTGCCTGACGTCCTCGTCCAGTGCGGTCATCTCGTCGACGAAGGTCATCGGCGGCTGTGGGACACCGGAAGTGCCTTCTCCATACTCGACGACGTTAGACACTACAACATCGCCGACGCTCGTTTTCCGAATGCGCTTCCGCCTTTCCGTCGGCGGTGGCCTTGGTGGTCCGGCGGGTTCCGGAAGCATCTCCTGAGCGTCGGCAGTTAACCGGTCGACTGCTATAGTGAGTGTCCCGTCACCTTCGTTAACCGCAGCAACTTCGGTATCGATGTTCGGAGCGTCGAGACTGCTTGCCTCCTCGTTTGAGGCTTCCGCGATCGGGTCAGCAACGTCGTCTGCCAGCTCCTCGGTCTCGATTTCAGGACGACTTTCCGGCGCCTTGACCGTTCGCCCCCGGGACGCCAGCTGGACCAGATATTTCCATGGTGCTTTCATAGTGCGCCGCCAACCCGATCAATGGCACCCGCATCCTTGACCACAGCCCTCAAACGAGCGCCAGACAGAATGCGATGAAAAGGGCCAAGCAGGCTATCCGATCGGCCCTCAACCGATTGATCAGGCAAGGCCCAAACGCTTGCGCAGTTCGGCGTTCTCGGCACGCAGTTTCTCGGCCAGCGCCTTGCGCAGCCGTGCATTCTCTTCTTCGAGCTGGAGAAGATCTGCAATGTCGTCGAGGACTGGAGCTGGAGCCGTCGCCGCTGTCGGCTGCTTTGCCTCACGGGTTTTCGCGGCGCCCTTGGCGACCTTCTTTGCCCGGGTTTTGACAACGGCCGGTGCCTCTACCGAAAGCTTCGCGTCCGCCGACTTATCTGCGCGCTTCCGGCGTCCCCTCACCGGCTGGGCAGCACCTGCCTCCGGCAACTCGGCAGTCGCTTCCGCAACGACATTCTTGGGCCGCGGCCCCCGACGCTTCTTGGGCGGCGCGACTTCCGCCAGCGGCGCGGTCTCAACGATTTCGGTATTGCTCTCGTCTGCCATGAGTGTGTCCCCTCTCAAACCGATCATCTTTTTCCATTGGGCGGACAGCAGAGTCAATAACTGCGCATCGCGGCATCATCTATGCGTTGGCGCATGACGCCATCACCGGTTGATACGAGAACCGAAGGCGTACCAGACGCCGGCCGCGATGCAGCGGTTCGCGCTGCGACGTTAGTGGCCGAGTTTTTATGCGAGGGCGTACCGAAATCGGGGAAACAGACCTTCCCTCCCCAGAGCTATGCGCGTAGCGTACATGAGCAGTTTCTGTTGGACTGCAATCCTCCCCGCGCCCTTTGAGCCATATGGGTGCGATACTCGCCCCGCCTACCGCCGGGGCCTTTCTTTCCGGCACATTGGGTTAGCTAAGCCTCGCCACACCTGCCGGCGTTTCAAGCAACATTTCCGGATATCTGCACCGGCAACACGGCCAGGATCTCCATGAGTTTGAATGCGGTCTCGGGAGAAGCGATGGAAAACCGCATACCCGCGGACTTGGCGCTCACCGTGAGCATGCCAATTTCAACGAGTTTGTGGAGGTGCTTGTACACCATTCCGGGCGGCAGCCCGACTGCGGCCGCGAGCCGACCAGCAGACAACTGTCGATCGGAAAGCGCTGCCAACAGCAAAAGCCGTTTCGGATGCGCGATAGCTTGCAGGAGCTTTGCAGCCTCATGGGCCTGCTGTTCATTCAGTTCGGAGGTCACGGCTTTGCCATATCTTGGTCGCTGATCCGGCACGCAGCAGCCGTCTTACATCCGACGGACAGCGAAATGCAATGCCGTGACACCCAGCAAACTGCGATCTGACTTCCCCGACCCACCGGCCACACAAGCCCTGCATCAAGCGGCTTCCTTGTGTTTACAATCGGAAGCGATCTCGCGGAGCTTCGGGTCGGCATTCTTGCCGCAGCGTACCGAAATCGCAGAAACAGACCTTCCCTTCGCTACGATTTGCCTTCATGTCACATCAGTAATTCTTTCTAGATCGAATCTCCCCGCACCCGGTGAGCCGTCTAGGTCATCTCGGCCTTCTTTCGACCGCAGGCCTGATATTGAATGAATGTCGGAAAATTTGTGTCGTCGGCCTCATGAAACCTAGCAGTCTGAACGTACTGGTCATCGATGAGAACCGCATTCGCGCATCGGTCATTGAACACGGGTTGCGGGATGCGGGATATGTTCAGGTCACAATCATCGCGGACATGAATGGTCTTGCCAGGAGGATCACAGAGATCGATCCTGACGTCATCGTCATTGATCTCGAGAATCCCAACAGAGACATGTTGGAAAGCATGTTCCAGATATCACGCGCGGTAAAACGGCCTATCGCCATGTTCGTAGACAAGTCCGACGAAGCATCGATCGAGGCTGCTGTGGACGCTGGCGTTTCAGCCTACATTGTCGACGGCCTGAAGCAGGAACGTGTGCGTGCAATCCTCAAAATGGCGATAAGCCGCTTCAATGCATTTTCGAGATTGAACCGGGAGCTTGAAGAAGCACGCGGCGAGTTGGAAAACCGCAAGCTGGTTGATCGTGCAAAGGCGGTGCTGATGCGCACCCGCGGGGTGTCTGAGGAGGAGGCCTATGCCTTGTTGCGGCGAACGGCCATGGGCCAGAACAGGAAAATCGTCGAGATCGCTCAAAGCCTTATCACTGCGGCTAGCCTGCTCGACCCTGGAGCCGACGCATGAGGAAGAACAGGCATGAAATCACGGCGGGCTTCCTGCCGCTTCTGGATAGTGCTCTCCTCATCGTCGCCAAAGAGAAGGGTTTTGCGGAAGATGAGCAGGTGGACCTCACGCTCGTGCGCGAACGCTCCTGGGCCACGGTCAGGGACAGGTTGGCGGTCGGACATTTCGAAGTCGCCCACATTCTTGCGCCCATGCCGATTGCCTGCAATCTCGGGCTCACCGCGCCCGCACCGCGAATGATCGTTCCCATGGCGCTTGGGCTCGGCGGCAATGCGATCACTGTGTCGGGCAATCTCTGGTGGAAGATGGTCGACAACGGTGCGACCGGTGACCTCGATGCACGCTCCAGCGGCGCCGCGTTGCGGCAAGTGATCACGCAAGGGGCAACAGACCCGCTTCGCTTCGGTGTCGTGCACCCTTACTCCGGGCATAATTACGAACTGCGGTACTGGCTTGCGGCAAGTGGCATCGATCCCGAACGCGAGGTCGAGATCGTGACGCTGCCTCCTGCCGATATGGGCAACGCACTGAAAGACGGGACAATCGACGGTTATTGCGTCGGCGAACCCTGGAACACGTTTGGCGTTCTCAAACGTGGAGCCCATCTCGCGACCGTCAAGGCAGCGATCTGGAAGTCCAGTCCGGAAAAGGTACTGGGCGTGAACGCCCGTTGGGCTGATAGTCATCCCGAAGCGCTCGCCGCGCTGCTGAGAGCGATCTACAATGCGTCGCTCTGGTGCGCCGAGCCGGACAATTATGAGGAACTCGCCCGATTGCTCTCGGGAGCCGCGTACATAAACAAGTCCGCGGAATGGCTGCGCCCCGCACTGACGGGCGAACTCAGAATTGGCGGTCGCTACACGCAAACAGTGAATGACTTTTTCGTCCCAAACGCCAAAGCGGCGACATTTCCCTGGAAGAGCCACGCGCTATGGTTCTACACGCAGATGGTTCGCTGGGGCCAGGTCGAGCATACCGCTTCCCACCAGCGGGTCGCCGGCAATACCTATAGGCCCGATATTTACCGGAGCGCCCTAAAGACGCTCGGTCTCGCGATGCCGTCCGCAAGCTCCAAGGTCGAGGGCGCGCTGCACATGGAGACGCCGGTCGGCTCCACTGGCGTATTGACCCTTGGCCCTGACGGCTTTTTCGATGGTAGGCTTTTTGATCCCGAACGCATCGACGAATATCTCGCTGCTCAAAAACAGCCGTGATCCACGCCTATTTTATAGGCACCTAATAGATTCAGACGGCACGTGCCGATGATTTAATCGCCTTTCCGCGCCCGCTCAGAGCGAGATTTGGCCCAAAAGGGCCAAACCATGCCGATTCTGAAACTGGCACGACCCTTGCATAGTAATTTCTGAGCCGAAAGGCCGCACAGCGTCCAACGATGGGCGCGTCACGCAAAGTCGCTGAGCAGGATATCCCGCGTACTTTCGTACGCGTTACCCTGACGTGCCCCTTTTCGCATTTCTGATCCCTCAACGTTTGATAGGCGCGACCTTGTCGAGCCGCGGAGAAGTCATGTCTCGTTCTAAGAAGAGCTGTTCGATGTATACCGGCGAACCCGCCAAAGCACTGTGGATCTCCACGTCTGCCTTCACGGTCTGTTTCGCCGTGTGGACGATCTTTGCCATCATCGGTGTTCGCATCAAGCAGGATCTCGGCCTCAGTGAGGCACAGTTCGGCTTGTTGGTTGGCACGCCCATCCTGACCGGATCCGTCGTCCGTCTCGTCCTTGGAATTTGGACCGGGCGTTATGGTGGTCGTCTCGTCTACACGCTCACAATGCTGGCATCGGCACTGGCGACCTTTCTGCTGAGCTATGCCACGACTTATACGGAAATGCTCATTGCGGGCCTGGGGGTTGGTCTTGCCGGCGGCTCCTTCGCGGTCGGCGTTGCCTACGTTTCACCGTTCTTTCCGCCGGAAAGGCAAGGGACGGCACTCGGCATCTTCGGCGCGGGCAATGTCGGCGCCGCCGTCACGAAGTTCGCAGCACCGTTCGTGCTGATCGCATGGGGTTGGCAGACAGTTGCCGAGATCTGGGCCCTGGTCCTTGCGGCAACGGCAATCATTTTCTGGTTTTCGACCACCGACGATCCCGCTTTCCGTGAGCGCCGGAATCGCGGCGTGATATCCAAGAGCCTTCTGCAGGAATTCGCTCCGCTGAAGAACATTCAGGTCTGGCGCTTCTCGCTCTACTATGCCTTCGCCTTCGGCGGCTTTGTCGCCCTGTCACTGTGGCTGCCGCGCTACCTGGTTGGTGTCTATGGCTTCAACCTCGAAGTCGCCGGCATGATTGCCGCAGCCTATTCCATTCCAGGCAGCATCTTCCGCGCCTTTGGGGGCTTCCTGTCCGACAAGAAGGGCGCGAGAAGCGTCATGTACGCGATGCTGGTCGTTTGCGGCGCAGCAACCCTCGTCCTGTCGCTGCCGGCGGCGTCGATCACTCCTTTCCTCTTCATCATTGTCATCTTCGTGCTCGGGTTTTTCATGAGCCTCGGCAAGGCGGCCGTCTTCAAGCATATCCCGGCGTACTACCCGAACAACGTCGGCGCCGTTGGCGGCATCGTCGGTATGATGGGCGGACTGGGCGGTTTCCTGCTGCCAATCGCCTTCGGCCTTCTCAAGGACATTACTGGCCTGTGGTCCAGCTGCTTTCTGCTGCTGTTTGCGATCGTCGCGATCTCTCTCGTCTGGATGCACGTGTCCGTAATGCGGATGGAACGTCAGGCGCATTCCGCGACCGCCACGGCAACTGCCTAATCTCAAGGACTTGGAATTATGACCCAAAAGCTCGTCATTATTGGCAACGGCATGGCGCCCGGACGCATGCTGGAGCACCTGTTCGAACAGGCTCCAGGACAGTACCAGGTCACGATCTTCAACGCCGAGCCGCGCGTCAACTACGACCGCATCATGCTCTCCCCTGTCCTTTCGGGCGAAAAGGACTACGAGCAGATTATCATCCACGGCGACGGCTGGTACATCAAGCACGGCATCACGCTCTACAAGGGCCACAAGATCGTAGCCATCGACCGTGACGCCAAGACTGTCACGTCCGACCATGGCGTCACCGAGAGCTACGACAAGCTGGTGATTGCAACAGGCTCCGTGCCCTTCATCATTCCGGTGCCCGGCAAGGATCTGCCAGGTGTGATCACCTACCGCGACCTCGACGACGTGCAGGCAATGTTGCTTGCCGCCCAGTCGCGCGAAAAGGCGGTCGTCATTGGCGGTGGCCTGCTCGGGCTTGAAGCGGCCGCCGGCCTTGCCTCGCGCGGCATGGATGTGACTGTCCTGCACGTGATGCCGACGCTGATGGAGCGCCAACTCGATCCGGCTGCCGGCTACCTGCTGCAGAAAGCCGTCGAGGAGCGCGGCATCAAGGTCATCTGCAAGGCCAACACCAAGGCCGTCATCGGCAACGGCAAGGTCGAGGGCATCGAACTCGACGACGGCCGCATCATCCCGGCGACACTGGTGGTGATGGCGGTCGGTATCCGACCGAATGCGGGTATAGCCAAGGACGCCGGCCTTGCCGTCAACCGCGGCATCGTCGTCGACGACGGCATGATGACCTCCGACGGCGACATCATGGCGCTCGGCGAATGTGCCGAGGTCGGCGGCATGGTCTATGGCCTCGTGGCGCCGCTCTATGAAATGGCGCGGGTTGCCGCATCGCATTTGGCCGGCGACCGCTCGCCCGCCTTCGTGCACTCAGATACGCCGACGAAACTCAAAGTGACCGGTATCAACCTGTTCTCGCTCGGCGACTTCGCTGACGGTGATGACCGCGAGGAAATCGTGCTGCGCGATGCCGCCGGCGGCATCTACAAGCGGGTCGTTCTGAAGGACAACCGCATCATCGGCACGGTTCTTTACGGTGAAACCGCCGATGGTGCCTGGTTCAATGATCTCAAGAAGAAGCAGACCGATATTTCCGAAATGCGGGAAACGCTGATCTTCGGCCAGGCCTATCAGGGAGGGTCGCCGCTGGACCCTATGGCGGCCGTTGCAGCCTTGCCGGATGATGCGGAGATCTGCGGCTGCAACGGCGTCTGCAAGGGTAAGATTGTCCAGACGATCGGTGCGAAGGGCCTGACCTCGCTTGACGACGTGCGTGCCCATACCAAGGCGTCCGCATCCTGCGGCTCCTGCACCGGACTTGTCGAGCAACTGATGACGCTGACGCTCGGCGACACCTACAATCCGGCCGCCGTGCAGCCGATGTGCACCTGCACCGAACTCGGCCACGACGATGTTCGCCGGCTGATCAAGGCCAAGGGTCTGAAGACCATTCCGGCCGTCATGCAGGAGCTGGAGTGGAAGACCTCCTGCGGCTGCGCCAAGTGCCGGCCGGCGCTCAACTACTACCTCGTCTGCGACTGGCCGGACGAATATGCCGACGATTACCAGTCGCGGTTCATCAACGAGCGCGTCCATGCCAACATCCAGAAGGACGGCACCTATTCGGTCGTGCCGCGCATGTGGGGCGGCGTCACCAATTCCGGCGAGTTGCGGGCGATCGCCGATGTGGTCGACAAGTTCGAGATCCCGCTCGTCAAGGTGACGGGCGGCCAGCGCATCGACCTGCTCGGCATCGAGAAGGAAGACCTGCCGGCCGTCTGGGCCGATCTCGGCAAGGCTGGCTTCGTTTCCGGTCAGGCTTATGCCAAGGGCCTGCGCACGGTGAAGACCTGCGTCGGCTCCGACTGGTGCCGCTTCGGCACGCAGGATTCGACCGGCCTCGGCATTCGCATCGAGAAGTTCATGTGGGGTTCCTGGACGCCCGCCAAGCTGAAGATGGCGGTCTCCGGCTGTCCGCGCAATTGCGCGGAAGCGACCTGCAAGGACATCGGCGTCATCTGCGTCGACTCGGGCTTCGAGATCCATTTTGCCGGCGCCGCCGGTCTCGACATCAAGGGCACGGAAGTCCTTGGCCTGGTGAAGAGCGAGGACGAGGCGCTGGAGCATATCGTGGCGCTGACGCAGATGTACCGCGAACAGGCCCGCTATCTCGAGCGCATCTACAAATGGGCCAAACGCGTCGGTCTCGACGAGATCCGCCGCCAGATCATGGGTGATGCGGGCAAGCGCAAGGCCTATTTCGATCGCTTCGTCTTCAGTCAGAAGTTCGCCCAGGTCGACCCCTGGTCGGAGCGCGTCTCCGGCAAGGACAAACACGAGTTCCGGCCGATGGCGACCATCGGCTACCCCCAAGCTGCGGAATAGGAGATCGGCCATGACCTGGTTTGCCATTGGAAACATTGCCGACATTCCGCTGCGGGGCGCGCGCTGCGTGAAAACGCCTCAAGGAAAGATTGCCGTGTTCCGCACCGCGGAGAACGAGGCTTTCGCCATCGAGGATCACTGCCCGCACAAGGGCGGGCCGCTCTCGCAGGGCATCGTCCATGCCAAGGCTGTCACCTGCCCGCTGCACAACTGGGTGATATCGCTCGAGACCGGCAAAGCGCTCGGCGCGGATGAGGGGGCGGTGAAGACGATCGCGCTGCGCAACGATGATGGCGCGCTCTTCATCGCGCTTGAAAGCCTGATGATGGCGGCCGAGTAGAATGGAGAAGGCCGTCAAGACAACCTGCCCCTATTGCGGTGTCGGCTGCGGGGTCGTCGCGACAGTTACCGACGACGGCGCAGTTTCCGTCAAGGGCGACCCGGATCATCCGGCAAACTACGGCCGGCTCTGTTCGAAGGGTTCGGCGCTCGCCGAGACGCTTTCCATGGACGGAAGGGCGCTCCACCCGGAAGTCCATGGAAAGCGCGCTGGGTGGGATGACGCGCTCAATCTCGTGGCCTCGAAATTCCGTGAGGCGATCGCCGAGCATGGGCCGGACTCGGTCGCATTTTATGTCTCGGGTCAATGTCTGACCGAAGACTACTACGTCGCCAACAAGCTGATGAAGGGCTTCATCGGCTCAGGCAACATTGACACCAATTCCCGACTTTGCATGGCCTCTTCCGTCGCCGGCCATCGTCGCGCTTTCGGCTCGGATACGGTTCCCGGCTGCTACGAGGATCTGGAGCTTGCCGATCTGATCATACTTGTTGGTTCGAACCTTGCTTGGTGTCATCCGGTTCTCAACCAGCGCATTCAGGCGGCAAAGCAAAGCCGACCGGACCTGAAGATCGTCACCATCGATCCTCGCCGCTCCGTCAGCGCCGATCTCGCCGACATGCACTTGATGATCAGGACAGACGGCGACGTTGCCCTCTTCAACGGGCTGCTCGCCCATCTCGCCGGATCGTCGGCGTCCGATGAAGGCTATGTATCGACCCATACGATTGGTTTCCAACAGGCGCTTGAAGCATCGCAAACCAGGAGCCTTTCGGATATCTCGAAGGAAACCGGTCTATCCGTCGCCGAATTGCTGGCTTTTTATCGGCTGTTCGAGACGACGGAAAAGGTCGTCACCTGCTACAGCCAAGGCGTCAACCAATCTTCGATCGGCAGCGACAAGGTCAATGCGATCATCAACTGTCATCTGGCAACCGGACGCATCGGCCGGCCCGGCATGGGACCGTTCTCGCTCACCGGCCAGCCCAATGCCATGGGCGGACGCGAAGTTGGCGGCCTTGCCAACATGCTCGCAGCCCATATGAACATAGAAGACGAGGCCGCGCGCAATCGCGTGCAGCGCTTCTGGAAATCGCCGACAATCGCGGCAAGACCCGGCCTCAAGGCTGTCGAAATGTTCAAGGCCGTTGCCGACGGCCGCATCAAGGCTCTCTGGATCATGGCGACCAATCCGGTCGTTTCGATGCCGGATGCCGACAGGGTGCGAGAAGCCATCCGCAACTGTCCCTTCGTGGTTGTTTCCGACATCCAAAAAAACACCGATACCGCCGCCCTCGCCCATGTGCTGCTACCTGCAGCCGGCTGGGGAGAGAAGGATGGGACCGTCACCAACTCCGAGCGGCGCATTTCCCGCCAACGCAATTTCCTCGATCTGCCCGGTGAAGCAAAACCGGACTGGTGGCAGATGGCTCAGGTTGCCAAGCGCATGGGCTTCAACGGCTTCGACTACAACAGTCCCGCCGAAATCTTCGCCGAGCATGCAGCACTTTCAGCCTTTGAAAACGGCGGCACCCGCGACTTCGACATCGGCGCGAAAGCCGGGATCTCACCTGATACCTTCGAGGCAATGACACCGTTCCAATGGCCACATCGCGAAGGCAACCCCGAAGGCGCCAAGCGCTTCTTCGCCAATGGTGAGTTCTACACGCCCGACCGCAAGGCCAGGTTCATCCCTGTGAAATCCGAGCGCGAGGAGCGCACGAGCAAAGACACGCCTTTTATTCTCAATACCGGACGCATCCGCGACCAATGGCACACCATGACCCGCACCGGCAAAGCAGCGAGGCTCTCCTCGCATCTCGCCGAGCCATTCGTCGAAATCAATCCGACCGATGCCACCGACCTCCTGATCGGCAAGGCCGGGTTGGTGAGGCTGGAGAATGCATTCGGTTCCGTTGTGCTGCGCGCGCTGATCACGGAGCGGCAACCGCGTGGCAGTGTGTTCGTGCCGATGCATTGGAATGACGAATATGCGGCCAACGCACGCGTGGATGTCTTGCTGGCGCCACGCACGGACCCGGTATCTGGCCAGCCCGCACTGAAGAATATTGGCGTCAGGGCCAGCCCGGCCGACATCGCCTATTTTGGTTTTGCGGTTGTTGCCTCACGACCAGAGCGACTGGATGCGCCCTATTGGGCAATTTCCAAGGCCGAAGCCGGCTGGCGCGTGGAATTCGGCTTCGACAAACCGCTTGACGATATCGAGACGTGGTGCCGCGATACCTTCGGGCTGTGGGATCGCGGTGAACATCTCGCCTATGCAGACAACCCGACGCAACAGCAGCGCCATGGCTTCTTTGACGGAGAACAGTTGCTGCTCGCCTTTTATGGCGCACCGGAACCTGTCGGCGTGTCGCGCGACTGGGCCGTGAAGCAACTCGGTCTCCGACTTGAGACGATGCGGGCACGCGTAGCGGTTCTTGCCGGTCGGCCGGGAGCGGATCAGATGGACCCTGGCGCGACCGTCTGCTCCTGCTTCTCGGTCGGCGTCAATCAGATCGTGGGCGCAGTCGCGGGCGGCTGCCATACGCTCGAAGCGGTCGGCAAGCAACTCAATGCCGGAACCAATTGCGGCTCCTGCCGCGTCGAAATCAAAGGGATTATCGATGGTTGCCTCCGTCAAGCTGCAGAGTGATCGACAGGAGCGTATCGCTACGCTCTCTTCGCTACCGGTGTTCTTTGATCTCAAGGGAAAATCCGTTCTGGTCGCCGGCGGCAGCGATGGAGCTGCGTGGAAAGCTGAACTCCTGGCGGCAGCTGGCGCAGAGGTCCATGTCTTCTGCCCTGCCGAAGAGCTCTCCGACGTCTTCCAAGAGAAGCTTGACCAGTTTGTCCACCACGATGCGCCGTGGCAGACGGCATACTTCAAGAGCTTTGCTTTGGCTGTCGGCGACTGCGAGACCGAAGGGGAAGCGCGCGGCTTTCACGATCGCGCGGCGGCCGCCGGAATTCCCGTCAACGTTATCGATAAGCCGACATTCTGCCAGTTCAAGTTCGGCTCGATTGTCAACCGTTCGCCTGTGGTGATCGGCATCTCGACCGATGGTGCTGCTCCCATCCTTGGCCAGGCTATCCGCCGGCGGATTGAAACCCTCCTGCCGCAGTCACTCAAATCCTGGGCTCAACTCGCGCAGACCGTCCGCACCTATGTGACGGACACCCTCACCTCGGTTCAGCGCCGAAACTTCTGGGAGCGTTTTGTTGATCGAGCCTTCGGCGCTGGCGAGCCGAATGCGGACACAATGCCTGGTCTATTAGCAGACGCAGATCGGATCCGCAGCACTGCCGGCGCCGTCGGCCGCGTCACACTCGTGGGCGCCGGTCCGGGCGACGCCGAACTGCTAACACTAAAAGCCGTCCGCGCCCTTCAAGCGGCCGATGTGATCCTGTTCGATGATCTTGTCTCCGGCGAGGTGCTTGAACTTGCCCGCCGCGAGGCCAAACGCATGCTGGTGGGGAAACGCGGTGGCCGCGAGAGCTGCAAGCAGGAGGACATCAACGCAACGATGTTGGCGTTCGCCAAGGCCGGCAAGCGCGTCGTTCGCCTCAAATCCGGGGACCCGATGATCTTCGGGCGCGCCGGCGAAGAAATCGCCCATCTCAATCGAGAAAACATTCCCGTCGACGTTATCCCCGGCATCACAGCTGCAAGCGCCATGGCCTCGTGCCTCGGCATATCGCTCACCCACCGCGACCATGCCCAATCGGTACGCTTCATCACTGGCCATTCCCGTCATGGCGGACTACCGGCCGATATCAACTGGGCGGCCGTCGCCGATCCCCACACGACAACCGTGTTCTACATGGGCGGCAGGACAGCGCCGCTTATTTCCGAGCGGCTGGTCAGCGAGGGTCTGCAGCCTTCCACCAGGGTGGTCGTGGTCAGCGACGTCAGCCGGGCCACTCAGCGGGAATGGCATGGCAACCTCGCCAGCCTTGCGAGCGGCATGGAAACGATCGGCTACGAAAGTCCCGTCCTGATCGCCGTGGGTGGAGCTTTGGCAGCCTGCGGAAATGAGGCCCTCGATGCCGGTGATGTCGCCGGCAACCCGGTTCGGGCAGTCAGGTTTCACTGATGGAATTGGATGTGATTTCCCCGGGACTACTCATTCTGGCGATCAGCCTCAGTTGGAATCGCTTCGCGTGCATTTTTAGCTCAGCGTCGAGCGTCGCACTGGCGGCCGCGCCGCTTACCACCGCAGCCACCGCCATTAGCTTGTCGGCCTTGGGGCTGGCTTTCGCAGGCAACACGCCATGGTTTGGATTTTTGATCGTGCTGGCCGGGGTCCTTGCCAGCTCGATTGTGAAGAGACAACCGGCTGCGATAACCGTCGCACTGTCGGCAATCAGCCTTGCTGCGTATCTGTCGTTCTCTCCGGTTCAAATGTGAGTTGGTTTCACGGCAAGGCGACGATCACCAAGCTTGTTTAATCGCCAGATCTGCAAAAGCCGCGCCCACGCACGGCCCAAAAGGACGCCAATTTGTGTATAAAATAAGCAATGTCCAGACTTCTTGAATATTGACTATCGTCAATCTAAATAAAAATCGCTGATCTAAGCGGAATTAATAAGTCGTCAATCCTCGTTTTCTATTTTGGCCGAAATTCATACGTTGCAGCTCAGCGTCTGAATTCATGCTGGAGTTCCTATGAAGACGACTGATCTTTCGATTGCATCGCGCCTTTGGGCCGCCGTGCTCCTTCCGCTGATTGCACTTGGCGGCCTCCTCTATCTCCAGATCTCGGACAAGTGGCAGACTTATCTCCATATGCAAGAGATCGAAGTCGCCAGTGCCCAGGTCGGCGAGATCGGCAACATTATTCACCGATTGCAGATCGAGCGTGGGCTCAGTGCAGGTTTTCTAGGTTCGAAGGGGAGAGCAAACCAATCTGAATTGGTCGCCGCACGTCGTCAAACAGACAACGTGCTTTCTGGGTACAAGCAGCTCCTGCAGCTCGAAAATCAATCTGTAACGGAGGGGCTTCTGGAGCAAATAAGGCATATGGAAGCCGACCTCAGAAATGTTGCAACCTTTCGGCTATCAGTCGACCAATTCACGGCATCTGGTGCCGATAGTTTTCAGTTCTATACAAATATCATCGGCGGATTGACGAACCTTGCCCGGGTGGTCACGTCGCAAAACGTAGGCTCGGACATCACCTCGCGTCTCATTGGCTTCAATCAACTCCTGCAGGCGAAGGAACTTGCCGGGCAGGAGCGCGCTACCGGCAATGGCTTCATCACGGCCGGCAAGGTCGACGAGTCACGTTTTGTGGGGTTTGCTCAGTCAGGCGGCGCCCAATCGGCACTGCTTCAATCCTACCTCTTCATGCAGAACCCCGTAGACCGTTCAAATTACGCCAAGGCGCTGGACAATTCCGCGCTTGAAGATCTGGTTGCGATGCGATCCGTCATTATCGGCAAGGGACAAGGAACTGCTCTTACTGGCCTGAACAGCACGACCTGGTTTGCGACGGCGACGAGCCGGATCGAGGCCATGAAGGCACTCGAGGACGAGACGTTGCGGGGAATCTCGGCGGTTGCCGCCGAGCATGCCGACAATGCGATGCGCTCCCTCATTGTCCTTGTGGTCACCTTCATCGCTGTTACCACCGCCATCGTTTACTTCTGCCTTAAGATGGTCACGAGCATCATCAAGCCGTTGAAGAACATGGTGGAGTCGATGGGTCGACTTGCAGCGGGGGATCTTGAGCTTCACGAAGCCAACGATAGACGCGGGGATGAGATCGGCCAGATGGCTGATGCAGTCGAGGTGTTTCGTCAGGCCGCAATTCGAAACCGGGAGCTCGAAGCAGACGCCGCGCAGAACCGCCGTCGTATGGAGGTTGAACGCGTTGAGATGCAGCGCATCGCGGATGAAGAAGCCGAGGCCCGTTTGAACCAGGCGACTGCCGCGCTTGCAGGCAGTCTTCGCAGACTTGCCACTGGCGACATGGTTTGCGAGATCAAATCTCCGCTTGCGCAGCAATTCGAGGCCCTGCGCCAGGACTTCAATGCCTCCATCTCACAGCTTCGCAGCGCCCTGCTTGGCGTTGGAGCGGCAGTCGCAACTGTCGAGGGGGGCTCGCAGGAAATCTCCGGCGCCTCGGACGACCTTGCAAGACGAACCGAACAACAGGCGGCCTCACTTGAGGAAACGGCTGCTGCCCTTGAGGAGATTACCTCCAATGTGCATGCCACATCGAGACGCGCTGCCGAGGCGCGTGACGTCGTGCAAACGGTCCGTCTTCGCGCTGACAAATCCGGCGAAGTGGTTCGCCACGCCGTCGCTGCCATGGAACGAATTGAAGCCGCATCGCGCCAGATCAACCAGATCATTGGTGTGATCGACGATATCGCCTTTCAGACCAATCTGTTGGCACTAAACGCCGGCATCGAGGCAGCACGGGCCGGCGATGCTGGCAAGGGTTTCGCGGTTGTTGCCCAGGAAGTGCGCGAACTCGCCCAACGGTCGGCAGTCGCCGCACAGGAGATCAAGAGTCTGATCGCCAACTCCGCCGTGGCAGTCAGCGATGGCGTGAGATTAGTGGGTGACACTGGTGATGGGCTTGGCGCAATTATGCAATTGGTCGGCTCTGCTGCTTCACATATGGACGCGATCGCATCTTCCGCGCAGGAACAGTCTGCTGGTCTGTCGCAGGTGAGTTCCGCGGTCAATCACATGGACCAGGCAACTCAGCAGAACGCGGCGATGGTCGAGGAGATGAATGCTGCTGGGGCTGGCCTCGCACAAGAAAGCGCGAAGCTATCGCAGTTGTTGTCGGGCTTTGAACTCGGGCTGGCTTCTCAAGTGCAAACCGCCGCGACGTCGAATTCCTCGGCCACCATGCGCGTAGTTGGGTGAGCTAGAGGGAGCGCTGCGATCGATGAAGACTGGCAGACGCTCTGAGTCTGGCGTCCGCGTCTCGCCGAAAGCACAGCACCCGCACGAGGGCTCCCGCACCGACCTGCTTACGTCTGTATTCCTTCAAGATTCACCCGACTTTTTGTTGTAGCCGCCGTAGTCGTAGCTGTCGGGTTGGTTGCGCCTTCGTTCTGGTCTCCGACTATCTTTGTTCCCTCTAATTTTAGGGGCCTCTCATTGACGGACGTTGATTGGTAAGCGGCATCTCATTGGGAGGACAACGGGCTCGACACGGCCGGCTCTCATAGTGACGGGTAGCAGATGTCCGTCCTTGTCGATTTCCCATCCTGAGCTTCCGTTCCTCCCAATAACGAGCTGCTATGACGGATGGACGGTCCATACGAACGGCCAACTCTCGTTTAGCCATATCCGATCAGCCGTCCAGCGGACTTAAATCACAAATCTCTCATGTACCGCGGATATGAGTGTTGCACGTCAGCACAGGGAGAACCGATGCGAGCGAAGAAACATCGCGAGACCGAAACCATCTCCGAAACGATCAGGGAACTGGCAGTCCCAGGAATGAAGCCAAAAGCCCTGATCGAAGCCGTCAAGGCCAGGCATCCAAATTCTTCGAAAAAAGACATTGCCCGAGCTGCGTTTCTCACCATCATTTTGTCTGCCGAGTATGCCTCGGAGGATGCCCAAGCGCTCCACGATCTTGCGAGCGAGACCTCTGACGGAGAAAGCACTGCATGAGCGGACCGACATAGCCAATGTCGAAGGGATGGTGGAACTGGCCGCGTCAGTCACATCCACGATAGGGATATTAGGAAGGCCAATCACCACACGCTCGGCATCGGAAGCAAGAGAGCAACGCTCCTGGCTGATGGCTTGACCTATGTGATCAACAACATCCGCCCTGACCTACGGGAGCGAGCTCGCATCAGGCGATGGTGAAGTATCCCTTTTGAACGGCAGTTGTCGCATCCATGCTGGCGCCGCGGTCATCTCCAAGGAAACCGCGGACCGCTCTAAGGTCGCGGGCATTCAGATGGAGCTCATACGTGGTCTCCGGAGCTTTCTTCCGGTGCTGGCAGGATCGAGACGTTCTCACCGTCGCCGAGTAGACCCCCGGAGGTATACTCAGTCCGTCGATGTGAACGTCACTCTCCGCTATGAGACCTATGATCCTTCCTCGGCTCGGCAATATTTTAGACTCCCGACGGCTCCTTCAGAACGGAGCGATGCTGCCCTATTCTACGGCGCACCAGTCGCGGATGTGCGAAATCGCGAACCTCATCTGAAGCCCGCGGTGCTCCACGACCAACTTGTCGGCTTCCCGACGCATGAATTTGGCGACGTAGTTGCGAACCGCCCCCGCTTCATCGACCACTTCGAACACGTATGTCATCGCCTGAAATACCCCTAAAGATTTAGAGGTTATATTTCCTTCTGCTTGAGTGAGACTTACGCTCGATGGATTTCGCCGCCCATTTGCGAGGGCAACGAGTTGTGGCTCGTGGTGGATGGGAATTCGACTTTGCTCATCGCCCGTCATTCGAAATGGCGGGCGATACCTTGCTGCACGAAATGACGAGGCGAATTTGAATGTCCCGCCATCGATCGAACGGGCACTCACAGGCTCGGGAGCCAACTTCGCCGAAAAGCGGCGATTGCGTTGTGGAAATCATCGACATTTTGCTCCTCCTCGCTGGGACGCCAGATGACAAAAGGGATTTCGTCAGGCGAGACTTCCCCCGTCATCATGAGGGGAAAACAATGACAACAACCAATGAGATTGCAGATAAGATCGCGACCGAACACGGCTTGACCAAAGTCCAGAGCAAGGCGGTTGTCGAGGCGGTCTTTGCCGCCGTGACCGCCGCCGCCACATCCGGCGCCGAAACGGCGATACCTGGCTTTGGCAAATTCAAGGTCAAGGACACGCCTGAGCGCGAGGCGCGCAATCCCGCAACCGGTGCGACCATTAAGGTTGCGGCTGCGAAGAAATTGACCTTCGCGCCGGCCAAAGCTCTCAAGGACGCGCTGAACGGCTGATACGACTGGGAGGTTCGGGGCGAGAACGGGGAAATGCGAAGGCTGTTGAGGGCGCTACGACCTTGATCCGCCAGAATGCTTTCCGCGCTGCGCACCACCTTTCGGCGGTGTTATCTGGCCGCCTCGAACCTTCGATCGGATTTACGCACAAGCATCTATACGCTGGTGAACACTACAGAATGAGACGCTGGCTGATATCATCCGCGATCCGTCCGAAATCATCCCATAAGTCCCATTTAAGCCAGAGCCAGCCCGTGTTCTAATCCCGTAAGTACTCTTTTAGACAGGAGGAACCTATGACCATCCAGTCACTCGACGTCTCCCGGAATTCGCCGCTGGCCAAGCGTTCGATCGCCCAACTGCCCATCAACCTGTTTGGATCGGTGATAGGCATCACGGAATACGCAACTGCGCCTCTGACTTGACGCATGTGATCGCGGATCGAAGCTGCTCACCAGCGCGCGCGGCGATCGGCTATATTAACTCGTTGGCTGTTTGCTCGATGAGGCCGCGCAACAATATAATAAGGGCCGGCCGCAATAGCTGCGACCGGCCCTTGGAAGTTAGCTCTAGCCCAGTAATTAGGCCGCGGCGGCCTTGAAAGCTGCGGTCGCCTTGGCAACCGGCGCCTCGTAGGGCTTGTAAGCGTCCTTGGCGAGATCAGCGTACATTTCGCCGATCTTCGTAGCCTCGGCGACGAAGCCTTCGTAGCTCGCCTTGATGAAATTGGTCTGCAGTTCGAAAGCAGCTTCGACACTCTTGATGCCGGACAGCTTCTCGACGTGCGCAACGCCATCTTCAAAAGACTTCTTGGAATAGTCTGCAGCTTCAGTCGCGATAGCCTGGAGACCCTTGGTCCAAGCGGAATAGCTCTTTACAGCCACGTCAATGGCTTCTTTGCTTTTCTTGTTTGCATCGTCGAAGTTGAACATCCGGTGTCTCCTTAGTGACGGCCTGATCTGCAAGCATCCACTTATGTTGCTTCGCACAACAAAAGTCAACACACGTGTGCAGTGCAACAAACGGCAGCACTACTTGGCGAACAAACGGCCGACACCCCGGCCCGAACGTTAGGGTCGCGGGACGCGTAACTTCCGGATCGAGACTCAGGCCGCTAGGTCAACCTGGTTCTTGACAACTTTGCATCATGCGGAGCACCCGAATGAAGTACGCGGCATCGAGAAGGCTATCTCTGGCGTCCTCCGGTGAGAGATCGGGCGCTCGCGAAGATGCCGCTTGCAAGTCGATTGTAACGTCCCTCGCCCGCCCGCCGCCTACGCCCCCGATCTGCTCGCGCATGTCGCGGATCGTGTCGACAGATTGCTCAAGAAGTCGGCCTATCTGCTGGGGTGACAGCTTCTCAATCTCGTTGGCGGCTCTGATCAGGTCGGCGATGGAGAGAGACATAGCGGAATCTCAGAGCCACCCGTTGCGGAGAAATAAACCTGCCTTGCACGTCGATCCAAAGGCCAAGTTGGGTGGACACGTTGCTAACGGATACCGGAGAGCGTTCCCCAGTTGAACGTCGCCGATACACAAAAGGCGGCCATCGATCATCATCTGCGTCGCGTCTCCCTCGATCACGCATAGGTCAAACATTCGGAACTCTGGCAGGAAGCTCCGTCTCATGTATTGCCTTAGGAGTTGTGCCGGAGAGGTCCCATGACCCGCCCCCCGGACGGTACGGTTTTATTGGCTGACAGACGTCGGCAGTAAGGGCACCACTGCGGAGTTCAGGTAAGCGGAGCCCCGAGAGAACTCGATCGCGTGTCCGTGACCGAAATCAAAATAGAACCTAGGGCGGCAGAAAATTTTCCGCCATGGGACTTCAGTCCCACAGCTCCCGCGCAAAAGTCTGAGGTTCATTGCGGACACTCCGCCGCGCTAATTTTTCTGCCAAACCCAGGGGAGTTTGGCCTTTCCTTGGGCGGCATCAGCGCAAAGGCCGGCTCTTCTAACCCGCTCAGAGCTCCGGCGCTGTTGCCTCACGGGAGGATGATGCTTTTGGCGATGTACGAGCGACATACCTACGGACCGCCCCCCCAACCTGCCGCGGGGACGCAAGCCCTAAGCAGCCCACTCAAGATCCGGGGCGGAGGCGAGCCTCTCTCGTCGTGCCTCTCCGATTGATCGCACGGCAAATGACAGTGGTGATTTGGTGTTGCCTAAGTCTCTAGCCGTGCCCAGCGCTGCTACCCGGCAAGTCTCTAGTCTTCGGAATGAGTTCAGGTCCCCGTCGCGTCGATCTTGGAAATTTCGGCTGGCGATAGGTGTGGGACCTGTGGCGGCCGCATCCAACCACATGGCTGCTCGGCAGCGAGTAACGAGGTGAACACTTGCGCCAGCTACGCCACAATGAAGTCGTAGCGGCCGAATTTTCCGTCGCTCGTCGCCCTGATATCGAGTACCAAGGCTGCGTTGAATATGCGGCCACGTTCATTGCCCGGCTCATTGGCAAAATAGAGTTGCGTCGTCAGCACGGTCCCACCGGGCCGCTGGACTTTCACGTGGTAATGCCGGGTGCGACCAGGATAGAGCCCTGGCACGATCGTCTCGAACCACCATTTGCCATCTGCATCTATGAATTGATCCAAGGAGTTTGTATCCGCTGTTGTCGTAGGTGCCGCTCTCATCAGCGTGCCATAGCTCGATCAACGCTTTCGCTATCGGCTGGCAATTCTTGGTGAGTACGTAACCGGCAAGCGTCAGCCTTTCACCACCCGGTGCATCGCTTGCGAAGTCCTGTTTTTCAGGGCTCTCCGGCGTAAAATACGGGCCTTCGGTCTGTGCCGGCGTCAGCTCGTGATCATCACCGCAACTAGCCGTAAGCGGCAACTCCACCGGAGCGCCGGCTGCATGGCTTAGGCTCGGAAGCACAATCGGCGTGGCGACGAAGCTGAAAAGGAAGCGAATGTCCACGTCTCCTGTGTCGATGCCGAGGCAGCGATACGGGCGACCGCGTCGAATCCACCAAGCCGACCGACCCCGCCCCGGCTCACCGGACCTCCTCCTGCCAGTCGTACTCAGTATCTGCGGGCTTAGTCAGAAGATGATGTCGCTCGCGGAGAGATCAGCGAGCGTGACGCCTTCGATGAGAATGCCGGTTCCTTCGCGGAATTCGACGTAAATGCCCTCCGCAGTATCGTTCGAGGCGTCGAGGAAAGCGTCGTAGTCCCACATGCCGTAGGAGTGGGCGGTGAATTCGATGACGTCGCCGCCCTCCGCGTCGAAGTCGACGATGCGATCGACCCCTTGCGTGTTACCTGCTTGGCCAACCCAGACGAATGTGTCCGCCCCAGCTCCGCCGCTCAAGACGTCGGTCGTATCGCCACCTGAAAGGATATCGTCGCCCTCGCCGCCAAAAAGCTGATTGCTCCCCGAGCCTCCCCGCAGCGTATCGTTGCCGGCCCGGCCCTCGAGAAAGTCGTTGCCGCTGAGCCCCTCCAGAACATCATTGCCGTCACCGCCCCGCAGCACATCGTCTTGGTAGCCGGCGGTCACGGAGAAGTCCTCCACATTGATGAAGGTCAGTCCGGTCTGCGTCACCCCGCGTGTGCCGTCAAAATCGATCACTTCCCCTTGAGTGTAGAGGGATAGATCGAGCCGGTCTTGTCCGGCGCCACCATCAACGGTGCCGCTGAAATAGGCGTGAATCTCGTCGTTGCCACCGCCGCCCAGCAAGGTCGACCCGTCGCCCAATCCAGCTTGGTAAGGGAAGGCGTCGAAGATCACGTCGTCTCCATTGCCACCGTCCAGGACGTCCTTGCCGCCATCCGAAAAGCCGGAACTGCTTATCACGTCGCGACCGTCGCCACCGAACGCCATATCGCTGCCTTCACCAGCCTTGATTAGGTCGTTGCCGGCTCCGCCGTCTAGGCGGTCGTCGCCATTGTCGCCGCCAATGGTATCGTCGCCATCACCGCCGAACACGAAGTCATTGTCGTCTAAGCCCCACATCCAATCATTGCCGCCGCCGCCCGTTAGGTAATCTGCGCCAGCGCCGGCTTTGATGTCGTCGTCGCTGGTTCCACCTTCGATGTGGTCGTCACCGTCGCCCGTTTCCACTGTCACTGACGTGATGTTGGTCGCGATCACGGTGTCGTTGCCGCTGCCGGTCACGATGTTGGCTTGCTCGATGCCGCGCACAATCGTGCCCGTCGACGCGTTGCCGGCGACGAAATCGATGGTTAGGTCGTCGGACCGTCCGCCTTCATCGAGCCACAGCGCGTCTTGGCCGGCTCCGCCGTCGATCTCGATGGAGGAGAGCGTCGTAGTGATGTTGTCGTTGCCGTCGCCCCCAAACAGATGGTTGACGCCATGCGCGTCGATGATCGTGTCGTCACCAGAACCCGCATCGACAACATCGTCACCGGCGGAACTCGCCTCACTGTGGGGATCGGGCCACGACCATCCAATAAAGTCGGCCCCTGCCCCGGTGGAAATCTTGTCGTCGAACGCGCTTCCCTGAACCAGATCGTCTCCGCTCCCAGTGGTCAGCTCTATCCGCTCGATATCGTGGAAGAAGAGATGCTGCTCGCGCGGCGTCTGATAGCCGATGATACCGTGGCCATTGGCTCCGCCGAACATGACTTGATCGGACATCATAGAAAGATCGACGACCAGCGTGTCGATGCCGTCGCCGCCAGTCACCGCGCCGCCGATGCTAATGAGGGAGATCCGGTCGTCGCCCGCGCCACCGTCGAGGCGGTCATAGCCGCTTGAGCTCGTCAGCCGATCGTTGCCGGTGCCAGCATCGACAAGGTCGTCGCCTCCGCCGGCATCGATGTCGTCATCGCCAGAAAGACCCCAAATTCGATCGGCCTCCTTGGTTCCATACAAAATATCGTCCCCGGGATTTCCCACGGTCTTGGCCATCTCGTCATCCCCCACCAGATCAAGTTTAGAAACAGTCTCCACGTACCGCAGCACAACAGAGTGTAATATATTCATTTCATAGCAAATGTATTTTGACTCGACAAATATTAATCTAAATTCATAATTATACGTACTTTACTTCAAATTTTGTACATTGAAATATTTTGGCGACAACCAAGTACAATAACGCTAGAGGCGCGAGTGGCAGGCTCTATGTTCGAGCGTAGCGGAAATGGTGGTTAAGGGTCTTCGGCCCACGCGGTTCCGGGCGATACATTATGCGATCCCAGACGCACAGAACCGGAACAAACGGCACAATGATCGTCATGTGCCCCTTTCGCGACTGAAACCAAGATTGGGCTGACCGCTCTGAAGCTTGCAGGTTGCCGTCGAAAACTTGCACTTCGCGTCTGATCTGTCTGGCAGTCATGGGAAATGGCGACCGAGGTGCGGGCGGGACCTGGCCGCGCGACGACAGCTTGGCAACAATATCGCGTTGCCGCGTGCTCGTGCCCTTAGGGAGGTTGATGAAAGTTAATACACCATGCGTTTAGTTGAGGCGCAACCAGTCCACCAATACAAAAGACGGATTTTGTTTGGTCGTGACTAGAGAACCTGCGGCCATTGCTGGTGGGCGTGCATGACAGTGAGGATCTCGACATCCCGACTTACGCGGTAGGGAATGATGTAGGGAATGTCGGCTAGCACGAGCTCGCGCGTGCTCTTGATACGACCAGGCCGCCCACTGGCAGGGTACTCGGCTAACGCATCCACGGCAGTGACAATCCGCGCCACGACGCGGGCCGCCGCATCCGGATTGTCTTTCTCGATATGCGCGCCGATCTCATCAAGTCGCCGCAACGCCCGAAGCGTCCAGCGAATACGCTTCGCACTCATGATTGACGTGCAGACCTGACGTACTTCCCGACGACTTTCGCCACATCTTCATCGCTGGCGAACTCACCCCGGTCGGCCTCGGCCAACCCGGCTTCAATCTCGGCAAGCTGCCATTCCTGCTGCTCAACAAAAGCTTCGATGGCTTCGGCAGCCATATAAGAGCGGGACCGATCCAGCTTCTCAGCGAGCTGATCCAGCTTGCTCGCGGTTTCGTCTTTTACACGCACGGTAAACGCCGTAGTCATGGGATCTAACTTCCTTTGGTTCACTTTGATTATTAGTGAACCACTCTGGTTCGTCAAGGTTTAGCAAGGCACTTTAATCGGTTTGCTGTCCTCTGAAGCTTTCTAGTGGGGGATTGGTTGCAGGTTCGAGTCCTGCCGCTGCCACCAGTCCGCGGTTCCGGCTCTGAGGCAGCGACAATTCAGATTGCGAAAACCGCGCTCGGCATTGCATCCGTGGAATGATCCACGACGCCGCGAAACCGGCCGCCGCGGCGTTTCCGATTGAAATGGTATTTCAGAGACTAACTATCTGTTTTTACAGGCATTATTTAGGAAAGACGCCAAGCGTTCTTCCTGGAGAAGCTCTAGGTCATCATCATCACAAGCACCATGCCCCAGATCGTCAGCAGGGTGTTGCCGACGGCATAAGTCACGGTGTAGCCGAGCCCAGGGATCTGGCTCTTGGCCCGATCGTTGATCATGCCCAACGAGGCAGTCGTCGTACGTGCGCCGGAGCAGCACCCCAGGAGAATGGCGGGATGGAACCGGAACACATATTTCCCGACATACATTGCCAGCACCAATGGCACCGTCGTTGCGAATATCCCCCAAAGGAACAGGCTGAAACCAAGCTGCTGCAGGCCGGCAACAAAACCCGGGCCCGATGATATGCCGACCACGGCGATGAAGACGTTGAGGCCGACCGAGTTCATGAACCAGACCGTCGAGGTCGGTATGCGCCCGAATTTCGGCCGAACGGAGCGCAGCCAGCCGAAGAAGAGTCCGGAGATCAACGCTCCCCCTGAGGTGGACAACGTAAACGGCACATCTCCAACCTTGTAGACGAGCGCACCGATCAAGCCGCCGATGGCAATTGCAGCACCGATGAAGGCAACGTCGGCAACGTCGCTCGGGCGGTCGGCCACACCCAGTGCTTTGGCGGCAGCCGCCGTGTCCTGCGTTCGCCCGACGATTGTCAGGATATCGCCGCGATGGATCTGCGTGTTCGGAAGGATCGGAATTTCCGTCGCCGTAGCGCCACGGGCGATCCGACGCAGGAATACACCACGGGACGTCGGCCATTGTGCCAGCTCCGCCAGCGTCTTGCCGTTCGCCTCCTTGGTCGTGACAAGCACATCGACGCCTTCGACCGGCACGGCCAGCAACTCGCGGTCGTCGACTTCCTCTGCCGCTTGACCGATCACGCTTACCAGCACTTCGCGCCGACCGGCCACAGCAACGACGTCGCCTGCCTGGATCACCGTGTCTGCCGTGGCATCCTCGATCTTTCCCCCGCGACGAATACGCTCGATGAAAATCCGCTGCTCAGGGATCATCGATTCGGCTTCGCGTGCGGTCTTGCCGACGACTGGCCCGCCCTCGCGGACGCGATAGGCGCGCAGCTCGTAGTGGTGCCAGGCGGTTCCAGCGCCCCCCGCTTCCTTCTTGCCACCTTGCTCCGCCTCGTAGCGTTTGCATTCCGCCTCCAGGTCGATACGCATGAGCGCAGGGCCGATCAACGCCAGCACGATCGCCGATCCGATCGTGCCGAAAATATAGGTGACGGCATAGGCGACGGGCATGGCGTCCAGAAGACGTTTGGTTTCTTCCGGCGCCAGTCCAAGTCGATTGATGGCATCCGTTCCCAGGCCCATTGACGCGGAGATGGTCTGCGAACCTGCATAAAGCCCCAGCGCGGATCCCACGTCGTAACCGGCTATCTTGGCAGCGATGTAGGGCGCTCCGAGGCAAAAGACGCACACGACCGCAGCGAACAACGCCTGCGGAAGGCCATCCTTCGCAATGCCCCGAACGAACTGCGGCCCGACGCCGTAGCCGATCGCAAACAGGAACATCAGAAAGAACGTGGCCTTGAGCGGTGGTGAAATGGTGATCCCGAGCTGGCCGATGATGACGGCAGCAATCAGCGTCGCTGTCACCGCACCGAGGCCGAGACCTTTGTAGGTGAACGATCCGAAGTAATATCCAAGCGCCAATGAGAGAAATATTGCAATTTCAGGATAAGTGCGAAGCGTGTTTACGAACCAGTCAACCATGGTGCCTTCCCCAATACTTCGCCGAAGCCATCTACCTCGAGGTATCTTCTCGGAAGAATAGTAAGCGTGATGATGCCCAGCGATCCTCACGGAAGCAACAGCATTGACGCAAATCACCTCAATGTAACTGTTACGTATCTTCCATCGCGTGACGCTTGGGCCATAATTCCAGCCGAAGTGAATATTGCAGATGTACTCACCCGCTCGTTCTGCCACCTTACGAAGGCAGTGAGTTGATTTTCGTCAAGGCATCACTGCCCCCTTCGTGCCTGGAGGTAATTTATGGTCCGCAAGATGATCATCGCGCTCGGCAGCGCAGTGACGATACTGGTTGCAACACCGATCACGGCCGTCATGGCCCAGCAGACGGCGAGTGCGCCGGCCGCTGAACAGCAGACAGCGCCGGAACCGCTCAGCGACGACGAACTCGAAGTTCTGGTCGCCCGCATCGCGCTCTATCCTGACGAACTGGTGGCGCTTATTTCCGCTGCCGCGCTCTATCCTCTGCAGATCGTCGAGGCGGAACGGTTCCTGGAGGCCCGTGCGAAGAAACCCGACATGAAGCCGAAAGACGATTGGGACGGCAGCGTCATCTCACTTCTCAACTATCCCCAGATCGTCAAGATGATGAGCGAAGACCTCGAATGGACTCAGTCCTTCGGCGATGCGATCGCCAATCAGCAGAAGGATGTGCTGATCGCGATACAGCAATTGCGTGACGAGGCCGTCGCCAAGAACATCATCAAGAGCGACGACAAGGTGAAGGTGGTCCAGGAAGGCGATAATGTCATCATCCAGGCGGCCAACCCTGAAACGATCTACGTGCCGCAGTATCCGCCGGAGATGCTGTACGAGCCTGACTATGCGCCGGCGCCGATCGGCTACTATGACGAACCCTATCCGGCCTATTGGTATCCCGGAGCAGCCTTCTTCGCCGGCGCGGTGACCGGGGCTGCCTTCGCCGCGATCGTCGACTGGGACGATTGGGGCGTCTGGGGTGGCCGCTGGAACGGCGGCGACATGGACATCGACTGCAACAACTGCTTCAACAACATCAACGGTAAGGTGAAGTGGAACGACGTCGACTGGAAGAATGTCGATCGCAGCAAGATCAACTTCGACCGCGACCAGCTTCAGCATTTCGACCGAAACAGCATCAAGAACAACATCAAGGCGAACGGCAACAACAACCTGCGCAACCGCGCCGCCGAGATCAACCGCGATCGGCCGAACGCGCGGCCCGGCGGTGGCGGCGGCGGTCAGATCAGGGACGTGCGCAAGAGCACGCTTGATGGGCTGAAGGCCCAGCAGAGGCCGGCTGCCCGACCGGGCGGGGCCGGGGGCGGGCAGGCGCTCGCGAACGCGCGGGCCGGAGACGGCAAGCCGAGCATCAATCGTCCTGCGGGCAAAAACCCCTCTCAGGCCAACCGTCAGGGCGGCAAGAAGAAGATGGCCGCCAAGGCGCAGAACCGGCCGAACAAACCGTCCGGCCTTGGCAACGTCAATCCCGGGCGGCGCGAAATCAACTCGTCACGCCGCGGCGGTCAGAGCATGGGCGGCGGCCAGCGCGGCGGGGGACGGCCACAGATGAGCCGCGGTGGCGGCAGGCCGCAAATGCACCGTGGCGGCGGCGGTGGTCGCGGCGGCGGCGGACGCAGACGTTGAACGGATCATAGGAGAACGACCATGGCAAAGCTCTTTCATCCGTTTCTCCTCGGAACGGCGATCGCCCTCACGTTGGCCGCCGTGCCACTCAACGCTTCTTTCTCGCAGACACAGACTGCGGCGGAACAGGCGCCAACGGATCAAATGCCTGCAGGCCTCGATGCCTTTGCAGCCGACGAGGATCCGCCTGTTTTCGATGATCCAGCCAAGGCGGTCGACGAATTCAAGGCAAGGCTCGCCGCCAATGATTTCGACGGTCTGGCGAAGCTTCTGGGGCTCAATGCGGAGAAGCTGAAGGCCGGTGAAGGGGTGATGGATACCTTCGCGCTCATTCGCGAAGGTGCCGCTCGCAACGTCGTCGTGCGCGATCTCGAAGGACGCAAGATCATCCAGCTCGGCGATCGGCTCTGGCCGCTGCCCTTCCCGCTCACCAAGGGCGAGGACGGAAAGTGGGCTTTCGACACCTATGTCGGGCTTGAGGAGATCATCAACCGTCGCGTCGGCGAGAACGAGCTCCAGGCGATCGACACGGTACAGGCCTATGTCGATGCGCAAAAGGAATACGCCTCGCAGGACCGCGACGCCGATGGCGTGCTCGAATACGCCCAGAAGCTGATCAGCACGCCTGGCCAGACGGACGGGCTCTACTGGCCGGCCGATCAGGGCGACGGCGAGAGCCCGGTCGGCGACTCAATCAACGAGGCAGCGCTGGAAAAGGCAAAGGCCGGCCAAGGCTATTTCGGCTACCGTTTCCGCATCCTGACGTCGCAAGGCGATAACATTGCCGGCGGCCAATATGACTATGTCATCAACGGCAACATGATCGGCGGTTTCGCCTTGATCGCCTGGCCGGTCACTTACGCCGAGACCGGAGTCAAGACCTTCGTCGTCAACCAGCAGGGCATCGTCTACGAACGTGACCTCGGGCCGAGCACCGAACAGATCGTGCCCTTCATCGATCGTTTCGATCCCGACGACAAATGGGATGTGGTGCCCGATTGAAGATATGATGTCGGGATCATTCGGGAACCTCAACGCCGCGCTTTGCCCCTAGGCATGCCCGGCAACACGCTGCTGACCACCGTCGTCATCGCCATCCTGGCCCCAGCAGACTAACTGAGCTTATCGTTCATAGGGAGTGTGCACTATGTTGGACCGCAAATTCTACGACAGCATTTCCGATCTCAGCCCGTTCGAGATCAAGGACGAGCTGATCAAGCTCGCCAAGTCGAGCTCGCAGAAATCCGCCAGGGCCTTCCTCAACGCCGGCCGCGGCAACCCCAACTGGACGGCGACACGCGCCCGTGAAGCCTTCTTCCTGCTCGGCCAGTTCGCGCTGACGGAAGCCAAGCGCGCCTATTATGATCCCAAGGCCGGGGTCGCCGGCATGCCGCCAAAGGACGGCGCCCATGCGCGCTTCCAGAAGTGGATCAAGAAACAGTTGCAGAATACGGAAAACGTGGACGAAGAAGACGAAGGCGTGCCGGCGGCCAAGACGCTCGGCGATGCCGTCGCCTACGCCATCAAGACCTTCGGCTTCGATCCTGATGGTTTCCTCCACGAACTGACGGACTCGATCATCGGCGACAACTATCCGGTTCCGGACCGCGCGCTGCACCACAACGAGATCATCACCCATGAATATCTGATGTGGGCGATGTGCGCCGGCCACCGGCCGAAGGCGAAGTTCGACCTATACCCGGTCGAAGGTGGCACCGCCGCCATGTGCTACATCTTCAAAGCCTTGAAGAACGCCCGCCTGCTCAACGCCGGCGACACGATCGCGCTCGGCACGCCGATCTTCACGCCCTATCTCGAAATGCCGGAGCTGGAGGACTACGACCTCAAGACCATCAATGTCAGCGCCGAGCAGGAGGACCGCTTCCAGTTCACCGACGAAGACATCAAGGCGCTGGAAAACCCCAAGGTGAAGGCGCTGTTCCTGGTCAACCCCGGCAACCCGTCCGCCGTTGCGATGGATCCGGATTCGATCAAGCGCCTCGTCGATCTCGTCAACAAGAAGCGCCCTGACCTGATCGTCTTGACCGACGACGTCTACGGCACCTTCGTTCCCGGCTTCCAGTCGCTGCTCGGCCATCTGCCGCGCAACACGATCGGCGTCTATTCCTATTCGAAGTATTTCGGCTGCACCGGCTGGCGCCTCGGCGTGGTCGCGGTGGCGCAGGACAACATCTTCGACGAGAAGATCAAGGCGCATCCGGAGCCGATCCAGAAGGTCCTGGAAAAGCGCTACAAGGCGATGACGCCGAAGCCGCGCGACGTGAAGTTCATCGACCGCATCGTTGCCGACAGCCGTGACGTGGCACTGAACCACACCGCCGGCCTGTCGCTGCCGCAACAGGTGATGATGTCGCTGTTCAGCCTGGTCGAGCTGATGGATGTCGAGAAGCTCTACCAGAAGGCCTGCATCGCCATCTGCACGAAGCGGTTCTGGAACCTCATCGAGGGCATGGGCGTCGAGTCCAACCCGGGCATCTATTTCGACCACTATTACGGCATCATCGATTTCGAGTTCTGGCTGCGCAAATATGTCGGCGAGGATGTCGTCGAATGGGTGAAGGACAACATCCATCCGCTCGACATTCCCTTCCGGCTCGCCGAGGACCACGGCATCGTGCTCCTCAACGGTTCGGGCTTCGATGCACCAAGCTGGTCGGCGCGCGTCTCCTTCGCCAACCTCAATGACGACGCCTATTCGCAGATCGGTCGCGCCGTGCGCTCTGTCGCGCGCGGCTACGTCCAGACCTACCAGGCGGCCAAGGGCCTGAAGATCAGCTAGCCGATCGACGCGGCCGGCAGCCATGCCGGCCGCCTGCCTACGACTCCGGAGACGAACGTATGAAAGCCGTGGCGGGCAAGCTTCTCGCGTTTGGTCGCTCTTGCAGGCTTCATAGCACGTGTAGTTGGCAAGGATTTACTTTGGCCAGCTGCCCTCAACTTAAAGGCAGTGGGTTGGTCATTGGCAGTCGTCACCACTGCCTTGCGCGACCATTTCTCCTTTGCGGAGCCTCAAACAATCGATGGTAGCGTCTGCGTTGAGAATGCGGATCCGATATGGATCGGACGCAATGCTGACTGTCATCCCGCCGCTCGGCCGCTTGCATAGGTGCGCCGAACCGGTCCAGCTGCAATTCATCTTTTCGGCGCTTTCGAAGACATTGTAGCCATTTGCCCGAAGCGCACGCTGCACGTTTTCCCGTACGTTCAGTGAAACGGAGTTCTCATTCCCGTTGCCCGGCCCGCTGTTTTCGTTTGAAGACGACTTCGCTTCTGCCCTTCTGCGGTGCTCCTCTTTGAGAATGACGATCTCGGCCTTTGCTTGTTCTGCCGCCGCTTCTGCAGCGATTGCCCGTCGTTCCGCCTGGTCCGCCCGTTCGGATTCGCTTTCGGCACGCACAACCGCGTCACGCTGTGCGTTCGCCGCAGCTTCAAGCTCGCTTGAGCGACTTGCCTCCGCTCCATTGAATATGGCTTCAGTCGCCTCCGCGTGCTCCAAGCACTCCTCTACAAGAGCCGCTACTCGCGACCGAGCCTCCATCGGGTTGTCCAAAAGATCTGCGGCCAACTGCTGTTTCGCAGCCTGGGCGCTTCCGGCATTTGCGGACGGACCAACTCGGCCGCGCATGAACTCGAGCGCGCCACTCACAACGTCCTGAGCGTGGTCAAACCCTTCGACATAGCCCCCGTAGTCACTGCCTGCTTCTAATCGGGAAGCGCACGATTGAAGGCTGCTGACCAGTTCCTCCTCTGAGGTGGAGGCTACTACGATTGTTGGATCGAGAGCTGCGCTCACCAGGAACATAGCAACAGCGCGAGTGGACATGCTCGTAGATTTCAAGTCACTTACCTTCGATCTCCGCAGTTGCCTTGCCGGGCTTCGCACTACACCAGCTCCCGCCATGACGGCGCGAAGCGGTCCTCCGCATCTTCCGGGTTACGTCTTATCCCTTTTCAACGTGAGCATCGTTAGCACTTCCGCCTGCAAATCCAGGCAGATTTGATGATATTCATGTATCAAATCCTCACGCCTCGACATCTCACGCTCGAGATTATCGAGTGTCGTCGACGCCAAGGCGTAGGCCTCGAAAAGTTCACGGCTGTAATCATCCATTGCACTCCGCAATTGCTCGCGATGATGTGGCAACACCATAGCCAACCGAGCCCGCCCCAGTTCCAACAAGCTCATGCGCCCTCCAATGACCACGTGGGCCCGCGCAGGATTACTCATTGCATTGCCTACGACGGAAGGGTTCGCCCGCATCAGGCAGAAGGCGCCAGACACACAGCTTCGAACCCCAAATCCGTGACGTCGGCAAACATCATCGCTCGTTACGAGAAAAGGGGAAGTACGTAACTGTTAAACCGGGGCTCGGGCGCGGCAATGACTGGGGTGGGATTGTTGTGACCTGGCCTAGGGGAAAATTGGTTGAGGTGTGAACCATGCATTCGTTCCGGTCGATACATGGCCTGGGCATGTGGCTGATGCTGCAGTCGGATAAAGGTTTGTCCTCGGTGCGCCTGGCCGAGGCTCTGGGGGTGAGCCAACCGACGGCCTGGCGGATGGGACACGCGCTGCATTATCGTCAAATCAGCAGTCGCAGTCTTTGGTTGATAAGGGCCCGATACATTATGCGATCTTCTTGGCCCAGAGGGTGAACATCACAGCAACAAGGCTTGCAGGGTTCTTGGAAGCACAGTTCCGTCCGACCCGTAAGGCGCGTCCACGCTTAGGTCTGCAAACGACAGCATTGCGCCCGCAACTGGGTCGTTCAGAGCAAGCGATCGAGTTCCTGAGAGCCGACGCTCTGCTCGGGTGTGGCGCGTCTGAAAAGCCCCCATGTTGGCCGTTGAGGTGAGTCTCTGCCGTCGCCTGAAAGCAGAGATTGCCGTCGACCACGCTGGACGTCGCAGTCGCGCCATCTGGGGACATAGCGCCTGCCAATATCGAACAGGCAATACCATTGTAAGTCGACCTTCGCGAGACCACGAGCCCAGCAGGGTGTCGCGCCGGGCTCTTTCGTTCCCCGGACCATCGTAGCTCACGCGCGGTTTGGTGCCATGAGTTGCGTAGACGTGCTCCCCTTTGTAGCCACATCAGCCGGCTTTCTTGCCGCGCTTGTTCTGCTCTACGTCTTCTAAAAAATGGCTCGACGCCTGATGGCGCGACGGCCCGTGGTTGCGGCGATATGGCCGCGTCGACCCCGCACGCAAGCCTGTGGCGCCAAACTCGAAGGAATGCTGTTCGACCAGCCGCCGACCGTTTCAAGAGTTGTCATCGTCGTTCCAGTCAATCTCATGCTTATCAAGATAGCCGTGCACCGCAGCACCTAGGGTCGGGTAAAAAGCTTCGTCGCCCAATACGGCGAACAGGCCAAAGCGCTTCAACTGGTCCTTCACCGGATCCTTGAGTTCCGCGAACCGGAAAGTAATGCCATTCGCCCGGAGATCTTCAACAAGCTCGGCCAAACTATCGGATGACGTAACATCAATGTCCGTTACAGGCTCCGCTGCAACGACCACCCAGTTCACTGCCGTCGGTGACTCAGCAACGGCCTCGGAAACCCGTTCCTTGAATAGCTCAGCGTTGGCGAAGAACAGGGGCGCATCCCAACGGAAGAGCACGAGACCTGGTATTCGGCGGGCATTTGGGTATCGCGTTATGTCGTGATAGCCCTTGACGCCCTCCGCGCGCCCAAGCACGGCCGAATGGGGGCGCCAGCCATCCCATAGGAACTCGATGACCGCGATAACCACGGCGATGCCTATTCCAGGAATTGCTCCGAATACGGCCACGCCGACAAAGCAGAGGATCGAAAGCCAAAATTCCCAACGCTGGATTCGGTAAATCCGCTTCAGGTCATGAAACTCGAAGAGTCCGATTGCCGAGGCAATAACGACCGCAGCAAGAGCAGCGTTTGGCAAATTCTGCAAAAGATTTGGCGCGAACAGCAACAACGACGCGACGGCGATCGCTCCAACAATGCCAGACAACTGCGTCTTTGCACCGGCGGCCTCTGCAACCGGGGTGCGAGAGGAGCTGCTGCTAATCGGAAACCCTTGGAAAAACCCCGCTGCGAGGTTGGCCGCGCCGAGACCCACCATCTCCTGATTGGGATCGACGCGATAACCAAGTCGAACGGCATAAACCCGCGATAGCACGCTGGTGTCGGCAAATGAAACCATCGCGACCGCGAACCCACCCATCAGCACTGGCACGACATCCGAGGTGCCGATCACTGGGATTTGGAAAGCCGGCAGTCCTTGCGGAAGTGGTCCCAGAACCGAAACTCCAGCTCGATCTGCCAGTTGCAGCAAACCGGCAATAACAGTCGCGCCAAGGACAGCGATAAGGATGCCCGGTACACGCCTGTGGCGTTTGAGCAGAAGGATGACCGCCAACGCTCCGGCACCAATCGCAAACGCCGCCCAATTGATGCTGCCGGCCAGGATGGCTTTGCCTATTGCCCATATGTCACGCAATGGGCCGCTTCGTTCAATCGAGAAACCGAGGAGCTTGGGGATCTGGCCGAGAAGAACCGTCAACGCTATACCATTCATGTATCCGTATCGAATGGGTTTCGAGAGCAGTTCAGTGATGAACCCGAGGCGCGCGAGGCCCGCGATGATGCAGACCAAACCTGATACTATGGCCATAGCGCCGGCCAACGCGACTGCGCGCGCGGGCTCTCCTCCTGAGAGAGGCAGGACAGTGGCGAGGATGATTGCCGCAAGTGATGAGTCAGGACCCAAAACCAAAATCCGGCTGGGCCCAAATACTGCATAGGCCAGTAAGGGGACAATCGTCGCGTAGAGCCCGTAAATCCCAGGTACCCCCGATGCTACGGCATAGGCGATGCCGACTGGCACCAGCATGGTGGTCAGAACAATCCCTGCAACAAAATCATGGACGATCGGATACCGCCAACGCCCCTCTCGCTCCCGCCCACAAGCACGCCCATCAGCGGAGCCCCGTCAAGCTACTTTCGGTGAAATCCTGATCGCTCGAAGCGCGTTTAAGATGACCGTCACATCGATCGCCTCCTGCAGGATCGCGCCCTCGACGGGGGCCAGGTAGCCAAAGGCCGCCGCCACCATGGCGAATATCGAAAGACCAATGCCGACCAAGACACTCTCCACGGCGATCCTCCGTGACCTTCGGGCGATTTCTATCCCCGTGCGCAGGCGGTCGATCCGGTCGACCAACAAGACGACGTCAGCGGCCTCGGCCGACGCGGCCGCGCCTCTTGCCCCCATTGCGACACCGACATCGGCCGCTGCGAGCGCTGGCGCGTCATTGACGCCGTCGCCGACCATCATGACGGGGCCGTTCTTCCGCTCCGTAAGGACGACCAGCACCTTCTGGTCTGGCGAAAGGCCCGAGCGAAGTGCGTCAAGCCCCAATCCGTCGGCAATGCGTTCGGCCACGGCAGCGCGGTCGCCGGTCGCTAGAAGGATGCGCCGGATCCCTTCGCGGCGAAGTCCGTCTAGCATCTCGGCCGCTTCCGCGCGCACCGGATCAGCCATCACGATATGCCCTACCAGATTGTTGTCGATGGCGACTGCAACGACGACCGACCCGGCGGCCGTCTCAGGAATTGCGTTTGGAGGGCCATCAACGCGGGCCTTGACGTAGCCATGGCCCCCAACAACAACCCGCCTCCTATTTACATATCCCGCGACACCCTCGCCCGCTGCCTCCGTCACGTCGGTTGGCACGACGAGACCCAGATTCCGTTGCCGGGCCGCCGTAACGATAGCCTGCGCGATCGGGTGTTTTGACACCTGATCGATAGATGCTGCGAGCATCAGAATTTCGTCTTCGGCGTAACCTAGCGAGCTTTGAATGGACGCGATCTGCGGGCGGCCGTCCGTCAGCGTCCCTGTCTTGTCCAGCACCAGCGTGTGGATGCGGGCCATATTCTCAAGGTGACGTGCCCCCTTGATCAGAACACCGAAATGCGCCGCGCGCGACAGGCCGGCAACGAGCGCCACAGGCACGGCGAGGATTAACGGACATGGCGTGGCCACCACCAACACCGCGACGGCGCGGATGGCGTCTCCCGTGGCCCACCATGCGGCGAAGGCGATGAGCAGGGTCATCGCCAGAAACCCGAGCGACCATTTGTCTGCAAGCCTTGACATGGGAGCTTTCGAGCGTTGGGCATCCTCGACGAGGCGTACGATGCCGGCATATGTGCTGTCTTTGGCCTCGTGCGTCGCGATAAGATCGAACGCATCCCCTGCATTCGTCGAGCCGCTCAGGACGTCTTCATGTTCAGCAAATGGAACGGGAAGCGATTCACCCGTTAATGCGGACATGTTGAGGAAGGACCGGGCGCTCGCGATCGTCCCGTCAACAGGGACGACGTCACCCTGTCGGACAAGCAGCCGATCACCAGGCCGGATGTCGTCGACAGGAACCTCCTGCAGACCTCCGTCGCGATAGCGCGTCGCGGCACGCGGCACGCGGGAGAGCAAGTCATGCATCTCGCGGCGCGCACGCCCTTCCGCGAAGCTTTCAAGGAATGTGCCGCCGGTGTACATCAGCGCAACTATCGTTGCCGCGAGGGCTTCTCCGAAGATGAGCGCAGCCGACATCGACAGCGCAGCGACGATGTCCAGGCCCACCTCCCCACGCCAGAGGCTTCGGATTATCTCGACGAGGAGGGCCGCCAGAACCGGAGCGGTGGCGATTGTCCATGTAACTCGTGCGGCATCTCCTCGGCCTGTGAGCTGCAAGCCGAGCCCAAGCAGCAACCCGCCAAACGCAACAAGCAGAAGACCAAATTTCAGTTTAGCTTCGCTTTGATGTTCCATGGCATCAGGTCTCCGGAGAAGGAAGTGGGTCGGAGCAGGCGACTTCCGCACGCAAGCCGCCTTCGACGCGATTCTCCAAGGTTAGGGCCAGATTGTAGACATTGGCGATCTCGGATACGATCGCCAGACCCAAGCCCGAACCGGGCTTCAGGCGATCGAGGCGCACACCCCGGCGCAGCAGGTCCGGCAGTCTCTCGGGCGACACCCCCGGGCCGTCGTCCTCGACCACTAGCCGGATAAAACCCTCGCGCCGGACGGCTGTGACAGCCACACGGCTCTTGGCCCATTTCGATGCGTTTTCGAGAAGGTTGCCGACCAGTTCGCGAAAATCATGCGGATCAATCGGCGCCGTCAGGCCTTCCTCCAGGCCGGCCACCCATGAAAGGCGCTCGCCTGCTTCGGTGTGCTGAAGCATCCGGATCGTCTCGTCGACGATCATGGCGACGTCGGCATCGCCGCTCCGCTGGTCCGCGCTCGGGGTCAACCGCGCACGTGCCAGCTCGTGTTCGACATGGGAGAGCATGGTATCGGCCAGATGGTCGAGCTCGTCAGCGATTTCGCCTTCGCCCTTTTCGCGGAGCGTCAAAGCATTGTTGGCGAGGACAGTCAGTGGAGTCTTCAGACCGTGCGCGAGGTCGCTGGCCCGGCCCCTGGCATTCTCCATGGCCGCGGCCTGGGTTTCCAGCAGCGTGTTCAATCGGTCGACGAGCGGCTGGACCTCGCGGGGATATGCCCCGGCCAAGCGCCCGACCCTGCGATCACGCACCGCCTCGAGGTCGCGGCCGATGCGGTTGAGGGGTCTCAGGCCGATCCAGAGCTGGATGATCGACATGAGGACAAGCAGCACAGCCAGCATGCCCAAATAGGGCATGATGTCGAGAGCGAAGGCCGCGCGCGCGTTGTCGACCTCATCCGCATTCACCGCAGCCGCAATGCGGAGAGGCCGTTTCCCCTCGGGTGCGGCCAACAACAGAACGCGCTCCTGAACCAGGACATCCTTTCCGTCCGGACCAGCAAGGCGATACTGGTGCATGACGCCGACCGGGTGCGCCTCCTGTGGCAGCGGCAGGGCGTAGTCGAATAGCGAGGCCGACCGCAGCTCGACTTTCCCGACTGGGTCGTCGATCTGCCAATAGAGACCGCCGTAAGGCAGCAGGAAACGATTGTCCGGAGGATTCTCGGGCAGCTGGACCTTCCCGTCCGCCGAGAAGCGGAGGACGGCGGCCAATCGATTTATGTGTCCGGTCAATTCGTTCTGGATGCGCGTGCTGTAGCTTTCCGCAAATATCTGGACGAGAGCGAAGAACGCCGCTGCGAGGCAGATCGAGACGACGACCACGGATGTAAGAATGAAGCGGCTGTGGAGCGACCGCATGTCACTCGTCCGCCGCGATCTGGTAGCCGAAGCCCCGGCGCGTGACGATTGCGTCCCGCCCAAGTTTCTTTCGCAATCGTCCGATAAGAACTTCAACGGAATTGCTCTCCCGTTCGAAGTCCTGGGTGTAGAGTTGTTCGGTCAACTCCATCTGCGAAACGGCGCGACTGCGGTTCTGCATCAGGACCGAGAGGCATTTGTATTCCAGGGGCGTCACGTCCACCGGCACTCCATCGACCATTACCGCACGGCGGCGGGTGTCGATTGAAACCGGCCCGGAGGACAGGACGGCACTCGCTTGGCCGGAATATCTGCGCAGCACGGCGTGCAGTCGGGCAAGCAGTTCGGCGATGCGGAAAGGCTTGCCGAGATAGTCGTCGGCACCTGCGTTGATGCCCTCCACACGCTCCTCCCAGTTGCTTCGCGCCGTCAGGATGATCACGGGCATGCCTCGGCCGGCAGAACGCCACCTCTTTAGGATGGTGAGGCCGTCAATCGTGGGCAGGCCCAAGTCGAGTATAACCGCCTCGAAGTCCTCATGTTCACCCGCGAATAGCACCGCCTCTCCGTCCTTCTCGTGCACGACATTGAAGCCCGCCTTCGAAAGGTGGGCACCCACGTCACGGGCGATAAGCGGATCGTCTTCGGCAAGCAGCAGACGCATCATTCGTTCTCGATTTCGACGATCCTGCCCGAGGCGGCCTCCACCTCCACTTCGGTGACCCGGCCGCTGTCCCTCAGAATCCGGAATTCATAGATGATAACGCCGTCGTCGCGCTCCACCATGACATCGATCAATTCGCCCGGCAGTTTGGCGAGGACCTGAACCTTCAGAACTGCCAGCGGGCGAATTTTGCCCTCCCTGACAAGCCTGCTGAGATCATCGCGCGACGGAAGGTCGTCGTCTCCTGTAGCATGTGAGCGGTCATCGTCGGCACGGGCAGGCCCCGGCAACGGCAGGCCGAGAAGGAGAAGCGCAACGAAGCTGAGGATGCGAAAAGAACACATCGCACACCGATAGCCCATCCCAGATGACAAGAAACTGACAATCGTGATCAGGTCGTCGTCATGTTGCCTGCCATAGGTTCGACGTCGACCAGAAGAGCAGTACCGCTCCTGGGTATTTGATGGAGAAGACAAATGAAGATGATCATCCTCGCGACCCTCCTGCTCGCCACCGCCTCTGGCGGTATCGCCCGCGCCGAAGAAGAGCAGAATTGCACAAGCGCGGCCAAGGACAAGTGGCTTAACGAGACTAGCATCAAGGAAAAGGCCAAAGCCACAGGCCTCGATGTACGCCGGGTGAAACTCGAGGGCAGCTGCTACGAAGTTTACGCCATCGACGCCAAGGGCAACAAGGTTGAGACCGTGTTCAACCCCGAGACCGGCGCTGCGGTCGGCAACGAAAGCGAATGATCATGGGCACGATGGATCTAGATGCGGCGGGCGCGGGCTCGCCGCCGACGGTCAAGGTCTGGGACCCGCTTGTGCGCGTGTTCCACTGGAGTCTGGTCGCGCTGTTTGCCTTCTCCTACCTGACAGGCGACGAGTGGAAGAAGGCCCATTTCCTGGCGGGTTACGTCATCATCGGGCTTCTGGTCATTCGCGTCATCTGGGGCTTCGTCGGTACTCACCACGCGCGATTTTCGAACTTCATCTACAGCCCGGTCACAACCCTTAGATTTCTTCTGGACAGCATAGCACTGAAGGCCAAACGCTATATTGGCCACAACCCGGCCGGAGGCGCGATGGTGATCGCTCTTCTCATCTCGCTCTCCGGCATCGCCGCAACTGGATACATGATGACGACCGACGCCTATTGGGGTGTTGAGTGGGTGGAGGAGACGCATGAACTGCTGGCGAACCTGACCCTTGGTCTTATCGGCTTGCACGTCGCAGGCGTTGTACTCGCCAGCATCGAGCATAAAGAAAATCTGGTCCGCGCGATGATCACGGGCCGCAAACGTGTCGAATGATCGCCTGTACGACCATGGTGCCCGACAGCGGCGAACAACCGCACTCGGGCACCTGCCGCTCGATGCCGGGCGCACGTTACAGTAAGAACGCAACCGAGCGCCTTGTGCCGTCGCGCGATATAACACTACATTCCGGTCGTCCGGCTGCAATGGCCGGTCGACACTACGCCTCGCTTGGCACGAGCTTTGTCCCGTCCCTCGTGGAGATGCGCTCAAGCGAAACAGCGCGAAACCCAGAGCAACGGCATTCAACAGATGCCAGATAAAGCGCGTGCCTACGCTCCAGGATCCGCAGAGAGGGGCAGGCAGCATCCGGAAGACCAACGTAGCGGAGAAAATCGTGCCAGTTGCCACCAGCATCCGTGGTTAACCGCCACCTGAGAGCGATACCGCGAACGCCACGCCGAAAGTGGCGATCAATCCCGGCCCATAGGCCGCCGAACTTCTGAGCAGAGGCCTGGCGATGCCTTCGAGCGTGGGCGAAAGCCCAAGCATCATCGCAGTCAGAAGCCCGGTGACGATAACGCTTAGGCGTAGAAACCGCATCATCGCCACGAAGAAGAATGAGTAGATGACCACGGCGACAGGCAAAATGTCTGCGATCAGGACCATCGGTTGGCCAGCGTATGGAACAGAAACAAGCCAACCCCGATGATGCAGTTAGCGCCAGCATAAATAACTGCTTGTCCGCCCTCCCTACGCGCCGCTGACGGACCACTATCACCGCCGGCGCTCCAGTGCTCATTTCCACGTTTAGTCGCGCATGAAGCCCTGCATTTCCTCGGGCGTCACCTTGCCGTCCTTGTTTGCATCGGCCTTATCGAAGATGCGCTTATGGATCGCTGTCACTTCTTCGAACGAAAGCGCACCATCGCCATCTACATCAGCAACGGCAAACATGATTTTCATCATGTGCCCATACATAATGCCTTGCCGCATACCATCTCTCATGCCGGAGCGGCGGCCGCCCATCATCGCACCCGGCATCATCTCGGAGTAACCAGGTTGTTCGTCTTGTTTTTCTACCGGGGTCTGGGCAAAAGATCCCGTCGCGCTGGTGGATACGAGAACGGCGATAGTCGCAGCATATGAGGCTCGTGCGATAATCATGTGGGTCCTCCCTTCAAACGCAGGAGACCTGTGGCACTTGGCGCGCTTGCTTCGCGCGTCGCACGCTCCTGCAATCGTTACGACGCCAATCTACCTTAAGATCGGGATGGGTTCCTTGTCCTGCATCAACTCGAGGCAAGCACAATTCGACAGTATCGAATGCGGGCTGCTTCTACTGCGCAGTACAGCGGATGCGGAGAGATGCAGGGAAGAAAGGGGAGTAAACGCTGACAAAGAGCGTCACCCCTGTGTTATGGCCGGATACTCTATCACGGTCGGATTACGTTCCGATGAGCATGGCATGCATGGCCGACTTCAAGATGCCCCTGGATGTTGCATGGAAACATATGAGCTCGGAGTAAGCTTTGCTTTAGACTAGACATCCGATCCGGGTCTGCGTCCGGCACTTCGCGGAGATATTGCTTGGCCAGCGGACGGCTTGTTGTAGCAACCGCCGAAAAGACCTTCATCTGCCGAGATTGGTGGAAATCGGTGGAAAAAGGGGCGCCCCGGTCGCCGCGTGCCAGTTTAGAATGTCATCCCAAATTTCCTGACCTGTTTCAGCGTACCAAAAGAGATCGCGATCCTCAGGATCGACCACGCCTTCTTCAACCAGAAAATCTATGTCGATTGCTCGGCGCCAGAATTCCTCACCGACAAGGACGATTGGTATCGGCTTGATCTTGCGCGTCTGGATCAGAGTAAGTGTCTCAAACAACTCATCAAGCGTACCAAAACCGCCGGGAAACACGACAAGCGCCTTTGCGCGTATGAGGAAGTGAAGCTTGCGTATTCCAAAGTAATGCACGCAAAAGCAGAGGTCCGGACTAACATAAGGGTTGGGAAACTGTTCGTGTGGCAGACTGATATTGAGACCCACTGATCGTGCGCCAACATCAAAGGCGCCACGATTGGCAGCCTCCATTATCCCAGGTCCTGAGCCAGTCATGATGACAACCGACTGCTGCGGGTGCGCGCGATTGGATCGACCGACTTCCCGCCCGAGATCTCGGGCGATCTCGTAGAATCGAGCCTTTTCGAGGATCCGCTCTGCTACTCGAAGGCGCATCAGCGAGCCGGCGTCCGGGTGTCCCTCCGCCGCGGCGCGCAGCGCCCCCAGATTGCGCTGCGCTGCCTCTGGTTCACATATGCGCGTACTGCCGAAGACGACGATCGTCCCCTCAATTCCATGCTGTCTCAACAACAGTTCCGGTTTGAGATAGTCGACTTCGAGTCTTGGTCCACGGACGTCATCGCGATCAAGGAAGCTTGGATCCTGGATCGCTAGGCGATAGCTTTCGCTCCTGATGATGGCTTCGACCCGATTATGTGCTTCAGGGTCATCTATAGCCGATTTAATGTTTTGCCAGGGCAAAGGCTCTGTACGGTGCAAAGGATGTGGCGGCGGGGGTATTGTACCCAGCCGTGAAACAACTGTCTTGTCCCCATTCTGCCGACGTCGTGCCTTCATTCAAGCACGATACCCCAAAAATCGGAGTTATTCGATTCGTTTGGCGGCGGCACTAATCGTGTACCAGGAGCCTAGGATACCAATCAAAGGTCTTGTCACCGCGAACCGGCGCGTGTCGTGCATATATGATGGTGGCATTTGCGGGGGCTAGGTCAGTGGCACAATCCGAGCAAAATGAGCAGCGTCCTTTGGTGGAAGGGCAGCCTGCTCGACGACGGGATCGGTCGAGCCTGTGACAGCAGGTTCGTCTGTTGGCCCGCTTTCCGGATCGCAGAACAGCCTGAACAGCAGTTTCATCACGGCTTCCGCTCGACCGTCGGCTATCGAATAGAAGATCTGACGCGACTCCCGTCGTGTCTTGACGAGGCCTGCGTGTCGTAATTCGGCGAGTTGTTGCGAAAGGGCAGGCTGCTTGATCCCCAACGCCTCCTGAAGGTCGGTCACGGCGGTCTCCCGCTGGGCGATGTAACACAGCAGCATCAGCCGGTTGGCATTACTGAAGTGCCTCATGAACTCGGCAGCTTCCGGTGCTTTTGCGGTAAGTGTTTCCAGTGAGATCCTCGTCTCGACACTCATGTGTGCCGCTCCCGGAAATACCAACTTTCGCCTGGATGGAGCACAGTCTCCTCTCCTTCGCTCGAGGGCGCGTGCTCGAGAAGGGGATTGCCCGGACGCCACCCTTCCGGCGCCGCGGCATTCTCTCGTTCCGCACTCTGGAGTGCGGCAACAAGACGTAACAGCTCGTCCACTGAACGACCTACATTCATCGGGTACCAGACAATGGCGCGAATGATACCCTCCGGATCAATGACGTATGTTGCCCTGACCGTCGCACTGCTATCCGAAGTGCCATCGATCATTCCATAGGCCTTCGCGATTGCCATCGAGGGGTCTTCGACGAGCGGGAACGCGACATTTATTCCAAAGCGCTCGCGGATATCACGGATCCAGGCAATGTGGGAGTAGAGACTGTCCACCGAGAGCCCCAGTAGCGCACAGTCAAGCTTCTCGAAATCCGGCGACGCCCGCGCAAGCGCTATGAACTCGCTGGTGCAAACCGGCGTGAAGTTTGCAGGATGGGCAAAAAAGACCACCCAGCGACCGCGATAGGACGACAGCGTGATGGGTCCGTTCGTGGATCGCGCCGCAAAATCGGGAGCCAAGGCATTGAGGCGCGCATAGGCAATGGGTTGAAACGTTGTCTCGGTCATACGGATGTCCTGTTTGCGGCTGCCTCACCCTTTTTAGGCCGAACTTGATTCCGAATCCAACTAATACATACTTGCATAATTAATGTAAATATAGATATATTGAGGAATCCGCAGAGGACCAAAACCACATGATCGGCTCCATTATCGACGACCCCTTGGAATACGCCCGCGCGCTCATTGAGCACGCACTTCAGGACACAGCCAGACGCCCCGTTGTGAAGTCGTTCTTCGACCCGCAAACCTTTACGGTGAGCCATGTCGTGCGCGACCCGCAATCGAATGCCTGCGCGATCATCGACAGCGTGCTTGACTACGATGCCGCCTCCGGCCGCACATCGGGCAATTCGACCGGACCTGTCATTGATTACGTAAAGTCTGAAAGTCTTGCCGTTCGCTGGTTGCTGGAAACACATGCGCACGCTGACCATCTCTCGGCTGCTCCCCTACTCCAAGCCGAAGTTGGCGGACGGCTTGCCATCGGGCACGAGATCGTTCGCGTCCAGGAAGTGTTTGGCAAGATCTTCAACGCCGGCACAGAGTTTCAGCGAGACGGCAGCCAATTCGACCACCTCTTCAACGATGGTGATCGCTTCAAGATTGGCGCGCTGGATGCGACGGTGTTGCACGTACCTGGTCATACACCAGCTTGCCTCGCCTATGTGGTCGGCGACGCAATCTTTCCGGGAGATACGCTGTTCATGCCGGACTATGGAACGGCGCGCTGCGACTTCCCCGGCGGCGACGCACGGCAGCTTTACCGGTCGATAAGGCGCCTTATGGAGCTCCCCAACGAGGCTCGCATGTATCTCTGCCACGATTACAAGGCGCCTGATCGCGATCACTACGCATGGGAGACGACAGTTGGCGCCCAACGGTCTGGCAACATCCATGTGCATGACGGTGTCAGCGAGGATGAATTTTTCAAAATGCGCAGCGAGCGCGATGCGACGCTTCCAATGCCCAAGCTCACTTTGCCTTCGGTGCAGGTCAATATGCGGGCAGGCCAGCTTCCGCCGCCAGAAGACAACGGTGTGCGATACCTCAAAATTCCATTGAACGTTTTGTGAAAGAAATGAGCGAAATCAACTTCTTGTGGCCGCTGTCCGGCGGCCTTCTCATCGGTCTATCGGCCGGATTTTATCTGCTGACAACCGGTCGAATTGCCGGGATTTCTGGACTTGTCGCGGCAGCTGCAGGCCTGACGGGAACTGGCATCAGCAAGCTCGGCCTGGGATTTCTCGGAGGGGTCCTCGGCGGCGCCTTTGCCGCGTCTACCTTCCTCCGCCAACCAGAGATAGAAGTGACGTCGTCCTTGCCTCTCCTCCTCATCGGCGGCCTCCTGGTCGGCTTTGGAACCCGTCTCGGCTCAGGCTGCACCAGTGGCCATGGCGTCTGCGGCCTGGCGCGACTTTCACCGCGCTCGATCGTTGCGACATTGACGTTCATGACGGTTGCAGCGCTCACCGTTTTCGCAATGCGTCTTTTCGCGGGAGCCATCTGATGTTCACAAAAGTAGCTTCGGCCATCGTCTGCGGCCTGCTCTTTGGTGCCGGGCTTGTCGTCTCCGACATGATCAATCCCGCGCGCGTGCGTGCTTTTCTCGATGTTGCTGGCGACTGGGACCCGTCGCTCGCCTTCGTCATGGGTGGCGCACTCATACCTTCAACGCTTGCCTACATTGTCCGCAATAGATGGCAAGCTCCGCTCTTCGACGATCAGTTCCATGTGCCCCCGGGGACAGGGCCGGATGCCCGCCTTGTTGCCGGCGCCGTGCTTTTCGGAGTCGGCTGGGGTTTGGTCGGGCTCTGCCCCGGTCCTGCAATCGCCGCTTTGACGACGGGCCGATGGCAAGCGGGTCTTTTTGTGGGCGCTATGCTCACGGGGATGATCACTTATCGCTTTGTATTGGCGCGTCCGGCACTTGCGTCGCGATAATCGGATCGATTGGTAGATCGCCATTCCAAGAAGCACAACGGCAGCGCAGTTCAAAAAGCCGGCTGACCACGGCGAATTCCACCAGAGTCCATGAGATGACACTCGAACCAATACAGTATGCGCTCGGCGCTTTTTCCGGAGGGCTTGTCGGACTGGCCCTCGGCCTGTTCGGCGGCGGCGGCTCCATTCTTGCCGTCCCGCTGATGGCCTATGTGGTTGGAGTTGCGAACCCGCACCTGGCGATCGGCACCAGCGCCTTTGCGGTTGCCGCCAACGCCCTTGCCAATCTGATTGGTCATGCGCGCCTCGGTCATGTCAAATGGCGCTGTGCCAGCATCTACAGTCTCGCCGGGATTGCTGGAGCTTATCTTGGCTCGACCATGGGAAAGCTCATGGACGGACAACATCTGCTGTTGGCATTTGCCTTTCTCATGGTGCTGGTCGGCGCGCTAATGCTCAAGGGCCGTGCGGTTCAGGGCGATCCAGGTGCGCATTGCTCGCGTGAAAACGCGCCGAAAGTCATTGCGTTTGGTGGGCTCACGGGCATCTTCTCCGGGTTTTTCGGCATCGGTGGTGGGTTCCTGATCGTGCCCGGATTGATGGCTTCCACGGATATGCCCATCCTTTTCGCGGTTGGCTCATCGCTCGTGGCGGTGACTGCCTTCGGCCTGACAACGACTGTGAACTATGCCATGTCAGGCCTAGTCGATTGGAGGCTTGCGGGAGTCTTCATCGCCGGCGGTGTTGTCGGTGGCACGATCGGAGCGGCCATTGCCACCAGACTTGCAGCACGCAAGGGTGCGTTGAACACCATATTCGCCTTCATGATCTTCACTGTGGCCGGATACATGATTTATCGAGGCTTCACCCAGATTGCCGCGGCCTGACCTCGAATGAGTTTGACAAGCTGCGGCAGCGGGTTAAATCCCTTGCCTTACCAGGCGCCCTAAGGGTGTCCGAAAACGTCAGCCGACAACCGGAAAGAACAATGGCTCAGGACCCGGCCCGAATTCCTAGCCCCATCAAGCGCTTGCGCAAGCTTCGACCATCGGTGCTTTACCGGTTCCTGAGTGTGGAATTGATGCGCAGGCTGCCGCGCCGGACGGAGCTGGGTCTCGTCCTTGCAGGAACGCTGGCGGGAATTGCAGCTGGGCTCTGCGTGGCGATTATGACGTTCATCGCCAGAATGATGCACTCGCTGATCTTCGGGCTGGAGGCGGGAGAGCGGTTGAGTGGCGCAGCCGTCGACGAGAAGATCCTCGTGCTCGTCGCTCCGATTGCTGGCGGCATACTACTTGGAACCATCCTGCTTCTACTCGCAAGATGGCGGAAGCGCCCTCTTGTTGATCCGATCGAAGCCAACGCTCTTCATGGCGGCCGCCTTTCGTTGACGGACAGCCTCATCGTCGCACTACAGAACCTTGTCTCGAACGGTTTCGGAGCTTCAGTTGGCCTCGAAGCGGGTTACACCCAGGTTGCCTCGGGAATAGCATCCAAATTCGGCAGCAGGCTGAAACTGCGCCGTTCGGACATGCGAATTCTAGTGGGCTGCGGAGCTGCCGGAGCGATCGCCGCTGCATTCAATGCGCCTTTGACCGGCGCCTTTTACGCGTTCGAACTGATCATCGGCGCCTACACGATCATCTCCTTGACCCCCGTGGTGGCGTCAGCACTGAGCGCCAACCTTGTTGCGCGCTTGTTGACTGCAAGCGATGCCGGCATTGACGTGGGCAGCGTCGGCAACGTAGTGCCGGCGGACTACGTACCGGCCCTCCTGCTCGGCGCCATCTGCGGTGGCGTTGGCATTCTAGTCATGCAAGGGGTTGCTTTCGTGGAGGAAACAGCGCGCAGGAGTGCGCTACCGGGCTTCGCCAGGCCGACGATCGGCGGAATGATCGTAGGTTTGCTGGCCCTGGCAAATCCGCAGGTTCTGTCGGGAGGCCACGGAGCGCTTCATCTCAACCTTGAAACCGACGTCGCGATTACCAGCCTTCTGGTGCTGTTCTTGCTAAAGGCGATTGCCTCGGCCGTTTCAATCGGCTCAGGCTTTCGCGGCGGGCTTTTCTTCTCCTCGCTTTTCATGGGCGCGTTGCTTGGCAAGCTCTTTGCTTTTTGGGCCCCCTATTTGAACTCGGCGACTCTTGCTCCTGCAAGCTATGCCGTCGTCGGAATGAGTTCACTTGCGGTCGCCGTCATCGGCGGCCCGTTGACAATGACTTTCCTTGCACTTGAGGTCACCGGAGATTTTCCAATGACCGTTCTGGTGCTCGCCTCGGTTATCACATCGTCCTTTATCGTCAGGACGCTGTTCGGTTATTCGTTCGCCACCTGGCGCTTCCACTTGCGCGGCGAGACAATCCGTAGCGCCCAAGACGTCGGCTGGATCCGCAATCTTACGGTCGACAAGCTCATGCGAGCGGATGTCCGCACGGCAAACGCGGACATGCCCGTGCGTGATTTCAGGAACACGTTTCCGATCGGTTCGACCCAGCGGGTCGCCCTGGTCGACCAGAACGGAAAGTATGCCGGGCTCGCACTCGTCGCGGATGTCCATTCCAATCTTGTCGAAGGAGAGAATGAGGCCGCACAGATCCGAACGTTCGCGCAATTCAAGAAAGACGTTCTGCTTCCCACCATGAATGCCAGGCAGGCGGTCGCGATCTTCGACCAAAGCGAAAGTGAAGCGCTTGCAGTTGTCAGCGACCTGGTTGAGCAACGGGTGCTCGGTATGCTGACGGAGAGCCATACCTTAAGGCGCTATAGTGAGGAACTTGACCGAAACAGAAGGGAAATCTCCGGCGAGCTCTAAAAGAAGGGGGCTCACGCACGATCCAAAGCGTCAGGTCGCAAGGATGGAACAACTTCATCCGCCATCCATACCCCACCTGTGATGCAGGAAACGTTCCCAGGGCGCAAACAGAATTCGATCCGCAAGCAGACCGATCAAGACGATCACCATCATGGCGCCGATCACCTGATCCATTGCATTCAGCTCACGCCCATAGTGAAGCAACTGGCCGAGTCCGAAACCGGTCAGGATAGTCACGAAGATCTCGGCAGCCATCAACGAGCGCCATGCGAAGGCCCAACCCTGCTTCATGCCGCTGACGAGAAAGGGCAAGGAGGCCGGCAGCATGACCGTCATCCACAAGTGTAATCCCTTGGATCCCATGGTCCGTGCGGCCTTTGAATAGATCGGCGGGATGGTTCGAGCTCCGTGGTTGGTCGCAATTATCACCGACCAGACTGTACCCATCACGACGACGAACAGCATCGCACTCTCGGTTTGCCCGAACCACAGCACGGCGAAGGGCACCCAGCACACGCTCGGCAAGGTCTGCAGGCCAAGTGCCAATGAACCAAGCGTGTCCTCCATGATCTTCGACGAACTTGTAAGAACGCCGAGCGGGAGACCAATCGCCGCCCCGATCACGTACCCAAGCAGCAGCCGTTGGAGCGTAACGCGGATTGCTTCAAGAAGCGTACCGTCGTTCATTGCGCCCCAAAGATACCGGGCAACGCTCACAGCCGAAGGGAAAAGGACTGGCGACCACCAGCCAGTATCGGCGGCCAGCTCCCAAATCAGGAGCAGCCCGGCGAAGAATGCCGTAACGACCGCTGTTCGCCTCATTCCGGTTCGCCGCCTCCTATCGTGCCGCGGAGCGCATCGGCAACCGCTGCCGCGTGAGCCACCAACTCGGCATTGTATATGCTGCGAGGGCGCGACAGCGGGATGTCAAAACTTCGCACGATTGTTCCGGGGGCACTCGACATCAGTAAAATGCGATCGCCCAGGCACGTTGCTTCGCGCATGTTGTGCGTCACGAATACCACCGTCTTACGACTGTCAGCCCAGATCTTCTGGACGTCGTCGTAAAGGTGCTCCCGCGTCATTGCGTCGAGCGCGCCAAATGGCTCGTCCATCAAGAGCACTTGCGGATCCGGCGCCAATGCACGCGCAAGCGCGACGCGCTGCTTCATGCCACCCGACAATTCGTGGACGTGCGCCTTTTCAAACTTTTCCAGTCCTACCAGCGATAGGTAGTTATGTGCGATGTCCCGGCGCTCGTCACCACGAAGCTCTGGGCAAAGCCTCAGGCCGAACATCACGTTGCCAAACACGTTCAGCCACGGAAAAAGGGAAGGTTCCTGAAACACGACCAACCGCTCTCGGCCGGGACCTGCGACCTCCTGACCGTCCGCAAACACGTGACCGGCATCTGGTTGCGTCAGACCGGCGATGATGTCGAGAAGCGTCGACTTGCCGCAGCCGCTTGGGCCAACGACGCAAACGATCTGACCGGCGGCAACCTGCATCGATACGTCGGCTAGCGCGTGCACGTTGGCCCGAGACGTTCGAAACCATTTCGAGACCGTTTGAACATCGAGCTTGCTCGTCGCGAGACTGCAATGCTGCGTGGCTGCTCCAACAAAAGGCGCGCGATTGATCATGGCTGTTCGACCAAGTGAGAAAGATCCGGCACTGCAGCCAGGAAGCCAACGCGTTGTGCTTTTGCCACGTATTCCTGCAAAGCGGAAAGCGCGATATCGCTGGTAACCGACATGCGCGGCCATGCCCGAGATACAAGATCCGGGGACATCGTCACCCGAAAATCCGCTTTCAGTTCTTCGCGGACCATAGCCTGGGCTTCCTGGCGATGGCGGCTAATCCATTCTCCGAGTTCGCGGTGCGCCTGGACAAATCGATGCACGAGATCGCGATGTTGCTCAAGAAACCCAACCCTTGAGACGAGCACCGTCGTGACCGCCTGCCTTTCCTCAATCAGCACCTTGCCGGCCGCTTCCAGCTCGAGGCGTGAAACCCAGGGCTCCACAGTCCACACAGCATCGAGTTGTCGGGTTTTGAAGAGAGACAACTGCTCCGGGTTTGAAGTCGGCACCACGTAGGCGTCCCCGCCGGCCTGCGTAATTCGCAGGCCGCCGTCTCGCAGCCAAGCTCGGGCCGCGACGTCCTGAGTATTTCCGAATTGAGGTGTCCCGATCCGTCTCCCGCGGAAATCCGTCGGTGTGGCAAGCCTTTCTCCCGGTTGCACGACCAGTGCAGAGCCGCCGTTCACGGCGCCAGCCACGATCCGAATCTCGGCTCCAGCAGAACGTGCATAGGCATTGATTGCCGGGTTCGGTCCGACGTAAGCAAGATCTAGACTGCCGGCAAAGATTGCCTCCATGGCGCTCGGGCCGGCGTTGTAGGCATACCATTCGATAACGACGCCTGGCCCCAACCGATCGGCGAACCAGCTTCGTCCGCGATGTTCAAAGCTTCTGGCCACCAGCGCCTGAACATGAGTAATGTTTGGGAAATGGCCGATGCGAATGGTTACTTTCGTGGCGAGGCTTACTGTGGTTTCAGCAACGCACAGCCCTGCTGCGATTGCCATTGCGAGAATATGTCTTCGTTGCAGCCGCCCGATAACCATCTGATGATCCTGCCTCGAAAAAGGGAGATAGTTTATCCTGTCGAGCCCCTTCCCTCGCCCGTCGATATCTCACGATGGCACGTACCTTCGTGCCGCAAAACGGGATCTGCGGTGCGCCATCCCTGTCATATTGCCCGCTTTGCAAGGTTCGGCATTGATCCTGCGCAACATACACTCTTCTGCAAATCGCTTGGCCAACATCGGGACCAGCCTTGCGGCACCAGTTCGCGTCACGCGATCCTCGCCAAGGCATATCGGACATGCCAGATCTCCGCGTCGAAATATCTGATGCAGAAGAATGGAAGGCTCGATTGATCCGTATTTGTACAAACGACTTGGCTTCAAGCAACGAAGCGTGCCGGCAAGGGTGGGGTAATTGAGACGACGACCGACAAACGGTTCGCGTTTTAACCTAGTCGCTGTGGGCGGCAAGAACACGCATGACGTCGTCGTCGCTCAGTTGCGGAAATTCCTGATAGAAAGAACCAACGGAGTGCATCGGTTGTGGGGAAACCAGGCAACAAACTTCGTCGACTTTTCGTTGCAGCGACGCAAGCGCTTCCGGGGAAGCCACTGGCATCGCGACGACTATTCTTGCAGGCTGGCGTTTGCTGATGCCTTCGATCGCTGCCCGGATCGTCGCTCCGGTGGCTATGCCGTCGTCAACGACGATCGCGATGCGGTTCGCAATATTGATGGGAGCGCGACCAGCGAAATACACTTCTTTGCGACGCTCGATTTCGGCGATTTCTCGCTCGCAAGCGGCGTCGAACTGCGCTTCCGTCACTCGTGCCAGGGCGATGACCTCTTCCTCCCGCACAACAATTGGCTTGTTCCCGTCAACGACTGCCCCCATCGCGAGTTCCTGGTGCCATGGAACGCCAATCTTGCGGACCAGCATCACGTCGAGAGGCGCTTGAAGATGGGTTGCAACCTCAGCGGCGACCGGCAAGCCCCCGCGAACCAGACCAAGCACCACGACATCGTGGCCGCGATAGTGCTCAAGAGCCCGAGCGAGCTGCCTCCCTGCCTCGGATCGATCAGAAAAGCGCATCATTTACACTCCAGCGATGTTCACGGCGGACAGTCTTACCGGCTCCTCATTCAGATTTACGGAACGAGGACGGCTGCCCCGTTCATTCTGCCGTGGCGAAGATCCTCGAGAGCTTGGTTGGCTCTTTCGAGGGGATAGACGACCGTGTGGGTCTTCACCCGAGCTCTTGCAGCGACGGGAAAGAACTCGAAGGCATCTGCCCGAGTCAAGTTTGCGACCGAAACGACTTCGCGTTCACCCCAGAGAAGGGAATAGGACATCTGAGGAATATCGCTCATATGTATGCCGCCACACACGACGCGCCCTCCCTTGCGCACTGCGCGCAGCGCCGTCGGCACGAGCTCGCCCGCTGGCGCAAAGATGATGGCGGCGTCAAGTACCCCTTCAAGGGTCTCGTCCGAACCACCGGCCCAGTTTGCGCCGAGACTGATTGCGAAACGCTGTGCCGAAACGTCGCCGGGTCGGGTGAAGGCATAGATTTCGCGCCCTTGCCATGTCGCGATCTGGGTAATGATGTGGGCAGCGGCGCCAAAGCCAAAAAGGCCGAGGCGCTTTGCATTACCTGTCTTTTTGAGCGACCTCCAGCCAATAAGGCCGGCGCAAAGAAGCGGCGCGACAGCCACCGGATCGTCCGCGTACTCAAGCTTGAAGGAAAATCGTTGGTCGGCGACGACGTGGGTGGCAAACCCGCCATCGCGGGTAAACCCCGTGAACAGCGGCTTGTCGCACAGGTTCTCCTGGCCGGCACGGCAATAGGAGCAATGGCCGCAGGTGAGGCCCAGCCACGGCACGCCAACACGGCTTCCAACAAGAGTTCGATCGACATTCTCGCCGACGGTTTCGACGACCCCGACGATTTCATGGCCAGGTATCAGGGGGAGTTTCGGATGATCGAGGTCTCCGTCGACAACGTGGAGGTCGGTGCGACAGACGGCGCAGGCTTCCACGCGTATTCGGATTTCGCCGGGGCCTAGGCACGGGTCGGCAAGGGTCTTCAGAACCAGGGATGTCCCAGGCTTTTCAAGTACCATCGCCTTCATCACGCACCTCAACTGAATTCAAGTCAGGCCAAGACCTCCTGGCCACATTCCGGGGCAAGGTCGTATCTTCCTGCTCAGTCCCGTGGCGCGGAAAGCATAAGCGGGCTCGTAAGGGTGACAATCTGGCGGTGCTCTTCTGAATCCACGATTTCCAGACCACTGAGCCCATCAACCTCTTCGCGGATTGCAATGCTTGAGGGCTTGTGAATGAGATGATCCAATCCCTCCATAGCAATCTCCAGCAGGTCGCCCTTGGGATCGAAGGTGATGCCGACCAACGGGACAGATTTCGTCTGTATCTGGTCACCCAGTCGCAGGCCGGTAATTTCGACTTGCACCCGCTTTCCTCGAAGGGCCTTTGCAATGCTATCAAAAAAGAAATGCCACTCGGATCGATCCAAGATGCGACTGCTCATGTTCATCACTCCTTTTGGTCGATGACCGGGGTACGCTCAAGCCAGCCACCCCCGACCTTTACATATCGCCGCTTCACGGCGCCCCAGGCTATTCGATGCGAAGTCTGTTCCTGGCGCGGATCGTGTTGGTGAGAGACAAATGCGTGATTGAATGCCTCGCGATAAATATCCAGTGCACGGCCCGGTAAGATGCGCCTCAGGGATGCCGGCAGGTCGATATTGGAAGCATAGGGCATTGGTATCACTCTACCAGCGATTCGCGGGGAAAATGCCGCTTCAGTTTCTCAGACGGCTCCTCAAACTCACGCGCTCGGCTCGACAATCGCTCAACGCGCCATCGATTTGGCACAAACCTAACCCATCTCAGGGGGCTTGGCATTGTCGGCGATCAAATCGCCTGACCTAAATAGGGCCGCCTGGCAATGCAAACACATCCCCGCGTCCGCAAAGCTCCCCTCCGGGCACCATTACCGCTGCCGCGCTGGAGAGGATGAAACCGGGAACCGCTATTTAATTGTATATGTTATGTAATTCTTCACCGTGGGGCACCACCCCGGGGTCAGGCGACACGCTCACCGCCCGCATTATCCAGATCGGCAACTTCGGTAGCGCTGGTTTGGCATTTCGCTTCCGCCCACTGGTTCTGATTGTCGAAGACACCCATGTCCGAGAGCACGCAGGCGCTGTCTTTTCCATCATGGCAGTCCATCCGTCTTTCGGCCTGCGATATCAGGCTCCTCTTTCGGCATCGTACACATGCCGTCGTCAATCTCGTCTGCACATCTGAGAAACATATTTGGAAGGATGGTGCCAAGGCAATTCTAAGCAGCCGCAATGAATGGCAAGGCACCGCTTTGCGGAATTCCGCCGCACAGCAGCCGTCGGAACAGCCGATCGGCCTCGCCCGCAGGCATCTCCGGCCGCGTCTCCAGCCACCAGCGCAAGGTCGTATTGAAGGTCGCGACCACCTGCTGGATGACCAGTTCCCTCGGCAGTTCACCAAGTTCATCGCCACTGATAGACCCGCGCAGCACATCGGCCAACACCTTGTCCACGGCCCCGCGCAGCACCGCCCCGCCATGACCACCGGAAAGGGCTGCCTGAACGTCGGCATATTCGCCGACATGTTCGAACAGCGCCCGCGCTAGGTCCCAACCTTCCTCGGCGTCGGGCTCCTGGACAGAGACAAGTAGCGCCCTCAGCCTATCCAGACTGCGCTCGAGCAGGTTGTCCTTGGAGGTGAAATGCGCATAGAAGGTCGAGCGGCCGACATTGGCCTCGGCAAGGATGTCCTCGACCGTGATCAGCGCATAGTCCTTGCGTCGGATCAGTGACACCAGCGCATCATAAAGTGCCGTGCGGGTTCGCATCACCCTGCGGTCGATCGCCATACCAGTTCCTTTTCCCGGACTCCGCCGAGGCCCTGTTCGTTTCCGGACTCGGCCTCCCAGTTGTCCGGCAATTTCCGAACAACGTGTTCGGCAAGGTGATACTCCGCGGTCTTCCAGTCAACCCAGGAGACCCAAACGATGACCGGATTCGTGCCAAGCCCCTCAGCAGCCAACACCCACCTTAGGGCGGGGATCTCGGCGCTTCTGCTGCTCGCCCTCACCTCGATCCATCACGCCTACGGCGCCGCGATTTTAGATACACCTTGGCGGCTGCATGTACTTTATTTCATTTTGCCCGTGGCGGCCCTCGTCGCAATGCTACTGTCTGCGGGTTGGTATGCGCCGACGGGTCGCTCAGCCCGCCTCTTTACATGGGCCGGCGCCATAGTGGTCTTGGCCGTGCCCATCATTCTCGTCGGTTATGTCGAGGGCGGCTACAACCACGTCGTCAAGAACATTGCCTACCTGATCGTCAGTGGCGACACCTTCCGCGCGATCTTCCCGAACCCGCCCTACGAAGAGCCGAACGACCTGTTCTTCGAGATAACCGGAATTGCCCAGTTCCCGCTCTCCGTTCTGGCAACGGTCATGACCGTCCGCATGCTCCGGAGGTAAGGCAGATGACCTCGCATCCCCACGCGTCGGGTCGGCGTCTCACCGTCGGAATCCCGGTTCCACTCAAGATGTTCGCCACAGTGCACGGTGGCATCGTGGACATAGCCTTCGATCCGCGGGCGACGCACATCCAGTTCCGCCGCTTCGCAGGCTGCCCGGTCTGCAGCCTTCACTTGCGCGGCTTTGTCCGCCGTCGCCGCGAGATGGAGCAAGTCGTACGCGAATTGATCCTGTTCCATTCGGGAAAGGAGATGCTGCTGCGTCACGTCGATGATTTGCCCTTCGATTTGGTTGCCGATTCCGACAAGCAGATTTACCGCGCCTTCGGCGTGGAGACGGATCCGCGTGCCTTAAGCGACCGCAGAGCCTGGGGCACGATTCTCCGAGCCGTTCTGGTCGCATTGCCGCGGGCTTTGCTCGGGCGCAAGCCATTACCACCGCTGGCACCTGAAGGCGGCCGTTTCGGGTTGCCGGCGGATTTCCTCGTTGCGCCCGACGGCCGCATCCTTGCCTGCAAATATGGCGAGCACGTTGACGACCATTGGAGCGGGGACGAGGTTCTTGCGCTCGCCAACCGGTTTCGAGCCAGCAGTGAGGTAGCCGACGCGACGGCGTGGACCTTGACCACGACGGCATCGTCACGGAGCCTCGAATGAGTGTAGGTACGAGTTAACGGCTGGCATCGGAGATTGACGCCGATCAAGGAACGATGAGCCCCTTCGGCCGTCACCAAATGAAGAAGCTTTGATCGGCATCAAGGACGAAGATGGCGGGCTTCGATAAGTTGCAGATGTAGTTTCCTGGCCGTATTGGCGTCCTGTTCAGCCACCAGGACTGGGTCCTTTCAGCAACTGGAGTGATGCCCATGCAACGAACAAATCCGCATCAATCAAGCACGCCTTTTTGGTTCTTTCCCTCACCCGCAATTCCCTCGGTCGAAGTGAGGGGCTCCTTGTGGCCGCTCGGGCATTTGCAGGCGACGGCCATTGAGGCCGCCCTTCGCTATCAGATTGAGGCGTTGAAGTTCTTGGAAAACCGTCTCAACAGCGACTTACGCCTTTTGGAAGACTGTCAATCGCCGGATCACCAAAACGATCTGTTCGACATATGGTGCACCTTCTGGCAGAACGCGCTGTTCGACTATGTCAATGGAGGAGCGCGCTTCGCAGACATGGGCTCGGCCTCCATCCGGAAGACGACCAAACGTCTTCACGACGACGAGAAACGTTTCGTCGAAAACATGGCTGCACAGGTGGTGATGTAAATGCCAGCCTTACCATGGGAGCGAACCAGGGTTTTGCAGGTTGCCGCCGTCTTCTTGTTGCTGCACAGCGGTCAAAGCGGCTCGGCCGATCTCGCGCGCGGTCGCGCCATCGCCAATCGATGGTGCAGTGAATGTCACGTGACAGCTCCCGGACAGCAACGTGGATCAGACAACGTTCCGACATTCTCCGAAATGAAAAAATCGGGAAAATTGGATACTGCCCGTTTGTCGACATTTCTGTCGGCGCCGCAGCATTCACGGATGCCGGATCTCTCACTCACGCGCACAGAAATTGCTGATCTGACCGCCTACATCATGTCGCAGGGACAGCGACCGTGAGGCCGTGAGCCTGACGATGAGATAGGCGGGCGTCCCGACGCTCAGGCAAATGCTCGTCGCAAACGATGGCGGTGTAGCGCGGCCCATCCAGATCCAACGTCGACGCAGATGCAGAGATGCAGAGGACCCGAATGCGACGAGCAGCCTGCGCTCTCCGCTCGCCACTCTGGCGCAAACCGGTGGCCGAAGACGGGGCTAGCCGACAGTGAGTCGGTCATGGCATCCGCGATGCGCTTCTTGACGTCGGCCGCGAAAGCGCGCGGATTGATTTCGATCAGGCTCGTGACAGCAACGACGCCAGCAAGGGCGCGAGCGAAATGCTCCAGCCCTTTGACGTTGCCAATCGACTTTCCCATGCCAGGTCAGCCAGCCACTTTGAACTTTGATCTGCGCGCTATCGGGTGGACGGAACTGCTCCAGGCGATCGTGTTAACGGCAGTACCGGCTGGTGCCAACGCCGCATTTCCAACGCCCACTCAGTTCAGCAAATCTGGCCGTGAAATGCCGTCAGCGAATTCAATACCTCCCGATCCAAGAGCAGAGTGGCCTTGCAGTGGCCGCTGCAACTGAGGCGCGCCCGACGGATTCCGGGTACGATTTCAACGACAGTCTCGACTTGAACAGGATGATGCTCGGGTTCGACGACCTCTATTTCTAGGATGATGTGGTCGTGCACGACCGAGCGATGCCACGGAAACCGGGGTGTCAGCGCGATGCCGGTCAACGCGAGGAGATGAGAGCCAAGGGGCAGACGCGGACCGCCCAACGATTGGTTATAGCCCGTGCTTCCGAGTGGCGTCACCAGCGCCAAACCATCGCCCGCAATCGTCGCCGGTGCGCTCCCTCCGTCTACAGTCAGCTTGAAACGCGCCTGTTGCAGGCGCTGTCGAGTAAGCACAATCTCGTTGATTGCAAAGATAGTCGTTCGCTGGCCTCCCAATCGTTCGACATCGGCTTGCAGCACCGGCAGATCAACGGGGATGGCGTTGATCATCCGGTCCATGAGATCGGACAACTGCAACGGATTGCAAAGAGACCCGATCGAGCCCTGCGTCCGCATTGGGAAGACCGGCTTCGCCGGCCCTTCGAGCAGCGCATGAAGGGCTTTCAGAGCGGTACCATCGCCCCCTATGGCTACGACATAGTCGGCACCCGAAACCGAACTCTGACCGTACCTGCAGACGAATTGCTCCAGCGCCTCCTGTGCAGCTGGTCTCGGGGAGGCAAGAAATGTGATCTTCATGGCCAAACCATAAGCAGGATTCTGTCTTCAACTGACACGGCAGGGATATTGGTGCCCCACTTCTACAGGCTCCAGGATCTCGTCCACGATCTCGCCAACCGGCTGTTGCGCATCGATCAAGCGCCAGGCAGGTGGCTTTTGCCCACACGATAACTGCCGGGCCAGAACGCGCAGATCCGCATCGGAAGGCCCCTCGTGCCTGCCCGAAACACGCTGCTGCAAGACCTGCGCGTCAGCTTGCAGCCAGACGGCCTCGCACCGGCTACCTGCGGCCGCAGATGCAACCTCGATAAGACTGCGGTTCTCCAGACGATCGAACACGGCATCGGCGACAACAGACCCGCCGGCCTTCGTGATAGCCAAACTGCGGCGAACCATTTCGGAATAGACCTTGTCAGAGACATCTGGCCGATAGGCATCCGCATCGAGATGCACCTCAGCTGCAACACCGTGCAACGCCTTGCGAATGCGGTCACTCTCGATAATGCGTGCGCCGGGTGGGGCGCCAACCCGGGCGGCCAGCGCATCGGCTACGGTCGTCTTACCTGAGCCGCTGAAGCCGCCGATCACGATGAGACGCGGTTGAACTTTTTCAAGGAGCGTGCGTGCCAACTCAAAGTAGGAACGTGCCTCAGAGGTAAGATCAGCCGCGTTTCGGCCCTCGGCAACTTGAGTGGCGATCACGTGGGCCCTGACGGCCGCTCTTATGGCCATGAAGAATGGCAAAAGCACAAAGCCGTCGTCATCATTCGTTTCATCGAGGTAGCGATTCATGACCAGGTTGGCAAATTGCGGAAATCCTCTGTGCCACAGGTCCATTAAAAGGAATGCCAGATCATAGAGGGTGTCGATCGTCGCAATCTGATCGTTGAACTCGATGCAATCGAATAGGCAAGGTTCTCCCTCAATGAGACATATGTTGCGCAGGTGCAGATCCCCATGGCAAAGTCTGACTTTTCCAGCGGTCTCTCGGCCATCGAGAAGCGCCGCATTCTCTTTCAGCATTTCTTCGAAGAGCTGAGTGATCGTGGCGACTTCGGTTTCTTCGAACACGCGGCCGATGGCAAAACCAGCTCTGTTGATGGCGAGCACTGCGCCAATGTTTGCAGATCCTGAACTGCGATGGACGACAGGTGCGCTCTGGTGGTAACGGGCAATCATGCGCGCCGCTTGGGTCAGCAGCTTCGCGTTCAGCCGTCCCTGCGTGGCCATCCGATCGAACAGTGCATCCTGCTCGAAGCGAACCATCTCGACAACCGGCTCGACAAGCTCGCCGTCGCCAAATCGAAGATTTCCCGCCAAGTCGCGCGAGATCGTCCGGATGCCAAGGTATAGACCGGGTGCCGTGACCGAATTCAGGCGAACCTCGCGTTTGCAGGCTTCCAGCCGCAGCTCCGGCGTAGAAAAATCAACGTACGGAAGCTTGACGGCGCGCTTCATCTTGAAAGCGCGATCGCGGGTGAGAAAAACATGCGAAATATGAGTCTCAATGTGTTCTATTTCATCGCTTCCGTGCGTATGCCGGTCGCTCAAGAATGCTATGGCACTGGTCTGGTCGTGAACGAGCATGTTCCCTCGCTTAAGTGGCGAATGGCGGCGGCCCGCGATGAACCGCGCTTATACTCCATTGGTAATCATGCGCGTCATCCGCCCTTGTCGCGTTGACGCTGATCAATCCTTCCTGCGAAATCTTCAGGGCCAAGAGGGATATTCCTCCCAACGTCTTGGCCACTTTGACGATCATCAAAGCGCTCCGGTGCAAGCCTGCGATTATGAACAGGAACGTTTGGCCGCTGAACTGAGCGCTGTGACAAGACGAAAGTGGGCCATTCGGCAAGCTTGGAGAATTCAGATGACCAGAACCTGGGACCTGTCGATCTCACCCGATACAGTTTGCTATCTCATCATCAAGGCGCGCGAATTCGACGCCAAGGATGTTGTTTCCGACGTTGACCCTGCCTCTAATGCCACAGACGACAATATGATCTCCGTGCTTGAAGACCGACCGGATGATCCCGTCGAATCCGAGCTGGAGAGCACGATCTCCGCGATGAACGAGGACGAGCAGATCGACCTCGTCGCCCTTTGCTGGCTCGGCCGCGGAGACGACACGGTGGGCGACTGGGAGCGAATTCGCGCAGAGGCCGCCGACGCTCACAATGAACACACGGCCGCCTATTTGATCGGAACACCGCTTCTTCCGGATTACCTGGAAGAGGCGATGGCTGCGTTCGGAGAGTCTTGCCAGGAGTACGAGAAGGGACGCCTATAGCGCTCGATGCGAGTAGGAGGACGGCGTGGCAAGAGTGACCGGTCCGATCGCCCAGGATAAGGCACGGAGGGACAACATGGTGATCGCCCAGCAACTGCGTGAATACGCAGGTTTGCTCGAGGAACAGGGAGAGGACAACTTCAGACCCCGTGCCTATCGCCGTGCCTCCGACGTTGTCGCCGCGCTCAACCGGCCGATCGCCACAATTCTCGCAGAAGGAGGCCGGGAAGCCCTCGTAGCATTGCCTGCGGTCGGAGAGGCAATCGCTGGCGCCATCATTGAAATGGTCGGAAGCGGCCGTTGGGGGCAACTGGAAAGGCTGCGCGGTGAACTTGCACCGGAGGTGCTCTTTCGCACCATTCCCGGAATTGGGCCGCGACTGGCTGGCGTGCTGGCGGAAGAAGGAACGCTCGAGACCCTGGAAGATTTGGAGAATGCCATCCATTTCGGCAACTTCGCACTGAAAGGCATCGGACCCAGGCGAAAGCAAATGATCGCTTCCGCACTGGCTGAGCGCCTCGCACGGCGATCAACGCCTTACCTTTGGAAAAAATCGAGCCAACCGCCTGTTGCGCTCTTGCTCAAAGTCGACCGTGCCTATAGAGACAAGGCTGCTGCGGGCGCGCTACGCCTGATAGCCCCCAGGCGTTTCAACCCGACACATGAAGCCTGGCTTCCTGTCATGCACTCCAAAGTGGAAGACTGGCATTTCACCGTTCTATTTTCCAACAGCAGGCGTGCCCATGAACTGGGAAAAACGAAAGACTGGGTGGTCATTTACCATCAACGGGACGACGAGCCTGAGGGGCGGAGCATCGTGACGACCAGCACGCATGGGTCGACGGAGGGAAAACGCGTGGTGCGACGCGATCTGTTGCAACGCAACGCCGAGCCGACTGAGCCGATCGCGCCAGCATGACCGCGAGCTTTTCCGCGCAAGAGTTTTGGATCCTTGACCGTCGTCAATGAGTGTCGCGACACCATGGATCATGCTAGCATTCATGAAGATTTTCGCTCTCAACGGAACGATGGCGCTTGGAAGAGCCATTGCTGACGAACTCGAGGTCCCCCTTGCCGAGCACGAAGAGCGTGACTTTGAAGGCGGGGAGCATAAGGCACGTCCGCTTGTCAGCGTGCGCGGCAACGACGTTTTCATCATACATACCTTGAATGGTTCGCCGGAAGGTTCGGCGAATGATAAGCTGTGTAGATTGCTTTTTTTTGCAGCCACGTGCCGCGAACACGGCGCGGCGCGCGTAACCGCCGTCGCGCCCTATCTCGCTTACTCTCGTAAAGACAGACAGACCAAGTCACGCGACCCGGTGACGACACGATACGTGGCACAACTGTTCGAGGCGGTGGGTATCGACACGGTCGTGACTTTGGACGTCCACAACCTTTCGGCATTTCAGAACGCCTTCCGCTGTGTAACGGTTCACCTCGACACTCGGAAACTCTTCAGCGGGACCATTGCAAACCTCTCCGGCTCCGAGCGGACGATGATATTATCACCTGACGCCGGCGGCATAAAACGCGCGCAACTCTTGCGGGAATACTACGAACATTTGTCCGGTAATGAGGCTCAGCTTGCGTTCATGGAAAAGCGTCGCAGCGGTGGGATCGTCTCGGGTCACTTATTCGCAGGTGACGTCGAAGGGGCGAACGTTTTTATTGTGGACGACATGATGGGGACGGGCAAAACAATGCTCAGAGCAGCGGAAGCCTGCCGCCAGCGGGGTGCAAATGCCGTGTATGCTCTCGCCACCCATGCGCTCTTTGACCGGGGCTGCGAGGCGGTTCTGGCTCATCCCGCGATCGACAGGACGATCGTGACGGACTCGGCTTCTCCATTCCATATATCGGAAGACCTCCTGCGCTACTGTGTGGAGGTCGTGAGCAGCGCACCGCTTTTTGCCGAATCCATTCGCCGCCTGCATGCCGGCGTCCCGCTGCTTGCCGCACACTCAGGAGACGACCAGTGACAAGCGAGCCCTTGCCACCTTGAGGTAGGTGAGCGCGAGCGGCCGCCACTTCTCACGTTCGCGCACAGGTGTTTCAAGAAGATGGGCAAGACAAAGTCGTGCCCGCAACAAGGCACGCATTCCGCCAAAGACCCCCATCAGGCGATCACAAGGGCGATTTCCGAGCGTACGTTCCAGGGCCGTGAGGAACAATTGACCGATCCAGCCCGAGCCCAAAACCTCGCATTCGAGAGCAAGATAACCGATCTCATCATATGGGTCGACGAGGCGCATCGACCGGTTGAATTCCAGGCAATCAATGATCTGGGGAGGCCTGACGAGGCAGATGTGTTCGGGCCGCAAGTCGCCATGTCCTTCCACCAGGCACCCGTTCTTTATTCGCTCCTCGATTTTTGACCGCATCACCTGCAATCCCCGACCGATGCCTTCCAGTAAGGCAGCAACGCCTTCTGCCTCCAGATCGAACTCCGGCCGCAGCAAGATCATTCGCGTGATGTCGAGTTCATCCATGAGGTGGCGCATGTGTCCATCGACGCTCTCCGGCCGACAGCCAGCGTAGAAGCGTACAAGCTTCTCAGCCGTGCCAATAAGCTCCGCCGGTGCGAGGTCACGCGCCTGTATGCGCTGATCCAGCATGTGGGCTTCGGGGAGCCGCCTCATCTCAACGAGCCAATCGACAGCTCTTCCGACTTTCTCAAAAGTGAGGTTGCCGGAAAAGTTCGCATACAGAGGCTTGACCCCGCTATAGGTTTCCTCGGCCAACCGGCGATTGAGGCGAATTTCTTCGCAACAGAAGAAGTGGCGGGCGTCAATCGTGCTGAAGTCAAGGAAGGACGTCGTGACCGGCTTCTTCAGCTTCAGCACCCAATCATCCGCCAGGAAGACCCACGACATATGGGTCTCCCGGGCTTCGATCCTCGATGGACGATCAGGAAACGATCCCGGGTCGCTGAGAAAGCGAATCTTCGCATCCAGAGCGGACATCGAACACACGGTTTTCCGCCTTTCCGTCAAAATTCGCGCGAACCGCTTGGCGTTTGGCTCAGGACGACATCAAGCGATGGAGAGAGGTTTCACGCAGCAGTGATCGGGTGACACCTCCCACCAGCCACTCGCGCAGGCGACTGTGGCCGTAAGCTCCCGAAACGATCAAATCCGCACCAAACTGCTTGGTAACATTGATGAGGGTCTCGCCATCAGAAGGAGCTTCGCAGCTGAAGATCTCTCCCCGGGCTCTTGCACCGTGATGGATCAGGTGGCGGACAACATCATTCACTGTTTCCACGCCGCGTTGTTTTCCTTGATCTTCGACTGATGCGACAAGGACCTCACGGGCATGAACGAGGAACGGCATCGCATCGACCACGGCGCGCCGGGCCTCGCGCGTATCCTTCCAGGCAACGACGACCTTGTGGGCTGCGAGCGGCTCAAGATCTGCTCTGGGGATAAGGACTGGGCGGCCCGCCGAATGGATCAGTTCACCGATGTCAACCTGTTCGCCTCCGACTTGCGATATGCCTGCGATAACCAGGTCGGCCGATCGAGCAGCGGTCGCGAGATCCTTCGTAGGATCACCAACGCTTGTCCGCAACAGATCCACGGCTCCGCCTTCAGCCTCGAACTCTCGCCTGAGCATCTCCAGACGGCGTTCGATATCGATCGCTTCGAGGCGCATGAATTCATCGTCCATGACCACGCCGGGGGGCGCCGCCGTTATGATGCGAATGTCGCCGGCTGCGAACCCGATGAGGGTCGCCTCGAAGCGCGACGCCACGTCACGCGCAAATCTTAGCTGCCGCGCAACACTTTCGTGCAGGCTCAAGCTTACCATTATCGTATTGTAAATCATCGCTGCGACCCCACTCTGGGACTTCGATCGCTTCATCAAAGCACCAATCGACCAGTCTCGCCTTGACCGCCGTCAAAGGTGCGGCGGCGCAAATGAAGATGTCTTTGACGCCCATCAAGGCCGCATCTCTCCTCCTGTGCTAGACGGTAGTTTACGGAGGGTCGGAACCATGGCGCACAAGCAAGTTCTTTTCCACTCAGCCGCGCGCGAAAAGATCCTGAAGGGAACTGCTCAGCTCGCCGACGCGGTTCGAGTTACACTCGGACCCCGATCCAAGGCAGTGCTGATTGAGAGAAAGTGGGGTTCGCCGATCGTCTGCAATGACGGCGTGACGATCGCCAAGGAATTCGATCTCAAGGACCCAGAGGAAAACCTCGGTGCGCGGATGCTGCGGCAGGCCGCAGAAAAGACCGGCGAAATCGTCGGCGACGGAACGACCACATCGACCATTCTTGCCCACGCGATCTTCGCCGACGGCCTTCGCAACGTCGTGGCCGGCGCAAGCGCGATCGATATCAAACGAGGCCTGGACCGGGCGCTCAAGCGCGCCGTTTCCGAACTCAAACGAAATTCGCGCCCCGTTTCCTCAAAGCGCGAAAAAGAACAGGTCGCAACCATCTCGGCGCACAACGACACGCACATCGGCTGCCTGATCGGGGAAGCAATGGAGCGTGTCGGCGACGAAGGTGTCATCAGCGTCGAAGAGTCTAAATCTACGGAGACCGTCCTTGATGTCCTTGAAGGCATGCAGTTCGATCGCGGCTATCTTTCGCCCTACTTCGTCACTGACACGGAGCGGATGGAAGTGTCGCTTGAGAATCCTGTTATTCTGCTTCTTGACCGGAAGATCACGTCGCTGAAAGACTGCGTCGGCCTGCTTGAGGCCGTCGCCAAGTCCGGAACCCCGTTGCTGATCATCGCCGAGGACGTTGAAACGGAAGCGCTGGCCACGCTGATCGTCAACCAGATGCGGGGAACGCTTCGAAACTGTGCCGTGAAGACACCCGGTTTCGGCGACCGGCGAAAGGCGCTGCTTCAGGACATAGCCATACTCACCGGCGGTCAGCTGATTTCCGAAGAATTGGGCATCAAACTGGAAACGGTGACAGCCGACCAACTAGGTCGCGCCGAACGGGTGGTCATCACAAAGGATACGACGACGATCATCGGCGGCGCGGGAGATAAGAAGGCGATTGCCGGCCGCGCCGACCAGATAAGGCGGGAAATCTCCACGACGACGAGTGACTACGACCGAGAAAAACTCGAGGAGCGACTGGCAAAACTTTCAGGCGGGGTTGCCGTCATAAAGGTGGGTGCTGCCACGGAAGCGGAACTCAAGTCGAAGAAGGAAGCGCTCGACGACGCCATCAGCGCAACCAAGGCGGCGGTAGCCGAAGGTATTCTTCCCGGAGGCGGCCTTGCCCTCTTGCGATGCGTAAATGCCCTTACCGATGAGGAGAGGACTTGTGAAGGCGACGAGCGCACCGGCGTGCAGATCCTGAAGCGCACGCTCGAACTCCCGGCACGCCAGATCGCAGAGAACTCGTCCACAGATGGCGGCGTCGTCGTGGCGAAAATGATGGAGGCGGAAGGCAATTACGGCTTTGACGCCGGGCGGAAGGAGTATGTCGACCTGATGTCTGCCGGCATTATCGATCCCACAAAGGTCGTTCGCGTAGCGCTTGAGAATGCGGTGTCGGTTGCAAGCGTTCTATTGCTCACCGAAGCCACCATGACAGAAATACCGGAGCCGGCAAGAGACGGTCTTGTCGAGCCCGGCATCCAAGCTTAGCCCCCAGAAGATGTCGGAGTATCATGATGATGATCGCATTGAACGAACGCCAAAAGGCTCTCGAAGAAAAGTATTTCCTTGATTTCGAAAGAGCAATCCGGGTTCGCGATCGACGCAATCGCATTCTGGCGAGGTGGGCGGCGCAGGTTATCGGTCGCGCGGACGTACCGGGTTATGTGGAAGAGGTGATCGCGGCCGGTCAAACAGATCCGGGAGATGATGATGTCTTGCTGAAGGTTTTCGATGATCTGCGCGCTGCCAACGTGGCGGCCGACAAGGCCATGCTACAGGAGAAAATGCGTGCGCTCCTTTATGTGGCAGCCGAGCAGCTCGAAGCCGAGGAATGACGCTTTACGCTCCGTTCGCCTCGATCCCCTACCCTTTCTCCTGTTTCGCTTCCGCAGTCGCGACCATTCGTTTGACAGCGACGAAACTGTCGGGCGTGACGGAGATTGAATCAATTCCGCAGTCGACGAGGAACGCGGCGAATTCGGGATAATCGCTCGGTGCCTGTCCGCAAAGCCCGATCTTGGCGCCGGCCGCCTTTGCGTCGCCGATGACCTTGCGGATCATCCACTTTACCGCTGGGTCTTGTTCATCAAAGTCGGCGGCGAGGTCCTCGCAGTCTCGGTCGATGCCAAGCGTCAATTGGGTCAGATCGTTCGAGCCGATCGAGAACCCGTCAAAGTGCCGCGCGAATTCGGCTGCCAGAATGACATTGGAAGGGATTTCGCACATGATGTAGATCTCAAGCCCGTTGCCCCGCTTCAATCCATTCTCGGCCATCGTATCCAACACCTTTTCCGCCTCTTGCGGAGAGCGGCAGAAGGGGATCATGAGCGCGACATTCTCAAAGCCCATCCTCCGTCGGAGGCGTGGCACGGCACTCCAGCACGAACCCATCCCTGTAGCGGGGTGAATGGTAGCGGGAGGCTCCACGAAAGCCGATCATTGGGTTTTCCTCTTGCGGTTCAAACTGCGTTCCGCCGCAAAGACCGGCATATTCGTTGGTCTTGAAGTCGCTCATGCGAACGATGATCGGTTTCGGAAATACGACAGCGGCAAGTCGCGCCAGCCCGGCTGAGAGCTTGTCCACGAAGTACTCGGTCTTGTCGGTGTATTCCCGCGTCAGGGTGTCGATAATCTCCCTGGCGGCTTGATCCCGCAAGCCGTCGAAGTGGACAAGCGCCATCGGATGGATCTGGATGGTATTCGATATCACGAACTCCATGCGCGCAAGCCCGATGCCGTCGGCCGGCAACCGCCACCACCTGGATGCAGCCTGCGGATCGGCAAGGTTCAGCATCACCCTTGTTCGCGTTTCAGGTATGTCGGAGAGGTTTGTTTCCTCGGCGGCAAAGTCCGCCCGCCCCTCGTAGATCGTGCCCTCATCACCTTCAGCACAGCATACGGTGACCACCTCCCCCGGGTGAAGCAACTGCGTTGCGTTTCCAACGCCGACGATCGCAGGAACACCGAGCTCCCTGCTGACGATTGCGGCATGTGACGTCCGGCCGCCATGGTCGGTGACGATAGCGCAGGCACGTTTCATCAGCGGAACCCAGTCCGGATCCGTGGTCGCTGCAACCAGAACAGCTCCGTCGACAAAGCGATCAGGATTGCCCGCAGTTTCGACAAGGCATACGGGCGCCGACGCTATGGCGTTGCCGATCGCAAGTCCCCGAGCGATCGGTCGTCCCTTGGATTTGATGCGGTACGTCGACAGCAAGTTGGTCGCCGCCTGTGACTGCACCGTCTCCGGGCGCGCCTGGACGAGCCAGATCTCCTGGTTTTGACCATCTTTCGCCCATTCGATGTCCATGGGACATTCATAGTGCGTCTCAACTGCAACGGCCCACCGGGCCAGCTTGACAATCTCCTCGTCGCTCAAGACGAGCCCCGCCCTCTCCTCGACGCTTGTCAAGACGCCTTGCGTCGGGGATGACCGATCGCCGTAGACGAGCTTGCGTTCCTTGGAGCCACGTCTCTTTTCGATTATCGGCACAACGTCAGGAATGCCGAGCAACGGTTTGAAGACGCGATATTCATCGGGATCGATGGTGCCCTTCACGACATATTCGCCAAGCCCCCAGCTCGCATTGATGACGGCAACCTTGTTGAACCCGGTCTCCGTTTCGATCGAAAACATGACGCCGGCTGCGCCAAGGTCTGAGCGTACCATCTGCTGGATGCCGATCGAGAGCGCCACTTTCATCTGCTCGAAGCCGTTTGCCTGGCGATATGCCATGGCACGATCCGTAAAGAGGGACGCGTAGCAGCGGCGGCAGGCATCCATGAGTGCTCGTTCGCCAGCGATGTTGAGGTAGCTTTCCTGTTGCCCTGCAAAACTCGCCGCTGGCAGATCCTCAGCGGTGGCGCTCGAGCGCACCGCGACGGACGCGGCCTCGATGCCAAGCCTTTTCGACAAATTGCGATAGGCCGATATCAGGTCTTCCTCGATGTCGGGGGGCCAGGCACCCTGCAGGATGAGGGCGCGGATCGCCGTACCGGTTTGGGAAAGGGCGTCGCGCCCGGATTCCCATGCGGCCACAAGCGCGCGGATTGGTTCGCGCAAGCCGTTGAAATCGATGAAGCGCCAATAGGCTTGCGCCGTCGTGGCAAATCCACCCGGAATCTTGATACCGCTCCCGGAGAGCCCATTGATCAATTCGCCGAGCGAGGCATTTTTGCCGCCAACGTCACCGATGTCGCCTCGTCTGACGTTTTCGAGCCAAATAACGGATATCATCCCAAAGCCTCCAGCATTCAGAACCGGCAAATCCTAAACCCCTAAGTGGGGTCTGACCTTGACGGCCGTCAAAGCGCATTCGGTGGACTTGCGGCACAATCTCGTGAACGTTGGGAGGAGGACCTGCGGTGGGCAAGTTGGCGCGTCAGGCAATCGTTGCGGAGATAGGCGAAACACACACACGCCTTGCGGTCACAGACTACGACCGGCTATCGATCGACCACTACGTACAGTTCGACAACAACGCCTTTTCCTGCGTGACCGACGCGCTGGCCGCCTATATCCAGTCCACTCCCGTCGCGACTTCTGCAATCGGCGTCGCGGTCATCAACGGCGGCCCGGCTACCGACGAAGATCGCCTTCATCATGATCTGGCAGAACAACTCGATTGGGGCACTTCACCCTCGCGAGTTTTCAAGGTCGAGGCGCTCGACGCGCTGGCATTGGTTCTCCCTCATCTGACTTTACACGACACAAAATTGATCAGCGGACAAAAGGTCGAACCTGACACGCCGAAGGCGATCATCAGCGTCGGGCAGGCGCTCGGCGTTACGTCGCTGACCCCGGGCGATGGCGCATGGACCGCGCACCGAACCCATGCGGGAAGTATATCCTTTGCCCCCCAGACGCGTGGGGAATTTGACATTTTCGAGCGCATCCGTTGCGCTACCGACTACGTTTCGGTCGAGAACCTCCTGTCGGAGGCCGGTCTTTGCCATCTTAATGAGTTGCTGCTCGAAAGTGCCGGTCAGGCCGTGCGCGGCTCGCCGGCCTCCAGCATCATCGATGCGGCACTAAGCGGGAGCGACGCGGTGGCCGCGAAGGCCGTGGACAATTTCGCCACCTGGCTGGCCAGGTTCGCTGGTGACATAGCTCTTCTCTATGATGCCAGGGGCGGCATTTATCTCTGGGGGGCCATTCCGCGAAGAATGGAACGACGGTTGAAGGCCGATTTGTTTCGAGCAGCTTTCGAAGCGAAGGGCCGACGGTCGGCCTGGCTTGCGGAGATACCAATTTTCATCATCCGCAGCGACGACGCGATTTTGAAGGGCGCGGCTTTGGCACTCGCCGGGCGCCTGGATTGAGCCGCTTGCCCAATTACGAGCCAACGGGTTCGGCGATGAACGCAGTCTGCGCTAAGCCTGAACCGTGCAACAAGAGGCGACCAGACCTTGAGACGGTTCGACGCGCACCTGTCTTTCCTTGAGAAAAACCCCCTTTATCAGGAGCACACTGAAGACCGAAGCGATCATGAGAACGATCAGGATCAGCAGAAGCCAGTTCAACAGGACCGCCTGTATCATGTGCCGTATGTCACGCCGGGTCATCTGGAAATCCCTGAACGTCGCGCTTTGGTGAACAACAACACGAATGGCAATGCCTTGCATTGCTCTGCGTCAAAGCAGCGAGGGAGCCAGCTTTGACGGGCGTCAATGCACCAGCTTGCAGATCGCGGTCTAATTGTCCGGTCTACTGGTCGAAGGCCAAAGGCGGATGGAGGGTCGAAGCGCCTCTTTTCCATGTCCTTTGTCGGTCGCCGGCCAGGTCCCACGTTTACTCAAAGGAGAAACCAGTCATGACTGAGACACCGACGAAACTCCCCATCAAGCAAGACGAAGCTCCTCGCTCCCGCGCGCAATCGTGGATGCCCTTTGAAGGTTTGCGGGCTGAAATCGACCGCCTGTTCGACGACTTCACTCCGAGCTTCTGGCGCCGGTCGTTTGACCCCGTGCATATTCACAGCTCAACCGTCCTGCCGACCTGGGCGCTCGCGCCAGCGATTGATCTCGTCGAGAAAGAGGCGAGCTACGAGATCACCGCCGAGTTGCCAGGGATCGAGGAAAAAGACATAGAGGTTAAGGTCTCGAACGGAAATCTGACGATCCGCGGCGAAAAGCTGGAGGCCAAGGAAGAAAAGGACAGGGAATACGTCCTGTCCGAGCGGCGCTATGGCTCCTTCCAGCGCACCTTCAAGATGCCTCAGGGCGTGAAAGCCGAAGAGATTGCGGCGACGTTTTCGAAAGGCGTGCTGACGGTCACATTGCCAAAAACCACCGAGGCTCAGCAGAACGATCGCAAGATCCAGGTGAAGGCCGCCTAACGGGCTCGGCGCTCCGCTCCGCAGGGGCTCAAGCGCCTTGCGGAGCGCTGACCGCCAAAGGGAGGATATCATGTCATTCAAGACGATTTTGAACGTGCTCGCAGACGATGGAGCCGCCGAGGATCTAGAGATCGCGATGAACCTGGGCGGCGAGGTGAGTGCACATCTCAGCACCCTGGTCGTCACCATGGCCCCCGTGCCTACCGGACGCTATCAGACGCTGTCGCCGAGCTGGCTGGAAGTGCGCGAGCGCAACCTGCAGCGGCTTTCAGATCATATGGTCAAGATCCGCGAGCGCCTGGCATCGGCCGGGTTGTCGTTTGATGTCGACAGCGTGTACGCGGAGGTCGCAGGCCCCGCTTACGATATCGGCGAAAGAGCTCTCTACGCGGATCTGATCCTGGCCGGCCCCGGTGTATTTGCGAGCGACGAGCTGAAGTCACAGATTGTAAGCGGCGGGCTTTTCCAAGCTGGTCGTCCAGTCCTGTTTGTACCGCCCGGTGCAGTCGCGACATTGCGGCCGAGGACGATCCTACTCGCGTGGGATTCGCGCCCGAGCGCGGCCCATGCCGCAAGAGATGCGCTCGAAATAATGAAGATGGCTCAATCCGTTCACGTCACAATGGTCGACCCCGTTGCGGCCTTGAGGGTGAGCGGTGGCGAACCGGGCGCCGATATCGCAACGTATCTCGCCCGCCACGGCATCAATGTCTCGGTGGAGACCCTGCCGAGCGCAGGTCACTTTGTGACCGAGACGCTGCAAATGCATGCAATGGACATCAACGCCGACATGATTGTCATGGGTGCCTACGGGCATTCCAAGCTTTTGGAGCTCATCCTCGGGGGTGTCACGAAATCCATGCTCAACGAGGCGAAGTTGCCAATCCTCATGGCACACTGAACGGGGGGCATCGCAGATGAGAGGTGAAGCCATGAAACCAAGAATTCCGCACAATTGCTGGGTTTTGGCGTGCGACGGAGGCCGGGCCCTTATCATGCGCAACGCCGGGGACTCTGAACTCCTCAATCTGATCGTGATCGAATCCGTCGCAAATCCAGGAGCACCGGCGCGCATGCTGGGGAGCGATCGCGAGGGAAGGGTCTTTCAATCGGTCGGCGGAGCGCGAAGCAAGGTCGAGCAGACCGACTTGCACCGGCAGGCCGAAGAAAGGTTCGTCGCAAATATTGCTGAGAGGGTCTCGGGCCTTGTCCGCAACGAGGGTATCCAACGCCTCGTACTGGCAGCGCCCCCACGCGTGCTCGGCCAGCTGCGCACCGAACTCGACCCACACGCGCGGTCCGTCATCAGCGCAGAACTGGGGAAAGATCTCGTCAATTTCGAGGTCGCGGATATTGAAAAGTACCTTACCGACTAGGGCATAGATTGGAATGCCGGTGCCCGATCGTCTAATCAAAAGGGAAGGTCAGTGGAAATCGAAGACGGGGCCGCCGCGCTTGAGGCGCGAGACCTGACGAAGGTCTATCGAATGGGCGCAGTTGAGGTGTCTGCCCTTCGCGGCGTCGATGTCGATTTTTACAAAGCTGAACTCGTGGTGCTGCTCGGACCTTCCGGAAGCGGCAAATCCACCTTACTCAATATCCTGGGCGGTCTCGACACACCCACGTCTGGCCAAGTTCGCTTTGGCAATCATCCGCTTTCGTTTGGCAGTGAGCGTGCGCTCAACCAATACAGGCGAAACCACGTCGGCTTTGTGTTTCAGTTCTACAATCTCATCGCAAGCCTGACTGCGCGCGAAAACGTGGCTTTGGTGACCGAGATCGCCAGGGATCCCATGCCGCCCGCCGATGCATTGGCGCTTGTCGGGCTGAGCGATCGCCTCGATCATTTTCCTGCACAGCTCTCCGGCGGAGAACAGCAACGTGTTGCGATCGCTCGGGCGATCGCAAAGCGACCCGACTTACTGCTTTGTGATGAACCGACAGGTGCTCTCGACAGCAAGACTGGAATTCTCGTTCTCGAGGCCATTCTCAAGATCAATCGGGAGCTGGGCACCACCACTGCACTCATCACCCACAATGCTGTAATCGCCGAAATTGCCAATCGCGTCCTTTATTTTGCGGATGGCCGCATCATTGAAACGCGGTGTAACACTACGCAACGCGCGCCCAGTGAGTTGAGTTGGTGAGTAGCCGCGATGACCAGCCTCGACCGAAAACTACTACGGCAGCTCTGGAAAATGAAGGCTCAGCTTCTGGCGATCGCATTGGTTATAGCATCGGGCACGGCGCTGCTGATCATGTCATTGACAACGATCGAGGCACTGGAGGAAACGACTGCCGCCTATTATGAGCGGACCCGCTTTGCCGATGTATTTGCTCACGCCAAGCGCGTGCCAGAATACCGCAGGCGCGACATCGCGGACATCCCGGGCGCCAGGCTGATCGAAACACGAATCGACGAGCGCGCCATCATCAACATCGGCGGGTATCTTGAGCCAGTCGTCGCGCAGGTAATCTCCCTGCCCGACCGAAGCCCGCAGCTCTTGAATGCGCTCGTGATCCGTTCGGGACGTTTGGTCGACCCCACCCGACCCGATGAGGTCGTCGTCAGCGAGCCATTTGCTGAAGCGCATCGGTTGACGCCCGGTAACAGTATTGAAGCCATCTTGCGAGGTCGCAAGCGCACATTGCAGATCGTGGGAACCGCGCTCAGCCCGGAATTCGTGTACGCTATTGCTCCAGGCGGGCTGATGCCGGACGACGAACGCTTCGGTATCCTTTGGATGGGACGGGACGCCTTAGCCGCAGCTTTCGACCTCAAGGCCTCCTTCAATAGCGTTGCGCTCAGCCTATTGCCAGGCGCCGACGTCAACGATGTCATTCGTCGGCTCGATGACATTCTTGAGCCCCACGGTGGCATCGGGGCCTACAGTCGCGGCGACCAGACTTCGAACTGGTTCCTCGAAAGCGAAATTGCACAACAGAAGAACCTGTCTCGCGTGATGCCGGCCATATTCCTCGCCGTGGCGGCCTTCCTGACGAACCTGGTAATGGCGCGACTCGTCGATACCGAGCGCCGGGAAATCGGCCTGCTGAAGGCCCTCGGCTATGCCAACTGGACAATCGGTTGGCACTACTTCAAACTCGTCTTTGCAATAGGAGCCGTCGGCATCGCGCTTGGCTCGCTGATCGGCGCATGGCTTGGGCACTGGAATACTGAACTCTACACAAAATTCTACCGCTTTCCCTTCCTGCTCTATCGACCTGGCCCTGTCGCATTCTTGGCGTCCGCGACAATTAGTCTGGTTGCCGCGCTCGCCGGCAGCCTGACGGCGAGCTATCGCGCCGTTCGGCTGCCGCCAGCCGAGGCTATGAAACCGCCCTCACCTCCCGTCTATCGACGCCTGTTCACAACCCGTCCCGCATTCGCCGCAACAATCGACGGGCCGACCCGCATGATCGTGCGTCGGATCATGCGATGGCCCGGACGGGCATTGCTCACAAGTCTTGGACTAGCCATGTCGACAGCTGTCATGGTCATGGCTCTCCAATGGGTTGATGCAATCGACTCTCTTGCCGAAACGGTCTTTGAACGCGGGCAACACCAGGACGCCACGGTCGCATTCAACGAACTTCGCCCGTTCAAAACCGTCAGGGACTTCGAGAATCTCCAAGGCGTACTATCGGTCGAACCCTATCGTTATGTACCCGCTCGCATCACCCGCGGGCATTATGCCGAGCGCCAGGGCATAATCGGAGTGCCGCTAAGCGCAAACCTTAGCCCCGTATTCGACGTTTGGCGCGGACGCCTTGAAATTCCGCCCGGCGGCCTGATTGTTTCTCGAAAACTTGCGGATCTTCTGCATATTGAGATCGGCGACACCGTTATTCTCCACTTTCTGGAGGGGCACCAGGCCTCGATTAGCATGCGCGTGGTGCAAGTGTTCGAGACCTACATTGGCAAGCCCGCATATATGGAGATGGGAGCCCTCAATCGCGTTGCTGGAGACGGTCGTGCTGTGAGTGGTGTGCACATCCGCTTGGACGCGGCCAGCCGAGCCGACCTCCTCGCAAAACTGAAGGCCATGCCTGGCATAGCTTCCATTCAGTTTCGGCACGCTGCCATCGATACATTCTACAAAACCATGGGCGAGACGATCTTCATCTTCATTGGCTTCTTCGTCGCGTTTTCGATGACGCTTTCGGTGGGAGTAACTTACAATTCAATCCGCATCGCCATCTCCGAGCGAACGCAGGAGCTTGCAACATTGCGCATACTCGGCTTCACGCGTTGGGAAATCTCCTACATTCTTCTGGGGGAAGTCGGGTTACTCACATGGCTCGCCGTTCCTCTCGGCGCCGCAATGGGCTTGGCGCTCGCATGCTGGATGACGAGCGCGTTCGAGACCGAACTCTACCGTGTGCCACTCGTGCTTCAAAATGCTACTTATGGCAAGGCCGCGATCATCATGCTTGCCTCGGTATTGGCCTGCGCCGCAGTCGCGCGTCGCCGGCTCGACCAGTTGGATCTGATCGCTGCGCTGAAGACAAGGGAGTAGCAGGTGCGCACGGCCCCAAAGCGACTGGCAATCTGGGGAAGCCTGGCGGCCGTTCTGGTAATCGGACTCGCCTATGCATTGCAACCCCAGCCGGTTCCGGTGGACCTGGCGACGCTACAGATCGGTCCGCTCCGCGTGACGATCGATGAGGAAGGTGAGACCCGCGTGCGCGAAGTCTACACTCTTCATGCGCCTCTTCGCGGCCAGCTACAGCGCATAACCGCTGAGGCGGGCGATCCCGTTAAGGCTGGAGAAACCTTGCTTGGCCAGATTGAACCGGCGGCTCCAGCTTTCCTAGACGTGAGAACGGAAGCGGAGCAACGAGCGGCGGTGGAAGCAGCAGGGGCCGCCTACAACCTCGCTGCCGCCGAACTCAACAAGGCAAAGGCCGACCTCGCCTTTGCGGAGGCAGAGCGAGGCCGCGCGCGTCTGTTGATGGAGCGCAACACAATCTCGAAGCGAACTCTTGACGATGCGGAGCGCATCTACAATGTAGCCGAGGCCAACCTCGCGACGGCGGAGGCAGCGCTCAACGTCAGGCGCCACGAACTTAGCCAGGCGCGCTCACGCCTGCTATCACGACAGGAAATGAGGAACCGTAGCGGACCCTGCGAGTGCGTTGCATTGACCGCGCCCGTAAATGGTGTGGTCCTAAGGGTCATGCGCCGCAGTGAAGGCGTGGTCGATGCCGGCACCCCCCTGCTAGAGATCGGCGATCCCGATGACATGGAGCTCATCGTCAATCTTCTCTCGGAGGACGCCGTCCAGCTCAAACCAGGTCAAAAGGCTATTGTGACCAATTGGGGTGGGCAAGATCTTAACGCAATCGTGCGCCGGATCGAGCCATTCGGTCAGACAAAGGTTTCGGCACTGGGTATCGAAGAACAACGCGTCGACGTTGTTCTCGATTTCACCGATCCATCGGCACAATGGCCAACTCTTGGGCACGGTTATCGGGCTGACGCCCGGATTATCCTTTTCGAAGGCAATGTACTCAAACTGCCGCTAGGCGCGTTGTTCCGGCAGACGGACAATTGGGCGGTATTCACCGCTGAGGAAGGCCACGCGCGATTAAGAATGGTGGTCGTGGGCCAACGTAACAGCCTGGAAGTGGAGATCCGCGACGGACTTGGTCCGGGCGAACAGGTCATTCTCTACCCGAGTGATCGCATTACGGAAGGGATCGCAATCATCGAGCGATAGGTCGGACATGATCAAGGCAAGTGGCGAACACGTCCACCAGGCTGAAAGCGTTCATCGGCGTTGCGAAGCATCAGCAATTCCCCGATGGTTTCGTAATTGATGAAGCCGACAACGCGGTGGCTGCGATCGACTACTGGCACGGCAGGCGTGCCTGCTTCCTGCATCAGCCTCAGACTGATTTCGATGGGCGATTGTTCATCGACTGTCGGAATGTCGCGGCGCATCACCGTGATCACCGGCGCGCCAGCACCCTTTTCCTTCATCGCCTGGACGATGCTCTCGCGCGTCATCAATCCTTCGAACCGGCCGGCCTCGTTCAATACGGGAAACTCGCTCTGGCTCGTTGCAAGCAAGAGCTCTACGGCCTCGCCGACACGCGCCTCGGGCCCGAGGGTCGCGAAGGCGGTAATCATCACGTCAGAGACGCTCGTGCCAGCGGAAATCTCCTGAAGTTCGCTGCCTTGCGCTTCGGTCTCCGCGGCGAAATAGACGAAGATTGCAATGAGAATAAGCAACGGGTTGAAGAAGACACCAAAGACACCCATGGCTACCGCGATGGATTGTCCGATGCGAGCCGCAAGCGTGGTGGCCCGCGCCCAGGGCAGACGCCAGGCAAGAATTGCCCGGAGGACGCGCCCGCCATCCATCGGGAAGGCAGGGATCATGTTGAACACGACGAGGAAAATATTGACCCCCGCGAGCCGCGTCAGGAAATCTACGCGGGGATCCTGCGGCGCCAGCAGTTGTTCCCAGCCCAAGGTTCCCCCGATGACCATGACGACGAGGCCAGCAATCACAACGTTTACGAGCGGGCCTGCGATGGCGATCACGAACTCCTCAAGCGGCCCCGTGGGGTTGCGCTCCAACCGCGCCAGGCCTCCAATCGGCAGAAGAGTGATATCCGGTGTCTTGATGCCGAAGTGGCGGGCGGCTGCTATGTGCCCGAATTCATGAAGCACTACACAGAGGAAGACACTGATGATGAAAGCAACGCCTTCAAAGGCGGCAGGCGGGCCACCGATCCGGTAGTGCATGACCCAGATCCAAATGAGCAGAAGGGCGAATGTTACGTGAACGCGGACTTCGGTCCCCGCGACGGTACCCAGTTTCAAGGACCACTGCATGGTATTCTCGCTCCGATATTCTTTTCCAAAAGCCGATCGTCGAAAAATTGCGTCTACGGAACCACAAATCGATACGCTGTGCCTGCGCGCAGGATATCGAACGAAACATTGCCATCTGCGGCGTCCAACAGGGCTTGAATCCCAGACGTCGAGACGGCCGGCTCACCATTGATCGATGTCAGGTAGTCACCCGCTCTGAGCCCAGCCGCATACGCTACGCTGTCGGACGGCACCTCCACGAGTACTGCCCCGTTGGGCGTACATGCGCGCGAAGCCGGCTCAATCGGCAGGGCGAGGGTCACTGAGTCGAGGGTGCGATGCACCAGAGCGCCGTGAACGCTCTCGGGATCGACGAGCTTCAGTTCCAGCCGTTTCGTCCTCCCCTCTCGGCGGATATCGAGGGTAACCTGCGCATCGGGCGCCAGCAGGCTGACTGCATTCCTGAAGGCGGCCTCAGTCGAGACCGCGTGATTGTTGAGGGCAGTCACGGCATCGCCGAGCTTCACTCCTTGGCGCTCTGCGGCCGAACTGCAGGAGAGCCGGTCAACGACCAGAACCTGTGTTGCGGTATCGCCTGCCTGCGAGCGGACGACGGACATGCCGAGCGAACCGCGCCTAATTTCTCCATCCTTTATGAGAGCGCTAACGATTTTGGACGCCAGCTCAGAAGGAATCACAAAACCGACGCCCTGGGCGCCTTCGTTCGGCGGCGGTGCCCCGCGTATCACGCCCAGAAGCTCGCCCGCTTCATTGACAAGCGCGCCGCCGGAGTTTCCCGGGTTGAGTGCGGCATCAGTCTGGATGTAGTCCTCATAGTCGTCGATCCCGAGTCCCGAGCGACTGAGCCCGCTTACGATCCCGAAACTTGCTGTCTGCTCCAAGCCAAGGGGACTGCCTACTGCTACCACGAAATCGCCAACCTTCAGAACGGACGATCGCCCCCAGTCAAGGGCAACGAGGCTCGGCGCCTCAATCCTGATCACGGCAAGATCGGTTGGCGGATCGCTGCCCACAACTTCGGCCAGCAGAACGCGGCCGTCTTTGAGCGTGACGGCGATGTCATCGGCATCGGCGATTACGTGGCTGTTTGTAACGATGTAGCCATGTTCTGCGTCGATGATGACGCCAGATCCCGTAATAGTGGCATCGCTCTGTACGATGAGGACATTGTCGGGCAGGCCCAGGATCTTTCGAACGTTCGCATCGTCCAGCAAGTCGTTCGTCAATATGCGGCTGGCGGTACTGCTGATGCCAACGACCGCTGGCGTTACCCGCGCCAGGGCGTCAGAGAACCCTGCGCCACCACTTGCCAGGGCTGGCGAAGTGGTGAAAGCATTGATCGCGGTGGCAAGCAGAAAACATGATAGATTCTGCATATCCTACACTCCTGACTATGAAGTCAGGATCTCATCTGTGTGCGCGCGCGCATTGACGCGCATCAAGGAACACCAAATGTGTGGGATAGAACCTGAACGTCAGCTGCAGCCAGACGACGATAGAGCCGGCCGCGTCGCAGGATTGGCCACCAGTCGTAGAGAAATATCTCCAGCGCCCGCCAGTTTGCCACCCAACCGAAGATGACCAGGCTTTCGCTGGCCACACGCGAGAATGCGCCCTCCCCGGACAGATTGGTCACGAGCTGACTTGCGATCAGGCTACTTGCCAGGATCGGAACGCCGATGAACAAGGCTCGCCGACCCTCCCTCAGGAGCTGCCGCAACTCGTGACTGGCCTGCTTGGCGCGGCTTTCAAAATTGTAGCGCATCGCCTCCTGGACGACGCGTATGACCGCCGTATCGACTTCCTCCGGCGGCAATTGCACGACGATTGCAATTGCTCGATCTTTAGGGGCCTCCTCAGCCCATTCTACAATGAAGCGCTCAGCGTCCTCGTCCAGATCCCGCTCATGGAAGGGTGTAGGATCGAGCGAATTGAAGAGCCGAGCCAACTGATCGATGCGGATCAGGATCGTATGGCGGTCGCCGGTTGATGATATTGCGTCCAACGTGCCTGCTCCAGGTCTATTCACTTGGTCGCTAGCGTGAGCTCCGGCTCAAGCGTCCTCGTTCAATGCCCGTCGAACGCGACGAATGACCACGCCCCGGGCTTTGTCATCGGCTGCCTTGGCCAATTCCGCTTGCAAATCGAGTACCAGCGATTGCAAATCGTTGTTCCAGTCCATGCGCCCGGCGCGAAGTGGATCGATACGTGGTGGGGCGACGCCTTCGGATACTTCGACCGCTCCCTTCGCCTCTAAACGGAACGCAGCATCCAAACGCGGACGAACTACCTTCTCCTCAGTCAGGAATGTCTGGAGACGTTGTCTCAGCCCCTCCAGAGCCGCATCTTCACCGTGCACCAGGAAGACGCCGGCGCCGATCGGCTCGCGTGACCGCACCCACTCTGCAAGCTCCTTGCCATCGGCATGCCCGCTATAGATGTCCAGCTTCCTGATGCGTGCGCGCACGCGAATGTCCTCGCCTTGAATGCGCACTACGGAGGCGCCGTCCTCAAGAATACGTCCCAACGTGCCCGCGGCCTGGTAGCCGACAAGGAGCACCGTTCCCTCGTCCCGCCAAAGCCAATTCTTCAGGCGATGCCTTATGCGACCGGCCTCGCACATTCCGCTGGCGGCTATGACAATATGAAATCCCTTCATGAAATCGATTGCTTTCGACTGCTCGGGGGTCTCCGTGAAGCGCACGTTCTTTGCTTGCAGAGCCTTGGCAAGCAGATCGCCATTCTCGAGTTCCCGCGCGTGCCGCCGAAAGATTTCGCTCGCACGCGTCGCCAGAGGCGAGTCGATGATGATTGGACATTTCTCAATCTTACCCGTGTCCATCAGGTAGACGAGATCTGTGAGAAGCTCCTGGGTTCGTTCCACCGCGAAGGATGGCACGATCAACGCGCCGTTTGGATGGGTCGCCTCCAACACTTCCGTGCACAAAATGCGCCGCCTGGTTTCGTCGGTGGCATCTTCCCGCTCGACGTCGCCGTAGGTGCTTTCGCAAACGACATAGTCCCAGCCGGTCGGTGCGGCGGCGTCATATTGGAGAAGCTTGTGTTGTGGGCCGATGTCACCCGAAAAAAGCAATCTAAGGGGCGTTGGGGACGTGTCCAGCTCGACTTCGACGGACGCCGAACCGAGCAGGTGGCCGGCGTTCCAGAAGCGAAAACGCACTCCGTCGGCCGCCCTCTCCCATGCGCCGAGGCGCACCTGCCTGAATAACGTGACCGCCGCAGCTGCGTCACGAGCGCTGTATATCGGCGTCACCGGTTGTCTCCCACGCCTGAGGTTCCGGCGGTTGAGCTGGTCGACTTCGCTTTCCTGGATATGAGCAGAGTCTGGCAGCATGACGGAGCACAGATCGGCCGTGCCCGGTGTTGCGAAAATCGGGCCCCCGTAGCCAAGTTTGGCGAGCTTCGGCAAAAGGCCGGAGTGGTCGATATGTGCATGCGTCAGGATCACTGCATCGATACTGTCGACATCGAACGGGAACGGACGATAGTTGAGCTCCTTTTCCGTCTTGGACCCTTGGAATAGCCCGCAATCGATCAGAATTCTTGTCGAGCCGAACTCGATGAGTTGGCAGGAGCCGGTAACAGTGCCTGCGGCTCCATGAAAGCGAATGAGCGGTTGAGTGATCATCTGCACAAGCCTCATTTTGGTCGTCGGGCGCGAGACCCCAGGAACTGGTTCGCTTCAACCGCAAGATACGGGTGGTTCCGATCGACGCGATCAACTGACAAGCGTGGCCACGAGAAGCGCCTTGATTGCCGGCATGCGATTTTCAGCCTGATCGAACACGATCGAGGATTTGGATTCAAAGACACCATCACACACTTCCATGCATTCGACGCCGAAACGCTTGGCGATACGGGCGCCGGCCTCATCTTCCCGCCAGTGCCAGGCGGGCAGACTGTGCATCAGCTTTGTGTGCGGGTTGTCGGTCGCTTCCATCGCATTCTCTCTGATGGCGAAGGGCGCAAGCTGCCTCACCCGCTCGGCCCAGCGGACGTCTCCCTCGGTAAACCAGGGAGCCGTGCAAATAAAGTCTGCCCCGAGAATGCCGGTACCAACGTGCTCCAGCACAGTTATCTGGCCGCCACTATCCCTAGCAACCGACGTTACACGTTCGACGAAGGGCGCTTCCGGCCAGAAACTCGGTGGCGAAATGATGCGGAGGTCGATGCCAAGCTTTGAGGACGCCACTGCCAATGATCGTGCGACGTTGCTGCGCCCATCCCCAAGGAAGGCCACGATCATATCATCGAGAGGCTTCTCGCTGCTTTGCTGCATCGTCACCAGGTCGGCCAAAGTTTGGGTGGGGTGCGACTCGTCCGTCATTCCATTGTAGACAGGCACACGTGCCCATCTGGCTACCTCTTCGACGGCGGATTGGGAATGGCCGATATACCCGATTGCATCATACAGCCGGCCGAGAAAACGGGCGGTGTCCTTGACCGAATCCCGATATCGCGTGTGACCGGTTGACGGTCCGATCAAGGTAACATTGGCACCTTGATCGTGGGCCGCGACTTCAAAGGCGGCGCGTGCGTGGATCGAATCTCGCTCGCACAGGAGCGCGATGTTCTTGGTGCTCAATTGCTTGAGCTCGGTCCCAGTCCGCTTCTTTTTCTTTAGATCGGCGACAAGCCGAAGCAGGTAGTGGATTTCCTCGGCAGTCAGCTCATCAAGGGTGAGCACGCTGCGACCGCGCAGATCAACCGGCATGGCGCTTCCTCCTTACTGAGGCGCTCTTTGAAACAAATAAAAGACAGATATCGGTTGCCGGCATTGATGCTCGTCAATGACGGCTTCCCGACTCACGGGAAAACTACGGCCATAGTGAGCCTTACCAACCCATCCTGGATGGCGAGCCTGCAATCGCACGGCACAAAACTCTGGGTTCGGCCGGTCCGTTCAATCCGATCCAATCATCGGGAAGGATATTATGGCTTCCGCATATGCCGTCGCCCCAATCAAAGCAGCGCAGATCGAGCGGGCCTATTGCCTGATCGGCGCCGCGGGCTGCGACATCGACCTCGATGCATGGCGGCAGATCTGCACAGCGGCTCTCATGCGCAAATATCCCTCCCCTTTTGTCGAGGAGATCGCAGTTGTCGAAAATTCGCTCGGTTACATCAGGGGTATCGCCATCCTGCGTGCCCGGCATAATGAACGACGGGGCAGATACCTCTCCGTCCCCGTTTTCGCCATAGCCAGCGCCGGCGACGCACGTGGCGTCTGCGACGCCCTGCTTCGATATTTGAGGGCGCGGGCGCTCGATAGGCATTGCGGCGCCATTCATATCGCAAGCTTTGAGCCGCGCCGATGGCCAGCTGCCAACGGAGCGCCTGATCGGGAGGCGGACGGGGTATTTATCCCGCTACGCTGAAAACCGCCGCGAAGCTCGATCACGAAGACGAAAGCCTAAGCGTTCTGCTTCATCGTCCGCGCACTGAATACGTAGCCCACACCTCGGACCGATTTGATCAGCTCTGGACGGCGCGGGTCCTTTTCGATTTTGCGGCGCAATCTCGCTATTTGGGCGTCGATTGCGCGGTCAAAGGCCTCCAACGATCTGCCGCGCGTCAAATCCATCAACACATCCCGATTGAGGACGCGGCCGGCATGTCTCACGAGAGTGCAGAGCATGTCGAACTCGGCCGTCGTCAAGGTGATCTCGCGGCCGTCCCTAGATGTCAACCGACGGCGAGCAACGTCGAGACGCAACCCTTCGAAACAAAAGGTCTCGCTCGTTTGAATCTCCGGAACCAATGCGGTCGGAGGACGCCGACGGCGAAGAGCGCCTCTTACCCGTGCAAGAACTTCGCGAAGGTGGAAGGGCTTCGTAACATAGTCATCGGCGCCGATTTCCAAGCCAACGACACGATCAACCACGTCGTCCCTACCGGTCAACATGATAATGGGAATGTCCGAATGGGCGCGAAGCTCACGGGCCAGCGACAGCCCGTCCTCTCCCGGGAGCCCCAGATCGAGCAAAACGATATCGACATGGGCGTTCTCGAGCTTGTTGCGCATTTCGCGACCATCGCCGGCAAGACTGACCCGATAGCCTTCCCCTTCGAAATAGCGTGACAACATCTGCCTTATGCGTGGATCGTCATCCACAACGAGCACAAGCTCCGGCTCGTTTCGAGCGTTTGCCATAACCTTCCCCGAAGTTGGTCTGCCCCGACATGCTGTTACATTCGGTTACACTATAGCACCAATTGTTGCAGGCGCGTCGATGCCGGTTCACGCACGGATGTTGAAATCTCCACACTGAGCGTCAGATGGAGGATGCGCGATGACCCTTCAATCAGTTGCTATCGGCGGCGGTCTTGGAGCGCTGGGCTGCTCTCTTGCGCCCCCGGATCTATCGTCGGTCTTCAGTCTTCAGCCGATCATCGAAGCTGCGCCGGGTCAGGCGGTGTTCTGGGAAGGGGACGATGCCGGTTATGTTTTTCAGGTCGAGGACGGCATGTTGCGCGCATTGCGCCTGCTTGCCGACGGCCGCCGGGTCATCGTCGGGTTCCTGCATTCTGGTGATCTCCTGGGCGTCTCTTTCAAGGACCGCTATCTCTATACGGTCGAAGCGATAACCGAGGTGAGATTGCGGCGATATCCCCGCCGTCGCTTCGAAGACGAAGTGGCGCGCCAGCCGCACCTGCGAAACCAGCTCTTTTCCAAGCTGTGCGACGAAATGACAGCGGCCCAGGATCAGGCGGTGTTGCTTTCGCGACGCAGCGCCGACGAGAAGGTTGCCAACTTCCTGCTTTTCATGGCGAGAGACCGGGACGGCGAGCAGACGGACTTCGTCGATCTGCCGATGACCCGGCTTGATATTGCCGACTACTTGAACATGACCATCGAAACGGTATCTCGCACCATAACGAAATTCGCAAGCAACGACATTATCGCTGCGCCCGACAGGCGCTCGATCATCGTCTTGAAAAGACATATGCTTCAATCGATCGCGGATGGCGACGGTTGCGATCTTCGTCCAGTTGCGGTGTCGAATAGGATTAGGCGAACCGGTTTCGCCTGAGAACATGGCGGTTGAAGATGGCGCAAACTGCGGTCCGGAAAATCGTTGGTCTCCTTAAGGACGCGAACCTGATCGTGCATGAGACCGGCGGAAGGATCAGTCACTGGAGCAAGGGCTGCGAGCGACTCTACGGTTGGCCCGAGGCTGAAGCGCAAGGTGAAGTGATTCATCACCTGCTCTCCACCACATTCCCCGAGCCCATCGAAGACATCCACGCAAAGGTTCAACGACACGGGTCATGGTCCGGCGAACTGGCGCAAAAGCGCAAGGATGAAAGCAAGGTCTTCGTCGCCAGCCTCTGGATCGGTGCCCCAAATGGTGAAAGCGATCATATCATGCGGTTTGACAGCGACATCACCAACTTGAAACACGCCGAGGCCGACCTTGTCTCGCGAGAAGCCCATCTAAGATCGATCCTCGACACCGTGCCCGAAGCGATGGTGGTGATTGACGAGACGGGGTTGATCACCTCGTTCAGCGCGGCGGCGGAACGACTTTTCGGCTTTAAGGAGAACGAGGTCCGCGGCTCGAACGTGAAGATGCTGATGCCGTCTCCCGATCGCGAGGCACATGATCGCTACCTCAACAATTATCTAAGCACAGGCGAGCGGCGGATCATCGGGATAGGACGGGTTGTAACCGGCAGGCGCAAGGACGGCACGACATTCCCCATGGAATTGTCCGTAGGAGAAGCCCGATCCGCCGGAGGGCGGATCTTCACCGGTTTCATTCGGGATCTGACCAGCCGTCAGCGCGTCGACGAGGAACTGCGTCAGGCACAGAAGATGGAGGCCATCGGCCAACTCACCGGCGGACTCGCGCACGACTTCAACAATCTGTTGACTGTCATTACCGGCAACCTCGAAATGATCGAGGGGCTTGTCGACGATCAGAGCGTCACGGACCTCCTGAAAGAGGCGCAGGCGGCGGCGGACGATGGCGCAAAGCTAACCGCTCAACTGCTTGCCTTCGGCCGGCGTCAACCCCTTACTCCAAAGCTCGTCGACGTGGGTGGTCTCATCGGCACCTTCGCAAATCTTCTCGGACGCACACTCGGCGAGACAGTGGAGCTGTCAACCTTGGTTCGTGGCGCCGACAATGTCGTTCTGGTCGATGTCGCACAATTCCAGAACGCGCTTTTGAACCTCGCATTGAATGCGCGCGATGCAATGCGAGCGGGCGGACGGCTCACCATCGAGGTCTCGAAGGCGAACCTGGACCAGGATTACGTCCTCATGTATCCGGATTCCAGGATGGGGCGCTATGTGCTGGTCTGCGTCAGCGATACCGGTGTCGGCATGTCGGACGATGTCAGGCGCCGTGCGTTCGAACCTTTCTTTACCACCAAGGTCACCGGAGCCGGTACCGGTCTCGGCCTCAGCATGGTCTACGGTTTCGTCAAGCAGTCGGGCGGCCATGTCCAACTTTATAGCGAACCAGGCCGCGGCACGAGCGTGCGGCTTTTCTTGCCGGCAGCGAAGGAAAAAACCCAGTCCGGCGAGACAGGCGAGCCAAACGATCCGCCGCCGGAGCCGCTAGCGCGAGGACACGAGACCATTCTCGTTGTCGAGGACGACGCCCGTGTCCGCCGCATTGTGGTCGCGCGGCTTTTGGACGCCGGCTATGGCGTCGTTGAGGCCGAGACCGGTGCTGAGGCTCTTCAGCGCCTCGCCGATCACCCGGAGATTTCTCTTGTGTTCACGGACATGGTCATGCCCGGCGGCATGACCGGTAACGAGCTCGCGCACCACGTCCGCAGATTTCGTCCTGAAATAAAAATACTCGTAACGTCAGGCTACGCGGCTCCGAGCCTTGCGAAAGAAATGTTGCCGGAAGGCGCCTTGTGGCTGCTCAAACCCTACACGGCGAGAAAACTCGCAAAATGCCTGCGAGAACTGCTCGATTGATGCGCTCACTTGAATGGAAGACCTTTGCAGTACATCGAGCGGATAAGGGTTCAGTGCGGGTACTCCCCTGAAAACACCAAGACGGCGACCCGTGCCATGCGGCGGCTTCTCCATCGCCGATCATCTCTTCGATACTTGAGTACATGGGCACTCCAGTCGAGCTTCTAAGGACGATCTTTGATGGCCGTCAATGCCGTTTGCCACGCCGTGCGTAGATTGACTGGTAGCCCAAACGTCAATTCGGGAGATGGAGCGATGCCATACAAGACTGTGTTACTGGTTGCCGATGCGGATAACTATGATGTCGATGTAAGAACTGCGGCGGATCTTTGCGTGGCCGGGAACGCGCACCTGTCCGTTCTTCTTGTCAAACTTGCTGCCCCTGTGCCACTCGGCGACTACGCCGCGATGTCGGTTGCGTGGCTTGACGTGCGTGCCGGCGATACCGAGAAGCTCGGCGACGCCGTTAGGAAGTCCCGCGCCACCCTGGAAGCCCTTGGGGTATCGTTTGATGTCCAAGGGACCTACCCGGAGGAAGCGTGGGTGGAGGATGAGATTGGAGAGCGCGCACGTTACGCTGACGTGACCCTGATTGGGGCAAGCCTCAAAGCGAGTTCGCGGCTTCGTTCGCACGCCATCGAGGGTGCGCTCTTCCGTTCAGCCCACCCAGTCCTTCTCTCTGGCAACCGCCAATCGGTGACGCTGGCACCGAAAAAGGTCCTGCTTGCATGGAACTCCACGATCGAAGCGACGGGAGCCGCACGCGAAGCGCTTGAAATGATGAAGAACGCCGACAGCGTCAACGTTGTGCTTGTCGATCCCAAGGCTGCGCCGGCAAGGAACGGGGAAGAACCGGGGGCGGATGTCGCGACCTACCTCGCAAGGCATGGCATCGAGGTCACCGTCGACAGGCTGCCGAGCGCTGGGCGTCAGGTCAGCGAGGTGCTTTTGCAGCATGCGCTCGACACCGCGGCCGACCTCATCGTCATGGGCGCCTATGGTCATTCGCGGGTTCGAGAACGCATGTTCGGCGGGGTGACCAAGGCCATGATCGAGTCACCGACGGTCCCTGTGCTGATGGTTCATTGAGCCACCGAAACATAAGAAAAGAAGTGCGCCGCCGTCGAGCGGCGCACTTGTTTTGGTTCAGGTCTCATTTTCACAAGACGCCCGCCCGGTCATTTCGAGTACGTCGATACTGAAGAACAGGTGCGGGTAATGGCCGGCTATTTCTTGCGGAGCTGGCTTCAACCCACCCGGTTCCCACCAGTTTGCTCTCTTTTCGAGAAGCGACCAGGCGTGCAGGTACTCGCGGTGCCATTGCCCGGTCGGGGCAAGTTCCTGATAGCGCCCGTAGATCACGACGCTTTTCCACTCGCTCCCGGAGGCTGCGTCGATCTGCAGGCAAACATTGGGATTCTTGCGCATCCAGTCGATCTTTTGACCGGGCATGGAAAATGCGTAGAGGCAATTTCCGGCGTAGGCATATGTGATTGGCACGACATAGGGCCTGTCGTCGACGCAACAGGCAAGGTGAGCCACATGGCCCCCCTCAACGACGCTGCTGCATTCGTGGCGGGACATTTCCTTGATGATCATCATCCACCTCCGTGAACAGATATTTCAAGATTAATTCCTTGTGTGCGTGGGCGCTTTGACGCCCCTCAAAGACCGACAGGCGACGATCAAGCATACTGTTGGCAGAAACTGGACGAGGAGACTTTTGGAGATGATGACCATGAGCGACATCAGTTTACGACAGGATATTCTCGACGAACTCGAGTATGAGCCCAGCGTCGACGCTGCAAACATCGGCGTAACGGTAGAGAACGGCATCGTGACCCTGACCGGTCATGTCCACAGCTTTGCCGAAAAGCACACCGCCGAGCAGGCTGCTCGACGCATCAAAGGTGTCCGGGCGATCGCGGAGGAAATCGCCGTGCGGTTGCCCGCGCACAAGAAGACTGCCGATGACGAGATCGCAAGCCGTGTCTTGAAGATCCTCGATTGGGGTGCGGCTATTTCCGATCCGAGCGATATTCAGGTGAAGGTGGAGAACGGGTTCGTTACGCTCGCCGGCACTGTCGATTTCTACTTTCAACGCTCGGCGGCCGAACATTCGGTTCGCCAACTCTCCGGTGTAACGGGCATCGACAACCAGTTGAGGATCCGGCCACGGATGGATGTCGTCGACATCCGCCACGGCATCAAGCAAGCCTTGAGGCGGAATGCCGAAATCGAGGCCGAGGACATCGAGGTCGAAGTTTCTGGCAGCCATGTGACCTTGCGCGGGAAAGTGCAAAGCTCGCGAGAGCGTATCACCGCCGAGCAGGCTGCCTGGTCTGCAAAAGGGGTGAGCGGGGTTACGGATTATCTGACAGTTTCGGACAAATAGGCACCCTGCGTGGTTTACTACAAGGTGCCCGTGATGTCCGATCCGATGCTCCCCAGCCTCGCTCGGCAAAAAGAGGAAAATAGCGGCTATGCGGGGCTGACCGGCGACGAGGCCCATAGCCGGTTGGCCAAGTGTGGCTCAAACACCCTGCCCGAACCAAGGGCAGGGACGGTGGTCGAAACATTCGTGCGCCAATTCAGGAGCCCACTGATCTATATTCTGCTGGCCGCGGTGCTCGTGTCGCTTCTAATGGGTGATGTGAAGGATGCCTTCTTCATTGCGGTCGTCCTTGTTGCAAATGCCATCGTCGGAACCATTCAGGAACACAGTGCCGGCCAGGCGGCATCGGCGTTGCGCAAACTCGAGCAGCCAAAAGCCAATGTTGTGCGAGACGGGCAGTTGGTCGAGCTTGACGCACGACTGATCGTGCCTGGTGACCTTGTGGCTCTGGAATCCGGTGGACGCGTGCCGGCAGACATGCGGCTGACCGCGGTTGACGGACTCTTTTGCGATGAGTCTCTGCTAACGGGCGAGTCCGCGCCGGTTGCAAAGTCACCAACCCCGGTTTCCGTCACAGGCGATGAACAACGACGCTACATGGCATACGCCGGTACTCTCGTCACACGCGGCCGCGCGCGTGGTATCGTCGACGCGACGGGAAAAAACAGCGAAATAGGCAGGATAGCAAGCGACATCGGGATGGCGCCCCTTGCCAGATCGCCGTTGCTGATCCGATTGGAGGGCTTTTCAAAACTCATTGCCCTGGTCGTCGCAACCGTCGTGGTCTTGTTGATACTTGTCGGGGTCGCCCGCGACTTGCCCGCGACCGACCTTTTCATGATGGCGGTCGGGCTGGCCGTGAGCGCCATCCCCGAGGGTCTACCGATCGCGATCTCGGTCGCCTTGGCGATCAGTATGCGTCGAATGGCCAGGAAACATGTCATCGTTCGCCGCATGCCCGCTGTCGAAGCGCTCGGATCATGCACGGTAATCGCAACCGACAAGACCGGCACTTTGACGCTGAATGAGTTGACGGTCACTGACATTCGCTTACCCGATGGAACGGACCTTTTCTGCGACACGCATGCCGATATCGAGTCCTGCCACATCCGCGGAAAGGACGCGTCCCCCGACCAGGCACGTGATCGTGCGGCCGCCCTTCTGCGGGCCGCCTCTCTACCCAATGAAGGATCGCTCGTAAGGGGTGAAGATGGGTGGACCAGTGTTGGCGACACGGTCGATGTCGCGCTCCTGGCCGCCGCCCACAAGGCGGGCCTGCCGAGAGAGTCGATTGAGGATGACTATCCTCTGATTGCCCGAATCCCCTACGAGCCGGAGATCAAATATGCCGCATCGTTTCATCGACATGGCGATGCGGTGCGCATCTTCGTGAAGGGGGCAGCCGAATCCCTCACCGCAATGTCGGACCGAATGGAGATAAACGGCCGGGCGATAACGATCGACCGCGACAGGCTCGTGCGTCAGAAGGAGGAGATGGCTGCCCGAGGTTTGCGCGTGCTGGCGTTTGCGGAAGGTGAAACGATGATCGAGGACGATGGCGGGTGTGGCCGGCACCTTCTCGTCGACCTCGTTTTTCTCGGCCTCGTCGGCATGCGGGATCCAATCAGACCAGAAGTGCCCGAAGCGATCCGCGACTGTCACGCGGCTGGTGTTCAGGTAATCATGCTTACCGGCGACGATCCAAAGACCGCCGCGGCGATCGCGGCTGATGCGGGCCTCGACTTCACGATCGACCAGGTCGTCACTGGCGAAGAGGTGAGCCGGGCCGAAGCGCAGGGGCAAGCAAGCCTTGACGCGCTCGCCCGCCGGGGGCGCATCTATGCACGCATCGCCCCATCGCAAAAACTGGCGCTCGCTCTCGCGCTTTCGCGCAACGGACACTTCGTCGCCGTTACGGGTGACGGGGTTAACGATGCGCCTGCCCTAAAACACGCGCACATCGGAGCGGCGATGGGCCGCAAGGGAACGGACGTCGCCAAGGAGAGCGCCGATATTATCATTACAGACGACAATTTTGCGTCAATCGTCAGTGCCATCAAGGAAGGTCGCGTCGCCTACGCCAACATTCGTAAGGTCATCTTCATGCTCGTCTCCACGGGATCAGCGGAACTTGTGTTGTTTCTTTTTGCCGCCACCCTCGCACTGCCAATGCCGCTTCTACCCGTGCAACTCCTGTGGCTCAATCTTGTCACCAACGGCATCCAGGATGTCGCTCTTGCAAGCGAGGGGCCCGAGGGCGATGAACTCTCCCGTGCGCCGCGCAGGCCGAATGAACCGATCTTCGATCGGGTGATGATCCGCAGCCTCTGCCAAACGACGCTCGTTATGGGAGGCGGAGGTATCGCGATGTTCTATCTCGCTCTAAGACGGGGCTACAGTGAAAGCGATGCCCGCAACATGCTCTTGCTGCTGCTTGTTCTGTTCGAAAATTTCCAGACTTTTGCAAGTCGCTCGGAGCGGAAGTCCATTCTCGCGCTCGGCATGTTTGGCAATCCGCTCCTGGTCTTTTGCATTGCCGCAGCCTTGGGCCTCCACATCACCGCAATGTACGTTCCGCTCCTCAGCGATACCCTTCAGGTTTCAGCGATGAAACCGGCCGAATGGGCAATGCTTTTGGTTGCTACCTCTTCTGTCCTCTTCATCATGGAATTCGACAAGTGGCGGCTGCGTGGCAAATCTACTGCATAGTCATGACGTAGGTGCTTACGCCGGATGCAGCAGCAGCGAGCGAGACGAGGCCGAGTGGCACCCAGTATCCTGCTGTTCCGGACAGGATCGCCACGAATATTCGTCCCCCCGCATTGACGAGCGCGGCTGCCAGAACCGCGGCGCCGACAGTTGGCAAAGGCATCGCTCCGCCAACGGAGCGTAAGGCGGTCAGTACGGCGACGTCGACGTCGAAGATGCCAGATGCGGCCGAAATGCCAATCAAGCTGTTGTTTCCAATCCTCGCCACCACTGCAGCGCCAAGGGTGGCCGTGGCGGCAAATAGACTGGCAAAGACAAGGAGCGGCATAAGTTCAAAGGGATTTCGTGCTTCGACGTCTTGGCCTGCACCGGACGCCCTCTTGGCCATCAAGAGGCTTCCGCACGCGACGAATACGACGGCTGCCGTCAGCAGCGGCGCCAAAACGAGCGGAAGAAGCCGGGGGGACAGTGCAAGGACAATGACGAGTACGCGCAGCAGTGAAATAGCCGCAGCGACACTTGCTGCCCCTGCCAGCGGCCGAGCCGGCTCCCCAGCACGTACCTTTTGTCCAAAGCTTGCCGTGACTGCAGTGGACGAGACGATTGCGCCCGTAAGACCGCTGACAAGAAGCCCGCGCGTTGAGCCCAGCAGGCGTGTTGCCACATATCCGGCAAATGAGATGGTCGCACTCAGCACGGTGAGAAACCACACCTCGCGGGGATTGAAGCCGCCCCAAGGGTCGATCGTCCGGTTCGGCAGAAGCGGCAGTACGATGGCGGTCATCACCGCAAGCACGAGAGCGGAACGCAGTTCCGGCCAGGTTAGCCGCTTGAGGAGATTGTGAAGAAGTTCTCTGCTGGCAAGAACTGCTGCCAGAGCCGCGCCGCCTGCAGCGGCAGCCTTGTAGTCGCCCGCAACCGCCAGCCCGCCCAGCGAAAAAACGCACAATCCGGCTACCACGCTGGTCACGCTGAAATCCTCATCGCGCTGAGCCTCACGTAACTTGAACCAGGTCAAGCTCATCGTGAACCCCAGCAAACCCGCAGCAAAAACGAACTCGTTCTGCTGGGCTTCCGACACGGCAGCCACGATACCGCCAAGCAGGCCTGAAATCCCGAAGGTCCGAATGCCGGCGGTTCGGCTGCCTTCCGGCGCATCCCTCTCGCGCCATCCCCGCTCCAACCCGACGAGAAGGCCAACTGCAAGTGCGAGCCCCAGGCTAAGGATAAGCGGTTCCATTTGCATTGCTCCCAAGGGTCGTACACGCGCTGAGACCTACCCATTTCATTTCTGGCCAGTTAACTTCGATCCTGTCTTTGACGACGATCAATGCGTGCGGATTGACAATGCATGAGGCTGCGCTGAGAGGAGTTTTCCATGGATGACCATATCCTTGTCGCAACCGATGGATCCGACGGAGCGCGCGGCGCGGTCGCGATGGCCGCAAAGCTTGCCAAGGCGATTGGCGCTCCCCTGACCGTTCTCCATGTCGTTCCACCTGGTTTTGCAAGCGCAGCGAACGGACTTCCCGGCTCCGGGCGCGTCTTTCCCATCGGCAACATGATCCCGGGCATGTCGAGGCCGGCAGAACTCTCCCGCACCCCCGGCGATGGCATCGATGAGAGTGCCCTGGCGTTCGGCAAGACAATTGTGGAGGAAGCTCGAAACGAGGCACGCCGGCTCGGTGTCGAGTATGTCTCTGCGCGACTGGACATGGGCGACTGCGCCGAAACCGTTCTCGAGACTGCAAGGGAGATCAGCGCAAGCTTGATCGTCGTTGGAAGCCGGGGCCTTGGACACTTGAAGGGGATGCTTCTCGGGAGCGTGTCGAAGAAGGTGGCGCATGGCGCGCACTGTTCGGTGCTTATCGTACGCTGAGGCTTGCAAAGAAGAGCGGTTGGGCTGGTGCGCAAGGGGCTCCGCGAGCTTGACCGCAATGACGATTTGAGGAACTGGCTCTTGAGCGCGCAGCACACGTTTGCCCTTCGATGGCAAGAAGAAGTATGGCCGAGACGTGCGCTTCTCGCGGTGAGCGCGGCCTCCCTCGCTGTGGGTGCGCTCACATGGTTGGCGAACCGTCCGGACCTCAGCTTGTGGATATGGGGAGTGGGAACGGCAATTATCCTTGCAAGCCTGGTCACGGAGATTGGGACAATCCTGGCAAGGGGAGAATTTGGCCTGGATTTGATCGCAGCTCTGGCCATGAGTGGCGCGCTTCTGCTGGGGGAGCATTTCGCCGGAATCATCGTCGCAATGATGTATGCCGGTGGAGAAGCGCTTGAGGACTTTGCCCAACGGCGAGCACGCCATGAACTCACGGTATTGCTAGGCCGGGTACCGCGCACCGCGGCGCGTTTCACGGGCAAGCAATTCGAAGAAGTCGCGATCGACGTCATCGAGCCTGGTGACCGGATTTTCGTGCGCAGTGGCGAGGTCCTGCCAGTTGATGGTCGCTTGGCAGGCAGCTCGGCTGTGCTCGACGAGTCCGCCCTGACCGGCGAGGCCCTGCCGGTCCTCCACCGATCCGGCGAGTACTTGATGAGCGGCTCCATCAATCCGGGGGATCCGTTCGAGATGGTCGCCTCGCGCGTTGCGAACGAGAGCACCTAAGGTATTGCAAGATTGGTCGAGGCTGCGAAAAACGCCAAGGCGCCAATGTCTCGTCTCGCGGACCGATATGCGCTCGGCTTTCTCGCGGTGACGCTTCTTCTGGCAGCGATCGCTTGGGTACTTTCAGGACAGGCGACAAGGGCACTGGCGGTGCTGGTGGTTGCCACCCCCTGCCCACTCATTCTCGCAGTGCCCGTCGCCCTCATCTCCGGCGTGTCTCGCTGCGCGGGCAAAGGCATCCTCGTGAAGGGCGGCGGCGCCCTCGAAATGCTTGCGCGCGCGAAGACCGTGATGCTCGACAAGACAGGGACGGTAACAGACGGCCGGGCCCAGCTCTTGGAGACAAAGGTTCGCAACGACCTTGCCGCGCAAGAGGTTCTACGGTTGGCAGCCTCGATCGACCAGGCGTCCCGTCACGTTGTCGCCTGTGCCGTTGTCCTGCCGCCCGCGAGCGCGGGCTCACCCTTCTATCGCCATCCGAACTGCGGGAGTTTTCCGGCTCCGGCATCACAGGCCGGATCAAGGGGCGGCAGATAGCCGTCGGCGGATGGGACTTCATCCGTCCCATCATCGATGACACCGATTTCTCGCGTGAAATCGAGATCTGGATCAGGAGGGAGGGCACGGTCGCCGTCGCAGTGGCGGAGGACGGCATTCTTGCAGGGGCATTCCTCCTCGCCGATGAAGTCAGGCAAGAAACCGGCACGGTTCTCAGGCAGTTGCGCGAAGCCGGCATTGGACGAATTGTACTCGCCACCGGCGACCGGGCTGCATCGCTAAAAGTCTGGCCGCGTTTCTGGGCATCGACAACATCGTCGCGGAAATGAAGCCGGAAGATAAGGCGCATTTAGTTGAGACGGAGAGGAGGACCGGGCTAGTCATTATGGTGGGCGACGGCATCAACGACGCGCCCGCCCTCGCCGCAGCCGATGTCGGGGTCGCAATGGGCGCCCGGGACGCCGCAGCGTCGACGGAAGCGGCCGATGTCGTCATTCTGGTTGACCGATTGGATCGTCTTGTCAGTGCGGTCCATATAGCAAAACGATCCCGGCGCATTGCCCTTCAGAGTGTCTATGTCGGGATGGGGTTGTCAGTTACCGGGATGGTTGCTGCCGCGCTCGGTTATCTCGCGCCGGTCGACGGAGCCCTTGTTCAGGAGGCGATTGACGTCGTCGCCATTCTTAACGGCCTGCGTGCGCTCGCTCACCCGGTTCGCCGATGGGGTCGAGTTAATCAACTGTCACAACAAGAGCTCGGAAGCAGAACACCGTAACCTCATGTCCGTCGTCGACGAGATCAGGCACACGACCGAACGGATACAGCATCTGCCTGAACCGGAAGCCCGCGAGCGCCTGGCCGATTTGGATGCGTTGTTGCGCGAGCGACTTCTTCCCCACGAGCGCCAAGACGACTGCGTATTGTATCCGTTGCTTCGCCGGCGACTCGGCGCATCGCATGCCCTCGCCGGCATGAGCCGCACCCACATGGAAATTCAGCGCCAGGTACATCTTCTGACCTCCCTTCGCCGGGCGATCAACATTGCTGGTCCAAGCCCGAAGCAACTCTATGAGATCCAACGGCTGCTTCATGGGCTCGAAGCGGTCGTGAGACTGAACTTTGCCCAGGAACAGGAAATCTACCGTGCCCTTGAAGGCGATTAACGAGAGGAAGCCCAACCGGCGAGGCTATCAGGACCGGTTGAGTGCGCCTTTGATCTCTTCCATGCGGCGATCGAGGGTATTGTGTCCGGCTTGCATGATATCGATATCGAACAGGTGGCCGACAACCGCCAGTTCTTTCATGAGATCACCAATAATGAGGTCGATACGTCTCGTAGCTCCTGCTCCCACCAATGACCGGTCAACAGGATGATCAGTTCTGTGCTCAAGCGCGCGGTTGAGTTCCAGGGCCGCAGCCAGAAACCTCTTTTGACATTCCGCAATGTTGGTCACCGATGCGGCACCACCGCACGCCACGGTCAGCCGAACAGCCTTGTTCTGAAATTCGCTCATGCTTCGATCTCCGATTGGGTAGGCTAAAACGTGACAAATGAAACTAGACTGAGGGCCTCGATCTTCCGCGAGTCATACCTTCAATTGCGAACACCGAAGCAATCGAACGCGAGGTTGGCGATCCTAGGAAAAAGCCAGAGCATCGCGCTGGTGCCGACTGCGTAGGCCAGTACCCGGCGGGCAAGACCGGGTTGAAGACCTGACGACCGCGAGTGCCGCCCAAAGGCGCGGCAACGAAGAGGTTCTGCCGGCTTCGATGCCGATGTTGAAGGTCAAGAGGCTCAGCTGCACATCCGATTTCGGTAGGGCCGATTTCCTGCAGCGCGCCGGAGAAGCCGAAGCCGTGCAGCAGGCAGAAGGCGAAGGAAACAACCCAAGGATAGGCTTCGCGGAGGCGCATTCGTTCGTTTGCCTTCAGCACTTCGTCGAGGGTGGTGCAGCTCGACCTTCGAGGCAATGACGACATTTGTTTTTCATCGCTGTCCCCTCCGTGCGGCAAGGCAGCTCCGCGATACACCCACTACCTGCTCTCAGCAATCACATACTCTGGCAAGCTCCTCTTTGACGTAGGTCAAAATCACGCCGGCAGGCCCAATGTGCCGGCTAGTTGTCGTTTTGTGAACCTCAGAACAGAGAGGCTCGACGTTTCGGCTTGCGTCGGGCCCCACCGGCCACTGGGGAAAAGGTGATGGTAGTTGCGGCGACAAACCCAACCCCGCAACCTTCGCTGTTGTGTTCGTCGGGCACATCTCGCCGCAAGTTGCGCCCTTCACGCAATCGGTTCCGCCAAGCTAATATGTGGGCGGCGACCGCTCTAGCCAGCTGGCTGCGAAGTGAGCCCTGCGAAAGATATGTTCATGTGGAAGTTTCAACAAGCATTTCGCTCTGATCCACACCGGTCTGACCCGGCGGGTTCCGCAGTCGAAAGAGCGTTCTGGGAATCGGAGAACGAAGCCGAATACACGATCGGATGGGTTCGGATCACAGTGGGTCTTGCCTTGTTTTTGAGTGGCTTCCTAGTCTCCTCTGAAACCGCCGGCTTCGCTCAAGAGTACAACTTGACGCAACTACGCGTAACGGCTCTGACTACGGTTGCGGCCTTTCTGACCCTCGGCATCACTTCATTCCTGCTTGTGATCAGACGTCACTTCAGGCCCTGGATGGCCTTTGCCCTCGTTACCGGCGACGCATTGATTATAGGAGCCAGTCTCTATTTTGCCCTGAACGACATCGGCCTGGCGGGCAACTGGGTGGTGACCATACCAACTATCTGGGCCGTGCCCCTGCTCCTCGCGGTCGGCGCGCTTCGATACAGGCCAATCGTTCAACTGTGGGCCACAGCGGCAACAATGATCGCGGTCGTCGGCGTTGCAGCTGGGCTTGGCTTTAGCCCGACAGGCGATGCGAACCCCGCTGAGACACAGGGAGTAAGCCGCCTTCTTTCGCTTCCTCCCTATATCATGCGGACCATTATGCTGTTGCTGATGGGTCTTGTAACGGCGCTGGCAATGGCGCGTTCTCGCCGCCTTCTGATACGTATTGCGCGCGAGACAGCCAAGCGCGCAAACCTTGCCCGCTTCCTGCCAGCAGAAATCGTGCCATTAGTGGGGGACAATGATGTTGTTACGTGGCGGCAAGGCCGCCGCCAGCAGGGCGCGATTTTGTTTGTCGATATACGCGGGTTCACCGCTTACGCAGAAAAACTGGATCCCGCGAGACTGTCCGTCTTTATCTCTTCCTTTCGGCGACGAGTCATGCGTGCAACCGAGGCCTCAGAAGGTGTGATCGACAAATTCATAGGTGACGGCGCTCTAATAGTCTTCGGCATTCCAGAGCCACGGGAGGATGATTGCGCTCGTGCCATAGCGTGCGCGCATCGGATTCTTTCGCTCGTCGACCAATGGAACATCAAGCGCGGATTCGATCCGCCGATCCGCGTCGGGATAGGCATCCACAGCGGCGAGATGTATTACGGACTTGTCGGTGACGAACATCGCCTTGAGTTCACGGTGCTTGGCGACACAGTCAATGTCGCTGCGAAGATAGAACAGGCTACCAAACGTTTCGATGCCACGCTGCTTGCCTCCGAGACGGTCGTGATGCAGGCAGGACAACAACGCGCCTGGGTCGCGGTAAGCCGAGAGCCATTGGGCGGACGTGGCGAGCATGTGGCACTTTATGCGTTCTCGGGGACCAAGCCACACGAATGAAGCGCTAAGGTAACTAGCTTGCAAAAGGTTAATGGTGGCAATACCTTGCTGCTCAATCCCATGTTGCGAGACGTTTCGTTCCCGACGGCGGCGCCCCCGATTTGCGTCGGAAGCATTTGGCTCACACACGATCGCCTGATTGAGACGGGATATGGGCAGGCTTGGCCGCGGCCGCGCTTCAGTTAGCGTTACATGTTCAGGCGCGGAGACGAGCCGGGTGGTCGGCGTAGCTGCCACTACGATTAGGACGCACAGAAGCGGTGACTTATAGGCTGCCCACGCTCACCCCGGGACATTCGAAAGCCCAAACGGTATCAATGGAACATGCAAGGCCAACTCGCCGGCGCGAAAAGGCCGTGCGGCAGTTTCGTGGAGGCGTCGCCGCAAGCTATGTCGATTTGAGATTGCCGCAAACCGGTTGCTCGTGACAAATCGCTTCCCTCAATTCGCGTCAGGAAGAGAACAGCACGGTCGAATGCTGTCGATCCCGCGAACGATGTGCCGGTAAAGTCGACCCGAGACAGGTTTGCGAGCGAAAATCGAACGTTTTCGAGTTTCGCGCCGGTGAATCTGGCGCGGCCAAGCTCCGCTTTCTCGAAGTCGACATCGATCAGCCGCGCGAGGCTGAAATCAGCGCGCTGCAATTCGGAGCTGGTAAATGAGGTACGTTCAGCTGAAAAGCGAACGAAGCTCGCGCGGTGCCCTTCCACGCGCGTAAAGTTTGCTGTCTTCGCGGTGGCCCCGGCGAGCGAAGCTCGCACGAGCTTCGCCTTCTCAAGATTGGCTCTGGTTAAGTTGGCACCACGAAGATCGGTCAGGCTAAAATCAGTGCCTGATAGGTTTGCGCCCTCCAGATCGGCTCCTTCGAGCATGAGGTGGCTCTTATTGCAGCCGCTCCAGTTCAAACCGGGCATCGGCCAGCTCTTGCAGTGCGAGGCCTGTGCAGAGTCCCTGGAAACAAGAGCCACCATTACCATGCCGAGCATCAAGGTGAGTGACATTGGCATCAAGCCCCGGCGCGTTCGGAAGATGCGCTCCGACGTTATTCCGACGCAACGGGTGGGCGTGGATTCGATCTTAAAGTCATTGTATCGCATCACGATTCCAATCCCGTGACTCTTGCCACATCCCGCGCCCTTCAATCGACCGGATAATTCAAAACCGATTTTGCTTCTTATTGTTACCGAGCTTCGTTCGCTCAGACATTGACGCGGATCAATGGGCCCGATCGGCCATGAGCGCGAGCGCCGCCCCCGGTGCAATGCGCACGCTTCATCCGATCTTTGACCCGCGTCAAAGCAGGTTCGCGGAGGCACGTGCACAATTGCCAATGTTCGCGGCAGATAACGAACCTTGCGGAGGAGAGAATCGATGAAGGCGCTCGTCTATGAAGGACCGGGACTCAAGTCGCTGACGGAGCGCCCGATACCCGCGATCGCTGCGACGACCGACGCCATCGTCAAGATCACGAGGACCACGATCTGCGGGACCGATCTGCATATCCTCAAGGGTGACGTTCCAACCTGCACAGCCGGTCGTATCCTCGGCCATGAGGGCGTGGGCATCGTGGTGGAAACGGGAACTGGGGTGACCCAGTTCGCAAAAGGCGACCACGTCCTGATTTCCTGCATCTCGTCCTGCGGCAAGTGCAGCAATTGCCGGCGCGGAATGTACTCTCACTGCACCACCGGTGGTTGGATTCTCGGCAACACGATCGATGGCACACAGGCCGAGTATGTCCGCATCCCCCATGCCGACACTAGTCTCTACCCGATCCCGCAAGGCGCAGATGAAGAGGCGCTCGTCATGCTGAGCGACATCCTTCCGACGGGCTTTGAATGCGGCGTGCTGAACGGCAAGGTGCAGCCTGGCGGGTCAGTTGCCATCGTCGGTTCCGGCCCAATCGGACTGGCCGCGTTGCTGACGGCGCAGCTCTACTCTCCAGCCGACCTCATCATGATTGATCTCGACGAGAACCGGCTCAACGTGGCGAAACGTTTCGGTGCGACGCAGACGATCCAGGCGGGCGGCGGGGACGCCTCTCGACAGGTGCTGGCACAGACTGGAGGCAAGGGCGTCGACACCGCGATTGAGGCGGTTGGGATCCCCGCCACCTTCGAGCTGTGTCAGGAGATCGTCGCGCCTGGCGGCGTAATCGCCAACATCGGCGTCCACGGCGTCAAGGCCGACCTGCATCTGGAAAAGCTATGGTCGCGCAACATTGCCATCACCACACGGCTGGTGGATGCGGTAACGACACCGTTGCTGCTAAAGACCGTGCAATCGGGAAAAATAGACCCAAAAAAACTGATCACGCATCGTTTCAACCTCAGGCAGATTGCTGATGCCTATGAGACTTTTGCCAACGCTGCGAGCACGAAAGCTTTGAAAGTGATAATCGAGACGGACGCTGCGCAACCTCTTCGCGCGCGCGACGCCACAGAACCGCGCACCGAGGCCTCATCCTCAACCGACGTCTGGAGCTGCAATCTACTCACGCGCAGCGGTCTTGTCCTTCACCTTCGTTCCGTCCGTCCGGAAGACGATGTACTCCTGGCAGATTTCTTCACCCATGTAACTCCGCAAGACATGCGCTTCCGCTTTCTGGGCGGAATTCGAGAAGTTAGCCGCGAGCGTCTTCTCTCTATGACTAAGGTCGATCACCGCTCGACCGAGAACTTTCTCGCTTTTGGCGAGGATAGTGAGATGATCATCGCCACCGCCATTGTAGCGTGTGACGCGTCGACGGAGAGAGCGGAAGTCGCGATCTCCGTACGTGCCGAACACAAACACAAGGGTGTCGCCTGGGAATTGCTGCGCCATGTCGCCCGCTTTGCGGAAGCCGCGGGCGCCAAGTCCCTCGAATCGCTCGAAAGCCGCGCAAACCATGAGGCAATCGAAGTGGAGAGGGAACAGGGTTTCGTTGCAGTTCCCTATGCGGATGATCCGACCCTCATCCTCATCCGCAAGGATCTGCGTCAACGCTAAAGCACAGACCAAGCAATTGGCGGACGCCAGCGATTTTGGGCAAAGGTTCGGGAGCCTACTACCTCGGCCGTCTAAGTGACGTTACCACCCGTTCCGATATGCTGTCGGCTCTTAAACTCTCAGACACAGCGCTTGCAGAAGAACTCCCCAGCCCGGCGCTTACAAGAAGAGGCTTCTGCCCCACACGGCGATAGCGCACGATGCCTTGGTCGCCATAAAGCGCTTTCGGGCTTGAGGCAGGATTCGGTGCAAGCTGGACATTCACCAAAGATCTCTGGTCCGACGCAAGTTTGCGCAGCATCAAATCCCAGCGACCCTTCAGCTGATAAAATAACTATGGGAATGACCAGTTTAGACGCCCCCAGCTCATGGCAAACTTCATCCCCGAGTGAGCGGTTGCGATTCTGCTTGGATGTCCTTGGGTGCGAAGCGGGCCGCCGTGACCTTAGAGGAACGAAATTATGCGGGTCAAGGAACGCAAAACGATCATTGTACTTGGCGATCAGAAGCGGGGCGCCTACATCGCGATGCGACTTGGGGGCTCCGATGTCAACATTATTATCCCGTTTAAAGGCAACACGACGGCCGTGAACGAGGTCATCAGCGGCATTGAAGCAAGCGGAGGAATAGCTATCGCATTGTTTGCAGACATTTTCGATGTTTCACACTTGGAGACCTTGTGCAACACAGCAACCCGGGTTTTTGGGAAGGTGGATGCGGTAGTATGCTCCGTGCCTTCTACAGAAGTAACGGCAACATCTTCGCACATGGCAATACGCGATATCTCTGTGATTATGAAGCGCATGTACGGAGTGCTTCGCAAACAAAGCATTCTTGCCAATCGCGTTGAAATCGCAGCCCCAATCAAACCGGGTGATGCGGCAGAAACGGCGACCAGCACCGCGTTCTTTGACCAAGATAATGTTTTCGCCCGGTGACACGGGCGAAACGTGCTTCGATTGACGCCTCGAACGTGGGCAGACTGGAACGATCAATCACCCAATGGTTGGAAAGCCATGCAAAAAAGCTGCGGAATCCCCCTCTCGGAGATGCCACCCACCAGGACGCACGGCACCTCTTGAGGTTGGCCGTGACCCGATCCGGCGTCGTTCTGGGGCTATAGGAGCCGTACGACGGGATGCGGCACCCGGAAGCCCTGTCACGCTCGGCTTCCGGGACAATGCCAATGATCCTTAACCGGAGAATGTTCGATGACAACATGGCTGCGGACAATCACTGCGAAGCTTGCGATATCAAGCACCCACAAGACTTGCTCGTCTAGAGCGTTCTGTAGGCCGCACGATTCTCGTTTTCCAAACGGTCTAATCACCACGCTGCTGCTGTTGTTGGTGGTCTGTCCAGTTCAGTCTTTCGCACAAGCGCCGGTTAGTGCAGCGATGCCTGAGGCCGAGTTCGGCGCGCGAAAAGTCTTCTTCATGCTTTTTCTGATGCTGGGTCCGATCAAGATCTTGATGCCGTTTATGGCAATAACCAAATATTGGGATCCTACGGTTCGACGTCAGGTCGCTCAAAGAGCAATATTTTTTTCGGCCGGCGCCCTGGCGGTAGCTGGCCTTCTTGGGCGGACGATGCTCGAGAACTTTGAAATTTCACTACCGGTGCTGGCCATGACTGGAGGCATTGTCCTTTTTCTGGTGGCGCTGCGAACCATACTGCAGCAATCAGCAAATCTAACGGATCACACTTCGGCACCCGACCGTGCGCCAGATCTGAAACTGGCCTTTTCGCCACTGGCTTTTCCAACGATCGTCACACCTTACGGGATCGCAGCGGTCATCGTCTTTGCGACGCTCGCAGGCAATCGCCAAACCGAGGGCCTCACCGTGACCGCCATCGTACTGTTGATACTCGGGCTCGATTGGCTCGCGATGCTATTCGCAGATTTCATACTAAAATGGGTCGGAACTTCGCTTCAGGTCTTGGCTGTGGTGCTTGGCGTCACCCAAGCAGCCCTCGGTCTTCAGATCATTTTACACAGCTTTAGAATGTTGGAGTGGTAAGAATTCACTAGTAGCGACGGCTTTGAGCCGTCCTCGCCGCAGGCATTCACGACTCCGCTGAGCCACCGAGCCCTTGCGTGTCGGCGATACGTGCCAAGGCAGCGTCCTCGGGCAATAGGTATGCCTTGTCGATCATCCGATTGAGCAGATCGCGTTCAGCCCGCAACGCTTGTTTCCGGCTCTCGGGCAACACGTCTTCGAGATTGTCGATCATGGCACGAAGCCTCCGCGCAATCTGAAGATTATCGGCTCCATAGATCCTAATTTCGCGACACGTGAGCTGTACGAAGTCTTCCCAGTCCGGTGTTGGGTACACGACACGCAAACGCCCGCCGTCATCGCAAAGACGCTCATTACGCAGATCCCGCCCCCCGACGCTCCCCAATAGCCTATGCAATTGGTCGATTGCCAGCACGGCTGTCGTTGCGTCGTTGATCGCCTTTGAAAGCGCCTTCGTAGCGATATCGACGATCACCCTGAAGGCGAAAGTCGGGTCCTGCTCGATGGTTCGCTCACGCCCAAATGCGACGGTACCGCATAACTCATGGACGGGGATCTGCCCGGCGCCACCATAGAGTCGGAACAACGGTTGGCCATAGGCAACAAAGTCACCGACACGTGCCGCAAGCTCAATTACACCGTCTGCCCGGATTGCTCGGTTCAGCAAGTATTTGACGTCCACTGCAAGGATGATATCTGACGAACCAGAATGCAAGACGAGCCTGTCCGGCTTTCCAAATGTGTCACGGGCCTGATGCTGCCCGTCGGTTTCCTTCCAGCTCTCCGGATATACACCTTCAATGACGGCGAAACCTTGCTCGGCGACATTATGGATGATGCTGACGGGGCGCAACAAACGAGCAGAATAATCGATCAAGTAAAGAAATGCTGCCAGCGACAGAACGCCAAGGGCTGCCGAGATCCATATTATAGAGGCCGGAGCCGACGTATTCACGCGGCTTATGGCGCCGATGGCAAACAGCAGCGTAAAGATGAACAAGCCCACGGTAAACCGGATAACATTATCTCGCAGCAGCGTGGTCGCGATGATCCGCGGCGTTAGCTGTCCGCTGGCTATTTGTATCGCCACAAGCAGTGAGCCGAATGTGAAAACGAGAAACGAAAGCGCCAGGCTTACAATCGCCTGCATTGCAGCAACCGTGCCATCGACCCCCAAGGGCCAAGGCGGGATCCACGGTATCCATTTCTCGGAAGTGAGAACTGCGCGAAAAAAGGCCTGCTGCGCGATGAGCGCAAAAAATGGGATGATCCACAAGGAGGCACGCATGTAGCTCTTGAGAGCATATAACTTGTTCCAGCTCATCTTTTGACATGGCCTCCCTTGGACCGACGAGCCTCCGGCGGCGGTTACGCACGAGATTGACGAACGTACTCAGGCCACGGCTTGGCCCGCCGCCTCGGCAACCTGTGCCGCTTTTGCCGACTGCTGAACCTGATGGGCGGCCGCAGCCGCAGATTCGCCACTTCCTTCCACATGGACCGTAGGCACGGCGATCTTGATGCCATTTTCATCGAAGACCTTCTTGATCATCATGAAAGCGCGCCGCTTGATGGCAAACTGCGCGTTGGGCTTGGTCATGAGTTTGAGCCTCAGGACGATCGCGAAATCCCCGAAGCTATCGACGCCCTGCATTTTCAAGGGCTGCAACGTGTCTGCCGCGAATTCCGGGTCCGCGGCCAATTCCTGACCGATCTTCTTTATGAGCTTGCGAGCCAGCTCGATGTCGGAATCGTAAGTGACGTTGATCGTCATTTTGTCGATCACCCAGTCTCGGCTCATATTCTCGACCGCGCCAAGTTCTCCGAACGGGACGGTGAAGATAGGTCCGCGGTGATGCCTCAAACGTACGGATCGCAGACTAAACGACTCGACAGTTCCCTTGTAGCTGCCGCTTTGGATGTACTCGCCAACGCGGAAGGCGTCGTCCAGCATGTAGAAGACCCCGCTGAGGACGTCCTTTACCAGGGTCTGCGAGCCAAAGCCGATGGCAACACCAAATATGCCGGCGCCGGCAAGCAAGGGCGCAATCTGCACGCCCAAGCCAGACAAGATTGTCAATATGGCGATAACGCCGATCAGGACCGCCAACGTATTGCGAAAAATAGGGAGCAAGGTCCGCAACCTGTTGCTTCGGGTCAGATTGTCTCCGGTATCGCTTGAATGCTCCGCAAGGTCCATGCGGTAGGCGATGAGCGCCTTGGACGACTGCCAAAACAAGTCGGCCACGAGCAGGATGACGATTGCGTTCGATGCGCCATTGACCACAACCTTGCCGATCTCGCTACCGGCCAGAGCTGCCGCACTGAATCGCCAGGCATAGGCAAGCCACGCCACAGCTGCGGCGATCACCAGCGCACGCGCGCCCCTGACGATCACCACGTTCAACAAGACCCCGAAAGCCCCACTCAATTGCGCTCGGCTTGCCAGGGCTTGGGCCAAATTGCCGACGCTGCGGATAACGCCTGGTAAAACCAGGGAATAGATACCCACAAACAGCAGCCCGAGAAGACCACCGACCCACGCAAGCCAGAGTAGGACCATGTATACAGACAGCAGAGATCGCACGATGACGGAGGTAGTCACCCTTGGCCGCCGCCAAACCACCTCGATCCCGATCCCAAGGATGCCTAACCCGAGCACGAATGCGGCAAGCTTTGTAACCTCCGCGGAAAAACCCAAGGAGGACATCACGTTCACAACGACCCAGCCGGCCAATGTCAGACCGGCGACGAGATCGATACGGCGAAGCCAGAACCGAGCTACGGTATCGACTTGAGAGACGGATGACTGATTTTCAGGTTCTTTGTCAACGCCGTCAAAAGCCAGCAGCAATCGGGCGATGCCGTGGATCAATCGAAACATTATGAACGCGACAAGCAGCAGCAGGATCGTCTTGCGAAGCAGGGGGGGCCAATCGAACAACAGGTAAAGAACAATGGTTGCCAGGGAAAAGGTGACCAGAGCGACGGCGTGCGACATCGCCGCCTGTACCGGGTCCACGCTCGACCCGTCTGTGTTGCGGCTGGCGAGCACACTCAAAATTAGCCGCTCGGCGCCAAAGCCGACCGCAAGCAAGGCCACAAAGATGATGAGAACCAGGCCGGGCTTGCCCGCGTTTACGTCACGCACAAATACTGCAGAAGAATTCGCGATCTCGTCTGGCACTCGATCGATTGCGCCGACGACAGCAGCAACTCGGCCCTTAACGGCTGCTCCCCAATCGGAGATCGCGTCCGCTATCGAAGTATCCGCGGCCGGAGCTTGCACAGCGACCTTACCCTCTAGCCACGCCTTGACCTCCGGGTTGTTTGCAAGATCGAGAAACTGTCGCACTTTTTCAGGCGGCAGGTCCGTCACCCCCGCTGATGGACTGGTTGCTCCCAACGATATGTCGGGCATAACTGAAAGGACGACCACCGCAATAAGGGTGATCCAGATACCCCAGGAACACGAAAAACTGGACACACTTGCCTTCATATTCAACGTACCTGAATTGTTGTCGACCCCAGCGGCAGGGCCTGGTTCGTTCCTGAACTGAAACCGCTGGACGGGCATTGGCAGTCGAGATGGACGGCGTGAATTTCGACCTTGTCCGGTTGTGGCGATGAGCTTCACGAGCAACACACGAGACCGACGGCGTTTCTAAAGAAGATATTTCTAAAACTCAGACCGGACATTGACGCGGATCAATTTAAGCGCGCACCGACGCTGGCATAGTAGATTTAGCTAAAACGCTAATGGTTTTTTACCTCCATTTTGACGGTCGAGGCTCGCAATGAACGACGGTGGCAGACAATCGGTCATCGATACCATTGCAACACCCCAAAACGGGTCGCCATTCCGGCGCGTGCTTAATCCGGTCGACCGCGCAGCTGAGATTCTTTTCGGCTTGATCATGGTGATGACATTCATAGGCTCACTTGGCGTCGCCCATGCTGGCAGCGCGGATATCAAGGCGATGATCATCGGAGCGCTCAGCTGCAACCTGGCATGGGGGATTATTGACGCAGTGATGTTTTTGATGAGTTCGACAGCAGAGCGCCGACTTTCAACAAGAACCGTTGAGGCAGTTCAGACGGCAGCCCGCGCATCAATCGCACGATCGGTCATTGCAGGCGCCCCCATCTCTGGTCCTGCCAGCGCTCTCAGCCGACGACCTCGAGCGAATCCGACTGTATCTGAACAGTCTGTCCGCCGACAAAACGCGAGTTCGAGTTCGGGCACAAGACTTCGCCGGCGCCCTGGTTGTATTCGTGCTCGTCTTTCTGCTCACCATTCCGGTCGTCGCACCCTTCTTTTTCATAGGCGACGCCACAAACGCTCTGCGTCTTTCCAATGGGATCGCGATCGGACTGCTATTCGTTACCGGTTATGCCCTGGGCCGCCATGCGGGAGCGCCGCTGCGCATTGGGATTTTGATGGTTGCGGTGGGCCTGGTCATGGTGGCGATAGCAATAGCCTTGGGCGGATGAGGCTCGCGCCGCGCAAGGGTTGAGGAATTTAACGCCACCAGACGCCGCTGGCCTGTCAAGCGACTGCGCGACAGGATCACGTCAAAGGAGGAAATGGAACCATGTCAAAGAACGGCAAAGGAAAGAACAAAGACAGGTCGAAGAAAGACGGCCGGGCAGTGCGCGAAAAACTCGAGAACGCGACTTCCGGCGAAGTGATGGGCTATGCAGCCGCTGTCGATTATGGGAAGGAACTGCTTCGGTTACAGGTAGAGATCGCACATCTGCAGGCTTGGGTGAAGAAGTCAAAAGCACGCGTTGTTATCATTTTCGAGGGGCGCGATGCAGCGGGAAAAGGAGGGGTGATCAAACGCATTACCGAGCGCGTCAGCCCACGCGTATTCCGCGTCGTTGCCCTGCCGGCGCCGACCGATCGGGAGAAGAGCCAGATTTACATGCAGCGCTACATACCGCACCTGCCGGCCGCCGGCGAAGTCGTGATATTCGATCGTTCCTGGTACAACCGCCCAGGGGTCGAACGTGTCATGGGCTTCTGCAGTGAAGAGATGGCACGGCGCTTTCTCGAGCTCGCTCCGCGTTTCGAAGCTGCCATCGTCGAGAGCGGGATCATACTTCTCAAGTACTTCCTGGATGTCAGCGAGGACGAACAAGAGCGGCGGTTCCGTCAGCGCATCGGCGACCCGCTTCGTCAATGGAAGCTCAGTCCAATGGACGTCGAATCCTATCAACGCTGGTGGGACTACAGCATTGCCTACGATGAGATGATCCGGATGACTGACACGGAATACGCCCCGTGGTGGATTGTTCGATCCGACGACAAGAAGCGGGCGCGCATCAACTGTATCTCGCACATCCTTTCCGTCATCCCCTACGACAAGGTGAAGTTCGTTGAACCGGAATTGGGGAAACGTCAGAAGCGACCTGACGACTATGTCGAAAGTCCGCATGTGCGTCGATATGTTCCAAACGTCATATAAACAAGCGTAGCGCGCCGAGTAAGGCGCCCACCTTCAGTCCGGTCAGTCGCGGGGCAATAGTTTCGCACAGTGACGGCGTCGACTTCCCAGGTGGCGTCCCAGGCGATGTTGGCTTCTTTCTGGACCGGGCGCCGAGCCATTTTTAGATGACCTTGACGAACGAGTTCTCGAACACCACGAGTCTTGTAGACAGTTGCGTGACGCGAAACTCGACGTATATCCAACAATCGCCCTTTCGGGAACGCCATCTTTCGCTATCTGTCACGTAAAAGACGAGGCCGCTCAGGGGCTACGGTTGCCACGACAGACCACCAGCCGTCGACCTCTCTGATTTGCTCAGCGGCCATGAACAAATGTCTCTGTTTCGCGACATCGGCCGCGCGACGCCTGTGACGATCACCCCCGACCAACCGCTGCCACTGCTAAAAACTCAATGCTCTTCCCACACAGGCAGAGAGAAAGTGCTCGTCGTCACGTTAGAAAGCCCGCCGGGGCACATCCGTCCCTGTAGACTGTGGTGTCGCGACCAGACAACCGACCAGCCGTCTGATCTTGCGGATCAAGACCATATTGACGGGGATCAATGCGGAAGGCCAACGAACGCGCAATGTTGAAGTGGAGATAAGCAAGCTCCGTAAATCTGGAGCCAACGTAACGGCACCTTCAATCAATGAGGCAGCCATGACCGCAGAAATTGAGCGAAAGTTCCTGGTGCTTGACGATCGCTGGCGGGAGGAGGCTTCAGAAGGGTCTGTGTTGCGGCAAGCCTATCTTGTGGCGACGAAAAACCGAACCGTGCGGGTTAGGACGATTGATGCACAGACCGCTAAGTTGACGGTGAAAATTAGAAGCGGTCAAGGCAGACGCGAGGAGTTCGAATACGTCATCCCCTACGCCGACGCGAAGGAGATGTTTCAGTACGCTCAAGGCGCCATCGAAAAAACGCGCTTCGAAGTGGAACATCAAGGCCACACCTGGGAGGTGGACGTCTATTCCGGCCGGCATCGCGGCCTCGTCATTGCAGAAGTTGAATTGTTGGACCACGCCGACAACCCTGTGCTCCCCGATTGGCTCGGGCCCGAGGTGACCGGGAACTCGCGTTTCTCGAATCGAGTCCTGGCAGCAACCCATGGCAACCCAACGGATATGAGCGTGGCTGCAACAATCGACCAACGTCGTTCTCTCCGGATGTTTGCTGAGAGGCGCAGCAAATAAGGCGTGCACAGAGACGGCCTGATGAAGAGGCCCGCGACGATTGTCGAAGATAACCAAATGTTCACACGGATAGGAACTCGTTATGCATTCCCCCAGGCAGCGTATAAAATATCGGGTCGATGCGGGTAGCCTCGCCCCACTACTCCCGTTGCGGAGCAGTGGGGGTGCCGAAAACGACCGACTCAGTTTCGCTCGCAGTAGGCTGACACTCTGCTTCATTCGCCTCTGCGCCGGCAAGCGATTGCCTGATCGGCGAGCGGCCTAACCTCCTTGACAGGGTCTACCTGAACTTGATCGGCGGAGCCAGACTCTCGTTTGTGACGAAAGGAGTGAAAATACATTGGCGAGCGTTGCTGGCCGGCGGGTACCGCTGCTTCACGGTCATCAATGTGCAAGTCCCTATTCCCCCAAGCTGAGTATATAGGCCGAGATGTCCTGAACATCGGTCTGCGAGAGTACTATGTTCGGCATGGTCGGATGGTCCTGGGCCGTGAGCCAAACGTTAAGTGCCGCTGCGGTCATTCCCGGTGTCGCAGCAACTGTCTCGAAGCTCGGCGCTTCCGCAATCGGCGACTGCGATTGATCGGCGAGGACGGCGTGACAGGCAGCACAGACCTCAAGCGCGAGTTGGCGCCCCTGCTTGATGTCCTGTGCCTGGACCGTCGGAACCGTTGCAATGATGCCGGCAATCATTAAGACGATCGTTATCCGCATTGCGATCTCCCCTAACTCATCGCGTCGATTGACAGATCGACCGCGGTCCGTTCGCGTCAATGCCAGCGAGCGGTTAAGCCCAACTCGCACCGTAAAATGGGCTCATGACCACCAAGGTTCTGGTCTCGCGACGATGGCGGCGGACGTTTCCTTCCAAGTTTCCGCCGTCGACTGTGCTCGCTTCGGACGGGTTGTTGAAACCACACTGTACTTATCAGCAGGACGACCGACAATCGGATTGCGCTCGAGATCGAGGTACTGCGTCGCGTGCCGATCGGGCGGCCTCGAGCTGCGCGGTGAAGACTTCGGTGTGATCTCCCCCGGTGTCGAAACATTCGACCACCATCATAGTCATCGTCGGCGACGGCTCGGAGGGCCGTTCTACACCATCAAAATCGGCATGATGCACTTTCGGTTAGATTCTCCAGTGGATCGTCAGGACTGAACTGCTGCGAGCGTGACGGTGGTAGCGGTGTGACTCCCTTGCTCGTTCGACGCTCCTGGCAACTCCGGCGCATCGGTCATGCGGATGACGTCGGCAACGAACTCCTCCCGCATCTGCGCATCACCTGAACGCGCTGGAACCCCGGAGCCTTTTGTATTCCTTTTGTCGGCCCTACTCTGTGCTCGGCCTCGGTCCTGGCGTCGAGAGGAGAGAACCTCTCGACTGTTAGCACAACGATACTTACCTTCGGTATCGGTGCCGCCCTGCCGCTGCTGTTGCAAGGATGACAAAACCAACCCAGAAAGTGCGCTCGCCAGCATGCCGAACTCCGAACGAACTTGTCTCTGTCTTCGTGCTATTTTCTGTAAATCAGGACGGGGATGGTCGAATGCGTAAGAACCTTGGCGGCGACGCTGCCGATGATCAAGGCGCCGACACCACCGCGGCCGTGCGAAGCCATGATGATCAGATCGGCGCCGATATCTTGCGCTTTTCTGATGATCTCAAGGTAAACCTCGCGCGCGCTGGCTTGATCGGTGACGCAGCGAACGCCGACCGCCTCGGCCTTTGTCCGAGCGGCACGAAGCGTCTCTACAGCGTGCACCTCGGAGAGCGCCTCATATTGCGCCCGGGTGTTGCTAAGTTGCTCCGCATCCAGAGAAACGAGGTGAAAAGGCTCCGTCACGATAAAGACGGTGATTTTGGCGCCCACTTCCTTTGCGAACGTGATGGCGGCATCCACGGCCAGAGTCGCGAGCGGTGAGCCATCGGTAGGTATGAGGATGTTGCTGAACATGGAAGCCTCCCGATTGAAATTGTAATCAAGGTAGCCGCATCGCCCTGAGTCACATTGAGGGCAACCATCGCCGAAGCAGCGGCATATGGGATCCTCATTGCGGTTCCCCTCAGGTTTGTCGGCTTGTCCTTTGGCATGAGCCGATGTTCCGGTCCTTCGCGTCGGTGCAGGATAGCCACGTCTCCTGCGCGCCGGCACGCCCGCCAATCAAAAAATTCCACCGCGCGCCACCTGAAGAGCTTGGCGTCCCTGTGGCCGGTGCGTTGCACAGACAACTCCAAATTACGGCAAGCTTAGTGATTGCTAATATGAAGTCGGGTCGAGCACATGTAGTATCGCGTAAAATCACTCATATCTGTCCACCGGCAAGTGTAGGATAAGCAGTTCAGGCGCGGGCGGCAGTCTCGTCCTTTTCAGTGGCGTGGCAGTGCCTCCCTTAACAATCACATAATGGTGCAAGTTCCTCTTTGACGTCGATCAAAATCACGCCGGCAGGGCCATTTTCGAACAGGGCGTTTCAACATAGATGCCCCAACCGAGAACTACGATGGCATCAAATGCTCGTCCCGGCCGAATGGCGTGCCGCGCTCCAGGGCGCTCAAACCATGGTTCGGGGGCTAAAATGCCCATCCCGGTACAGCCAGGCATCACAAATCTTCCAGAGGCACCGCATCAAATCTGAAGAAATGTCGCCAAAGTATCCACCTCGGATCTGACGGGACGGTTGAAGAGATTGAGTTAAACCAGGAAATCGCCGCAGCGCTCGCGAGGCGTCCGGATGATCCTGCGCTTTACTCCGATCTTGGCGACCACATCTCGTTATTCCGCTCGAGGTAAAGCGCCTCAAGCGCTCCCTGATGAGCGATGCGGCCGACCGTTGCTGAGCATGTCAAAAAGAGCTTGATCTATGCCGAGCGATTAGACAACACCATCTTCTTGGCCCAGAAGGCGAACATCGTCGCAACAAGCCGGGCACAGGGCTCCGTGGAAGAACGGCTCTCTCTGACCCTCATGCGAAGTCCGGAACGCAGCACTGCACCCTCAAGTCGGCAGTTGCTGGCCGGACGCGGACATTCGACCAACTAGGCAAGTTGGCAGCTCCGCGGCATTAGCGGTCATCCCGCTCACCCACGTTGGCGGTTTTCGCGCCCACTTGCTCTGACCGCTCCCAGCAAGCCAAGACCGTAGTGGACCAGCGCTGCGTAAAGCCCGACGATCGATGCGTAGTTCATGAAAAAGCCGACTGTGTTTTCATTGAAATCCCACATATCGAGCGAGTAGGTCAGCATCAGTTTCGAACCGAACGCCATCTCGAGTGAACTTCTCACGCCCCAAATCGCAATGGCCACGGCAGCCGCCCGAAGAACTATAGTGCGGGCGGCACTCGGGGAGGAAAGACCCAACATCGAGCGGAACGTGTTCATCACGACCATCCAGCGTGTTCCCAGATGGATCGCGACGATCAACAACGTCCAGTATCCTGCGAACATGTGGATCTCCCGGACTGCAAACGCCCCATCCAACGAAGCGAACGCGAAGAGATCACGCGAGATCAGCAGGCTCGTCGCAAACATGACAAGCATCGCGATCGCCAGGCAGATGATCGTGAAGATGTTGAATGTCCGGACAGGATCACGCCTGCTCTTTCGAACGTTTCGATACCAACGCCTGTTGAACGCGTTGTGGCCGAGTACCAACGCGAACAGCGCCGTTCCAAAGACTTCGTGGGACAGGTTGTCGAGCCACCAGTAGGCGAGACATGTAATGATCAGCCCGACGGTAATAAGATCAAGAAGGAGGCGAACGCGGAACACAGTCGTCACTCCGTGCCTCCCGACCTATTTGCTTGGAGCGCTTTCATTCGAACTCGAACCGACGCATGTCGTTGAACGTGTAGAGGAACTCCCTGTCCGACCGTGATGTATGGCACCGCTGACAGCGTGCAGTGTTCTCGTCCATGTTGATCGTGCCGTCCGGCTTGAACCACTGGAACTGCCAGTCGGCGGTGCGACGGCTCTCGTCGTAGTCCTGTCCCCAGTTCTCCCCCTTTTCCATGATGAAGTAGCGAAAAACCTCACCGTCGCGGTAATCGACCAGCGCGACTTGGGTGCCATTCGGAATCGGCTCCCCGGCTTTGACCGCCTCGATGGCTTCGCGGGTCGTCATGATATGTTCGGTGACTTCGCCACGGGTCACCGTCGTGTATTGAACGAGCTTGTCGATATCGGGCATCGTCGCGCGCGTCGGTTCGGCCTGAACCTGTATGCCGACCAGCAAGACGCTGGTGGCCACGACTGTGGCAGCACCGAAAGCTCTCAGAATACTACTCACCGACATCTCCGCTGTTCTGTCCGTATTGTTCGTCGCTGACGTGCTCCATCCAGTCGACGGTCTTGCCGTCCAGGGATTCGGCGATGGCGATATGTGACATGCGTTGTTCGGAAGCGGCTCCGTGCCAGTGCTTGACGCCCGGCGGTATCCAGACGACGTCGCCGGGTCCAATCTCCTGAATGTCGCCTCCCCAGTGCTGGACCAGTCCTGCACCGTCCGTGACGATCAGGGTCTGGCCCAACGGGTGGGTGTGCCAGGCGGTGCGGGCGGCGGGTTCGAAGGCCACCAGTCCTCCTCCGGAACGGGCTGGTGGAGTCGCCTGGAAGCGAGACTGCACTTTCACGGAACCGGTGAAGTGTTCTGGCGCGCCGGCCGTCGCCTCCTGCGAGCTCGCACGCATCACAGAAACCTTGCGCTCAGGTTCGGCGAAGGCAGTGGTGGCACCGAGCGCCATGGCGGCTGTGATCAGAGACTTGGTGGTCATTCTAATTCTCCGCGAAAACGTCCTTGGCGATGGCAAGCGCAGACACCGCACTAGGCCAGCCGGAATAGAAGGCCATGTGGGTGATCGTCTCAACGAGCTGCTCCTCGCTGAGGCCATTCGCCTTTGCTCGGACGAGATGCGCCCTGAGCTGATCGGGTCGATTGAGTGCGATCAGCGCGCTGACCGTCATCAGGCTGCGGTCACGCTGGGAGAGCTGCGGACGTTCCCAGATGTCGGCGTAGAGGACGTCATCCGTCAGCTCCGCCAGTTTCGGCGCGATGTCGCCCATCAGTTGCTGGGTGCGGGACTTCGCGGATTCACGGTTCGATCCTGCGTCCTGCGCCATGGTTACCTCCAATCCGGCTCCGAAGACGATGGCGGCGCCAAGGATTCCTGAGATGAGTTTTTGCAAGTTTGTTCCTCTCGATATGCTGTCGCCCCCAGGAAGTCGGCTGGGCCTAAGGGCTGCGGGGCACGCGGGGCGGTCGTTCGGAAGGGTTCTTACGCGGAAGCCAGGTGCCGATCGAAGAAGGGCGTCAGTCTGGACAAAGTCGCCTCGACATATTGGGGAACCCAGTAGGTCTCGATGTGCTTCGCACCCTCGATCTTGAAGAGTTCCTTGTCCTTCGTGCCAGTCGCTTTGGAGAAGGCGTCCTCGGTCATGTAGAGCGTGTCCGCCTTGCTGCCTGCGATCATGAGCAGTGGCACGTCAATGAGCGCGATCTCGTCGGTCGCGTCCCAGCGCATCAGATCCATCAGGCTGCTTGTGGTGTAACGAAAGGTGGAACCTGGATGAGCGTGGGTGCGCCAGTAATACTCATATCCCTCGCGATAGAGGTCAAAGGGCAGAGCAGCGATCTGCGCGTCCGTCAGATCGGCATCCCCTGAATAGAGCACTACACCGCCAGCCGCTTCTTGGGCTCGGGCCGTTGATGCTTGCTGCAGGCGCTGCTGAATGGTGTCCATCTGGCTGTCCTCAAAACCGTTGCGGCGGACGCGCCCGGAGTTAAACATGCTGAGTGTCGCCACGGCCTTGAAGCGCTTGTCGGTCTTGGCCGCCGCCAGCGAATAGCCACCGCCGCCGCAGATACCGAACAGACCGAGACGGGCGGTGTCGACACCTGGGAAACCGCTGATGAAATCCGCCATTCCGTGGATGTCTTCGATACGGAACTGCGGCTTGTCGGTGCTGCGTGGCGCGCCGCCGCTTCCACCCTGATAGGCGGCATCGGCCGTGATCGTGATGAAGCCTTGTTCTGCCAGCCGCTGGGCGTAGAGGCCTGTCGTCTGCTCCTTCACACCGCCGTTCGGGTGTGCCAACACGATAGTGGGATACTTACGTGCGGGATCGTAGGTCGCCGGCGTGTAGACGTTGGCGACGATATTGAGCCCGTTGAGCTTGTAGTTCACGGGGTGGATGTTCACCTTGCCGGGCTCGTTCTTGGTAATGGCGCCTTCGTAGACGAGCGTGAACGGGTTCTGTTTATAGTCGGCGGCGACAGCTTTGGTTGTCATTGGGGACACTCCTAAGATCGCACCGGAGACGATGAGAGCGGATGCTCCCAGGAATTCGCGTCTTCTTGCGTTGAAGATTTCTTCGGTCATCGAGACCTCCTTGCACTTTTCTGCCGGCCGCCTCGGGGACCACCTGCAGAATGTTCAGTCGAGCTTCTTGTCAGCGAGGAACTTCGAGATCTGATCGGCGATCTCGACGTTGTTCAGGTCCGACATCAGGAAGTGGGTGCCTCCCCTGATCCCGACATCCGGGAGATGGACAAGCGTCGCATCGCCGCCGTGCTTGTTGACCGTGCCGACCCAGAGCTTCGCCATCGCCAGGCGCACACGCCAATTGTCCTGCCCGCGCTCGGCGGTCGGCTCGACGGGGAAATTGTCGCCGTAGTAGATGACGATCGGCAGCTTGGTCAGTTTCTCGAAATCGGCGGTGGGTACGGCCTCGCCCTTGAGCGTTCCGGCGGCACTTGGCATGTCGGCCGGAACCTCGCCTTCCGGAAAAATGAACCCGCTGCCCGGCTCAAGGGCAACGATGCCCTTGACGTTGGGGTTCTTGATCGCCGTCAGCCAACCGGGACCGCCGGCCTGCGAATGGGTAAAGAGGATGCCGGGACCGGTCTTGTCGAACAGTGCCGACATCGCATCCGAAATGACTGCGGCATCGTAAGGTCCGGTATTCGGCGTGACGGCACGCAGGAACTGATCGAGGGCTGCGGGTTCTCCGGAGAACTGGACGTTTGCGAAGTAATTCGGCCACTTGCCGATGCGGAACTGGTCAAAGAAAAGCTGATCGTAGGGAGTCGGCTCGATCGTCGTCGCAACGGTGCTGTTCCCCGCACGGCCACGGCGCGGCTGATCGACGAGATAGACGGGGAATCCACGGCGCAGAAAAATGTTCTGGAACCCCTCGCGACCGTCCGGGGTCGTTTCCCAGCTCCGGGCCGATTGGTAAGCGCCGTGCAGCATCACGATCGGCAGTGCCTTCGGGGTCTGCGGCACCTGGTAGAAGACGTAGGCATGGTCGCCATGCAGTGTCTGGCCTGCAGCAGTCGGGGCGTTGTTGTTGTAGGTTCCCGGCGTGCTCGATACCGTGCCGCCAACAGCGAAGCTGCCCTGCTCTATAATCGTGAGCGGCTCCGGCTTGGAGACCGCTTGGGCGTAAGCCGCACCTGATGAGAGGATGAGTGCGGAGAGAGCGATGGCGGAGAAGGTTCTGGCGAACATGTTCGGTGGACCTGCCTTGCAACATGAAGTTGGAAGGAGGCTAACCGAGCAGCATTCAGATGATTAGGGACCCATTTCCGATTGAACGTATTAGCTTGACTTCTTAATCACGTTCCGTTGATTACGCTTATCCCCGATACCGGAGGGCTTCGACGACGAGGGCGAATGCGGGCGAAGCGTGACGTCGGTTCGGATAGTACAGGTGATAACCGGGGAACGGAGCGCACCAGTCTTCAAGAACTCGGATCAGTTTTCCGTTGGCAATGTCTTCCTCCACAAGGTCATCGGGCATGTAGGCAAGACCAATACCGCGTCTTACCGCATCGAGACGCATCGCGATGTTGTTGAACACCATCTGCCCCTCGACCCTGACCTTAAGCTCGTGGCCATCCTTCTCGAATTCCCAGGGCAGGATGTTGCCGTAGGTCGGCATGCGGATCTGGATACAGTTGTGGGCTGTCAGGTCCTCCGGGACTTCCGGCCAAAGGTGCTGGCGGAAATACGACGGAGCGCCGACGACGGCCATGCGCATCTCGGGACCGATCTTGACCGCGATCATGTCCTTGGCGATCTGCTCGCCGAGCCGGACCCCCGCATCGTAGCGCTCGGCAACGATGTCGGTCAGGCCGTAGTCGACAGTGATCTCGACGTTGACATCGGGATTGTCTGGCAGAAACTTCTCGAGAGCAGGTGCAAGGACCGAGATCGCGGCGTGCTCGCCTGCTGTGATCCTGACCGTTCCCGCCGGCTTGTCTCGCATCTCGCTGAGCGCCGCAAGCTCCGCCTGGATTTCCTCAAACCGCGGACCTGCCGTTTGGAGAAGTCGTTCGCCCGCCGCGGTCGGCGACACGCGGCGCGTCGTTCGCGTCAGCAGACGCAGTCCCAAGCGCTCTTCTAGACCTCGGACGGTCTGGCTGAGCGCAGACTGCGAAACTCCGAGCTTCACGGCCGCCCGCGTAAAGCTTTCCTCGCGCGCGACCGTTACGAAAGCGACCAGATCGTTGAAGTTCTCCTGCGGCATTCATTAGACATCCTTATAGCGTCATCCCGATTACTGGCCCTAATCGACATGGTGGGCAAGAGCTATATTCCGTCATCATAACGCGGCTTCGCTGTGGAGGACGGTCCAGACCAGGTAATTTAACGGGACTGCAAATGCCTCACGCCAGCTTCGGACAAAGGAAAAGAAGATGACCACTACCGTTCCTACAGTCACCCTGAACAACGGGATCGAGATGCCGATCCTTGGATTCGGCGTCTTTCAGGTTCCCGACCTCGCCGAGTGCGAGCGCAGCGTTCGCGACGCTATCGATGTCGGCTATCGCTTGCTCGACACCGCCACTTCATACGGCAACGAAGAGGCCGTAGGCAACGCGATCCGCAACCACGGAATTGATCGAAGCGATCTGTTTGTAACCACCAAGCTCTGGATCGAGGACGCGACATATGAGGGTGCCAAGTCGGCTTTCGAACGCTCCATGAACAAGCTGCAGCTCGACTATCTTGACCTCTGGCTGATCCACCAGCCTTTCGGTGATGTCTACGGCGCGTGGCGGGCGATGGAAGAGCTGCACAAGGCGGGTCGCATTCGCGCGATCGGCGTCAGCAACTTCTATCCCGACCGCCTGGTGGATTTCGTGCTTCACAACGAGATCGTTCCCGCGGTCAATCAGATCGAAATCCATCCATTCCATCACCAGGACGACGCACTGAAGCTGCTTCAGGAACACAACGTTCAACCCGAAGCATGGGGTCCTTTCGCGGAGGGAAAGAACGGGCTTTTCACCAACGACCTCTTGCAGTCGATTGGCACGAAGCATGGCAAGAGCATCGCACAGGTAGTGCTCCGGTGGCTGATCCAGCACAACATCGTCGCCATCCCGAAGTCCGTTCGCAAGGAGCGGATGGCCGAGAACTTTTCGATCTTCGATTTCGAGCTGGACCAGGAAGATGTGGCAGCGATCGGCTCACTTGACCAGAAGACCAGCAGCTTCTTCGATCATCGCGATCCCGAAATGGTGAAGTGGCTTGGCACGCGCAGGCTTTGAACCAACGCAATCGCCATTCCAACGTTGGCCCTGATCAGTCGGCCGGCTCAAAGCTGTTGTTCGCCTTGAGCCGGAGGCTGACTACTAACCTCTCGCCTTGAAGGGAAACGGACTCATGACCTGTTCTTGAACGGCATGCCACCGCCGCGTCTTTGGTGAACGCGCCCGCCCATCGGCCGCCAGAACGGACAGCGTCGCGAAATAGCCGGCTGCTCGCGCACGAAGCCAGGCGTCTGCTCGAGCGGTTGGGGTGCGAGGTGCGGATGTTCGATCCGAGGGGACTGCCGCTTCCCGACGAGGCTCCGGTCAGCCATCCGAAAGTGCAGGAGCTGCGCGACCTGTCGCAATGGTCGGAAGGCCAGGTGTGGGTCAGCCCCGAGCGCCACGGTGCGATGACGGGCATCATGAAGGCCCAGATCGACTGGATTCCCCTGTCGATCGGATCGATCCGGCCGACTCAAGGCAAGACGCTGGCGATCATGGAAGTCTCCGGTGGCAGCCAGTCCTTCAACCCCCTGAACCAGATGCGCGCACTCGGCCGCTGGATGCGGATGGTCACGATCCCCAACCAGTCGTCCGTCGCCAAGGCATACCAGGAATTCGACGCCGACGGCAGGATGAAACCGTCGTCCTACTACGACCGCGTTGTGGATGTCTGCGAGGAGCTGGTGAAAGTTCACGCTGCTAACGCGGGACGCCTCGACCCACCTGATCGCTACAGCGAGCGGAAGGAGCACGCGGCCGAGTTGGAGAAGCGGGTGTCACTGAGAACGATTTAGTCAAACGCCATCGGCAATGTTCCGATAGCGGTCATCTTGCAATCGCAATGGCCGCTATTTGGCCAAAGCGAACCAACGCCTTGTCCGCTTATGGCGGCCCATTGCAGCCTTTCGAAAGACTGACCTAGCGCGCATGACGCAAAAACTATGCACGAGGCGATATTTCCAGTAGGCTATTCAGCAATGGATGACGGGCGTCACCTGAAAGCATCCGTTGCCGAGGCACAAAGAGTGACGATACAGCTTCAATCAACCCTCACCTGTCCGAATTGCGGCCAGCGGGCTACGGAAACGATGCCCACCGACGACTGTCGGTTTTTCTATGATTGCAACGGATGCGGCACGATGCTCCGGCCAAAATCCGGGGACTGCTGTGTGTTCTGTTCCTTTGCCGATGTGCCTTGCCCGCCAATCCAGGAAGCCAGACACAACAACGGAGCCGCAAGTTGTTGCGTCGGTTCCTAACGTGGGGTGAGAGGCAAGGCTGACGTCCGTATTGGGCTATGCCGGCGCATTTCGGGCGAAGGACATGCGCCCACGCTGCTCCCTCAAGGACGCCGAGGAGTTCCACGATGAGCGAAGACGCCTTCAACATGTCGATCCGCAAGTTCCTGAAGGAAGTCGGTGTCACCTCGCAGCGTAAGATCGAAGAGGCGGTGCGCGAGGGGCAGTTCGGCGGCAAGAAGCTGAAGGTCCGCATGACGCTGACGGCAGAGGGCACGCGTCTCAACCACGTGGTGAACGGTGAAATCGAACTTCCATAGGTCTGACGAAGCATAGATCGAAACGCCCATGCCGATACTTCTCAATAAGACCAAGATCGGTCAGGCATCGCGCCCGCACTGGGCCGGAAGCTTCAATCTTCCCACCGAGCCAAGCCTACAGCCCGCGCATTACTGCCCCAAGGTCGTTCTCGACGAGCGCGACGTTGATCCGACGGACTTCGCGTGCGCGACATGAGCAGAACACCTGGCATCCGCACGCCGACGCTGCAATAAATGAGCTTCATCGAGGGAGGCAATGATGCGGAAGAGTGCGCCGGATTTCAGCCTTGAGGGCAAGGTGACTTTGGTGACGGGCGCGAGCCGTGGCATTGGACGTGCTTGCGCACTTGCCTGTGCTGCAGCAGGCTCAGATATTGTCTTGGGGGTCCGCGATGTCGCAACGTCAGTGGGTCTGATCGCCGAACTCGAGGACGCGGGACGAAAAGTTCTGCCCGTTGAACTGGACATTCCCAACAAGGCCCATATCGCACAAGCCGTCGACGCGGCGCTTGCTACGTTTGGTCGGATCGACGTCCTCGTCAACAATGTCGGGGTGGCTCCGGGCAATCTCGCGGAACTCGTTGAGGAGAAGGACCTTGACGAGATACTCAATGTCAACATCAAGGGCACCTTCCTGATGACCCAGGCAGTGGGCCGTCGTATGATCGAGCGAAATGGGGGCCGGATCATCAATATCAGTTCACAGGCCGGTACGGTGGCGCTGCGCGGCGAGGCAATTTATTGCATGAGCAAGGCGGCAATTAACCACCTCACGCGCTGCCTTGCAGCCGAATGGGCATGCTACAACGTCACGGTGAATACGGTATCGCCGACGTTCATCCACACGGATGGTACAGCACCTTTTCTATCCGATGCCGATAACCGCAAGGCGACGCTCGATCACATTCCTCTCGGCCGGATCGGTGAAACCGATGATGTGGTGGGTGCCGTAGTCTTCCTTGCGTCCCCGGCTGCGAGCCTGATCACTGGGGCGAACCTGCTGGTGGACGGTGGATGGTCCGTCGCCTGAGGCCACGCAGCCGAACTGGAAAAGCGTTCACCTCAAATTGATCTAGGGAAGAAATGCTGTCAGCCGTGCCGCCAGACCTTCACGGCGGACAGCAACAGGATCACGCCGAGCGCGGGAAGGAGGACCGAGTTGGGGACGATGCCGAGTAGCAATCCACCGACAAACGTCCCCACGACCGAACCCGCGGCCTCACGACAACGAATCCCCTGTTGCGACCCAAAACCGAAAAGCTCTGGTCGCGGCTGTAGCGGGTAAAGCCTACGAGCATTGTGGGGAGGCTCACCGCCAGTGAAAGGCTCCCGGCGAGCTTGATGTCCGCGCCAAAGAGCAGAACCAGCGTCGGAATTAGGAGTTCGCGCCCGGCGACGCCCAGCAGCGACGCGACGATGCCAATCACGAAACCGGCGGATATCCCGGCGACAATCTGCTGGCTTCCCGTCAGAAGCGGTTGACCGGCCGATGTGCCGTGTCCAAGCACCAAGACGACTGCGATCGCGACGAGAAGAACGGATATTACCCTGTAGAGGGTCTCCGATCTCAACCTTGGGCCCATCCTGCGCCGAACCAGGCACCAATCAGGCTCCCTGTCAGAAGGTTCAGCACGATCGGCCAATTCGATGCGATCTGGCCGAAAGGGATGGTCCCCCGCTCGAAACGGTAGCGCGGAAGACGACGACAAGACTCATTGCCTTATTCAGGATCACCGCCTCGAGCGCCGCGAAATTGAATGCGCCGATAAGCAGCGGCAGACGGAATTCCGCGCCGCCAAGCCCGACCAAACCACCGAGTGCACCGATGATAGCTCCGCCGCCGAAAGCGGCCGGCTGACTGCGTGAGGTCGTGGATTTGATCGGAGTGTTCACGGAGGCTTGGCTTTCATGGCGGTGACCCGCGGAGTCTTATGTACGTTCGGTTGTCATCCGCCAACGCTGTCGCGACGCACCGATGAGGCGACAGCGACGAACGCCAGGATTCCGAGCGTACCCAGCGCGGCGATGACGAAAAGGGAAAAAGTTGTCCCGAACTGGTTCATCGCGGCCGCAAACGCAAACGGGGCGGCCGCGCCAGTCGCCAACCTTGCCGCAGCCATCTTGCCCGTGATCGCGCCGTAGCCAGCGGACCCGAAGAGATAGAGCGGCAGGCTCCCCTGAGCGATGCTGTTGATCCCCGACCCAAGGCCAAGACAGATGGCGAAGGCCACAGCACCTGGCAACCAATCACCCGACACCCCGAGTATCACCGCGCCGACAACCATCAGCGCCGCGGAGACAATGGCAAGCGCTGGCGGCAACAGGCTCTTTCCGAAAACCATGTTGATCAGACGGCTCATGACCTGGGCCGGACCGAACAGCGAACCGATCACGACCGCCGCACTGCCGAGTCCGATCGCGCCGAGCATCGGTACCATGTGGGCAAGGATGGCGGCGAGAGTGAAGCCCGAAAGCGAGAAGGCAAAGGAGACCAGCAGCATGCCGCGGCGACGCGCCTGTGGCTCGAGAGCGCCGACGACGACCTCGCGGGTTCTTGTCTCGTCCGTCTTGGAGCCCATTCTTCCGTCACGCATGATCCAGTAATGCAGGGGCATGCAGACGAGAAGGTTCAGGGCGGCGAACACCAGATAGATCTCGCGCCAGGACAGGTATCCGGTCAGTGTCGCGGCGATCGGCCAGAAGATGGTGGAGGCAAAGCCGCCGATGAGCGTGAGGTAAGTGATGCTGCGGGACGCCGTGCGAGGTTCGCTTTCGACAAGTGTGGCGAAGGCCGCCTGGTACTGGACCATCCCGGAGGACACCTCCAGCAGGATGATAGCCAGGGCGAAGAGGGTGACGGACGGCGACCACGCACACAGCGCGAGGGTGAACGCTGCGAGGGCCGATCCAAGCGTCATCACGGTCGCCGCGCCGATCTTGTCCATGTGCCTCCCGATGAAGGGAGCCGACAGTCCGCCAATGAACAGGGAGACTGAGAAGACCGCGAAGACCCGCTCCAGGCTGATGCCGAGGTCGTTGGCCATTCCGGGGGCGAGGATGCTGAAGGAGTAATAGAGGGTGCCATAGCCGATGATCTGCGTGACACCGAGAGCGGAAACGATGCCCGCCGGAACCTTGGTCGTATGCAATGACGTATTCCTTGACGGCTTATACTTCGCTCGGGCAGCAACCTGTGGATCGCTCGACCGAGCCGCGGATGCCAAGATGTCCCGCGCAGCAGTCTTCCATCAGGAACGTCACCAGGTCGGCCAACGTGTCGTAACTCGCGCTGTAGACGATCGAGCGCGACTCTCGGCGCTGGGCGATGAGACCGGAGCGCTCAAGTTCCTTGAGGTGGAACGAGACGTTTGATGGAGAGACGCCCATGCGTTCGGCAATCGCGCCGGCGGCCAGACCTTCAGGTCCGGCGACGACCAGGGTTCTCACGATGGAGAGTCGGGTTTCCTGAGAAAGCGCGGCGAAGGAAGAGAGGGCTTGACGATCGTCCATATTTCAATAATCCTTGAATAATTGAATTTGAGGGTAGTCGCAAATGAGCACGATCGACAATAGCCAATCCGACAAAACCGACATCTCCCTCGGGGAGTTGCTCGGTAGAGCCGCAGAGACACCGGACCTGCCCCTGGTTTTCCTGTATGACGGGAAGCCCGTGAAGCCCAGCTATCACGTGACAGAGGTCAAGGCTGGCCAGTTCTCCGCGCTTGATTGCGGGGCAAATCCGGAAGCCTGGTCGGAAATCTTCGTGCAGCTTTGGGACATCGAGGAGGGCGAGCGAACCCATATGACGGCCGGGAAGTTCTCGGCCATCGTCCGCAAGGTTTCCGAACACGTCCGTCTCGACGGCTCCGCCAAACTGACCTTCGAAGTGAGCGATGGCGTCGGGCCGATGCAGTTATTCTCAGCGAACGCTCCCGCCGTGGAAGACGGTGCTCTCCACTTAACGCTGACACCACGTCCTGCCAGTTGCAAGCCTCGGGACCGCTGGCTGGCTGAACACAAATCCAATAAAACGCGGTGCTGCGGGTCTTCGACGGTCGTGGAGTGCTGCGGCTAAATGATTGAGGCGCCTTACGGCCGAGCATGCCCGACCCGAGACATAGGTGACGTTTTGTACCGGAGACATGGGTAACAGTTTCCGCTTTGGCGGAGGTGTTGATGCCGTGGAGAGAGACTTCGGTGATGGAGGAACGTCTGCGATTTGTCGCCCGGCTTCTGGAGGGCGAAGGCATGAGCGATGTATGCCGGGAGTTCGGCATCTCGCGCAAGACTGGCTACAAGATCTTCAACCGCTACAAGGACGAGGGGCTGGAGGCGCTGACGGATCGGTCGCGCCGGCCGGTGCGCTATGCCAACCAGTTGCCTGAGCCGGTCGAGGCGATGATCGTCTCGTGCAAGAAGAACAAGCCGCATTGGGGCGCCAGGAAGATCAGGGAGTTGCTGGTCAGGAAGCTTGCCGGCGATGTGCGCGTGCCCTCCAAGAGCACCGTGCATGCCGTACTCGACCGGCACGGGCTCGTCGCTCATGCCCGCAAGCGACACCGCTGTCGAGCCGAAGGAACGCCGCTGTCGCAGGCACTGATGCCGAACGATCTGTGGTGTGCCGACTTCAAGGGCGAGTTCAAGCTCGGCAATGGCCGATACTGTTACCCGCTGACGGTCACCGACCAGGCGTCGCGGTACCTGCTCGCCTGCGAAGCCTTCGAATCGACGCGCGAACCGGGTGTCTTTGAGGCGTTCCGCCGGCTGTTTGCCGAACACGGCCTGCCTCTTGCGATCCGCAGCGACAACGGCTTGCTGTTTGCCAGTCCCAACGGGCTCTACAATCTCTCGAAGCTGTCGGTCTGGTGGCTGAGGCTCGGTATTGCGCTCGAGCGCATCAGGCCGGGCCGTCCGCAACAAAACGGCCGGCATGAGCGCATGCACCTGACGCTGAAGAAAGAAGCGACCCGACCACCCGGTAGGAACATCCTCCAGCAGCAGGCCCGCTTCGATGCTTTTGTCAGCGAATTCAATCAGGAGCGGCCGCACGAGGCGTTGGCGATGAAGGCTCCCGCAGATGTCTACACAGGATCATCGCGGCCCTACGACGGCCTGCCGGAGATCGACTACCCGTTCCATGACAGGGACGCGCTGGTGACCAATTGCGGCCGCATCTGCATCTATCGCAAAAAGATCAACATCTCGACTGTGCTGGCCGGCCAGAAACTCGGCATCAAGGAGGTCGACGACGGCATTTGGCTCGTCTCCTTCATGCACTATGATCTCGGATATATCGACCTGGAACAGAGAACCTTGCAAACCATCGACAACCCGTTCGGCACGAGGTTGTCACCCATGTCTTAGGAACAAACTGTTACCCATGTCTCCGGTATGGACAAGCACCCAATCCCTCGCCTTAATTGGATTCGAACCGTCGACACCCGATTGCTAGGCATGTAGTCGGATCAAGAACCAGGTCTTACTGAGCCGGTCCAACTGCCAAGCAGCGAGGATTAGCTTTGGCCCTGCCCAGCACTCAAGCCGGAATAGCATCCTTCCGTTCCAGCCTCAAAGGCACCCCATGCTTAATCAGGTCCGCCGCTTTCTCACCGATCATCATGGTCGGTGCGTTCGTGATGCCACTGAGGAGCACGGGCGCGATTGATGAGTCCGCGATGCGCAGACCGCGCAGGCCTCTTACCCGTAGCTGCGGATCCACGACCGCGTTCTCATCGACCCACATCTTAATGTGCCGATCGGATGGTAGTCGCAGCACGCATATTGGCGAACGTAGGTCATGATATCCTGCTTCGACTTGGCGTCGGGGCCGGCAATCGCTCGATCTTGATGTACTGGCGGTCGCACGGGAGAATTTCGCGCGTCGTCTCGATCGATTTTAGCGACATGTCGCGATCGTTCGCAATTCCCTGATGTAGGGCTGCAAGCACTACTGGCCCGCCTGGATCTGCCCTCAATCCGACCAACGCCGTTCGGTTTTTGCGTCGAAAAGATGAATGCTGCGAGATGCAAAGTTCAGTCCGACCCGATCGCCAGCTTGCGCCTGCGATCGTCCGTTGAAGACCACCTGAAGCTCGGGCGTCGTTGCCATGGTCAAATAGCATGTCGCCCCGGTCGATTCGACCAGCGCCACTTGCGCCGAGACAACGCCCTCCTGCGCCGCGGCAAGTTCGATGCTCTCCGGGCGCAAGCCAACGATCAAGGCCTGCCCCGGCTGCACGGCGCGTTCAAGGGCGACCGTTTGTTTGATACCGAGATCGAGGATGACCGACCGGCCATCCGGACCGCCGACGGCCGGCAGAAAATTCATGGCGGGCGATCCGATGAACCCGGCAACGAACTTGTTGGCTGGCCGATCATAGAGATCAAGGGGGCTACCCTGTTGTTCTATGACGCCATCACGCATGATGACGACATGGTCCGCCATGGTCATTGCTTCGACTTGATCGTGGGTGACATAGACCGAAGTGGCACCCAAGCGGTCGTGCAAGGCGCGGATTTCCTTGCGCATGTGAACGCGAAGGGCTGCATCGAGATTGGAAAGCGGCTCGTCGAATAAAAATGCCTTGGGATGGCGGATGATCGCCCGGCTCATCGCCACGCGCTGACGCTGTCCGCCGGAAAGCTCACGCGGATAGCGGCCGAGCAGGTTCGTAAGCCCGGTCACCGCAGCGACATCTTGGGCCGCCTTCTTGCGCTCAGCCTTGGCAACGCCCTTGATGCGCAGGCTGTAGGTGAGGTTCTCCTCAACCGTCATGTGCGGGTACAGCGCGTATGATTGGAAAACCATCGCCACGTCGCGCTTGCGCGGTGGCATCGCGTTCATGACTTCACCGGCGATTTTCAGGGTGCCGGACGAAATGCTCTCCAGGCCTGCCAGGGACCGCAGCAGTGTCGATTTCCCGCACCCGGAGGGGCCGACAAGGGCCGTAAAGCTGCCCTTGCGGATCGAAAGCTCGATGTCCTTCAGGGCGTGATAGGCGCCATAATACTTGTTGACGTTGGTCAGTTCGATCTGGGCGGTCATTTGAGCGCTCCCGAGGTAAGGCCAGAGACGATACGGCGTTGCAGGAGGACGAAGATGGCGAGGATCGGCGTCACGTAGATCGCCGCATAGGCCATGATGTTGTTCCACTCGTTGGTGTTCGGCCCCATGAAGGAATTCAGCCCGACGCTTGCCGGCTGCAGTTCGACGGCCTGGATCATCGATTTCGAATAAACGAACTCGCCAAAGGCTTGCATGAAGATCAGGATGGCGCTGACGAGGATACCGTTTCGTGCGAGCGGTAAGACGATGTTGAAGAATGCGCCAACCCTCGAATTGCCGTCGACAAGGGCGGCCTCCTCCAATTCCTGCGGGACGCTCATGAAGGTCGCGCGCACCAGAACCACGAAGAACGGCATGCTTTTCGCGGCGATCGCAAGGATCACCGCAAGACGAGGATAATTGAGCAGGCCGATCTGGGAAAAGCCCACGAAGATCGGCGTGACCATGAGCGACGCCGGAAGCACTTGCAGCATGAGAATGAGGAATAGGCCGATATCGACCCAGATGTTGCGGTAGCGCGCAAGCACGTAGGCACAGCCGACACCGAGCACGGTGATGACACTGACCGCGCCGCAGGCGATGACCAGAGAGTTCCAGATGTAGCGGCCCATGTTGCGGCTTTGCCAGACGCTACCGAAGATCTGCCATTGCGGATCTGTCGGCCAGAAGGTCGGCGGAGTGGCAAACATCTCCGATCCCGATTTGATCGTGGTGATGTACATCCAGTAGAGCGGGAAGAGATAGATGCAGGCGAGAATGATCGCGACTGCGAGCAACAAGCGGTCCCGGGTTTGAGGGCTCATCCACGCACCTCATGCCGCGTCGAACGCACGTAGACAACCGAAGCGATCATCACGAAAACAATCATAATCACCGAAATCGTCGCGCCCTTGGCGAAGTCATACTGCCGGAAGGACAAGTCCCACGCCCAGTATTGCGTGACGTTCGACGCATTGTTCGGCCCTCCCGAGGTGATGGCGGCGAAAAGATCGAATTGCTGCAGCGTGAAGATCAGTCCGAGTGCGATAATGGCGCCGATGGACGAGCGCATCATCGGCAAGGTTATCGTCCAGAAACGCTGCCAGACATTGGCACCGTCCAGTTCGGATGCCTCGTAGAGATCCCGCGGGATGGCCGACAGGCCGACCGAGAGAAGGATCATGTTGAAGGATGTGCCGAGCCAGACATTTGCGATGATCACGGCCCAGAGCGAGAAGGCGGGGTCCGAGCGCCAGAAGATATTGCCGTCGATAAGACCCGCTTCGCGCAGGATAAAGTTGAGCACGCCGAAGTCGCCCGAGAGAATCCAGTTCCATATCGCGCCGACCACAAGCCCGGGCATCACCCATGACACGAGGAACAGGCCACGCAGCCACGAGGCGCCTGGAAAGTTCGTCCAGAAAAACAATGCCAGGCTGAAACCGACGAGAAACTGGCCGGCGATCGAGGCGACGACAAAGGTCGCGGTGTTGGCAAGGATCGGCCACGTTTCCGGTTGGGCAAACAGGTCGCGGTAGTTCTTGAAGCCGACGAAAGGGCGCCAGAAGCTGCCGAGGCTGAACATGTCGACTTCCTGGAAGCTCATGGCGATATTGTAGAGCAGCGGCAGGCCGGAGAGCGCGAGCAAGAAGGCGAGCGGCAAGCTGACAAGGCCGATATCGAAGCCGCGACCGTCGATCATGCTGGATAAAAAGCGTTTCATGAACTCCTCCGCCGCCAAGGCGCCAGCATACACGGCTCGCACAACCCGGCCTGCAAACTAGAACGATCAGAAGCACGCCGGCCTCGCCGGCATGGTTTACGGTTTTCCGCCCGAGCGCCTCAAGCGGCTTGAGGCGCTTGTGAAAGGCGGCCTGCTGTTTCGGTCAGTCCGGAAGCATGCAAGCCGCCTTGCCAGAGGCCTTAGCCAAGGACCGCCTTTATCTTTTCAGCCGCCTGGTCGAGGGCATCCTTCGACGTCATCTGTCCGGTCAGGGCTGCCTGGATTGCGTCCTGGATTGCCTTGGAGATCTTCGGCCATTCGGGATGGGGTCCACGCGGCTTTGCGAATTTGAGCTGCTCGATGAAGACCTTGAGGGCCGCGTCCTTCAGCGGCACGCCAGTCTCGGGGATCGCGATGTCAGAGCGAGCCGGTAGCTGCCCGAAATCCTTGAACATGCGGTCGTCCTGGGAGGCAAAATACTCGAGCACCTTGAACGCTTCAGCAGGATGCTCAGTGTTGGAAAAGATCGCCCAGTTGAAATCACCCATGGCCGAGGAACGCTCTGCCCCGACCTCAGGCACCGGCAGCAGCGCGACGCCCCAGTCGAACTTCGCCTCATTCACCATGCGGTCGAGTTCCCATGGACCGGAGATCGCCATGGCGGCATTGCCGGAATTGAACGTTCCGGTCGAATCCCACTGTCCACGGGTCAGCGTATCCGGTGACGCCAGTTTCTCGGTTATGATCGTCTTCCACGTGTCGAGTGCCTTGACGGCGCCCTCCGAATTGATGTGTTCGTAACCACCACCCGCCATCTGGGCCCACGGTAGGAACTGGAACGTCCCCTCCTCGTTGGCCTTGGCCGAGAAGGCGAGCCCGTAGACGTTGGCGGCGGGGTCTGTCAGCTTGCGAGCCGCATCGACCAGTTCGTCCCAGGTCTGCGGTGGCTTCTCAGGATCGAGGCCCTTCGCCTTGAACATGTCCTTGTTGTAGTAGAGCGCAATCGTGTTCGTCGCCTTTGGAAGGCCATAGTTCTTGCCGTCCCACATGGTAGACGCAAGCGGCCCTGGAAAGTAGTTCGAGGTCTTCACCACGGTCGACTTCGCGATCATGTCCGTGAGATCGAGGAAGGCACCGCGCGACGAAAAGAGCGCATGTTCCGGGTTGTCGACGGCGATGATATCGGGAGCCTGTCCGGTCGAATAGGCACGCATCGCCTCACTGACGACATCGTCGAACTGGATCTGTCGATATTCGACCTTGATGCCCATGTTCAGCTTGTTGAAGTCCGATATCAGGTTCGGTGCGGGCTGTATGTCGCGATCGAGCGACCAGACGTTGATCGTGACATCTTCTGCCTTGGCCGAAAGTCCGAATAAAGAGACACCTGCAAGGGCGAGCGCGCCCAGGATTGCGGATCCGCGGATAGCCATTTTCTCCTCCTTTGGTTATCCCCATGCCGGCATCCTCCATGCCGGCCGACATGCACGTCTCAGGCCGGGTCGATGACGAAGTCGCCGCCCCGGCAGGTCTTGAGGTAATTCAGGCCATGGACCTGGCCCGTCATCTCCAGATCGTCGCGATAGACCGGGTCATGCCAGCCCTCGATGTCGATCGAGCCGGACCAGCCGGCCAGCCGAAGCTCGGAAATCACGTCGGTCCAGTTGGTGTCGCCGAAACCGGGCGTACGCATGAAGACGAACTTTTCCTTGCCGAAGATCCCATGCTCGCGGATGACGTCCCAGCGGATGGTCGCGTCCTTGCCGTGCACATGGAAGATCTTCTTCGCCCATTTGCGGATCTGCGGCAGCGGATCGATCAGATAAACCATCTGATGGCACGGCTCCCATTCGAGCCCGATATGATCGTCCGGCGTCTCGTTGAAGATGAGTTCCCAGGCGTCCGGATTGTGCGCGATGTTCCAGTCTCCGGTGTGCCAATTGCCGTCCATGGCGCAGTTCTCAAACGCGATCTTCACACCCTTGTCAGCGGCGCGTTTCGACAACTCGGACCAGACTTCCCGATACCGCGTCAGGCTGTCGGTCAGAGGCTTGCCGCGAAGCCGGCCGGTGAAACCGGCGACGCAGGTAGCGCCGAAATGGTGGGCGTTGTCGATGCAGTCTCGCCAGCCCTTAAGGGTCTGCTCGTCAATCTCGGTCGTCTCCAGCGGATTGCCGAACATGCCGAGCGTGGAGATGGTGATGTCGCGATCGCCGATCGCCTCGACGCAACGCTTGCCAAGTTCGGCGAGGTCCTGGCCGTTGGTCGTCTGCCAGAAGAAGGGCTCAAAACTTTCAAAGCCCATGTCGGCGATCTGGCTGATGCGCCTGTCGGCACCGCCCTTAGTGGCCGAGATCATCGTTCCGACGCGAATGGATTTGCTGGGGTTCTTCAAGATTGGCTCCCTAGGCTGCAATGATGACGCGCTTGCCGTCTCGAGCGCTGTCGATCGCGCCGAAGACCATGGCAAGGCTCTTGATGTTGTCGCTGCCGTCAGTTTCCGGCACGGTTCCCGCCTCGATCGCGTGGATGAAATGCTCGATGACGCTCGCGTGGCCGTGCGTGTCCGCACCGTCTTCGACCTCGGGCACCGCAATCGGCCCGACGGCGCGCAGGAAACCCTCACGACCCGTGACGACTTTGGCCTCAAACCGCTCGCCGCCATCCCAAAGCAACGTGCCCTTCGAACCTGTAATGCGCCACGCGCTTTCCCAGCTCGTATTCGCACCCTCAGCGCACCAGGAGCCACGGTAGGTGAAAGCGACGTTGTCGGAAAACTCGAAGATCGCATTGGCGGCGGCGCCGTGGCGATACCAAGAACCCTGCGGGTTGTATTCGTGGCAATAGACCGCGAGGGGTTCCTTGCCCGACATGAAGCGCGCCGCGTCGAAGGTGTGGATGGCCATGTCCAAAAGCAGGACATTGTCCATCTGCTCGCGAAATCCCCCGAAATGCGGACCGAGGAAGAAGTCGCAATGCAGCGCCGTCAGCTCGCCCAAGGCGCCTGACTGGATGAGGCGACGAATGCGACGGACACCGCTGATGAAGCGACGGTTTTGCACGATAGCATGAACACGCGAGGCCTCGGTCGCGAGCCGGCGCAATTCGCGCGCCTCATCGAGCGTGGCGGCCATCGGCTTCTCGCTCAACACGTGGCAACCATGCGCAAGGCCGGCGGCCACCACTGCGCGGCGCGCCGCAGGAACGACGATGTCGAAGAGCAGGTCCGCCTGGCTTTCGCGAAGAACCTCCGGCAGGTCCGTACCGATCAGGATGTTACCAAGGTTGAATTGGCTGGCGAGCGCTTCTGCGGTCGCCTGATCCAGATCGACAAGGCCGACGATCTCCACTTTGTCGCGAAGAACACTGCTCTCTGCCAGAGCTCTCAGCCAACCTTTGGCCATAGCTCCGCACCCGCACAAAACGGCCCTGTGTCTCACGTGATTTCCTCCAAGAAATGGAAGCGCCAACTCCTCAATTGGCTTCCGTAAACGTTTACGATACTATGCGGCAACGGGTTTTTATGTCAAGAGGTGAGAAAATGACCATTCGCGGGTCTGGGGAGGAACGCGGAAAAATGAAGGGGATTCGCGAACTTGCCGAACACCTCGATATCTCGATCGGCACCGTATCGCGCGCGCTGAACGGCAAGCCCGACGTCAACGAGGAAACCAGAAAAAGGGTTCTTGAGGCAGCTGAATCCCTTGGTTATGTCGCCAATCAATCGGGCCGAGCCCTCAGGAAAGGTGCGACCGGCGTCATCGGCTTCATGATGCAGACCGGGTCTGAAATCACCGGCCAGGGCGACACCTTCTTCATGAGCGTCTTCGACGGTGTTCAGACCGTCTTTGCCCGTCACAAGCTCGATCTTGTTGCCCTGCTCTGCTCCTCGCAGGAGGATCCGAACGACTATCTGAAGCGGGTCGTTGCGCGCGGGTTTGCCGACGGCATCATTCTTTCGGCGACCCGACGCCACGACGCCCGCTTCGAACTGTTAGCCAAGCGCAAGATCCCGTTCATCACGCTTGGACGAAGCTTGACGGATGTCGGTCAGCCTTGGCTCGATCTGGATTTCGAGGGCATGGCCGAGGCGTCAATAGATCGGCTCGTTGCCCGCGGTCACAAGCACATTGCCGTCACTCGGCCGCATGACGACATGAACCTCGGCTATGTGTTTGAGGATCAGTGCCGGGCAACCCTTGCCCGACACGGGCTTTGCCTCGATGATCGTCACGTGTTTCGTTCGACCCCAAACGAGGCGGGAGGCTACCAGATTGCACGCGAACTGAGCGCGCTTGATACCCGCCCAACGGCCATCGTTCTCATCAACGAAGCGATCACGGTCGGCCTCTATCGCGGACTGGTCGAAGCCGGAGTAAAACCTGGGCGAGACATGGCGATCATCGGCCGCCAAAGTCCGCATTCGCAATTCCTGTCTCCCCGCCTGACATCCTTCAGCATGTCGTTGCGCGATCTCGGAATTGCACTAGCCGAATCCCTGCTCGCGACGATGCCGGCTTTTGCCCACGTCTATCCGGCGAAACCCGCGCGATTACTCTGGCCCATGGCTCTCGTTCCGGGCGAAAGCGATTGAGCGACATAAGATATGTCCCACCAGAAGCCCCGAATACCGGTTTTGTTGAAGAACTCGCGATGCTCGAGGGCTTCGCGAGAAAAGCGCGATCTTTCGCACTGACCCTCGCCGCACTATCAGCGGAAATGGAATCCAGGCGGTTATACATCTTCGCCTTGAAGGGATTCGAACCAGCTTCCGGTGCCCATTGTTAATTGAGCGAGCACGTTAATTAACAAGAATGCTATTTCGTCTATTAAGGCGCCGCTGTCAGTGGTGAACGCGTTAAGGCGTTTGTGCCGCGCCCCCTCCCCCGGTTCCGCCATCGCGATCACCGACCTGCTCACTCGTCGCAGCGCGGCCGAGCGTGCGCTCGGACGGCTTGACGGTGTTTCTGTGTTGTTGCCTTGAGGGGAGTCGAACCGGCAGCCAATGAGTATCTCGAGTGACCGCCGAACTCGATCGCACGGCCTCCTTCAGCGCGTCGGCAGCGGGAAAGCCGGTCTCGATGCACCTATGCCTGTAGGCGTCTGTGAAAGGAATGCTTGCTGGCTTCACGCGATCCCCGATCCGCTTGCGCAAGGAGATCGCTCTCCATGGTCAGACGGTCATTTCCGTATCATCTAGCTTCCGGGAGGCCATTTGAACGCCGCCCTTACTCAACGGCTCAAATCGTCGCCCCCGGCGGCGGACATTCCAATCGATATGCGATCCGAGACGCCATAAGGTGAACAAGTGAGCCCGTTGGTATTCCCTGGTGAGCAGTCCAACCGCGGTTTCCTCTCAGAAGCCGCTTTCTTTCTGATGCCGCACGGCAAGGATTGTCAAAACGCCCTCATCAATGCGGTAACGCGTGATGTATCCGCTATCTCCAAAATCAATGAGCCACTCTCGATACTGATCCGGCAGATCATCAATAAGGCGCCCCATTTTTGGATGTGCGCCAAGGGCTTGCACACCCTTCAGGATGGCTTCAGCCGCTCGCTTGGCTGCCAAAGGGCTTTTGGGCTGCAAGAATTTTCGGAGGCGCTCTAGGTCACGAACAGCCGCTGGAGAGAAGACTATTTGTGGCATTCAGGTGCGCCGCTCTCGTCGTCCGTTCCCCACGTGGTTAGCCATTTTTCGACCTCGGCCGCAGTGGCATGGAGGCCGGTCGATTGATACTCTTCCCACGCGTCCAGCGTGTCTTGTCGCAATGCTTCTCGCTTCTCTTCTCGCTCGACGTATTGCGCAATCGCTTCTCGCATGATCCAGTGAGACGATCGGCGGCGGATTTCAGCTAAGTGTTGAACGCGACCTTTCAGCTCATCATCGAGCTTGAGCGAGGTTGGGGATGCCATTGCATCGGTCCTTAGTTGGAGGTAATACCAAGCGCTAAATATAAGTGCTACTGTTTCAGTTGTCTATGATCCAGCTAAACCTGCACGCTACACCACCGACAATCCCTCCTCTTGAACGCATTCGAACCTATAGACCTGCGGCAGACGAGCTCATAGGTGGCTCCAAGGATTGACGACGAGGACACATGCCGCCTCAAAGGGCGCGCCAACCCGGTAGCCTCTGCGCAGACATCCGACCGCCCGTTCAGCAAACAGGAAACGGCTTTGTACGCTGCCACTTGCCTGCCGACGGAGGAAACAACAAGTGCTTGGAAACCTGGCCGCCGATTGCACTGATGCTCTTTGATGCTATTTCCGCGAAAAGATGAGCCAGGCTTAACCAAACCGCCAAATTGGCTTGCACCAAGGCCGCGCGCTTAATTGCTGCCGTTCACACGGAGGAAATGCGGCATGAAGAAAGCGCAATCAAACAGTCCGAGGCCATCGATTGGCATCGTCGCAGGGTCCGGTCCTGAAGCGGGAATCGACCTGTGGTCGAAGATTCTCGCTCGAAATCAAGAACTGTTCGGCACCAAGTTCCGAGGCGATCTCGACGCGCCGCGCGTCGCGATCCTCTCCGAACCTTCCCTGGGACTCTCGATGGACTTGAGTGAGAACGAGGCCGTCGTCTGGGAAAGTCTCAAAAAGACGATGGCTATCATGGCCGTGCAGGCAGACGCCTATGCGATCGCCTGCAACACGCTGAACTGGTTTGCGCCCCGAATAAAAGCGCTGAACCTGCCGGGCGAATTCGTATCCTTTCAAAACGCCTTGCAGCATTGGATCCAGGGCCACGGCGTTCGACGTATCGCTCTACTGGGAGCCGCCCCGGTCACCAGTCTCGGGCCCTGGTCGGCCTACCAGAAGCTGAAGGACTTGGTGGAAGTCGAGACGCCGGCCGATCCTATGGCGCTGCACGAACTCATCCTTGATGTGAAACGATTGGGCAGCCGCGACGCGAGCTTGCGCCCCCGTTTTCTCGAGCTTGTGGAAGGACTGTCCTGCGAACACGTGATCCTCGCCTGCACCGAACTGCCCCTCATTTCGGATATCGCAACAAGCAAGACGCTCGTGGATGTCACTGAACTCGTGGCGAACGCGTTGGTGGATCGCTCCGTCGGAGCAGGCAACAGTTGTTTGGCGAACGGCCACGAAGAAAGATCGGTGGCATGAACACGGGCGTCGATCTAACAGACCTCGCCCTCACCGTTCGACCTGATGCAGAAGGAACTCGCACGGTCGGAGGCCGGGCCGCCATTCTCCTGATCCATACTGGCGGCACTATCGGAATGCGTGAAACCGAGCATGGACTTGCGCCTTCAGCCGGACTTCTGGAACGCGCTGCAAAGGAGTTGGCCTCTGCGAATACCAATATCACGATCGAGAGCTTCGCCCCGCTGATCGACAGCGCGGATATCACACACGACCATTGGAACCGCATCATTTCAGGCGTGCAGAAATGGGGTGGCACAGGCGTCATCGTCACTCACGGCACGGACACGATGGCCTTCACGGGCGCGGCACTCAGCCAAGCTTTGGTAGGACTTGGAATCCCAGTCGTTCTGACAGGCGCGATGAAGCCGCTGGGCACTGGCGGAGACGCTGAGAACAATCTCCAACTTGCGCTCGAGGCCGTGATGCGGCAACCCGCGGGCGTCTGGCTCGCCTTCGGCGACCGCGTGCTCCCAGCAGGCGGCCTCGTCAAACACCACACGTCGGACGAGGACTCGTTTCGTCCCGCTATGCCGGTCGTGCCTCCAGTGGAGGCGGTCGGAGCTCGGTACCGGCACTTCAAGCAGGCACGCCTCGCGGTGATCACGGTCACACCCGGATTGAGGGCTGAGACGCTTTCGGCAACGCTTTCAACATTGGACGGCGCTGTGCTGCGGCTATTCGGCGCCGGCACCATAATGACGGAAGGGTCCGTGTTGCTAGCGCTGCGGTCAGCGATCGCGCAGGGCTGCCGCCTGCGAGCCGTGAGCCAGTGCGAACAGGGAGGACTGGCTCCGGGGGCATACGCCGCGGGTGCGGGCCTATGGGAAATCGGAGTGGAAAACGGCGGCGAAGAAACGGTGGAGGCCGCACTGGTACGGCTGTGGTTGGAACTCTCGGACGCCCCTGTGGCTATGCGTAACGTCAGAAGGAGCATAGAACCTTGAGAACCGAGTCCGACAGCCTTGGGCAAATCACCGTTCCCGAAAACGCCTACTGGGGGCCCCAGACGGCAAGAGCGGTCGCCAATTTTCCACTCTCCGGTGTTTCGGTGGGATCCTTTCAGCCCCTGATACAGTCACTGGCGAAGGTGAAGCTCGCCTGCGCACGAGTTAATGCGCGTACCCTGCTCCTCGAACCTCGCATCGCCGAAGCGATCGAATTGGCCTGTGCAGATGTCATTGCAGGCACACTCGACGCACAGTTCCCGATCGACGTGTTCCAAGGCGGCGCGGGAACATCCACGAACATGAACATGAACGAGGTCGTCGCCAACCGCGCTCTCGAGCACCTTGGCTTGCCACGCGGCAGCTACGAGTTCGTGCACCCGAACGATCACGTCAACATGTCGCAATCGACGAACGATGTGTACCCAACAGCCATCCGTATCGCTCTGATCACTGAATCGTCAGCCCTGGCAGAGGTGCTGCTGCGCCTGGCTGCCGCCTTCGAAGCCAAGGCGGTGGAGTTCGCGGACATCGCCAAACTGGGACGTACCCAACTGCAAGACGCGGTGCCAATGACATTGGGCCAGGAGTTCCAGGCATTCGCCACGACCCTGCGTGAAGACGTGCTCAGGCTATCCGAGGTTGCCAAGCTGCTGCACGAGGTAAACCTCGGTGGAACGGCAATCGGAACAGGACTCAATGCAACTCCTGCCTACTGTGTGGAGATTGTTCCAGAACTGGCCCGGGTGACCGGACTGCCACTCGTGCGGGCGGACAATCTGGTGGAGGCTTGCTGGGACACTGGCGCCTTTGTGCTTTTCTCGGCGATGCTGAAGCGCTCGGCGACGAAACTTTCCAAGATCTCAAGCGACCTTCGGCTGCTGTCCAGCGGGCCTCGTGGCGGTCTGGGTGAAATCAGCCTGCCCGCTCTCCAGCCCGGCTCGTCGATCATGCCGGGCAAGGTGAACCCGGTAATGCCGGAGGTCATCAATCAGATCGCGTTCTTCGCCGCTGGCGCGGACGTCACCGTCACGATGGCCGCAGAGGCGGGCCAACTCCAGCTCAATGTCATGGAGCCCGTGATCGCCTACAGTCTTCTGAACGTTGTCGGCCTGCTAACTCGAGGGATCGAAGCACTTCGGACCTCGTGCGTGGAGGGCATCACGGCCAACCCGGCAGCCTGCGAAGGTCACCTGCAGCGCTCCACCGCACTGGTCACGGCTCTGGTTCCCCATCTCGGCTATGATGTGGCGGCCCAGATCGCCAAGAGGATGCTCGCGGAGGGCATTACTCTATCGGAGGTGCTCCCGTTGCCGCCCGTCCAAGCCGACGCGGCTCCTACGGCGGTTACCATCATCGACGTGACAGCCTCGTGAACGGCTACACGTCAAGCGGATAGAAAAGCGGGGTTGCCGGATCCCGAGAGTTATCGATCGCGTCCCGTATCGAGGGCGCGATCTCCGCCGTCTCCGGCGAGAATAGACCGCAGCGCGCCAGTGCTGGCCGGATCGCGATTTCAGTGCCAAGCCACTCCAGAAGAACCCGCGAGCAGGCAATCTTTCGCTGACTATTCGACGACACTCCCATCACAAGCCCGGTCAGGCGGCCGATCCTGTTCCTTCGAGAAGGAAACAGGATCGTTTGAGTTATTTCGTTGCCCGTCAGGCTTTCGACATCGATGAGAAAGATTCGGTCTTCCAGGAAGAGTGCGGTCCCGGTGTACCGGCATTTGAACGCCTCGCTCGTCGAGTCCCGCCCAGGAAAGCGTTCGATCCGCCGATAGTAGACGTCGTTGTCGTGGGTGAAGATGTGCATGAGCCCGCGCAAAATCATCCCTGGCGAACTCATCGAGTAGTAATACACATGGTAGTAGCCGGCGTAGCTGCGCAGCGTCGGCAACGAGGCCGTCCGCAGTCGGTCTACCGTGTCGGCGTAAGGCGGCCGCGGCTTCACCGTTCTGCGACGCAGAGCGATGATCCGGGTGAAGTGTTCGGGCGGGAGGTGAAACTCCGTCGCCTCCACGCCGAAGTGATCGCACAATCTGTTCAGGATATTCGGCGACGGGCGCGCCGCCGCACGCATATAGCGATTGAACTGGGACCGGTTGATCTCAAGGTTCCGGCAGAGATCCGACACGGAGCGCTCGTAGCTGCAAGCAAGCCGAAGGTTCTCCGCGAAGTTGCGTTGCATGTTCCCCGTCGTGTCCTCGACTTTCGGCATGCTCTCCCCTCCAGTACTGCATGTGGCTTCTTGATGCTACCGCAGCATAAACAAGCGCCACCATGATGCAAGCCGCCTAATGGTCCCCGGTCGCCTCCCGACGGATACTCCAAGGGTGAAGCGGCGGCATGCCGCTCTTTCCACCACGATCAAAAAAAGGGGAATTCACCGATGATCACCAGACGAACCGTTCTTGCTGCCATTGCCGCTACGACTGCGGCGCTTTTCGCCAGCACCGCCCTCGCGCAGGACAAGCAGACAATCAAGATCGTCACCCAGTCGCCCCTGTCCGGCCCGCAGTCCGTCATCGGTGAAGGCATCATGATGGGCGCGCAACTGGCCGTAGCCGAGTTCAGCAAAGAGGTCGGGGATCTCGGCTATCAGATTGTCCTGCAACCCGAGGACGATCAGGCGACTCCCAACGTCGGCGTAGCGAACGCGAACCGCATTCTCAACGATGCAGCCGTGCTTGGGGTGGTTGCCCACTATAATTCCGGCGTCGCAATCCCGTCCTCCGAGGTGTATGCGAAAGACAACCTGGTGATGGTTTCCCCGGCGGCCACGAACCCGACCTTGACGGAGCAGGAGTCGACCCGGGCGATCGCAAACCGGATTTGCGGTCGTGACGACATCCAGGGCCCTGCGGGTGCCAATTTTGCCGCTGAGACCCTCAAGGCAAAGAAGGTCTACATCATCAACGACAAGTCGGCCTACGGTTCCGGCATTGCCCAGACTTTCGAAGAGGCGATGAAGAAGAACGGCGCCGAAGTGGTCCTATCGACCGGCGTCGATCAAAACGAAACCGACTTCTCTTCGATCTTGAACCGTGCGCGGATAGACAAGCCGGATCTCGTCTATTACGGCGGCACCTATCCTCAGGGTGGACTGATCATCAAGCAAATGCGTCAGAAGGGCTTGAAAGCAGCCTTCCTCGGCGGCGACGGCCTCGACAGTGGCGATCTCCAGAAGATCGCAGGCGCTGAAAGCATGACCGGCGTCTACTTCACCACGACCGCCCTTCCCCTGTCGCAAATGAAAGAGGCCGCGCCTTTCGTCGAATCCTACAAGGCGCGCTTCAGCAAGGATCCGGAAGTCTACTCGGTCTACGGGTACGACAGCGCCCATGTGATCATCTCGGCGATCACCGCTGCAGTTAAGGCCAAGGACGGAGAGATGCCGACACGCGCGGAGGTGGCGGCGGCAGTACGTCAAACCAACTTCACGGGCATCACTGGACCGATCTCGTTCACGAAGAAGGGCGACGTCGCGACCGCGAAGTATGTGGTGATTGAAGCCGCGAAGTCGGCCGACGCCAACAAGATCGTCAAGGTGCTGGAAGTTGCCGCGCCTGACGTCTGAGTGCTGACACAGCGGCGGTCGTGGGTTCGCAGCCCGCGACCGCTGTTCGCTGCCACCTTCAACACACATGCTGACGATTAGTTCGTCCCATTGGACACGGTCATGTCATTTTCAATCTTTTTCGAGCTCCTGCCCTCTACGCTGGCAGATGGGCTGGTTCTCGGGCTGCTCTACGCATCCATCGCCTTGGGCTACACCATGGTCTACGGCGTCCTTGGCCTCATCAATTTCGCCCACTCCGAGATATTCATGGTGGGCGCCATCGTGGCCGTCGAGGTCCTAACCTACGTGCTGCTGGGTTCGGGCCTGCACCCGCTGCTTCAGCTACTGTTCGCGATGACCATAGCCGCCGCAGTTGCGGCGGCACTCGCAGGCCTGGCTGAACGGGTGGCCTACCGACCGCTGCGGCGCTCGAATGCTCCCAAGCTCGCGCCGCTCATCACCGCGATCGGTATAAGCCTGTTCCTGCAGGATGCGGTCCGCTTCGTTGAAAGCCTGTTTGGGCAGTTCATCAGACCGTTCCCGTCGATACCCTTTTTCGACGACATGATCCAAGTGAGCAGCACTCTCAGCGTGCCAATGAAGTCCGTTGTGATCCTCGTAGTCGCAGGCGCGATGCTCGGCGGCCTCACGTATACGGTCAACCGCACGCGGCTCGGCAAGGCCATCCGTGCGGTTGCAACGGACCGGACGGCCGCCAGCCTGATGGGCATCAACGTAAACCGCATCGTATTGCAGACGTTCCTGATCGGGGGCGCGTTGGCAGGTGTCGCCGGCACACTCTATGCGCTCCAGTTCGGTCGCGTCGATCCTTTCACAGGTTTCATCCCGGGACTCAAGGCGTTTACCGCGGCCGTGCTTGGTGGAATCGGCTCGATCCCGGGCGCCATGGTGGGTGGCATCCTGCTCGGACTTCTGGAGATGCTGATCGGCACCTTCGTTCCGCTTCTGACCGACAATGCGATCGGTACCGAATACAAGGACATTTTCGCGTTCGGCATCCTGATCCTGATCCTGATCCTCAAGCCCAGCGGGCTGATGGGGCGTTCCTCTACGGAGAAGGTTTGATCATGACCAGTCTTTCTCAAAACCACCGGACGATTGGTCTCGTCGCCGCCGTCGGCCTACTCACCGTGCTGTGCGTGTTTGTTTTTACCGGTACTGGATTCGTCGACACACTCGCTTTCATTGGGCTGTTGTTCACGGTTTTTCTCGCAACGGATCACGATAGCATCGATGCGAAGACCGGAAGCTTCATTGTCGCCTTCGTTCTTTTAGGCGTCCTTCCCTTCATCGGGTTGCGAAACACCTTCTATCTCGATGTGGCGATACAGGTCGGCATCTACGCTGTGCTAGCGCTCGGCTTGAACATCGTGGTGGGTTTCGCGGGCCTCCTCGACCTGGGCTTTATCGCATTCTTCGCCGTGGGAGCCTATCTCTGGGCCATCTTGAGCTCCCCGCACGGCGGCGAGTTGCTTGGCGCATGGTTCCCGATGGCCGGGGATTCCTTCTTCCTCATTGCAATCATCGCTATCTTTGTCGCGGCGGGCGCTGGGGCGTTGCTCGGGCTGCCAGTTCTACGGCTCAAGGGCGACTATCTTGCTATCGTCACACTTGGCTTTGGCGAGGTGATCCGCGTTCTTGCGAACAACCTCGACAAACCCGTCAACATCACCAACGGTCCTCAAGGTATCCCGGGCATTGCGCAACCGCTTACGAGCGTCGCAGCCACGCTCGCCAACTCAGGTGTACCAGCGTTCAAGTGGCAGACAGTCGTCTACTACCTGATTGTGCTCGGACTCGTGGGCCTCGCGATCATGGCGAACTGGCGGCTCGATCGTTCGAAGATCGGGCGGTCGTGGGTGGCCATTCGCGAGGATGAAATAGCGGCCCAGGCGATGGGTGTTCCGCTCTTGAAGACCAAACTCATCGCCTTCGCCACAGGTGCGGCATTCGCCGGGGTGATGGGCGTCCTTTTCTCGGCCAAGCAGACATTCGTCAGCCCGGAAAGCTTCGACTTCAATCAATCGATCGGAGTTCTCGCGATGATCGTGCTGGGTGGTCTTGGATCCATCCGGGGGGCTATCGTCGGGGCGGCACTTGTCACCGTCCTGAACCTTCAGGTTCTGAAATCGCTCTCTACAGTCCTGAACGACCTGCGAGCTTCCGGCTTCGAAATTCTCGGATGGTCCTTTGCGAACCTTCCAAGCCAGTTCGAACCTTCGAAGTACGAGAGGCTGATCTTCGGTCTTATTCTAATCGCCATGATGCTCCTGCGTCCGAAGGGTCTCGTCCCCACGGTGCGCCGCACGATCTCGGCACGCAACGTGGAAGGAGCGACGCCATGACGAAGGCGCTTATGGAAGTCGTCGGCCTCAGGCGCGGATTCGGAGGCCTGACCGCCGTGGATAACGTGAGCATGACCGTCCCACACGGATCGATCATCTCGGTTATCGGCCCGAACGGCGCCGGGAAAACGACTTTGTTCAATCTCGTGACCGGTATTTACCAGCCGGATGCCGGAACGGTGACGCTTGGGGGTACTCCACTCGTGGGTCTTCGCCCCGACCAGGTTGCCATGGCAGGCCTCGCTCGGACGTTCCAGAACATCCGGCTGTTTGCAGGTATGACCGCGCTCGAGAACGTCGTGACGGCGTATGCGTTGCGAACGAAGACAGGATATTGGGGGGCTCTGTTTCGCACCGCAGCCTACCGCGAGGAAGAGCGCGAGGCCATCACCTATGCGCTCGACTTGCTCCACTTCGTCGGGTTGGCGGATCGGGCCGATACGCTGGCTGGAAGCCTGGCATACGGCGAACAACGCAGACTTGAAATCGCGCGCGCTCTCGCCACGCGGCCGAAGCTCTTGCTGCTAGACGAACCCTCCGCCGGGATGAACCCACTGGAAACCGAGGAAGCGAAGGAACTCATCCTGAGGATCAGAGCGGAACTGGGCATCGCAGTGGTTCTAATCGAACATGACATGCGGCTTGTCATGACCGTGTCCGACCACATCGTGGTGCTCGACCACGGCTGCAAGATCGCCGAGGGCAGCGCCGAGGACATCCGCACAAACCAGAACGTCATCGAAGCCTATCTTGGCCGCGGGGTCGCCGCGCGCACGCAGGACAAGAAGATCGAGAGGATCCAAGCATGACCGCTGGTGAAACGACAACGACGCCATTCTTCGAAGTTCGCGGCTTGAACGTGTGCTACGGCGCAATTCACGCGATCCGAGACATTTCGCTACACGTTCAAAAAGGTGAAATCGTCACACTGATCGGAAGCAACGGCGCGGGCAAGACCACGACGCTTGGAGCAATCTCCCGGCTACTGCCGATCAAGTCGGGGACGATCACATTCGATGGCAGCTCACTCAACGGCGCCGCGCCTCACGAGGTCGTTGAACTTGGACTGGCACACGTGCCGGAACGCAGGCGCATCTTCGGAGACCTGACCGTCTTGGAGAATCTCGAAATGGGCGGCTTCACAGTACGGTCGAAGGCAGAGATCAGCCGCCGCATGGACAAAATGCTCGAACTGTTTCCACGCCTGGCTGAGCGTCGCAAGCAGTTTGGCGGAACCCTCTCGGGCGGCGAGCAGCAGATGCTCGCCGTAGCGCGGGCCCTCATGCAGAACCCCAAGATACTCTTGCTGGACGAGCCCTCGATGGGCCTTTCTCCATTGTTCGTCGAGCGGATCTTCGATCTGATCCAAGACGTCAACAAGACCGGAGTCACAATCCTGCTGGTCGAGCAGAACGCCCATATGTCTCTCGGCATTGCCCATCGCGGCTATGTCCTGAAAAACGGCACCATCGTCGATCACGGGGATGCAGCGCGTCTCCTCGACGACGAGAACATACAAGCCGCCTATCTGGGAGCGGCGTGATTTCTAACCGAAGCCGAGGGGCACCCCTTCGGCTTCGTCGCCCGTGGCAGCAAACGGAAGCCACATGACGGGTCACCTCGTGACCGACCCACCCGAGGATTCGGGCTATGCTGCTTGCGCCAGACGATGCCGTCTCAAACCGCTCATCTATTGGCGGATGCGGACTCGTACACCATCGTCGCGGCGGCCAAATCGGCCAAGGCGGTTCCCACTGCCTTATAGAGCGTGATCTACTCTTTCGAGGTTCTTGCTGTCACATCGCGGCGGCACAATTCGTCAAGGGTCGCACGCACTCCGTCTGCAGAAAAGATGCCTATCCTGGCTTGAGCGCCGCTTCGGGCAATCAGTCACCCGGGCGCGGGTCCGTCGTCGACACGGCCGCCGCCTGGGTCTTCGCCTGCGCAGCCTGACACCAGATGCAGTGAAGGGCTGACCATGACCGTTTCTCCTCTTGTTCGCGTGAAAACGCTCACGAAATCCTACGGCCAAAAGGTCGTCCTGAAGCGCATTGATCTCGACGTCTTCGAAGGCGAGGTCGTTGCACTGATTGGGCCGAGTGGCTCTGGCAAAAGCACGCTGCTGCGCTGCATGAACCACCTGGAGGGACAGGACAGCGGCTGCGTGCTCGTTGCCGGCGAGCCCGTCGGATACTCCCTGAAGAACGGCGAGTTGCACGAAGTCTCAGACAAAGTGCTGTCCTTCCAGCGTCGCGGCATCGGAATGGTGTTCCAGAGCTTCAACCTGTTCCAGCACATGACGGTTCTCGAAAACATCATGGAAGGACCGGTCCGCGTCCTGAAACAACCGCGCGACGACGTCGAACGGGAGGCGCGACGGCTGCTCGACCTCGTCGGCCTCGGCGACTGGGCCGACCACTACCCGATGCAACTCTCCGGCGGTCAGCAGCAACGCATCGCGATTGCCCGCGCGCTGGCGATGAAGCCGCGCGTCATGTTGTTCGACGAGCCGACCAGTGCACTCGACCCCGAACTGGTCGGCGACGTGCTCGAAGTCATGCGCACCCTGGCACGGGAGGGCATGACCATGATTGTCGTCACCCACGAGATCGGTTTTGCCCGTGAAGTGTGTGACCGCGTGATCTTCATGGCGGATGGAGAAATCGTCGAGCAGGGCCCCCCGGGCGAGGTGCTGCTCGAGCCGAGGCATGACCGAACCCGGGAATTTCTACGCAGACTTCTTTAGCAACCCAACAGGGAGGAACACGCATGCCCATCACCAAGAAATTTCTCGCCCCGTTCGTCGCCGCGGCACTTGCCTGCACGGCTTTCGCAACCGCGGCGCGCGCCGAGCAAACGGACCAGGTCGTACTCGGCAAAACGATCACCCGCGACAAGGCGGCCGCAGCGCTCGTTCCCGCCAAGTTCAACGGTACGCTCCGTCTGGTTGTTTCCGCACCCTATGCCCCGTGGATGTATTTCGACGACAAGAACGAGCTGACCGGCATTGAAATCGACGTCGTCAAGACGGTCGCCGCCAAGATGGGCGTGAAAGTCACCTTCGACAACATCAAGTTCGAAGGCACGATCCCCAGCCTGCAGGCCGGCAAGGCCGACATGATCGCCGCCGATATGGGCGATAACGCCAAGCGCGAGCAGATCCTCAACTTCATCAACTACACCACACTCGGCCTTGTCGTCCTCACCCGCGAAAATGACAAGTCGATCAACGGTCTGATGGATCTTTGCGGCAAGTCCGTGAGCCGTATCAACGGCGACGTTTTCGGTCCCTGGGTCGAGGAGAAACTCCAGCCGAAGTGTGAGGCCTTGGGCAAGAAGAAGATCGATGTCCGCACCTTCCCCGATCCGAATGCCGCGCTGCTGGCAGTCAAGAGCGGGTCGGTCGACTCAGAGATCACAGGCCTCGTCTCGGCAACGACCGTGCTGAACAGCAAGGAGAATGCCGGTCAGTTTCGCATTATCCGTCCGGACGACAGCCCGCGCGGCTGGAAGCTCGCCAATGGCGGCTTCGCGGTGCTGAAAGCGGAGACGGAGCTGACGAAAGCGATCGAAACGGCGCTGAAGGCGACGAAGGCCGAAGGCACGCTGCACGCGATCGCCGACCACTACGGCTACCCGGACGTCATCATCGACGACATTGTCGTGAACCAGCCGGAACCGGCCGGCAACCTCGGCGGCATCGACTGAGAACAGACGTCCAGAACGGCGATAGCAGCCGCCACGCCCAAGGGGCGTAGCGGCGCCAGCCAAAAGCCGCCCGAGGGAACCGACTTTGGATCTACTGAGAATATCTTGCGCGCACGACCTTGCCTACGTCCCGCAGTATGTCGGAATTGCAAGCAACTACTTCGCCGAACTCGGCATCGATTTGCGTCTGCGCCACGGCAATGGAACGGTCGAAGACACTGTCGGAGCGATGGAACGCGGCGAAGCCGACCTTGTCCTTGGCAGCTGCGTTTACGGCGTCAGGCTCGCCGAAACCGGCATGACCCCGGTGATCGTGGCACAGAGCAACCAGCAGACACGACATGTGCTGGCCCAACGCACAGCAAGCTCCGCTGATCTTCAATGGGTCGACCTTCGGGGCAAGTCCATCGTCGTCTATCCCGGCGAGGCACCAACGGCATGGGCGGCCTTCTCATACGGACTGACACAGGCGGGACTATCCCTTGCCGATATCAAGCCGATCATCGGATATACGGCCAAGGACGCCATCGACGAATTCATCCGTGGCGTCGGCGATCTCCTCTTCATAGACGGTGAAGCCGCCCTTCGCAGCGATCTTCATCCCGCGCTGCTGGTCTGCCGGCAAACCGGCCGTCTTCCGTGGAGCGTCTACATGGCCGACCGCACAGCGATTGGGCGCAATGAACCGCTCTTCAAGCGTTTTTCCCAAGGTCTCAGAAGTATCCAGAGGTGGCTGCGTGCTGTCGACACGGAATCGATCGCCCAGGCGGTTGCGCCCCACTTCACGCACTACAGCCCGGAGCGCCTTCGGCAAGTCATTGCCTTCTATCGTTCACTCGATCTCTGGGCCGGTACCGGCGACGTTCGGTCCGACCAGCTTTCGCGTTGGTCGGAGGGGCTGCGGCTCGGCGGGCTAATCACAGCGGACAAGCACCTGACGGATTACATCGATGTTCTTTGACCAACCGTTGATGACGCTCGTGCGGCAGGCGACAGCACGGCCGGATATGTTATGGGCTCTCTATGCTGCCCTGCTTGCGGAAACCGAACGCCGCGATGCAACGCTCCAGTCTTCTTGCGGTATCAGACGGTTGTGGCTGGCCGGAGAACTCGATCGGCTCGATGCCCTCTCAGCATCCGGGCAGACTGCAGGGCTTTTTGGCGTCCCCGTCGGCATCAAGGACACGATCGTCGTGTCCGGCCTACCCACGAAGGCGGGCACACCGGTCGATGTCGGGCGGCTCTTGCGCCTGGAGCAGAGCCCTGTCGTGACCCGGCTTCAAGAGGCGGGTGCAATCGTCGTCGCAAAACAGGCAACGCACCAGTTTTGCTCGAGCGCCGGCCCGGCAACCACGCAATCGCCTCGTGGCAAAGAGTTTTTCGCCGGTGGTTCGACGGTTGGTGGCGCCGTGGCGGTCGCCGCCGGCCTCACCCGCCTTGCTGTCGGTAGCGACGCTGCAGGCTCGATCCGCCATCCAGCCGCCCTGGCAGGGATCGCAGGGTTGCGGCCCCGCAAGGGCGTGCTTTCCGACGAGGGCCAGGTGAATGGGGCCCTTTCCGGGCAGAGCACCGGTCTGCTTGCGCGAAGCGCCGCCGACATCGCCACCGTGCTCGCGCAATGCCCTTCCCTGTTCACCGCACCATCTGATCGACCGGTCACCGATCGGGCGCATCTGACAATTGCGATCCCGGAAATCACCTGGATCAATATCGATCCCGCCGCCGCCGCGGCCTTGCGCCTCGCTGCGGCTCGGCTCGCAGCAGCAGGCCACAAGGTGGTCCCGACCACGCTCTGGCTGACGGAAGATGCGCTGGCGGATTTCTTCCTCATCATGAATTTCGAAAACTGGCTCTTTCACCGCCCTCTGATGGAAAGGCATCCCGGGATCTATCATCCGGACGTGTACAAGGTCATGCGCACCGGCGAGATGATAGATCCCGGCACCGCAGCAGTAGCCCGGCTTCGCTTGGCCGATCACCAGCGACGCTTTCTCGAGCAGGCTCATGCCGAGGGGCTGGACATGTTGCTGACGCCGAGTGTGCCCTGGCCCGATATCCGCAAGGATGCCGGCGCCCCGCGGGCGCTGTCGGCCGAAGGTGGGCGCTTTACGGTGCTTTCGAACATCTATGACCTCGACAGCCTGTCGGTGCCGACCGAACAGGGGCCTGAGGGATGGACACGATCCGTCATGCTCCAAGGGCTCACGGTCCCGCTATCCCGATTGCTGGCCAGTGCCGAGATCGCAGAACTCAGTCGATCCGGCCCGCCGGCGTGATTGCCCCCCACCCAAACGCCTGGAACGAAAGGATGCACCGACATGCTCGATATATTGACGCAGTGGCTTGAAGAAGCCGAAGCTCCCGGCGTGTCGCTCGCGATCGACGACGGCAGGCACACGCGTTGCTTCAATGCCGGTGTGGCGGATTTGCGCACGGGCCTCGCGGTCGGCGAAGAAACGGCGTTCCAGCTCGGGTCCGTATCCAAGGTGATCACGGCTTTCGTGCTGCTCGAGACGATGGACAGGCTGAACCTGAGTTTGGACACGCCCGTGATTGCGATCGCCCAAGGCAAGCAACGAGCACGCTTTCCATGACATCACGGTTCGCCACCTCCTCAACCACACGAGTGGCCTGGATTCGCAATGGTGGGTGGATCTCGGACGCGGCGATTGCGCGCGACGGATGGCTGCCCGCGCCATTGCCGCAACGCCGCTCCTGGCGCGCCCCGGCGAGCTCTTCTCCTATTCCGGTCCGGCATTCGTTATCGCCGGCTATTTGACGGATCTGCTGAGCAGGGCCTGCTGGGAAGAACAGGTTCGCACGACCGTTGCGGGCCACCTCGGGAGCCATTCCGTAGCTGCGCGACCGGAAGACGTGCTCCTCGGCCCATCGGCAACCGGCTATGTATCTCCTGGAAGCGGCGGGCAGAACGCCGTGGCAGCGGCGCGGTGGTACGCTCCGCTGGCGCTTTCGCCGGGCGGCGGGCTCGTCGGGACCACGGCGGATCTTGCCCGACTGATGCGAGCCGTTCGAACGCGCCTCCGGATCGACAGCTTGGAGACCGACATGGCAGGCCCGGCGACCGTACCGACGGTCGGCTGGCGCTATGCTGGTTGGGGCCTTGGCATGGCGAAGTACCAAACCAAAGCAGACTATGCCTGCTGGGGACATGACGGAACCACATCCGGCCAAGCCTATGCCGTCCGTTTTGCGCAGGGGCGGCCCGAAACGGTCGTCGTCGCCACCAACGCCGCCTGGAGCGCCTCACATCTGGGAAGGCTCGCAGAAACCATCCTCGACGGATTGCTGGGCAACCGACGCGATGGAAGAGCGGCGGACCGAGCCGATCCACTTTCGGGCTATGGCGCATGGCGCCTTCCCGCTGATGCCGAGGTTACGGGAACCTACCTTCGTCTCAACTCGACTGTTCGGGTGAGATCCGTCGCGCGAGCGGAGCTCGAAGTGGAAGAGATATCCTCTCCCCAGGACGAAGAGAACTGGTTTGGGGGCAGCCGTCCCTACCGCGGTGCTCCCACTGCGGACCGGCTGCGCCACATCGAAGGGCACTCGTACGAATCGAAAACCAAGCAGTTTCACTTCCTGGCACACCCGAATGACCCTGCCCGCATCTACATTCACAACGGCATGCGTGCCAATGTAAAGATCCAACGTCCCTGGACATAAAACGGGAGCGCCGGAGTGGACCCCCAACAGGCGTTGGTGCCGTCGTTGATGGCTCGCAAAGGTCCGACGGGCACTATCAGTTCTCACCAAGCGGCCCGCAGCTGTCTCGAACAGACCGCCCCCACCGGCAGGGTCGACGTTCTACTGTGCGAAAATGACATCCTTGCTCTTGGGGCGATGGATGAGATCCGAGGCCCTCGCCTCTCAAGGACTCCGATCGCTCGGTTCGTTCGCGACAATAGCTATCGAGGATGGTTGGTCGTCGAAGCCGAGCAGGATCCAGCCCTCGCCCCGCCACGCACAGCCGCCGCCCGCGCGATCGATCAGATCAGATCAGATCAGATCAGATCAGATCAGCGAAGTATTTGCCGACTGCTCGCATGCATAGCCTGGGTTCGGGCAAGGGAGCGCCACCAAATCTGTCGCCTTGAAGAGAATCAAACCGCAGACGGGGTGCGATTACTCGTCCCCAAACCCGTAAGGCCAAATCTGAGCTCCATGCAAGATACGAAGAATGCGGATCCGATCCGCCATCAGCATGTACGCTACGATGTATGGGGTGCGTGGAACCACCAACTCGCGCGCGCCCAGGCCTGCCGCTTTCGGGGAAATCTAGCAGGCGCCGAACGGCGCGCGCGATTTCCTCGTCGACGTGAACCGCCGCATTTGGGTTCTCACTTTCGATGTAGGTGAAGATAGCATCGCGATCGTCAAGCGCATACTGCGCCCAGACAAGCCTCATCGGTCGACCGCTCCTGCTTTACGCGCAGCCGCCTTCCGGCGCTCGCGGAAACGAGCTTCAGCGTCGGCATCCTCAGAGTCGGGTCGCGTGTCCTCAAGAGCCTGCAACACCTTGGCGCGAAACCAGGCATCGTGAGCCTCAGTGCTACCGACCAGTTCCAGTGGAAGCGAGCCTTCGTTCGCCGTCCGAGTTAAAAGGATTCGCACGGCATCCGAAACCGTTAGACCCATGTTCTGCAGGACTGCAGTAGCACGGTCCCGAATGTCGGGATCAATTCGCGTTTGAACGAGTGCATTCGAAACCATCGGCAATCTCCTTCACTGAATTCAATGTAATGCGATTGCATGACGGAATCCAGTCAGGATCAGGACGTTCCTGACGATACATTATGCGATCCCAGACGCCCAAATCGGAAACGTCCACAGTACAGTGGGCAACGAGCTGTGGTTCCCGAGCGCTATGCCGTCCATAAGCTTATCGTAGCCTCCAGAAGGCTCACTGACACGCTAGGGCGCGTGAAATCGGACAAAGACCTGGTGCAGGCCTCCTTACTATTCGAAGCCCTAGTAGAGACGCGCCACGAATACGAATTGGGATCGCGGAGAATCTTGGAAGGAAGGCCTTTGCAACGGCCTCTTGAGGCTGCCAGCCAAAGGCGTGAAGGCCCTCAGTAAGGCGCTCGGATCAAAGATGCCTGACTTGGAGAGGTTGAGAGCTGATGATCGTTCCAAATGACTTCCCCAGGCACGCAAGCCGCTCCGTCGCGCCGACAACGGCCGTCGGCGTCGCCCGGATCGCCAGCAACGGCCTCTGATCTCACGTCGACACGAACAGCGTCCCCGGCGTGTGTTTGTCAGCCTACGATGGAGCACCCACCGTGGGCATCAACGCCTGTGGCCGTCGTCGACACTATCTGGCCGCCGAGGCTGCTCAGACCGTCAAGGCTGAGCGCCCAGCCTGGCGGCTGCAATGTGTTCCGCCAGCGAGCGTGCAGCACGTCGGGACGGTGGTAGGTTCACCCGCAAAGACGCCGTTTTCGCTTGATGACAGCAAGGACCAATCAGGTATGGGAAGCAGCGTAGTCTCCGCATTTTTTCCCGACAACTTGATAGGTGTAGCACCTAGTGCTATATGAAGCGATGTCAGAACGGACTTTCAAAACGGCGTGGTTTTCCAAGGCAGCGAAGAAGGCGCGGATCTCCGACAAGGCCCTTTGCAAGGCGATTGAGCAAGTCGCACGCGGACAGGCTGATGATCTCGGTGGCGGCGTGTTCAAGAAGCGGCTCAACGATAACATGCACCGTTCGATCGTTCTGGCAAAAGCCGGTGAGTACTGGGTGTTCGCCTATCTGTTCGCGAAGAAGGACCGCGCAAACATCGATGACGACGAGCTCTTGGCTTTCCGGAAGCTTGCCGAACTCTATCGGCGCAAGACGCAGGCAGAGCTTGATGCCGAAATCGGGACCGGCGCCCTATTGGAGATTTGCAATGGCGACTAAGCGCAAGTTCAAGAGCGATGCCTTTGAGGCGATCCATAGCGCCGTCGAAGACATGTATGCGGCAGGCACCATCGACAAGGAAACCATGAAGACCTTCGACGAGACTTGCCTGTCCGTCCCGCAGGAGCTGACGCCGGGTGAGATCAAGGCGCTGCGCGAGAACAATCATGTCAGCCAACCGGTCTTCGCCCGCTACCTGAACACCAGTGAATCGACAGTGCAAAAGTGGGAAACGGGCGCGAAGCGGCCGAGCGGCCCCGCATTGAAGCTGCTCTCGATCGTGCAAAAGCATGGTCTCGGATTGCTGTCTTAGGAGACAACTCTGCGGAAGGGCCATGCGGTTTCCACGCAGCGCCTACGTTCCTCACCTACCCGGCCGCGCCAGCGATCGGGCAATGTCGATGATGTCGTCTCTCGACGCCGTCGGATCTTCCTTGTCCCAGGCAACCCCAAGCCCGATCTTCAGATCGACGCCGCGCACGGGCCGAAGCTCGAAACCACGGTTCGGAAGATCCTTCGTCCATTCCGGCGCAAAGCCGATGCCAAGGCCGGCCGAGACCAGCGACACCAGCGAAAAGGTATCGTCGCAGCTATAGGCGATGTTGCCGGTCAGCCCATGGGTCTCGAACATCTCGGAGAAATAGCGCTCGGAATAGGAAAGGTTCTGACGTGAAAAGGCGATGATCTTCTCCGAGCGAAGGTCCTCGATGTCGATCTCGCTTCGTAGCGCCAATGGGCTCGTCTTCCCGACCGCAAGCAGATAGCGCTCATGCGCAATCGAGAAGAAGCGCAAGGAACCAATGTTCTCGACCGGACGGATGAAGCCGAGATTGATCTGGCCGTTCTCGATGGACCGTATGATGTCGCTGGTCGAGCCGCTCGTTACATGCAGCGCGACATCCGGAAACTTCCGGCCGATGCGCGCGAGAAACGCCGGCAGCACGCCTATCGTTGCCGGATAGACGGTTCCGATCTTGATCGTGCGCGCCGCCTTGCCGGCAGCAGACCGCGCCACGTCCATCGAGAGCCCGACATCACCAATGATGCGGACCGCCCGATCGTAAAACACCTTCCCCGCCCGCGTCAGCTCGACCCGGCGTGTCGATCGCTCGAGCAGGCGCACACCGAGTTCCTTCTCGAGCGCCTGGATATGCGAGCTCAACGCCGGCTGGGCGATGCACATCCGCGCAGCCGCACGGTTGAAGTGCAGTTCTTCGGCCACTGCCACGAAGTAAGAAAGCTGGCGTAGTTCCATGCGACCCACCGCTAGAAATATCTGAATTTAAGATAACTGAAAATCAGATATAAATGAAGCCCCCATCTCAAGGCAGGTGGGCAAATCGTGGCCAAGACTCTCGGTACGGCAAAGCATAGGACGCTGATCGCGCTTTTGGTTGCAAAGCGTGAGGCGGCAGGACTCACGCAATCCGAACTTGCGGCAAAGTTGGGAGAGTATCAGTCCTTCGTGGCTCGCCTCGAGAGCGGGCAGCGTCGCGTGGATGTCGTCGAGTTCCTTGAGCTCGCCGCCCTCTTAGGCTTCGATCCGCACGAAATGATGGATCAGCTATCCCGCGTCACGGAGTGAGGGAGGTCGCAACCTGGGGTCGCGACCGACTCGTTTCACTCGATCCATTACGCAACTTTCGAAACACAGAACGCTATCCTCGCCTGCACCGGCTCTAGTCTTAAAATCTCTCGCAGCCGCACAGTTATCGGTGCGGTCGCTCAGTCATTGCCGCGTGACTCCAGCTTGTGGCTAAGCCTGTCACCTTACAGGTGATGTTCCACAAGGAAATTCCATGTGGAGCCCGCACGGGAACGACCTCCGAGTGAGTGTCGTTCCCGTGCGGGCTCCATCCATTATGTCGTCTGTCTGCGAGCAGTTAGTGTCGCGAAATGGGCCGCATGCCGCGAGACGTTGGAACTCAAGCAAGCGTCGACCTGAAAGCGCCACCGTCGAGCAGGATATTCTGGCCGACAATGTAGCCTGCGTACTGGCTGCAAAGAAATGCCGCGGTAGCGCCGAACTCCTCAATGGTGCCGAAGCGCCCGGTCGGATTGTCCGCATGCGCCTCCTGCCGCGCCTGGTCGATTGAGATGCCCTTCATTTCTGCCCTTCGCTGGAGAAGCACGGCTACACGATCAGTCTCATGTGACCCCGGCAGGAGGTTGTTGATCGTTACGCCATGTTTCGCAACTTGCCTCGCCGTCCCTGCTACGAAACCGGTCAGTCCGCTGCGCGACGCGTTGGACAGGCCCAACTCCGGGATCGGTGACTTTACTGAGGCGGAGGTGATGTTGACGACGCGCCCCCAGCTCCTATCGATCATGCCGGGCAGAACCGCTTTCATCAGCAGGATCGGGGTCAGCATGTTGGCGTTCAGTGCGTTCAACCATTCATTCGTCTCCCAATCAGACCATAGCCCAGGCGGCGGTCCTCCTGCATTGGTGACGAGGATGTCGGCTTTCGGTTCCGCTTCGAGAAGCTCTTGCCGTCCTTCTACGGTCGTTACGTCGGCGACCACGGCATAGACTTCGGCACTTGTCAGCTCGCGAAGTTCCCTCGCGGTGGCCTCCAGCGTATCCCGGCTACGACCGTTCAGGGTAACGATCACGCCCGCCTCCGCGAGCTTCTGCGCGACGCCTCTGCCCAGCCCTTTCGAGCTCGCGCAGACGATCGCACGCTTGCCCCTTATTCCCAGATCCATCACAGTTCCGTCCTTCTATTGGATCGCATCTTTTGCGATTTGCTCAACCGCATGGACGAGGCCATCGACCTCTGCCGCGGTATTGAAGTAACTGACCGAGGCTCGGGCTATTTCCTGTAGACCCCGCACGGTCATGTCGAAGGGCGTGTAGGGTATGCCGTTTGCCCCGATTGAGATGCCTTTCTCGGCTAGCTTGCTTCTCACAACCGATGCCGCAACTCCCTCCACGGTGAAAGATACAAGGCCCGACTGTTTCGTGCCGAGGTCGCGCACCTCGACTCCCGAAATAAGCTTCAACCCTTCCCGAAGCTGGGTTGCCAGGAGGGCGATGCGGGCTTGGATCGCCTCGACACCTAACTCCAAAGCCAGCGCGATCGCCTCGCCGAGGCCCAAGAGCAGTGATATAGGCGCCTCGGACGTTTCGAATAGACGAGCGTCTTTCCTCAGCTCGACTTTTCCATTCACGAGAGGGCCGGAGCTCACATCGACGAAACCGGGATCGAGCTTCTCAAGGAACTGGGCGCGAACGTAGACGAGAGCCGTTCCGCGCGGCCCTCTAACGTATTTCCTGCCGGCCGCCTTGAGAACATCGCAGCCTATCCGCGACACATCGATAGGGAGCTGACCAAGTGCCTGCCCGGCATCCACGAAGTATGGGATGCCAGCCGCGTTGGCGACCCGCCCGATGGCTTCGGCGTCGTTTATCAGTCCCCCGTTGGCAGGAAGCCAAGTAAGCGAGATCAGGCGCACCTTGTCGTCGATCATTGCGGAAAGAGCGTTCGGATCGACACTGCCATCTTCCATGCAGGGAATGGTCTCGATGCTTGCACCTGCATGGCTTGCCGCACGCTGCATCGATGCGACGTTGCCGCCCCATTCCTGTCGGCCAATGAGAATGCGGTCGCCCGCTTTTAGCGGTGGCAACGCGGCAAAGACGCTTCCCCAAAGGGCAGACCCCGATCCACCGAACGCAACCTCGCCTTCGTCGGCACCGATGAATTTGACAGCGTTGGTACGAAGCATCGCGAGCTCGTCCGTGACCAGTGCGGCGGCTTCCATCGGACCTCGCGTCGATTCCAGCATCAAGTGGTCGATAATTGCTTCAGTCACGCGCCTTGGCGGCAGCGAAGCTCCGGCGTGATTGAAGTGCATCCGTTCGGCGCAGCCGGGTGTGTCGTTGCGCAGGCTGTCGATTTTTGCGTCGCTCAGCACCTGGTCGGCTCCAGTTCCACAACCGCATCGATCTCGACGGCTGCCCCCGCGGGAAGAGAACTGACACCGATGGCAGCCCTCGTGTGCTGCCCAGCTTCGCCGAACACCGCAACCATCAGGTCGGAGGCACCGTTTGCAACCTTCGACTGATCCTTGAATGCGCTCGTTGCCGCGACGAACACGCCGAGCTTCACGATGCGACGGACAGTCGAAAGCGAACCGTCTGTTTTGGCGGCAATCAATCCCAAAACGTTGAGGGCTGCGATACGCGCCGCTTGCACACCCTGTTCGTGGGAGATGTCTGCACCCAGGGTGCCTGCAATGATCTCACCATCCGGTGCCCTGCTGATCTGACCGGAGATGAACAGGAGGTTGCCCGTGCGGACCGCCGAAATGTAGTTCGCAGCCGGAGATGTCGGTGCAGGGAGTTCTAGGCCAAGAGTAGCCAGTTGGTCGCGGATGGATATCGTCATCGCCTTCTCCTTTTCTTTCTTGCTTCATGGAAGAAATCCGAGGAGCCCGCCAATTCAAAGCTTTGCGTCATGTGATCGAATTCGTTAATGTCAGCCGACATTCATCCGCGAGGCATCGGCACGTTGCGTAGTTCCCCATTCCTCCCACCCCTTTCCGCGGCCAGGGTCTTTCAGGTGGTAGCAAACCGAGGGAGCTTCCGATTGGCCGGCGAGGAACTGCTCATTACGCAAAGCGCGGTGAGCCACCACATCAAGCAGCTCGAGAGTGCTCTGGGTACTCCGCTCTTTCGTCGTAAAAGCAAGAGCATAGAGCTGACCGAGGCAGGCACGATGTTTCTTGCCACCGTCGACGAGGCCTTCACTGTGCTGTCGGAGGGCACTGCGAGGGTGCGCTCGCGATCCGGGCAGACCACGTTGCGTGTGAGCTTGCTCCCCTCTTTCGCTGCGAACTGGCTGGTCAACAGACTTGGCGGGTTCCTCAAGAGCCATCCAGCGATCGAACTCGAATTGGATCCGACCCTGCGAATTGTCGATGTCGGGCGCGGAGAAGCGGACGTCGCGATCCGATTTGGCGATTTTGGCGCGAGCAAACAGCCCTGCCTGCACCTCGCAAACGAAGATTTGTCTCCGGTGTTGAGCCCGGCGCTATACGGGGACGGCTCCCGGTTTCAGTCCCCCCTGGATCTTCTCGACCATGAGATACTGCAGGCCAAGAGCGGCCTCGAGTGGCAGCTGTGGTCGCAGGCAGCCGGATTTCCGCTTGAGAAGGCCAAGCAGACCCGCCTGACTGACTACAACATTGTATTGCAAGCTGCTCTTGATGGTCAGGGCGTCGCCATGGGGCGCGGCCTTCTCGTTCGGGAGCATATTCGGGCCGGGCGGCTGGTCAGGCCCTTGTCAGCTTCCTTGAGCTCACAGAAAGCAGCGTACTGGGCAGCCTTCGACCCGCTCTCGAAGAAACTTCCCGCGATAGAAGCGTTTGTCGACTGGTTGAAAACCGAGATGACCCTATCGGTCTAGAGAGCGTGCGGCCCCGTTTTTGAGCGAGGCAATCGCCGTCCCAACGGCAAGATCCGCCGACGGATACCGCTCCACGCCTCGCTATGTATTTCTGCACAATGCCGAAAATGAGCATGCAGCCCAGCTTCAACCTCAAGACAGAGGAAGAGCGCTTCATGGCGAATTGGAGTTGTTCCCCGGTAGAGCAGCATAGCCGGCCCTACCCCAGTGAGGCACCTTCCAGTCGATACATTATGCGATTATTTCGGCTCATAAAGAGAACAACTTGGGAACACGCCTTGCGCTCCCCTCGTAAGTGATCGGCACGGGAGCCACATGGGATCAAGACTTGTGACCACCATGCCGATCTCAGATGATGTCGACTAGGCTCACGCGAAGCTCGTTTATCACGGTGGCAAGGCCTGGTGCTCCAATCAATGGCACCACGCGTACCGCCGACAATTTTGAAATGGCGCGGCCGAAGATCGCGAGATTTGTATGTCCATTCAGGCGGGATGGATAAATTATGCCGTCCGGCACGGATTGGTGCTCATGAAGGCAAATGACCACACCCGCGCAAGGCTTTGGCGGGAAGATTTCGCGACATCCGTCGGAACTCCCATTTCTGATCGCGTGGTCATCGCGGAGATCAACAACACGGAGATCCGCGATTGTCTCGATCTCCGCATAGCGCCGGGCGTAGATCTCCTTCTCCTCAATCGGGAGATCGCCCACGAGACCATCGCGCCTATCACGCAGGACCGCTTCCAGGAAGCAGACCTTGAGCGTGTCGCCAAGGTAGACGACCCCAAACCGCCTTGCCGGGTCACGCCGGCGGGGATCACTGAACCGGCTCGGCGTCTTTCCATATCCTAGCGGGTCGGGAAAGGCACTCGCATAGATTCGTCCAAATCGACGACCGGCAGGAATGGTCTCTATGTCGAGCACGGAATTTTCGAACCCCGCGGGCGGCTTGATTCCGGTCATTCAGCGAAAATCACCGCGGGCGACACTCTCGGCCGCTGCAACCACTTCACCGTCCTGACCACGTTTCAGCGCATCCAGAGCCTTCCGGCCGTCCAGACCACCATGTGGCGTCACAAGGAAGCGGTAAACCGCCCATGCACCGCCGAGGATCTGGTGCAGTTTCGGAAGGACGGCATAGGGCCGACCGTCCCGATCGAGCTGCCACGACGGAAAACGGAAACCCCGCTTGGCTCCGTCGAGACCGAGAACCTGCCCGTTCTGCCGCTTTGTGTTGACCGTGACACGCGAAACGCCGAGCAAGTCTGCGAACGTTTCCGCGCTCATCATATCATCCTCCGCGAGAATCTCCGCCACACGACGCTGGCCGCGCTCCCGTGCTGCAGTCAACGCTGCCTGGAGCTCGTCATCCGGCTCTGGCGCCTCTTCAACCGGAAACGCAACCTGACGAGGCTGCGGTTCTTCTTCCACGACTGAAATCGTCTGCGCTCCGGCCAGCGGATCCACGACGACGCGGAAACTGACCTGATGGCCGGCCTTTCGGCTCAGCTTAATCGCCTTAGCGTATTGCCTGATCAACGCCTTCTCAAAATCTGCCTTCCGGGGCAGCTTCATCGAGAGCGCAATGTCGGAAGAAGCATTTCGGGGCTCGTTAGCAACAGTTTTCGTAGTGGGCATGGTCTTCAGCCTCCTGCACTACAATCTAGTTAAGAAGGAGAAATTCGTCAAGTTTGTTAAGTTCGTAAATATACGGCGGTATTCGGACAGTGCAGGTTCGAGTCCTGCTGGGCCCACCGTACCGACCCGTTCCAAAGCCCTCCGTGCTGCTCCTTTTCAGAACTGCCATTTCCCTAATGCTGTATGAACAGGTTCCGGAATGCCGGTTCGAGAAAGCCCGGATATTTCTCGCCGATCAAACAATCGACTGGCGGTGTCACGGCGGCTGGCTGGGGAGTCCAGCCAGGCGTTAGCCCGCTCACTTCGAGCAGCAGCTTCTGGCGGATTGCGCTCACAAAGTCGTCCGCCTTGCGCACGGGGATCATGAACGAGCCGGGGCCGCCGATGACACATTCCGCATAGTATCGGTCCAGCGGAACGGTTGGATTGGTGGGCCTGATGAGTAGCACCAATCCATTGATTACAATCCCGCGCGCCAGAGCTTCATCACGGGCGACTGCGATTGGCAGTCCCGTGTTGTTGTACCCGTCACCGGAAAGGTCAAGGATGCGGCGCGCTCCGAAATGGGCGTTGGTTTCGATCCATTTCGTGCCGAAGAGGATTGCGCTCGAGATCGAGGTGCCGTGTCGCGTGCCGATCGGGCGGGCTTCAAGTTTGGCGGCGAAGGCTTCGGCATCCTTGGCGTCTTCGATTACCTGCCAGGCGACGACCGACGATTCATTCACCTTCCCGTCCCATTCAAAATAGCCGACGGCAATACGTCCAAGATAACCGCTTTTGACGGCGTTGATGAAGTCCGGGTGTCGGAGCGCTTCCAGATAGCCGAAGCGCTGTACACGCGCCTCCCCTATGTCCATGGAGCCCGACGTGTCGACCGCTAGAACGAGTTCCAAATCGACGTCCGGAGGCGCTGCGGCGGGCCGCTGAGGATATGCGACGAGAACAAGGATCAGCACCAGCTCGCGAAACATCGCACCGCCCCCATGGTGGTCCTTGTCGCAGGATACCACAAGGCAACCGATCTGAATTAGTTTATGCTTAATTACAGCTCCACCTCGAACCTTCGCGCACCCATCGGCGCGCGGTTGACTACGCGCAAGCAGTGTGGCCGCTCGCGGACCGAGGCTCCGCTGAAAAGAAACGATTGTTGGTGTGCAATGTCGCCGTGAGCTGTCAACGAATTTCGGCGCCACATCGGTCGGCACACTCTCGATAAGGCGCTTCCTGCGCCCCGTCTCCTATCAGAACATTCCGGAGGATCTGCTAGCCTCGGACCTGCAGTGATCAGAACCAGCCTAATCCCTCGCCTTGCTCCGTTCTTGGCCACAGGCCGAGGCGACTTCCATTCTCGAGCGTTGGCGCGCCAGCAGCGGTCACTCCCCCAAGGCAAAGGCGACCGCGGCTTCGGTATGGATAGCCGTCGAGTCAAACCCGGGCAAAGGCAACTTGCCGGTATCGAGGATCAGGCAGATCTCGGTGCAGCCGAAGATCACGGAATCAGCCCCCTCGGCTTTGCCCTTCTCAATCAATGCGATCAGAGCATTGCGCGAAGAATCAAAAATCTTGCCCGCACAAAGTTCATCGAAGATGATATTGTGGGTCAGGGTTCGCCCGTCTGCATCGGGGACCATGACGTCAATCCCGTGTTTTGCCATGCATTCCGGGTAGAAACCGTTCTCCATTGTGTAACGCGTGGCCAACAGCAGCGGTTTGCGGCATCCGGCCACCTGCAGCCGGTCTGCCGTTGCATCGACGATGTGTAGGAATGGCACGCCCAACGCCGTCTCAATCGGCTCAGCGACGAGATGCATGGTCACTGCGCACATCAAGACACCTTCAGCGCCCGCGCTCTCAAGGCGGCGCGCGATGTCGGCAAGATAATTGCCCGCATCGTCCCAGCGACCAGCCTTTTGCATGTCCACGATTTTCTGGAAATCCACGGAATAAAGCAGCAGTTCCGCCGAATGCATGTCGCCCAGTTTGCGGTGCACTGTCTCGTTGATCTGACGGTAGTAAACAGCCGTGCCTTCAAAGCTCATGCCGCCAATGAGGCCAATCTTGCGCATGTCCTTGTTCCTCCGATCGATTAAAAGCAGATCGCGATTTTTGAGATTCAAGATTCTCGAATCATGGGATGTGTGATTCCCTTCGCGTTGAAGGGAGATCACGAATGGGCAAATCGCATCCGATCGCGTTGCGTAGTCGTGTTATTGCGTTTGTTGAAGAGGGCCACGGCCATCGGGAGGCAGCGCGCCATTTCCGGGTTTCTCCGCGTTTTGTGAACAACCTGGTGATCTTGAAGCGAGAGACCGGCTCGCTTGAACCGCGACGACAAGGCCATGTCGGTGGCGGCAAACTGAATGCGCACGGCGACTGGATGCGCGGACGGCTGGCCGAGAACGGCGAATTGACGCTGGACGAGCTGTGCGTTGAACTGGCCGGGCGGGGCGTCATCGTGCACCGCTCCAACGTTGGCCGTTTTCTCCATCGGCTCGGGCTGAGCCATAAAAAAAAGCCTGCGGGCAAGCGAACATCAACGCCCGGAGATCGAACAGGCGCGTGACCTGTGGATGCGCCGGCGCCGGCGATTCTTCAACAAGGCCCTGGCGCGGCTGATCTTTATCGATGAAACGTCGACCAATACGAAACTGACCAAGCGCTCGGGATGGTCGCCGAGAGGTCGGCGTTACCGCAGCCATGCCCCCTTCGGTTCATGGAAATCCCAAACCTTCATCGCCGGGTTGAGATCGCATGGCATGGTCGCGCCGTGGATCGTCAACGCACCGATGAATAGCCGCATCTTCGAGACATGGATCGAAACCCAGCTCGCTCCGACGCTGTCGCCAGGCGACGTCGTCATTCTCGACAATGTCGGATTTCACAAGAGCGAACTGGCCGAAGCATTGGTCAAGGCGCGAGGCGCTTGGCTCCTGTTTCTATCGCCCTATTCACCCGACCTGAATCCAATCGAAATGGCCTTCTCCAAGCTGAAGACACTTCTGCGAAAGCGCGCCGCCCGCAGTTTCGACGCCATTGCTCAGGCCCTCGGCGATATCTGTAACCTCTACTCCGTCACAGAATGCCGTAACTACTTCAAGGCTGCCGGATATGAGGCCGATTAAACGCAATATGCTTTAGGTGGTCTTGCTTGCGAAAAAATCGCGCAGCAAGCGCCCCGGAAATGCCGCCTCCTGAACGGACGTCAGAAGTGCTTCGGCGTCACGCCCTTCCCGATGCAATGCGTCGATGCGCGAGCGGATAACGCCCGCCATGATCTCGGGCGTAAATTCCGGATGGAATTGGGTCGATATGGCGTTGGGCCCGTAGCGCAGGATCTGGTGGGCGTCATGCTCCGACTGTGCCAACACCTTGGCGCCAAGCGGCGGGATCGCCACAGTCTGCATATGCGTTAACTGCGCAGTGAACCTGGCTGGAGCGTCGGCCAGCAACGGATCCTCAGAGGCATCGGGCAGAAGCGCGATGGTTTGGCTGCCGATCTCTCGTCCGCCCGGATGGAAATCGACCTGACCGCCAAGCGCATGCGCCATGAGCTGATGGCCATAACAGACCCCGAACAGCGGCGCGTTAAGTGCCATGGCCTGGCGAATCCAGTCGGACAGCGCTTCGCTCCAGGGTTCGCGATCCGTCACCATCGACCAGGACCCGGTGATGATCGCCGCCGTTCCGGCATCTGGCCCCGGCAGGGCCTCTCCCTCGAAGACACGGATCGTGCGGATCGTATCAACCGGGCGCCCGAGCGCGGAGGCGAACCATTCCGGCAAGTCGCCATGCGTTGTGCGGAGGGCATCGGGTGGGGTGCCGGTCTGGAGAAGAAGGAGGGCTGTCAGGCTCATCGGCTAGCGTCCAGTCTTCGGAGATTGATTGACGCGTCTTTACCGTTAGCGCATCATCCTGAAAAATGAAAAATTAAGAATAAAGGTTCTCACATTGAGAAACATTGACCTCGACTCACTCCAGATCTTCCGATCGGTCGTTGAGACTGGAAGCATCACCGGCGCGGCGGCGCAGTTGAGGCGGGTGCAGTCGAACGTCACCACGCGAATCCAGAACCTCGAAGAGAGGCTCGGCGTCAAACTGTTCCAGCGTCAGCGCAACCGGCTGGTGCTTTCGTCCGACGGGCAAATCTTGCTGACCTATGCAGAGAGGCTCCTGCGGCTTTCCGCCGAGGCGGAGGCCGCGCTGAAGACCAGGGGGCCAAGTGGAACACTCCGCATCGGCACGCTGGAAAGCACTGCCGCCGCTCGCCTGCCGCCGCTCTTGTCAGCATTCCACGCACGATATCCGGATGTGCAGATCGAACTGGTCACGGGCGATTCATCCACCCTGCTGCGTCGTGTCCGGCACTTTGATGTCGAGGCCGCGCTCGTTTCCGAACCCTTCGATACCGAAGGGTTGGCAACCCAAGTTGCCTTCGCTGAAGAACTGGCTCTGATCGCCCCATTGTCGATGCCACCGATCAGGGATGCATGCGACGTGCGCGGACGCACAATCATAGCATTTGCAGCCGGCTGTTCTTACCGCCGTATTCTGGAAGACTGGCTGGCGATGTCGAAGATTGTGCCGGAAAGGGTGCTGGAGTTCGCATCCTACCATGCCATCGTTGCCTGTGTTGCAGCGGGATCCGGCATAGCGATCATGCCGCGATCGGTGTTGCGGGCAGTTCACGCCGAAGGACAGGTTCAGATTTCGCCGCTGCCGCCGGAGGTCGCGGATGTGCGTACACATCTGATCTGGTGCCCGGGTCATCACTCGAGCGCACTAGATGCGCTTCGGAGCGAACTAGGGGCGTCGTATCAGTAGAGACGAGAGGGTAGCACCGCACTGGGCAACGTCAAACGTTCATTTCCAAGTCTGAACTTCCCGAACGTCGGCTGGATCCCAGCGAATGCGTTGAGGTCAGTGACGCTATGAGACAACACCATCTAAACGCCCAAATCGGAAACAAACACCGCACAATGCTCATCCTGTTCTACCGGTAAGGGGCTCTCATTATGAGCGGTCGCCATTCGTGATGCGCCTATTCAAAAGCCACGTCGCATTCCTTTAGCAATCCATCAGAAGGACCGTTCGGTCGGCGAAGGTTCGCTTCGCATTTTTCGTAAGCGGTGTGCCGCTCAAACGTCGACGGCATAACTCTGGTACTCGCATCAGACGCCACCGCGTGAAGCGCTACTATGCGCCGTGTCGTTAGGGAGCATTCGAACTTCACATCAATTGCACAGCTGAACCACGACCTTCTAAACACAAACCGCCGTCAATCCGAGTTCAAGGTGCAGTCAAGCCGGAGGTTTACTTGACGGAGCCGCGAATTTGGAGTTGACTTCATGAACGAGAAGGTTCCTGGAAAAGTATGGCGGTGGCAGTATGCGTATCGACGTCATATCCAGACGGGAAGATCTTGATAGGCTGAAGCAGAACTGGGACAAGCTCTACAGAGCGGATCCGGACGCGCAGTATTTCCTGTCCTGGCAATTCATTTCAGCCTTCTTCCGGCACATCGAAGGCCAATGGTTCGTTCTGGCTGCAAGCCAGGGCACGCGCTCTTCACCTTACGTGGCATTGATGCCCCTGCGGCTGACGACCCGGGTGAACGGCAAGGCCGAAATTTTCTACCACGACGTCCACATGGGCGGTTCCTACGTCGCGGACTACACTGGGGCGGTCTGCGCTCCCGAATTCGCTCGGGCGGCCATGGCGGCCTTTGCCAAGCATCTGAGAAGGATGCACTGGGCAAATCTGCATCTCGAAAACCTATACATGTCCAGAGGACGCTTGCGCAGCTTCCTAGAGAATCTCGAGGACAAGCAGCTCACGATGCGGACCCTGAGCAGGATCAACGCAGAAGACAACGTTGACAACGCCAAATGTCCGTCCGTCGACCTGCCCGAGACATGGGACGGGTATCTCGAGCAGAAGCTCGGCACCAACATGCGCCAGAAGCTGAGGCGGTTCCTCCGCAAGGTGGACGGTTCGGAAGAATTCCGCATCACGCTGGCGGATTCTGTAACGATCAATCGCGACGTCGGCATCCTCCTTGATTTCTGGAAGAATCGATGGGGGCCCCGCAAGGGCAATCGCCTGTCCGGGATCCTGAACACCAACCGGCACGTTCTCAGCGATGCCTTCGCCGATGGCAGCCTGTTCCTGCCTGTCCTGTGGCACCGGGATCGGCCGCTCGGCGCCCTGGCGACCTTCATCGATCCGGTGAAGAAGACGTACTTCTTCAACATGGCCGGGCGCGACGAGAGCGCCGAGATCGTGCCGCCGGGACTTGTGCTGCACGCCTACAGCATCCGCCACGCCATTGCGAACGGCTACCGGACCTATGACTTCCTGCGCGGCGACGAGGCATACAAATACACCTTCGGCGCCAGCGACAAACTCATCACCTCTAAGGTCGTGCAGACCCGCACCCGCCGCAACCTGGGCGACCGGCTCGACCCAAGGGCGCTCTCGGGCATCTTCAGCGAGGCGAACAAGAACCACGAGAAAGGCCATACGGCGGAGGCCGAGAACGCCTACCGCCAGATCCTTGATACCGATCCCGCCCACGCGCAGACCCTCTACGCGCTCGGCCAACTGTTGGCAGATAAGGGCGACCATCAGGCGGCTGCGGCCGCGTTCGGGAAGCTGTTGGTCGTTGTGCCACATCTGGCGAAGGGCTGGGTCAGGCTAGGAAACGCCCTGCAGGCGCTGGACAACCACGCCGACGCCACGGATGCCTTTCGCAAGGCACTCGAGATCAAACCGGATATCCAGTCCGCACGCGACGGGCTTAGCATCAGCATGGTGAAGCTCAGCCAGACCGGTATCGCGACTACAACGCCGAGACCCGGAGGCGTTGTCCGGGTGACGGCGCCGCCGCTCCTGGGCAAGGCCAAGCCACCGACCCTGCCGCTCTTTGTCGGGCGCCAGCCAGCAGGCGTTGCGCCTTCCTCGCTCAAGCAGTCTGTGGCGATCATCGACCCGGCACATTGCAACTCCGGAAAGCTCCCAGCGCATCCACTAAATCGGCGCGCGGGGCCGACTTTGCCTATAGCATCGCCATGGACATTCTAGACGGCTTGCCCGATGCCGGACCTCCGCTTAAGAGTCGTGGATGTCCTCTGGGGCACACCGAAAACCCCAATCGAAATCCGCATGCACGCCCCCGCCTTAGACCGGTGTGTTGCCTTCACCTACATCAAAAAGAAGCGGGAGTGCTGGTTGAAAGGTGCCGTCGGCACACCTCTTTTCAAATCAAGCATGATTTCCGGAGTGAAGAGTTTTCAAACGTTCGCCCGGCAAAGGTCGTCGGACTCGACTGACGACCGCCCACAATGACTATCTAGCGCCTTGATGGGAGTCGAACCTTAGGCACTGACAACTTTCAGCGATAAGTCTTCGAAAGATCAGTGGCTTTCCGGTCCCTGCATCCATTGCGGGATATCCCGCTTGACATGAAGCACACGCCAAACGTCGACGTGGTCAACCTGCACGCGATAGAAAACGAGATAGGGATATCTCTTCAGACAGACGTCCCTCAAGTCAGGCAATCCCAATTCGTACGCATACCGCAAGGATCCTGATTCTGGATGCCTCGCTATCAAATCGTAAGCCGCTTGAAGAGCGTCGACGAATCCTAAGGCGGCGTCCGCTCCCGCCTCACGTACATAAAAGTCGACGGCGGCTTCGGCATCTGTACGTGCCAACTCGCGTGGAATAACCGGCTTGGTTTTCACTTGCTCCGCCGACCACGAGCCCGATCGCGTAACCCGGTGAAGTAATCTGCATCGGCCGGGGCAGTCTGAGCGGAGGAAGCACCGTCAAGCAACAAACTGCGCAGCTTCAGGCGATCTTGATCTCGGCGGATCAACTCGCGAATGTATTCGCTGCTTGTGCCATAGCCCCGTCCGGCGACTTGTTCATCGACGAAGCTCTTCAGATAGTCTGGAAGGGAAATGTTCATCGTGCTCATGAAGCCAAAATATCTTGCTTGGCAAAATTTGGCAAGGAATTCACTTGCCTTCACTCGCACAGGATATTGCAATCCTAACTCTTGATCGCCACCGTCGATCCCAGAAATCGATAGAGCGGCATTAGCCAGCCCCCTTGCCCCAGTACGGCGAAATCCCAGTCGATACATTATGCGATTCTTCTGTAACGGGCGCCTCGTCAATCCCTTGTGCGCTTGATCCCTCGCCGAGTGCTTGCTTCTGTCCGCAGTCGGAGCTTTGCCGCTGCTCTATGGGGTTTGCTGAGGACCGGTTGGCCAATCTAAAACGGCGCAGTCACCGCGTGCTGCTGATCGCATAACGGCCTAACCCATCCATCGTCCCGGCGAAGGGACCTTGCTGCGGCGGGCTGATGGCTGTGCCCGTCCGAAAGCCTGTCTTGTCATCTCCTCCGATCAAGCCGGGCTGGCGCTCTTCGGTCACGAAAGGTTGCCGAATCCCTGTTCTGATGCGCGCAAACAGACTTGCGGCTGACTCGCCCGCGTCGGACTGCCGACCGATCACGATCGCCCGGCCGATGAACGGTTTGAGCGGCTGAAATCTACATCTTCAGCCGCCCGAACCCGTTTTCTTCGCAATCGGAAGGTTTATTTGAGGCCCTGCTCCAGGATGTATCAGGAAACTTGCGTTGTCATTCGGCCTGGCAATCCCACCAGAAGCGCGAAAAGTTCAGGTCCCAACTCTGCATGGGGATGAAGGCATAACCCTGCAGGCACTTGCTGGCTGCATATTGCTGTGCCTCGACTGTCAGGAAAACGTCGGCCTGCATTTCAACGACCTTGCGCTGGATATCCTTATAAAGAGCGTTCTGTGCGATAGGATCGAGCGTCTCGCGCGATCTGTCGATGAGTGCGTCGATTTCCGGATCATCGAGCCATTCCATAGAGGCCCACGTGCCCTTGGCCTTGGAATGGTACTGTACGTAGAAAACGCTGTCAGGGGATGGATAGGTGGGGCCGTAGACGACCTGAGTGGTGGCTGGCGTCGTGTCGACTTCAGCCGCCAGCTCGGTGATCCGGTTCCAAGGTTCCGGCTTGATATCGAGCTCTATTCCGATCTGCTCCAGGTTGGCTTGCATCAGCAGCGCAAGATCCTCCTCGAATGCGAGGCCCGTCACATACGTGTGCGTAACCTTGATCGGCCCCTTGCCCGCATATTTCGATTTTTCAAGTTCCTCCTTGGCCTTTTCCAGATTGTACTCCGGGGCGGCAAGTTCATCGAGATAGGCGTCCTTGAAAACCGCAGCCAACGGGCCGTTCATCGGTTCACCGGGATGGATCACTTTGCGTACCGTGTCGTAATCCGTTGCATAGGCGATGGCGCGGCGAACGTGGATGTCGTCGGTCGGCGGCACCTTGGTGTTCATTTTGATATAGTAACCGGTTGCCGTAGTGCCGTTCAGGATCTTGTAACCTGGCATTTTTCCGATTGCATCGAAGGTTTCGTTTGCCTGGGCGCGGGCCGACATTCCGAGCTCGCCCTTGGCTGCCAGCGCCTTTACCGTTGCCTCGTCATGGGTGATGACGAACCGGATTTCGTCAATCGGTTTTCCCTTGTTCCAACCACCGTGATAACCCTCATAGCGGTTGATCACCATTTGCGAGGCCCGCTGCCAAGACGAAAGCGTGTAAGGGCCAGCACCCGCCGGATGATCGGCAAGATAGTCCCCTCCCCATTCTTGGCTGCTGTTTGCCCTGATCTGCTTTTCGTTCAAAACGAGGATGAGCGGGGTGCTGGTGATGAAAGGCGCATAGACCTTCTTCAACCCTATCTCCACGGTCTGTTCGTCGACGGCCCTAACCTTCTCCGGGTCGACAATGCCAGTGAAGAGATAAGAAGGGCCTTCATTGCCTGCGAGCAGCCGCTTGACCGTGTAGACGACATCCGACGCCTTGACCGGCGTTCCGTCCTGGAACGTAGCGCCCTGCTTCAGCTTGAAGGTGTAGGTTTTATCGTCGTCGGAAACGCTCCAAGTTTCAGCAAGCTCTGGAACGACTGAACCGTCCGGGTTTACGGTGGTCAGGCCCGAGTAAAGGTTCACCGCAGCCATGTATTCGGTATAATCGTTGATCTTGCCGGGATCGATCGTCCCAAATTCCTGCGTTGCATTGACGACGATAGACACTTTCTCGGCGGCCGCGGCCGGGGCGGTAAGCGCTGTCGTCTGCACCAGCCCCAGAAGCAGGCCCGTGATGAGGGTGTTCTTCATATCCGTGTTCCCTTTTGCTTTGTTGTCGTTGAGGACGCCGGCCGCCCAGTGGCGGCCGGGTTTCGTGTTCGCCGCTGCCGGCAAATCGCAGTTCTGTGGCAGCGCTATCGCCGGCCGGACGCAAAACCGGTGAGTTTGACCGTGAAACCATGGCGAAGCTGTTCGAGGGTCACGGGCACGTAGCCATCTGCATCAAGCGCAATTCGGGCCTGAGACGCGTTCTGGAACACAACCCCAAGCTGACGACCGGCAACCACGCCAGTGCCGTTCACCACCGCCTTGCCGCGTTTAACTCCAGCCTTTTGCCTCTGTTCGAGAAGGCAGCGCCCGGTCATAACCGCATCGATGCTACAGTTGGCCTTCAAACCAACTGTCATGCCGGCATCTCCTCAATCGGGCGGAAGACAACGTCGTCAAAGCCAAAAGCTTTCGGTCCGACGACTTCAAGTGCCGCTTGAGATCGCAATAGCGGATGGCATGGCAACGCGACGATTGCGACACGTTGGCCGTAGCGAAGCATCTCGGTTGTGATCGCGATGCCGGTATCGACATCGAGCACGATGATCAGATCGGGCACGGACACTTCAACAGTGCCGTTTCGGCTGAAGACCAGGTTTTCGTTCTGGATCATCACCGAGGCGCTATCGCCGTTGAAACTATCGATGCCTGCAAGCTTTGCCTCGCCGAGAACAAAGCCACCGCGCAATTGCCGCTCCAGGTCGACGATCTTGCCCATGAAGACGGTGCGACCCTTCTCCTGCTCGCAGATTGCCGCCACCGGATCGGCATGCTCCCGCCGCGCCTTCAAAACTGCGCGCCCAAGTGCGATGGCCTGCGTATAGGAATGGGGAACTGCGTATTTCTTCAGGAACGCACCGGTCGTCGGTGACGAGGCAAGCATGGACGAGCCACCTTGGGCGACGACGCAAGCACGCGCCATGCGCTCATGCCAAAGCTCCGACGCCGCATGCTGAAACAGCACGGTATTGCCGTGCAGGTCGCACATCACGCTCGGAGTTGAACGATGCCCGTATATCGAAAAGGTCGTCATCTGCATTTCCGGGAACGCTCGTCCCATGCCGTCACAGTCGACAACCGGAAGACCGGCAAAGGCGGCCGCGATCAGGGGTTCCATCGAGTTTGAACCGCCGATTTCCTCGCAGACGATCGCGTCGATCGAAATGTTCAGGTGCTCTTCCAGCGCACGCACGCATCGCAGCCCCTCGCGGCCTTCCTTCAGACGTTCATAGGCCACGACCGGTGCGCCGATCGCGCCGATTGAAACACAGCGCGCGTCGTCGGCGAGACGATCGAGCGGCAGGATCGACAATGGATAACCACTGCGCATGGCAAGACGTGCACGTAGCTTGCCAAGATAGGGATTACCTCCACCGCCAGTTCCGAGAATCCCGGAGCCAATCTCGAGGGCCTCCAGATCTTCTTCGTTAAGGACCCAAAGGTCTGCGGGATCGTAGTTCGAAGTTTTAAGGGCGCGCTCAGCCATGGTAACCTCCCATTTCGCCAACGACTTTCACGTGAATGCGGGTGGCGTTTCCCGGCAGATAGGCAAGCGGCACGTCTTCCCGCTCGATAACCTGGATCGTTTCTGCAACGGCGCCGGCCGAAAGTGCCCGTTCGGTGGCCTCCTGCTCCGCCTGTTTCAGGCAGATCTCTCGCGTGAGTCCTCTTTCGAGTGCAAAAACCCGGTCGACCTCGCCGCTTATCTGCGCGATTGCCGCACCGACGGCGTTGGCGACTGCAAAGTTCTCCGGACGGATGACCTCGAGTTCGCCCAGGCGATCGGGCATCAAGATTGAGCCGCCGCCAACGGCAATCACCGGGATCGGATCAGCGGAGACGCGGCTGCGTTCGACCGCATTTTCGAGCATTGAGACAATCTTTGCATGAGCCTTTTCGGCAAGCGCCCGATCAAGTCCGGCAACTTTGGAGGCGTCGCCGACACTGGCCTTGCCGAGTGCGACAGCGACGTCCGTCGTCGTGAGGGTAGAGCCGCCGAAGACGAGTGCTTCCTTGGCAATACGGTAACCAACCGATTGCGGTCCAACCGTGACCTCGCCGCCAGCAAGCTCGCGCACAAGGGAGCCACCGCCAAGGCCGATCGAGAAGACGTCCGGCATGCGGAAATTGGTGCGCACGCCGCCAACATCGACGATGGTTGCCGCCTGGCGCGGAAAGCCGTGATGCAACGCTCCCACGTCGGAAGTAGTCCCTCCGATATCAACGACGATTGCTTCCTTTCGTCCGGTCAGGAACGCCGCTCCACGCATCGAATTGGTGGGCCCGGACGCGAAGGTCAGAACAGGGAAGCTGCGGACCGTCCTGGCGGCCATGAGGGTGCCGTCGTTTTGGGTAATGAAGAAGGGGCAGGAGAGCCCCGCTTCGGCAAGCGCCTTGCCGAAGGCGTCGACGGTCTTTGCCGCCAGCGGAAGCAGGCTTGCGTTCATGATCGCAGCACTTTCGCGCTCAAGCAATCCAATGCGTCCGATATCGCCGGAGATCACGACCGGAAGACCGGGACAGTGCTTCTCGATAACGGCCTTCGCCCGCTTTTCCATCTCAGAATTGATTGGGCTGAAGACGCAGGTGATCGCTGCGGCTTTGACATTCTTTGCCCGGATATCCTGGGCGATGCGGACAAGTTCTTCCTCGTCGAGTGGCGCGATCGCACGCCCATCGAACTCATAACCCCCACGAACAAGATAGGTGTGATGGCCGACGGCTGCCGCCAGATCGTCCGGCCAATCGACGAGCGGCGGCAGGCTGGAGGTCGCCGGCAGGCCGAGGCGGATGGCAGCGACATGGCTGATATGCTTGCGCTCGATCACAGCATTGGTGAAATGCGTCGTTCCGATCATCACGGTTCCAATCTTGGAACGATCGATCCCGGCTTTCGAAACGGCGCCTTCCAATGCCTCGATGACACCGGTGGTCACGTTCTCAGACGTCGAAGCCTTGACCCCCGAAAGGACGTGCTGTCCCTCCATGATGACAGCGTCGGTGTTGGTACCACCGACATCTATTCCCAATCGATACACGGATAGTCTCCTTGTTGGCGGGTCTTGCCCGGTTGTCTCGCTCGGCTTCAGGCCGTGGTCTTCACCAGAAAGCGCCCTCTCTCCTCGGCGCTGACCGTTGGCTTGAGAGCCTCTTCCTCATCGCTCATCACCGGGATCGCGGAGATCAGCGCGCGGGTATAGGGGTGGCGTGGATCGGCAAATATGTCCGCCGTTCGGTCTTGCTCGACGATCTCGCCCTTCAGCATGATCGCGATGCGGCCGCAGAAGTTGCGCATCAATGAGAGGTCGTGGGAGATGAACAGATAGGTCAGCCCGAGCTCATCCTTAAGTCTCTGCAGGAGCGCGATGACCTGCTTTTGCACCGAGACATCAAGGGCAGACGTGGGCTCGTCGAGGACGATGATCTTCGGTTCCGCAGCCAGCGCGCGGGCGATTGCTACCCGCTGTTTCTGTCCGCCTGACAGCTCGTGCGGATACTTCGAGAGGTAGGCTGAAGGCAGATTGACGAGCGCCATTAGCTCCTCCATGCGCTTCGTGGCCGCTTTTCCGCGCAGGCCGACATGGGCAAGCGGAGCAGACAGCGCTTGGGCCGCAGTTCGTTTCGGGTTCAGCGATGTCCCGGGATTTTGATAGACAATCTGCGTCAGCCGTTGAGCTGAGGGTTGTCCGGCGCCTGTCGAAATTTCTATGGTCCCGCAACTGGGCGCGATCAGCCCCATGATCATGCGGGCGATGCTCGTCTTGCCGGAGCCGGACTCGCCCGCCAGGCCGAAAATCTCGCCTTCCGAAACCGAGAAAGTCACTGGCTTGACCGCCTCATAAGCTTTACCGGCGCCAAGGAACGGCTTCAGAACATAGGTCTTGCCGGCGCCCTTGACGGTGATAATCGGTGGCCTTTGTGAAAGGGGCTGGTCGAAAACTTTGGGACCGTAGAGTGGCGGGATCGCATCAATGAGGTCGAACGTGTACTTCTGCCGCGGCGCGCTGAAGATCTGATGCAAGTTGCCGCTTTCGACGATCTCGCCCCGTCGCATGACCAAAACGCGGTCGGCAGTCTGGCGAACGACGCCGAGATTGTGCGTGATCATCAGGAGCGACAGCCCCTCGCTGTCGACGAGACGATTGATCAGCTTTAGGATCTCGTCCTGCGTGGTCACGTCGAGCGCGGTCCCGGGTTCATCGGCGATGAGCAACTGCGGTTGGTGCAGCAGTGCCAGGCCGATCAGCACGCGCTGGCGCATGCCGCCTGAGAGTTGGGCAGGATATGCCTCGAACACACGCTCGGGATCCTGCAACTGCACCCGGCGCAAGACGTCGAAAATGCGCTGTCTGCGTTCGCTGCGCGAGTTTTCCAGGCCATCGCGGCGATCGGCATAATACATGACGTCATCCAGGTGCCGTCCGATCCGGAACACCGGATTGAACGACGACAACGGGTCTTGCATGATGATCGAAAAGGCCGTGCCTTTGAGGGCCTCGCGCTCTCGGGAACGCATGTCCAGGATCGAGCGGCCTTCAAATTCGATGCTGCCACGCTCAATGCGGGCGTTGTCGGGAAGCGTGCCGAGGATCGCCTTGGACGTTACCGATTTGCCGGAACCGGTCTCGCCAATGAGCGCGACGCGTTCGCCCTTGCCGATCTCGAACGAGATATCCTTCAGGATATGGTGACGTCGACCATAGGTGGAGAAGGCGATATCGAGGTTCTTGACCGCGAGAAGAGGTTGCTTCGTCATCTCACGCCTCCACGTCGAACATGTCACGCAGCCCGTCTCCGAGCAGGTTGAAGCCAAGCGTCGCGTAGAAAATCGCAGCACCCGGTGCGAGCACCTCCCACCATTTTTCGGGCAGGAACTGGCGGCCGTCGGCGACCATCGACCCGAGGTCCGGGGTCGGCGGCTTGACGCCAAGACCGAGGAAGGAAAGCGTTGCGCCAAAGAGAATGACGAAGGCGGCATCAAGCGTCATCTTGACCGAAATTACCGAGATGCAGTTCGGCAAGATCTCTTTGAAGAGAATGTGCAGATGGCTGGCGCCGGCGAGCCGTGCTGCTTCGATGTAGTCGTCAGCAACAATCGATTTCGTCACGCGATAAACAAGCCGGGCATGCCACGTCCACCACAGAAGTGTGATCGCGAGCATCGCGTTGACGAGGTTGGGCTCGAGCACATTGCCGATAGCAAGCGCCATGACGAGAGGCGGGATTGCCAGCATGATGTCTGTAAAGCCCGTGACAAGACGTTCCGTCAGGCCGCCCGCGTAGCCGGCGATCATGCCGAGCGCCGAGCCGATCGGGACCGCGATCCCAAGGACCCCGATGACCAAAAGCAGCGAGACGCGAAAACCGAACACCGTGCGAGAAAAGACATCGCGGCCGGCCTTGTCAGTGCCGAACCAGTTGACGATGTCTGGCGGCGTATGACGGTTGCGGAAGTCGACGACCGCGCCGACATGTTCGGGAAAGCGGGCGATCAGCGGCGCGAAGATCGCCACGAGGATCACCGAGAGCACGATTGCTGCGCCGACAAGGGCAGCAGGATTCCTGCTGAAGCGGTACCAGGTCATGTAGCTGGCGGACAGGCGGACGGGCTCCTGCATCAGCGGGCCTCCTTGAAACGAAGCCGCGGGTCAAGGATGCTGATGATCAGGTCGATGACGATATTTGCGGCGATGAAGAAGATGCCCGACACGAGCACCACGGCCATCACGGCGTTGAGGTCCTTCTGCAGGATGGCCTCGAGCCCATAGGAAGCAAAGCCACCCCAGGAGAACACCATCTCGACAACGAAGGCGTTGCCTATCAGCGAAGCGAACTCGAGCCCCATGATTGTCAGCGGTGCGATCGAAGACAGCTTCAAGAGATAACGGAATACGATCACGCGATCGGGAACGCCGAAGGATTTGAGCGTCAGCACGTGATCACGTCGCTGATGGTCGATCATCGCAGAGCGTGTGATGCGCGTGATTTGTCCAATGCCGCCCATGGCAAGGGCAAGCGTCGGAAAAACAAGGTGCTGGGCGGCGCTCACAAACACCTCCGGCCGACCGGCCAGGAGGCTGTCGACCAGCAAGAGGCCAGTTGGGCCCGTCGGCGCGCCAAGGGAGAAATCAACGCGGCCGAGCGTTGGCCACGATGGGAAATGGTCAGCTGCGATGATCTGCAGGATGACCGCGAACAGAAAGCTCGGGATCGTCACGCCAATCAGTGAAAAGAAGCGCCCGGTGTTATCGATCCAGCTGTTGCGGTAGCGGGCTGTGATCACCCCGAGCGGTACTGAAACGACAAAGACGAAAATGATGGTCGCGAGGACGAGCTCAAGAGTGGCCGGCAGGAAGGTGGCGATGTCGGAACTGACCGCGCGTCCAGAAGCAATCGAGCGTCCGAGATCGCCCGTGATTGCGTGGCCCATATAGGTCATATACTGGCTGAACAACGGATCATCGAGGCCCATGCTCTGGCGGAGTTGATCGACCTGCTCTTGAGTGGCGCTCGGGCCAAGTGCCATGCGCGCCGGATCGCCTGGCACGACACGGGCAAGGATGAAAATCATCAGTGACAGCACGAAAAGCACCAGCAGAAAGCCTGCGGCGCGTCGCGCAAACAATGCGACGTAGTAATTACCCATCGGGAAACCTCCCCTCGGCCGGTTATGGTCCGGTCCTCATTGCCGCTTTTTGCGGTCGGGGTAGTTTCCAGCCAACAAGGCCACCCGCACAACGGGGTGAAAGGCTAGGTTTTGATGAGAAAGGTATAGGTTTTGTTGTCGGCAGCGAAACGCTGAAGCGCGTCCGAATGGGATGACAACCGTTACGTGATCAGACCGATGCCCTTGGCAGCCTCGATCGCCTCCCGCCGGCGATTGCAGCCGAGCTTGCGATACAGATTGCCGAGATGGAATTTGACTGTCGCCTCACTGAGCCCCAGAGCATTTGCGATGAATTTGTTTGAAGCGCCCTCTGCGATCATCAGGAGGAGACGAGCCTCGCGGCGGGTCAGTTCGCTTTCTGCGCCGAGTTTTTTACCTGAAAAGCCGGCGTCGCGAAGGCGACGCAGGATCGATTGCGCGGTCGGCATCGTCGCCAGGAAGTCTGAGATTCGCTTGTCGGTCGTCAGCTCGTGCAAGAAGACGCGCTCCTCGGAAAGCGGTGCGACCGTTCCGAGACGGGCTGCCTTTTCAAAGGCTTTTTGCAGGATGGATCGAGCAGCTGTGAGGTCGCGTTGACGTCTGGCCACAAAGGCCTGCCAGACCTCAATGCACAAGCGCTGACGTCCGCTGAGGTTGAGATTGTTAGCGAGGGCGGCAAGTTGCCGGCCAAGATGCGCACGATCAGGTTTGTCGAAAACAAGATGGCGCAGCCACACCACCGCCAACGCGATTTCGTCTTGATCCTGCAGGCGCGCCAACTCGTCCACTGCGGCCTCCACCCAGGTGCGATTTATCCGTGATTGAATCGAAGCCAGTGTGTCTGCGGCCTGCTGCCAGCGGTTACCATTTTGCAGGATAACGGCCTCGCGAACCTCGATCATCAACCGGAACTGACGATTATAGACTTGGTAGATTCGCCAACGATCAAGAAAGCCACGCGCGGCGTTGACGGAGAAATGCTCGCTGAGCGCCTGGCTTCCATATTGCAAGGCAAATTCGATGAGGGTTGCCCAAACCTCACCGTGGGAGAATTCGTCCATTTCTGTCGTTAAAAACTGGGCAAGCGGCTCCGGCTTGCCATCCTCATAAGCAACGCAGGCCTCGAGCAATCCGAGAAGACGGGTATCCATAGAGCTGTGGAATGGCGCCCGTGCGAGCTTCACCGCGGCCTCTTCCGCACTTCGCCTTGCCCGGATTGCGTCGCCGATCATCAAGTGAATCATCGCCTGATGCAGATTGATGTAAAACGACAGTAAGGCGACACCAGCCTGCTCGTAATGCGAGAGTGCTCGGGCAGCGAGGTCCAGGGCGACTTCGAAACGCCTGCGGCGGATGTAAAATTCCAGAATCGCGTTGTAGATACTTCCCCGTTCCAGATGGGCGTTAAGAGGAAACTCGGATAGAAGCGCCGTCGCCTGCTCAAGAAGTTCATCGCTGAGCGGGATATCTTCATAGATCAGCATGACGAGGCGGAAAGAACGAAAGGTCGCGGAAAAAGCGGCGCGGTCGCTGAGAACTTTCAGAACGTTGTTGGCCCTCGATCCGTAGCAATCAGCCAGCAATCGCCGGGCACGCGGGACGTCGCCCTTCTTCAGCGCCTGCAATGCGAGCGACGTTACAATGGTCTCGTTCTGACCGGCCAATTCGGCATGAAAGCCGTCAAGGACCCGGTCAAAGGCGTCCGGTCCGAACACATAGATGAAGTATGTCCCGTAAGCTGAAAACGAACGTAGCGCCAATTCATGAAGGCCAGCGCGCTGAAGAACCACAATGGCGTCAGTCTCGTTACCGCGGGCTGAATAGGCGGCGGCGATGCCAGGCGCGCGTCTCGCCTCAGAGATCCAGCGAGATAAAGTCTGTTCGACCGCTTTCGAAAGAGGCTCTTTTACCGCGTCTGCAAGAAGATAACGGACCTGGGTCGATCCTGGCCGCTCGCCAGACAGGGCAAGACAAAGATCAACGAACACGCCGTCACTCAATGTTCCGAGAACTTCGTCCATCAGAAACTGAACAATATCGCCCTCGTCGTGAATACCTTGGCTCAAGAGATGCACCAAGAATGGCCAGCCGGCGGTACGGTCACTCAGCGTCTGGGCGGCAGCGTCGCCGAAGGCAGCGGTAAGTTCGTCGACGGAATAACAAAGATCCCTCTCGTCAAGGCGCAATACCCGCCCGTAGACAATGGCCCGATTGAGGCCGCGGATAAGCGTCTGAGGGCGCTTGGCGATGACAATTCTGCGGTCGCTACCCAGAAAATCGCCATCGAGTTCGATCTTGACCGATGCTGGCGGCACGTCCCAAATGACGGCGTCCGGAGGACCATCATGGCTGGGTGGGAGATCTGATCGCCACACGTTGGTTCCCAAGCGCGACGCCAGTTGTGACACGAGGACTGACTTGCCCATCCCCGCAACGGCGTCGACGACCACTACAGGCTCGTGCGCGCTTTCAATGCGCTGAAGCAACCCATGTCTGATGATCTCGACCATACCCACGAACAAGCGCTCTTCAGTGCAGCTGTCAAGGTGCAAGAAGCCCCCCTGGAGCGTTAGCCAATGGACACGCAAGAACCGAGACGCATCATTGGGGAACGGCAAGGCGCTCGCCATGTTTGATATCTTCAGTGGGCATTTTGGCTGGCCGGTCTTGCCGGCGCCTCATCGGGTCTGCTGCGGTCTGAACCGGTTGCAGGTTCGAGTCTTGCCGGGCCCACCAATACACCCCACTTATGTTTCACGGCCTCCGCGATGGAACCAGTTTACCAAGCGCGCTCGAGCACGGGTCCGTGTGCGGGTCAATAGGATCACCTCTTGGCCTTGTGGTACGACAGCTGGTGACGGACATCTGTTAGGAGCAGGAACGATTGGTCACACGTCCCCATTCAGCACGACGGGCCGTCCGTGGGGCGTCCGCAAATATGCGCGCTCCCAGGCATCTCGCCGCTGGATTAATTCCTTGCCGGAAATCGCGCGTGCTTCATCGAGGAGGCTTTCGAGTGCGGACAACACGGCACGATAATAGGTCTCGGTGTCATCCGACTGCCCGGCGAGCTGTGCCTCGCGCAACTTCGCTCCCAGGGTTTCAGACCACTGCGCTCCTGATATTACGCCCGAAGCAACCAGCAAACTTGCCATCGCGGAAGCCTGAGCATGCCACGGCTCGGCGAAAGCCGGTTCGCCGTCCCTTTGCGTCAGGTGGGCCATCCTGGGGTCAGATCCGCTCAAGATAGCTCTCCCAGAGATCGACGAAAACTTGATCGCAGCTGTCGTGGGCTTCCGGCCACAACTCGGACGCGGCAAAGCCAATCGTGTAAAGGTGCTCGCCTCTGGGCGTTCCGGCGGCTGATGCATCCGGCAGTACATGGGCGCCGTGATGCCCGATCACGCTTCCACGCCTCCCCCGCGCATAGGACGGCAAGCGCGTATGTCCGGGATGTCCCATGGATTTGGCGCGCACCGCATCGCCCACGACGAATAATGGCGGCGCCTCGGAATCAAGAGCGTAGCTGCGCGCGGACTGGACGTAGGCGCGCGCCTCTTCCGCGGTTTCAGGCGGATAGCCAGGCTGGCGTACAAATGCCGACTTGCCGGCATCGAGTTCCTCCAATGTGAGATAGCCAGCATCAATCATCTGGGCTGCAATCGTCACCACCCATTGATCGAAGTATGGCCGCGTCAAATATTCGGCCGGAACGATCAACTCGCGGCAATGCCTGAACCAATCAATCGACCAGTTCGCATCGCCAGCGGCGGCCTGCGCAAGACCGAAAGCTCGCATTTCCCAATCGAAACGGAAGGGACGTTCGTCACCCTTGCCTAAAATGGGGCCAAATCCTTCGCGCCCGCCAAGGTCGTGAACGCCGTCCATCAGGCTTGCCTCCTGGTCGGAGAAAGATCCCTTTGCGTTCCGATCATAGAATTACGCGAGACCAGCTCCGCGAGCTGCTCTTGGCTCCAGGATTCCACACCATTGGGTTGCTGCGGTATCACCAGATATCGTCTTTCGGACGTCGAGTCCCAGACCCGCACCTCGACAGTCGGGGGAATTTCCACGCCAAACTCCGACAAGACGGCACGCGGTTCGCGCACAGCGCGCGCCCTGTATTCGTTCGACTTGTACCACGCTGGCGGAATTCCCAGAATCGAAAATGGGTAGCAGGAACAAAGGGTGCAGACGACGAGATTGTGTATCTCTGATGTATTCTCAACCGCCTGCAGGTGACCCGTTCCGTGCCCAGCAAATCCGAACTGCTCGATTGCAGCGGTCGCATTTTCCAGAAGATCCCTTTTGAACGACGGATCTCTCCAGGCCCGCGCCACGACTTTCGCCCCGCGCTTGGGTCCGATCTCGTCGCGGTACATTTCGATCCAGGCGTCCATAGCAGCGGGATCGATCAGCCCCTTTTCCACGAGAAGGCTTTCGAGTGCTTTGGTTCTCAGCACGGACTCGGAGGGCAAGTGCTGATGCAGGTCGTGATGAATACTGGAAATGCGTCGCGAATCGAAGCTTGTCATCGCCTTGCTCCAGGAGCGTAGTCTGCCAAATCAACAAGCGACCCCACCATTTTGAGGTGGGTAGAGGCGTGAATGATCGAGCGGTTTTTCACCAAGGTCAAGCAATGTTGCACCGGCCATCACGAGTCAATCGTATCAAACCCGGGAAGGCGAAGGTCTCTGGTTTTCGCTCACCACGCCGTTGTCGGGATAATGCGGCGAACCAGCCAAATTCCATTAGCCGCGTATTTCCTTCATGGAGCGCCATGACCAAATTCGCTTGGGCGGTCTCATCGCACTTGGATTTCGACGATTGGTACTCGCAGCAGAACCTGGCGCTAGTCACCTAGGGTAACATAATGACGGTTGTCGATGGGAAACAAAGGATGCGGGCTAATGAACCCTGCCCGAAGCAGTTTGCGACAGCCCTAGGCGACGAACTGTCTCATCGTCCGCCTGCTCGGAGGCGGCGATCCCTTGATCCCGTTGAAACCATGCCAAAGCCTTTCGGGTCTGTTTTCCAATGTCCCCATCAATTACGCCAAGGTAGTATCCTCTGACGGCCAGCTGTATCTGGAGCTGCATCGCCCTCATGACCTCGTCCGACCTGCCGTCCATCAGGTGCGGAGACAGACGCAGGAACGTGTCCATGGCCTCTCGGGCCTCCGTCGGGCGCTTGGCGCGCGCGTAGGCCGTGGACAACAGGGTCCATTGGTAGGCTGGGGCCGTCGGATTAATGGCGATCGCCCTCCGGAAGTTCGCAATCGCGTCTTCCGCCTGGCCGAGGTCCGACTGGGCGCGCCCGAGATATTGCAGCCATGTCCACATCTCGGGATCGCGCGGGCTGAGCAGCATGGCCCGCTGAAGAAGCTTGACGCTACGCTCCGGATGGCCGTCCAGCCGGACCATTGCAGCAAGAAAACCATAGGCTGACGCATAGTTGTGGTCGAGTGCCAAGCTCGCTTCGCAGGCGTCGATCGCATCCTGAAGCTGCCCGCGACCAAAGAACACGTGTGCTCTGATATAGGACGCTACAGCGTTCTGCGGAGCGACTGCGAGAACTTGCGCCAGTACGGCGTCGGCCCGCTCCAGGTCCGTGTCGCGATCTTCGCTCCAAGTCAGAAAGACCATGTCCGCGTGGGTCGTCGCCAGTCCCAGTAGACCCGGGACGAATTGGGGGTCCCTTTCCAGAGCGCGCTCGAACAACTGGCGCGCGTCAAGCATCCGCTGTCGATCGGCCGGCTGGCGCAGAAGCCACCAGCCGCGCATCGTCAGATCGACCGCGTCGGGATCGTTCGGATGGGCAAGTTGCGCCCTATGTGCCTCAGTGGCGACGAGTTCGAGGCTGAGCGCGTTGACGATTCGTCCGGTCACCTCGTCCTGAAAAGCCGCGATGTCGCGCATGTCGTGCTCGAATCGTTCGCTCCACAACTGTCCGCCGGTGCTGCCGTCAATCAGCCGGGCGTTGACGCGGACTTGATCGCCCGTGCGCCTGACGCTGCCCTCGAGGAGGTAGCGGACGCTCAGAGCATTGGCGACGGTTCGTTCGTCATTGGATGTCCCCTTGAAGGTGAAGGCGGTGTTGCGCGAGATGACGAAGCTGCCGGCAATCCGCGACAGGTCCGTCGTGATGTCGTCGGTCAGGCTATCGGCAAAGTAATCCTGGTCGGGTTCATTGCTGAGGTTGCGGAAGGGCAGAACGACGATCGACAGCCGCGCAGTTTCCTTCTCGGCGTCGGTTTTCACGCTCTCAGGGATCGATGCCGCGACCGATGTCGGACCCTTGCCACCTTCCACGACATCGATCCCTGTCGAAAGCCAGACGACGCCGCCGGCAAGGCAGCACAGCCCAACTGTGGCCAGTCCGACAATCAGCCACCGCTTTCGAATCTTGCGCTTGGGCGGCCTTGGCGCGGCCCCATCGAAACAGACCCGATAGCATTGGATGGGGCGGGCGATGTTCCGAACGCTTTGCTCTCCCATGTCTTCGAATTCCACCGCCAGGCGGTCGCGAACCTGATCACGTACGGAGCGCGACACGCAAATTCCGCCGACGTCAGCCAAGAGTTGCAGCCGCGCGGCGATGTTGACGCCGTCGCCCAGGACATCATCGTCTTCGGCGATCACATCGCCCAGGTTGATGCCAATCCGGAATCGAATACGGCAATCCTCAGAGATCGTGGCCTCGCGCGTGGCAATGGCAACCTGAACCTCGACGGCACAACGGACGGCCTCGACGGGACTGCCGAACTCAACCAGCAACCCGTCGCCCATCGTCTTGACGATCCGCCCTGCATGCTCAGCGATTTTCGGATTGATCAGAGCGCCCTGGTGCTCCCGCAGCCGCGCAATCGTGCCTTCCTCATCGAGCCCGATCAGGCGTGAGTATCCTGCCACGTCGGCGCAAACGATGGTGACCAGCTTGCGCTCCATTGAGCGCCCCCCTGATTGACCCGATTGGCCGCAGAAAGTCTACTCTCAAGCCCGGGGCAGAGGAAGAAGCTCTGCTCAGGGCGGACCCGAAATCTACTGTGGGTCTCTCTGAGATAGCCGCTTCGGTAACCGGGGCACATTTGGTGGCGTCCCTTTCGCGGCCGCCATGTAAGACCTGTGCATAAGCGGGCGATGTGAGCCGTTGGTGATGGGTCAAGGATTCCGCCTTGGGCGCAAATCAGATTCGTTTCGGTCATGCCGAAGAAGCGCCTCCCCTCACCCGAGCACGCCGACACGCTATCGCTGAATGCGTTGCGTTCGCTTGTGACGGGCCTGGTCAGTGGGGTCCGGGAGCGCTCCGCAGAAGTCACGAAGCTTCGCGCCGAGAACGCGGAGCTTCGCGAAGAGAATGCAGCGCTGCGCCAGGAAAACACCCGCCTGAAGGTGGAGAACCAACTCTTGCGCGAGGAGATCGCCAGACTGAAGAACCTGCCGCCGCGGCCGCCGTGAGGACAAGGCCCGCACAAGCGCCACGGCTTCTCATCAGCGACGATCGGAACCGAGCAATTGCTTCTCTAAAACAGTGGGAGAGTCGATGATGAACGGTAGAGAACGGACGCTGGTTGTGGAGCTCACGGATGTGGACGCTGCGGACTCCGGCATTTTCACCTGGGATATAACGCAGGATCTCGTCTACGCCGATTCAGCCTTGGCCGAGCTTTTTGGCCTTGTCGCCGAAGAAACCAATCGGGGGCTTCCACTGAAAAATTACCTTGATCGTGTGCATCCCGAAGACAGGGCCTACGTCGCCAAACAAATTACCAACACCATTGTCGGCGAACGAGCCCAGCAGTCCACCTACCGCGTCAAGACGCGGAACGGAAAGTATGTTTGTGTGATCGCCTTTGGCCGGTGCTTTCGCGATCGCAACGACACACCGGTGCTCTATTCCGGTATGGTGGTGCTTGAAAGCGCGGCCGCCGCAAACAACAACAAGGCCCACTAGCTTTCCCCTCGGGTGCCGCGTCCCGCCTGTTCAAAACCGCTTGAGCAGCCTTTCGAGCTCCGCATTCTGCGCGCGAAGCAGGTTGGCCAGCAACTGTCGAAGACGCTTGTTTTCAGCATCAAGGGCGGCCAACTCGTCTACGGACGCTGGCGTGGCTTCCGCACTCGCCGGTGGCTTTTGACGCTCATCCGCAACGTTGGTAACGGGCATCACGGTGCGAACAATTCGCTTTCGAGGTGTCTTTTTGGCGAGCTTGACGGCGGCTTCACTTGGAAGCTCGATTGCGGTCGGCGCGGGCTCAGCAATCTCCTCAAGGGCAGCCGAAGTCGATGCGACGCTACCCGGAACATCCAAGACTGGAACTGACGGCGCCTCAGGGGCGATTTCGTCAACGACGGGTTCGAGCGCCGAAACCAGCTTACTTGAGGCAGCTTCTGGGGCTGTGTCGTCTTGAATGACGGGCCGATTGGCGCCGAACAAATGTGACGATTGGTCTTCAACCTCGCGGGCGAGCGCCTGGAGATCCACATTGCCCCAAATCGAGGCTATCTGCGTCTTTGGCAGACGGCGACCGGATTTGTACTCAACGATGAATCTGCGTTGTGGTGGCTTCATAGGTTTGCACCTCAGGGCATATGCCGCAAACTCTTGCGGCACCAATACAGGTCGGGGCTTGGCGTTTCAACCAATCCACGGGCGTGCCATCATCTTCGCGCTGTAAGGCGATAAGGATGCGTCCACGCGCTAACAATGGGTCCTGCATCGCAAAGCTGATCTCAATCCAGTCCCAGTTTCTTGCGCAGGTCAGCGTTCTCAGCGCGCAGCCTTTCGGCCAGAAGCTTGCGCAGCCTCTGGTTTTCCGCTTCAATTTCCACGAGTTCCGCAAACCCGTCAGAGGCAGATAGAGAGCCGCCGCTTGGTTTTCGATCCGGCTTCACGCTATTCTTCCAGTTATAGTAGGTTTGCTCTGATATTCCTGCGCTTTTCACTGCATCTTTCAGCGTGCTTGCGCCGGCAACTTGTGCTTCGATGAACGCGAGCTTCGCCTGCTTTTCTTCGGCGCCGAAACGGGTCTTGGTGGCGGTTACGTTCTCCGTCGATGCCTTTGACGGCGTCCGAGCCGGGCCCGGCGTAGCGCCCTGGCGTTTCGGTGCGTTTCGCTTCTTGCGCTCTGGGGCCTTCGCGGGAGCACCCTCGTCTGTCATAGACACAGCCGCTATGTTTTCTTCGGGCATAAGTACTTCCTCGTTGAGTTTCGCACGTTTTCAACCGATTGAACTGCAATTGTCAACCTAACGCGGTTGATTGGGCAAGATCGCTCAGTTGTCCTTGCCTCTATGAAGAGAACGACTGGCCCTGAGCGTAGCGTTTGCATATTTCTGTTCGTGCTTTAAGGGTCGTTCACCACCGTCCGACGCGCAATGAGAACTTATCGCTTTGACCGTGCCAGCTGAACTGAATGAACAGCAAGCGCTGGCGGCAGCCAAATTCCTGCAGGCTATCGCGCACCCGAAACGTCTGCTGCTCTTGGCGGTTCTGTCAGATCGACAGCTGCCTACCGGGAGGCTTGCAGCGGCAGTGGGACTTCCGTCAGGAATGGTCTACAAGTATCTTCATAAACTCGTCGAAATCGGCTTGTTGTCGGTGAACTTCAAGGCTGCTGGCATGCGATTTTCGATCGCCTCTCCTGAAACCGTCGTTAACCTTGTAAAAATTCAGGCGGCGGTAGCCGCGCAAATCGGCGCGAACCTCGGCTGATGCTTATTCCCTCCCTTTAAGAAAAATGCCCCGCCTAAGCGGCGGGGCGAGCGGTCGTCCCGATGGCTCGTTTCGGGACGCGGGGAGAACCAAATTGATTACTAGAAGTGACGGCTCCCGTTTCGAAGGTTTGATATTCTGATTTCGTTGCCGTTCGGAAAAGATAATTGCGGTATCGAAGACCAACCACTCGCCTTGGCGGCATCCAACTTGCGGATAGAGAGGGGCTGCACAGTTACGGGAAACACATATTCGACCAGCGTACCGGATTGGCTGGAAGCGGCCTTCCCACGGCGTTTCGTTTCCCGCGGTTCGCGGCTCAGCCCAGAGCATGCCCGCTAAGTGCCTTGCCAGAAGCCATGATCCCAAAAAGCAAAAGCGCCCGCAGGAGATGCAGGCGCTTGGCAAATTTTCAGTCTGTGTAGGTCGCCTTAGCGGGCGAAGGCCGTGCGTGCAACGCGGTCGATGTCGGCGCGTTCGATGCCGAGGTCACGGAGTTCGCGGTTCGACATGCGGCCCAGCTCGGTGACCGTCTGACGATACTTGCGCCAGTTGTTGATGGAGCGTGCGATGTTCATTTGATCCCCCTTTCAATGGGCTTTCGAAGCCTGGCAGCCAGTCCGTGGCGCCTCGTTTCGCTTCGATGAACACCTTATAGCTCAGGCCTTTGGTAAGTTGCAGCGCTCAAAACTCAGCGCTCCCATGTAAAAACTGCATAGACTGCGGCCCGAACTTGGATGGGGGTGCCGGCTCCTTTCAAAGACTCATCGTTGCGGTTATTTGTTGGCGTACGACAGGCGTCCGTGAAGGCGCCAGATCGCAGAACATTTCTGCCGCAAAATCCGCTCCCTACACACGTCGTTGCTAAATAACTTATACCTCGATCGTTTTCATCCCGAAGACCAGACATACGTCGCCAAACAGATTACCGACACCATTGTCGGAGCGCGAGCTCAGCAGTCCATCTACCGCGTCAAGGGACGGAACGGCCAGTATGTTTCGGTGATCGTCTTCGCCCGATGTTTTCGCGATCGCGACGACATACCCGTGCTCTATTCCGGTTTATTGAAAGGGCAGCCGCCGCAAACAACAGCCGGACTGACTTCACTTGCGCTGAAGGCACGTGCGCAAATTGCGCCCCTTGCCTTGCTTACCTAGTCGCGCCAGCAGGGTGACTTCTTTCGTGAACTCAAGCGAGCGAAGGTATCGCCACCACTGGCGCCGATACCTTCTGGAACCCATCAGTCTGAATACGATGGTTCCTTGTTTATCCGGTTATCAGCGCCGGCAGGCCTTCTCTCGGGGTCAGCGGGTCCCTGAAGTCCACAACAAGCTGCGACCGCATTGTGATCCAGCCGGTGCCCGTCACAGCGACACGAGCACCTTGATGACCGTGATCCTCAGTTGAGGTGATGCGTGCATGGAGTTCCGTGCCGAACACCGGGATTGAACGCAATGTATCGCCAACAGCTAGAGCCCCCCTGTTCAAGAGTTGAACCGTGGCGGCAGTGGTCGGAACTCCCGCCGGCGACTGGCAAACACTCGTGCGAGGATACTCATAGCAGCATACTCGGCGTTCCCAGGTACCCTTGGCGCCCCCTGCGAGCGGACCAGCGAACACCACGAATGTGAGGGGACCTTCATCGCCGAATATCGGATGTGTTGGATGACAAACTTCGCGCGCGGCTGGAATAAAGGCCTTTGCAAAACGTACGAGCTCGTTTTCCTCCGCGCTCACCAGATCAAAACCAGGCGGGACGCAAGAAGAGTAGCGCGTAGATCGCGGCAAGGCTGTTGCGTATCACGCAAATCCCAGACGACCGGGCTCTAAACACCACGTCCTCCAGAACACGAGTTGGTCGGATGTTGTTCCCGAGCGCTGCGGTCTAGGGATCCTGCCGCACCTTCGGCACGAAGCCAACTGTGAAACCGAATAGCCGGCCAATCTTATCCAACGTCTCCAACGTCGGGTTGGCAGTGCCCGCTTCGATTTCCGCGACCTGTCTACGTGTGAGGCCGAGGGTGTCGGCAAACTCCTGCTGGGTGAGGCCAATGCTTTTCCGCATATCCAGCACAGCATCCGGCAAGCGCAAGTCGCCACGTCGCGCGTGTTCCGCAACGTCATGACGCATCACCGAAATCTGCTCTTTCGTCGGTTTTTTCCATCGGGCCACTCGATCAAGCTCCTTCCGGTTTAGAGAACGCGACTTCAACACTGTCGGCGATCTCGCTGCAGCGCATCATGGCCCGTTCGATGATGACATCCGGCGCTCCCAACTCCTTCGCATGGCTCGGAGCCAGTCTCAGGCGCTGTGCAAAAGCCCGCAGCTCAGCTATCAGCTTGGCGTGAACATCGCCATCGGGCCAGACCTCAGCGCAAATCCGTTTCCAGTCAGGAGAATGGTCCAGGCCGGCGTCGCGCATGGAGACCCAGCGGGTAGATCGCACAATGCCCTCTTTCGCCAGACGCATCGGCGCAAAGTCAAAGAGTGGCGACAGTCGGATCGTTCCGTCCGGGTACTTGCTCAATGCGGAGTTCCGACCGTGGTTATCTGGATTGCCGAGCGCCAGGTTGGCGATATCGCGTTTCAAGTATTCTGCGACGTCGGCACTCGGGTCGCCCGAGTGCCGCTTCAGTAAATCGATATACGCCTCATGTGTGCCGATGTGACCGAACTCAGCAACACCAATCGCGGAAACGAGGCTTTCCTGTCCGAGGCGGATCGTTTGTCCGTTCGCGCCAAAGCTTCGATCAAAACGAGGAATGATGAGCACGCCGTCAGCGTAGATCGATGGTTCTTTGACGTTGAGACCGAGTTCCAGGGCAATTCGCGCATAGAGCGCTTCGCCCTCTAGTATGATGCGGTCAACGACTTCGGTGCTACGAACAAGCTTTACGATGACGTGCCGTAAGGCATCGTCGTCTTTCACGGTGCTGTCGGGATAAAAGAGCCCGTCTTTCGCCTGGGTCATTGACAATTTCGGCCATTCACCCTGCAATCCGCTAGAACCGGAAGCTAACATTGCGAAACGGTCGGCAACTTCAATAAAGCGGTCCGATCGCCCGAGGATATCCGCCTCCGTTACGCCCTGCCGTTGCAAGCCGCTCAATCGAGCGGACTCCGCGTCTGCCGCTTCCTTGATGCGGATATTGCCAATTCCGCCCGTCGCGGCTCGCAGCAACAAAGATAGATCCGATGAACGGGCCGCTTCGTCGAGCCCGATGTGCTCGGCCAACTTTCGCCGCGCATGGCCTTGTGGCATGAGATCCAGGAGGAAGGCTGGCCAGTGGCGGCTGTACCGATTTTCAAGGTCAATCGGATAGCGAACAGACAATGCGCGGTGATCGCAAATGGTCTGACCCGCAGCGAAACCCTGCGCGGCCGTGGCGAGAAAGTAGTCGAGATCGTAGTCGACGACCGAACTACCGACGTAGCCGGCATCGTCGTCTTTCAGCTCAAGATTTGCAGCGTCGTGCCATTTGCCGTCAAAGTGGATCTGCAGCGTCAGTTTCATTTTTAGACCCCCTTAAGGGGATAAATGCCGCCAAGACCCGATTTTATCAACCCTTAAAGGGGGCAATATCGACAAAATCGCGTAAGCTAAATTATGGGACTCATCACAAGTATTCGATATCTGACGCACGTTAAGTCGTCGATGAACGTCCCAAGGTTCGCCGCCACAGATCTCCAGGGAGGAATGGCGTGCCAAGGGGAAGGTCGCGGAGCGGCACCAACTCGAGATGCAGCTTCCCGGTTGATCGACGCAAGGAGTTCGTCATCAGCATCGACACGGCTCATGTTCGCAGCGCTGATCCCAAACCCCAGAGAAGTTACCGGTCTCCAGCCCACGGAATCTCAAATCAAATGCCAACTAACAAGGAAACGGCCGCATTCTTACGTTTAAGTGGCAAACGACAGATGTGGAACAAGTTGGCAATCGGATCATGAATAGAGACGAAGCGTTGCAGATGCCGCCTCGACGAGAAGCGCTTCATGATCCGCTCTCGTCGCCGGATTGGCTGGTGGGAGTTCTCCGCCCAATTGTTCAATGCCTTGCGCGTTCGATGCTCGACACCCGGCATGATCTCTCGCTTTGCGACATCGTAGGAGCGCAGCTTATCGGTGATCATCACACGCGGCGCGCGGCCTTGGCTCTTCAAGAGTTTACGCATCAGGCGTTTGGCCGCCTGGGCGTTGCGGCGGCTGCATAACCGTTACAGTATTGGTCTAATTCGGAGCCAATTTCTTGGCGCCACCGATAGGAACTCGATCAATACGAGGTTTCGGCACTGCGGTAAGACGCATTTTGCACGTGCAGCCCACCGGGCTGCATAACACTCCGGAGTCACCGGCGCAGACCTTGTCGTTCATAGCTTTGCAGTCGGCGCCGTCCCAAGTGCCCGTGCATGTACACTGGTTGGTATTCACATCGCAGCTGAAGCCGGGCGACGATCCCAGCAGTTTTCGCGTGGCGGCCTCCGATGGATCGTGCATCAGAACAGCCACGAAGAGTGCTAAAACAAGCTTCATTTCCCCCCTCCCCGTCACGGGCGGATCTGCATCGACCGACCTGAATAGCCATGTTATATTAGCACAAATGAATATTAATGCACAGCGGGGACAGTTGCAAAGAGCCGCAGGCGTTCCTTCCAAGTAAGAACGCGCCGGCGCCATCTGTGAGCGGCTTCGAAATTCGTGATGACTTCGAGGGAGGCGGGTAATGAAGATGATCATTCTTTTCGCAGCGCTAGCGCTCACGGCAACGGCCGCACAGGCGGCGAGCAGATTGGGTGGGTCCCAGAGTTCAAACTTCTCCTGCGACGTCAACAGCGGCTATTGCACGTGCGAAGGCAGCTGGGAGGGGGCGGACTGCAAGGGAATGCTACCCAATTGCAAGCTGACGGACTCGAACGGGGACATCTGGCACAACTGCGAAATTGGCAAAGGCTGTAAGTGCAGGATGTTCCGGACGACGCCGAAGCTAAAACGAGGAGTGCAGCAGCCCGTGCAAAAAATAAACTAGCTGATCTCGAATAGAAAAGCTGAGGCGTGTAACTCGTCCCAGTCGATACATTATGCGATCATTTTGACCTAAAACGCGAACATCACAGCAACAGGGCGTGCAGGGCTCGTGGAAGCACAGTCTGTTCGGCCCGTTAGGCGCGTCCACGCTTAGGTCTGCAAACGACAGCATTGTGCGCCAAGTCGGACACTGAGTGGAGCATGGTGGTATCCCAGAAGCGGACATCAGACGATGATGTATGCTCCGATCAACTCATGGCCCGCAAGTCCCTTTCGCGCCAAATTGGGCTACTCCTCTAAGTTGGCTTTCCGCCGTCCCTACGTTTCGGCTAGTATCTCTCCGACACTATCCCGCGCGAGGAGGATCGCGTGGAGGGAGGGGCCTTGGATTCTTTACAATCCCTTCGCCGAGCCGTTTCACCCGCCAATCCCTTTCTTCGGCGGGATGACGTATTTACGCCAGAGAGCATACGGGCCCAGCTCACCCGCATCCTCGACAGCCTCGACTTCGACGCGACCGCTCGAACGCGCAATTTCCTGACCTATGTTGTTGAAGAAACGATCGCGGGCCGTGCCGAGCGCATCAAGGCTTATGCTATCGCGACGATCGTGTTCGGGCGGGACGCCACATTTGACGCTCACTCCGACCCCGTAGTCCGCATTGAGGCCGGTCATCTTCGCCGTGCGTTGGACCGCTACTACCTCACGGCCGGTGTATCGGATGCGATCGTCATCTCCGTCCCGAAGGGCAGCTATGTCCCGAATTTCGAAGCACGGGAACTGCCGAGATTGACTGCTCCAGCCGACAAACCCTCATCTTGGCGGAGCATGCTTCCAATCGCGCTTCTATCGCTAGCAGCTGTCATCGTCTCCTCCTGGTTACTTGTCGAGTGGATGGGTGGCGACCGGCGCCCCAAGGCTCCTGCCATCCCGCATTTGCTCGTGAAACCTTTTGACGACCTGACCAATGCGGGAAATTCACGGGCGATAGCGGTCGGTCTAACCCGAGAAATCATTGGGCAAATTGCAAAGTTCAAAGACATCGTGGCCATCGAGGGCGACGCACCTCCCGGCACGGCGGTGCCCTCCGATGACCAGCGTTATATCCTGGCCGGTGATGTAGAGATGGCCGACAATCAGTTCCGGCTACGCGCCCGCGTCATCAACGGCATCGATAACTCGGTGATCTGGGCAAAAAGCTACGACGGCGACCTGAAGGCCTCCAAACTGATTGCGGTCGAGGGTGAGATAGCGCGCCAGGTCGCCACAACCCTTGCCCAACCCTATGGCATAATTTTCCAAGCAGACACGTATCAACAGCCGCGCAATGCGCCGGACGACTGGCAGGCTTATGCCTGCACACTGTCCTACTACGCCTATCGTGCCAGCCTCGACGCCAAGACCCACCCGATCGTCCGGAAATGTCTGGAAGATGCTGTCCAACGCTTTCCGACCTATGCAAGCGCCTGGGCGCTCCTCTCTCAAACCTACGTCGACGAGATTCGCTTTCGCTATCCTGTCGACCCCTCGTCATCCCCGGCTTCGATCGATCGTGCCCTTGCCGCTGCGCGCAGAGCCGTGGAACTCGATCCTGAAAACATTCGAGCGTTACAATCCGAGATGTTCGCGCTGTATTTTCACGGCGATATAGAGGCAGCATTGAAGGTTGGGGAGCTTGCGTTCAGTATCAATCCCAATGATACCGAACTGGTGGGCGAATATGGCTACCGGCTTGCACTCTCCGGCGATTGGTCGCGGGGTTGCGCGATGGTCGAAGAGACCCGTCAACTAAATCCCGGTCCGCTGGCGTACTATGAATCCGCCCTCGCGCTTTGTAGCTACTTCCGCGATGATTTTCGCGAGGCCGCCACGTGGATCGCAAAAACACGCGTACCGGCAAACCCCAACTATCACCTGATTGCCGCGGCGATCTTCGCTGAGAGCGGCCAAGCCCGCGACATGGTTCGTGAGCGAGAATGGCTCCTGACCAATGCACCAAAGCTGGTTGCGAACCTCCGATCGGAAATAGCCATGCGCGTCGTTCGGCCCGCCGATGTAGAGAGATTACTTTCTTCATTGCAGAAGGCAGGCGTGGTGCAACCGAGCGATGGTCACCCATTCGCCAACAGCCCGATGACCACCGAGCGGTAGGCTCCGGGAGGTCAGGGCACCCCTGTACAAACCTAAGAACGAAATGCTGCTCACACGACAAGGCGTTTAGGTTGATCTTGATTTCATGATCGAGACCGCCAAAAGCGCCCCGGCTGTCTCCAAGACGAAGACTGCGCCCCCGGAGGGCGCACAGGCAGGTCGCTGCTCGATGAACTTCTCTGTCGTGCAATCGGCCAACGGCTCAGTTGCGCCGCACCTCTATTCGGCCAGGTCCCCGACTTCCGTACTGAACAGCATCGAATTCAGGCGTTCTAAACCGAGCGCGCGTGCCAGATTTCTGAATGCGAAGAAGGGAATGAGGCTGAAGAAAAGAATTACGGAGACGCATGCAATTCCAGCAATTCCACCGCCGCCTATATTGGGGATGCTCGCGGAAACCGGCTCGCCCCAAGCGATGCTCACAACTTTCTCCTCGATAACGTGGAAGAGGATAAACAAGGTCGAAAAAATGAGGGAATTGTACAGGATCGGGTAGATCAATGGTCGATTGTCCAGCCATCGCCCCAAGTTCATATCTTCAATGATCAGCATGACCTTGGCGAGTATAAAGGCATTGAACACTGCAAAGCCGTGGGACACAAAATCGACCTTGTGCTGGTGGAGAATGATCCGCTCGTTCAGAACAAACAGGCCGAACAAGACCCAGAGATATAGAAACAACACTAAAAAGTGCTTCGCTTCGGCGACCGCTCGGTCGCGTAGGTGCCTCGCGCGATGTTCAGGCGAACCGCCTTGGTTCGCGGCGCTGATTCCGTCCGGCAGTTCAGGGTCAACCTTCGTCATCACCCGTTCCCGGCTTGTTTGCACGGACGATCATTAGTTCCTCTGCAAGAATTGGAACCGCGAGGTTGCAGGCCTGCACGCCCTGCGCCACGCAAAGCTTCAGGACCTCCATGATTTCCGCGAGCGTCGCCCCAAGCTTCAGTGCCGCCCGGATATGGCGGCGGGTGCCGGGCGCGTACATGTGTGTGAAGGATGCGTCGAATGCGATGCTGATGAGTTCCGTTTCTTTCGGCGTGAATATGCCGCTGCCATAAATCCCGGCGCCCGCAGCCATGAACTGGTCCGTCCACTTGGGATCGAGTTCGAAGAAGGGATTCCAGGCTTCATTCCACTGGCCGATCTCCTTCATCCTGTCGCAAGCGGGCGTGGCCACCGAGGACCGGGGTTCCGGGGCCTTCTCCAACGACTTGGCTTCCTCAAGCAGGATCGGTGCTCCAAGGCTGCAGGAATGAATGGACATGACCGACGCCATCTTGATGATCGTCAAGATCTCGTCGGGCGTCGCCCCCGTATCGAGGGCGGCCCGAATATGGTGGCGAGAGCCCTCCGGGTAGAGGTTGGTGCAGGCCACGTTGATCGCGACCGCGATCAGCTCGACCAGTCTCGGGGGAAGAACCTTGTTCGTCCAAGCATTCGTGCTCATCGCCCGGCATGGGCCGGCCCATGCTGCATCCCAATCTTCAAGCCGGGCGACTGCATCGGGTTCCCATGGACCGAGCGCATCCTTGATTTGTTGTTCCACTGGTCAAACCCTCAATCTGGTTCCGGGAAGGAAAGGCCAGTGCGTCCGGCTGCCAGACGGCGAACATATTTCCCGACGGATCGGCGAGAACGGCAACCCATGCAGTTCGAGGAACTGCGGTCTTCGGCCTCACCACTTTTGCGCCTATTCGCTGAGCAAGGGCTAGCGTATCGTCGATTGACTCGACATCGACGAATTGCAGCCAACCTTTTGGATCGGAACGGGGTCGGTAGGTCAGGCCACCGCCTACGGTGCTTGTGTCGGTCGGATCCAGGTGAATGCGCCAATAGTCCAGGCCTTCCGCCTGCTCAGTCCCCCAACCGAAGAGGGCGCTGTAGAACTCGGCGAGTTTGCTCGGTTCGTCTCCATAGATTTCAAAGTGCGTTATCCGGCCAGCCATGATTTCTCTCCCGCGTTCGTTCTGGAACTGGCGGCCCGCACCGGAGCGCCGGCCACCCATGGTAAGGCGCATAGGCCGTTGTCGGTTTTTACTTCCTCGCTGCCATCAACGCGGCTTGCGCCTCCCGGACCGGCTCCGGTGCGATCATGCATGCGGCGATCGGATGCGAATCGCCGCCGAGGACAGCAGGCTTGATCTTCCCGTCGGTTGGCCAGGTGAGGAAGCCCGGATTGAACTCGGTGGGGTTGGGCGGCATGCCGTTGTTCTGCAGCGTCTCTTCGACGCTGTTGTACCAGGTGCCGACCTTCATGATCTTGCGCGCCTCTTCGGCGGTCGCCAGTTTGCGGCCAAACTCCTTGCAGAGACGCACCACACCCTGAATCTGCTCGACCGTGGTCTTGCGCTTGCGGTCGGCGCCCCAAAGATTGTCCTCGTTGCCGACGCGTATGTGCTGACCGAGCACAAGGGACATCGCCGAGATGGAAATCAATCCTCTCATGCTGGACCAGAATGTGTTGACCGATCCTTGCGGCACGCGTTGCAGGAAATGCATCAGATCAAATGGATTTCGTCCGAGCGTCCCTCCACCGTAGGCGCAGAGCGCCATGTTCAACGGACCCATGTAAATGCCGGCGCGGATACAGCGTTCGATGAGTTCCCACTGGTGAACATGCGCTGGCACGAAGTACGGCTGGATGCCATTTTTCCGAAGACGCTTGAGATGCTCGACGTAAAATTCGGGCGTCGAGTCCACCACCATATTGGCCCACGCCGCGAGTACCTTGGGATCCTCCAGGTGAGTCCCCTTCACGTCCTCCAGGGTATTCATGGACATGATATCCCAGAGCGTGGTGCCGGTCGTGACAGTCACGAACTCCGGCTTCGGATCCAACTCCGTGAGCATGTGGCGGGTATCGTAGTCGAGCCACTTCGCCTTGGCGCCGTCCGTGTGCGGCGAGAACGAGATCGAGCCGCCGACCTGGATGATCATGTCCGGTACGGCTTCCTTCACGCGCTTCAGCAGGTAGTTGTATTGGTCGAAGTTCGTCGAACCCATGCCGGTGGCCGGGTTGCGAACGTGGAAGTGCAGCATGGTGGCACCGGCGTTGTAGCAGTCCACCGCAGCCTGGACCTGCTCGTCCCAAGAGAGTGGGATGTCGCTCGCGTCGCCAGGCAGCCATGCCGGGCCGTAGGGCGCTGCCGTGATGATTAGCGGCGCCATGTTTTGAGGCAGTATCGAGTCATCTGTATAGTACATGTACTTTCCTCCCTCTGGATTACAGTAACGGTACCCTCGGCCTCACAGATTGCGCGTGTGTGCCCTTGAGCCTGCTCGATCGTCCGTGGCTTCATCACCTGCGGCTTTTCAGATCACCTAACCAGCCAATGCGGATCACGTTGGATTCCCTGATCGCCCTTGCAATCTCGCCCACAAGTCGGTCGATCGAAGCCGTCCACTCAGCGGTTCTGGTCTCCCGAACGTTGAGTGGTAGCCCTTCGGTCGCCAGTAACGCCGACTCCGCTTCAGCAAGCGCCTCGCACATGTCACAAAAGTCGCCGTCGCGAACTATCAGCTCCTCGATTGTCCGGCGTTCGGCAGGAAACCGCCGCAACACGGCGTCCTCGCCAGATTTTCGCTGCTGTTCCTCTGACATCGCGCCGCTTCCGTTATCAGGTCGGCAGTTTTCGAAGAGCAGCGTACTTGGGATGACGTTGATCCTGCGTAGTTTACGCAGGTAACACGGGGGTAGCGTCCATTGACGAACGCGCGAGCCTTCAAAGGCGCACCAAAGTGCGTTGTGACTTTTCCGCCTGTCGATCAGCAAGCCAGCCACCACGGAAGTAGTTGAGGCCACGCCGCGAGATGCTATTTCGGCAGGTTCGAGTCCTGCCGGAAGCAGACTTCCGGCGAAGAAACATGCATGGCGTCAAGCATTGCCCTCGGTATATTGTCGAAGCTCCGATCAGCTAGGCCATCAAATTGGATCAGATACTCGCCATACGAACCTTCGTCCGCGTTGCCGAAGCGGGATCCTTCGCAAAAGCAGCAGACGCGCTGAACCTGCCCCGGTCCTCCGTCAGCAAGCTCGTGCAGGATCTCGAAACGCATCTCGGAACGAAGCTCGTTGAACGAACGACCCGGTCTGTGACTGTGACCACGGAAGGCGCCGCTTATCATGAGCGCGCACTTCGTCTGCTCGCCGATCTGGATGACATGGACGGCACTGTCGCCGGATCGCGCAGCACCCCGAAGGGGAGACTCCGTGTGGACGTCGGCTCGGTCCTGGCAAACCACATCCTCATACCCTCTCTCGCCGATTTCCAGCGCCAATACCCCGACATCGATCTCTTGCTCGGCGTCAGTGATCGCTCCGTCGATCTGATCGGCGAAGGGATAGATTGTGTAATCCGCGGCGGCGCTCTTGCAGACTCAAGCCTAAAGGCCCGAAAACTATGCGAGCTCGATTATGTTCTCTGCGCGGCCCCCACCTACCTGGAAGGTCGAGAGCTACCGACGCATCCAGATGAGATCCAGGCGCATCGAGTCGTAAGCTATTTCTCGGCATCGTCAGGAAAGCGTTTTCCGTTGCGGTTCCTGCGCGGAGATGAGCGAACTGAATATGTTCCGACATCCAACGGTATCTCGGTCAACGAAAGTACTGCTCACTTGAATTCGCTCTTGGCCGGGCTGGGTATCGGTCAGAGCTTCGGCTTCCTGGCAAAGCCGCACATCGAGCGTGGCGGACTTGTCGAACTCCTCCCCGCATGGAAGCCGGAAAACCATTCACTGCACCTTGTTTACCCAGCGGACAGGTTCCCGAATCCGCGGCTGCGGGCCTTCGCCGGTTGGGTGGCAAGAGTTTTTGAGGACGTCGACGCCAGGTGCAGTTCGGCCACCGAGACCATCCATGCAGATGGATAATGTCTCCATCCCGAGCGGCTTCTCGCCGCCGGGGTGACCGACTAGGTTCTTCCGATCGGAGGCGACGAGGCCGAAGGCCAAAGCCACCTACAAACAGTTCCAACAGGCCGCACGTTCGGACTGGATCCTTTCGCGCGCCCAGCATTAGGAGAACAAGATGACCAACAGACTTGCAAACAAGATCGCCGTGGTGACTGGAGCAACCAGCGGAATCGGACTTTCGACCGCCAAGCTCTTTGCGGCCGAAGGCGCCCGCGTCTACATTACGGGCCGCCGCAAAGAATCCTTGGACAAGGCAGTAGCAGAGATCGGCGAGGCTGCAGTCGGCGTGCAGGCCGACTCAGAGAGCAACGAGGACCTCGACAAGCTTTTCGCCCAGGTGGAGTCGGAACAAGGACGCCTTGACGTCCTTGTCGTAAACGCTGGTGGAGGGAACATGCTCCCGCTTGGTCAGATCACCGAAGAGCAGATCGACGATACCTTCGGTCGCAACGTGAAGGCCGTCATCTTCACCGTGCAAAAAGCGCTTCCGCTCTTGGGTCATGGCTCGTCGGTTGTGCTGACCGGTTCGACCGCCGGTACCGAGGGCACCGCGGCCTTCTCCGTCTATTCCGCTTCCAAGGCGGCAGTCCGCAACCTGGCTCGCTCCTGGGCGCTTGACCTCAAGGGAACCGGAATTCGCGTCAACGTCGTTTCACCGGGCGCCACACGCACCCCCGGCCTCGTTGAACTGGCTGGCGACGACAAGGAACAGCAGCAGGGTCTCCTCGACTATCTCGCCTCGCGCATCCCTCTCGGCCGCGTCGGCGAGTCCGATGAAATCGCCAAGGCCACCCTGTTCCTTGCCTCGGACGACTCGAGCTTCGTCAACGGCTCCGAACTCTTCGCCGACGGTGGCCAGGCCCAAGTCTGACCGACAAGGAAGCGGTCACGTTTTGGGGGCCGAGAGGACTTTCGACAAAGGACCAACTGTCGCAAAAGACGCGCGGCGTATCAAAGGTCTCCAAGCCTCACGATATGCCGGGCGCTTGCCCCCTTCCAGTCGATACATTATGCGATCATTTTGGCCCAGAGCGTGAACATACGCGCAACAAGCCTTTGCACAGGGTTGATCTGCTCTTCGGCTTGACCGTTGCTTCACGGGAGTTCGGTTGCATTTTTACGGCATCAATATCCCAGCGCAAGACGCGGGCGAACCGATGATTGCCGGGATGGGTTCCCGGCATTTCCGGAACGCCAAGGGATGCGCCAATTTGCACACATCGCCGGAACAAACGCGTTTAGGAACTTCGCGGCGTCGCCTGATGTCTTTGGCTGCGCGCCAGCCCGACAAAGCGACGCTTCACCTCTTCGAACAGGGCCGGAGGCAACGGGCCGTGGTAACCGCTATCCGTGTCGAGCGGCCGGACGTCCGGCCCTGGCCAGGCAAAGCGGTTGCTTTCCGTCAAGACAATCCAGGAGCGTTCGTCATCCAGTCCCAAACGACGCTTTGTCGCCGGTGGGATTTCGACTGCCTCGGCCGGATCGGAGGGCGGCGTATGCGTGATCGGAAGGACGCGGACCACCGGCGTTCCATCTTCCAAGGTGGCAACGATGGCAAGAACGAGCGCCGGGCGATCCTTGTCACCCTCTTCTCGTCCCTCCAAATGCTGCCAGTGCCAAAGATAGGAATAGCGGAAGACCCAGCCGACCTTTGGCTCAGTCGGCAGCATTCTTGTCCTTCGTCAATTCCGCATTGAGATGGTCAAGTCCAGGATCCATCGTGGATTTTTCGACTGCAGCGAGTTCGTCTGCATCCAACGCGCTCGTCAGCTCGACTTGGCGCTCGCGCCGCATCAAGCGAAGATAGTCCTCATAGGCGATCAGAACCGTGCGCGGTCGGCCGTTCTTGGTGATAATCAACGGCTCGCGCACGGCTGCGTCCTGGTAGGCTCCAAAATTCTTGGAGACCGCAGCGGCAGTGACGGTGGATGTCATCATGCACCTCCATTTTTCCGTAAAATACGTACTTTACGGAAATTTACAAGACGCCAACGACTTCATTCTGCTCTTCCTATCCCGTCAGGGACCCGTAACGATGGCCGTTCTCGCGGAAGCCATCGTCGCTGCCAGCCGCCGAAATTCAGCCGGTGACCTACTTTCAACTGATACTCAACGTTATCCTCGCCGTTCGTACTCTTTGGCGGGACGATAACGCACAACATGATCATCGGCGCCATCATCGTCGTTGGCGCAGGCCTTTTCACCATCTGGCGCGAACATCAGCTGTCACGGCGAACGTAAACCCGCTGGTCCTTCCCAGAGTCGAGCCGCAAGACTTCCTTAGCCTCGAACTGAAGGCGGCCGTTTCGCCCCAGGTCGGAGCTTTCCAAGATCACAGACTTCCGCCTTGATCTTCTAAGGCCTTGCGTTTGTCGCCAAGTGGCATTGGTCGGAGGCGAACAAATCCCGCTAACGGCGCCGGCCCGCTTCGGTCACGTCATTTTTGCCGGTCTGCGCTCCGCGACTCCCGGCCCGCGCCCTTTCTCCGATGGAATGAACACGATGCGCTGCTCCTCCAGAGCCGAGCGGACCCGCTGAATACTTTCGGCGACTATGTCGTCTTCCCCGCGCTCCATTCTCGCGATGATCTGCCGACTGACGCCCGCAAGTCCCGCGAATTCCTCCTGGCTCAGACCAAGTAGTGACCGTGCGGCACGCAGCAGGCGGGTGATCTCTGATATCGAATCCATGAATTCCATGGGCGCGCGAAAGGACTCGATTGTCAACACTAAGGATACGATCGGGCGTGGTCGGCCTTGAATCCATTGCGTTGAGCGCGATCGCTTCTCTCGGATTTCCCCGGACACTTCAGCATTCTTCCAGAACCGTATCGAATCTGGCTCTACTGACCGTCGCCTGCATGAATTCGACCTTCGGATAGCGTCTGGCAAATTCTCTAATTTCTCGTTTGTCTCCGTCTGTGGTTGACCTACCAAATATTACACCGTCAAGTTCAGGGAGGCCAAATGGCAGATCCTCGACTTCTTTAGTCGTATCTCTACCCTTTGAGGCGATCCGCCATTCTTTTTCGTTCTCCCAATCAGTTCGTTTGGTAAACGCCAATTTGTGGAACTGACTGCTTCCATCAATGTGTTTGATTCCCAATACGTTTTCTACGATCTCATCTTGTGTAAAGATCGTAGAAGAAGCGTCTGCGTATTCAACCGGGCGTGCTTCTGACCACATTGAATGCTTGTCAATGTTCCTAAATCGCAAGACCACGCCCGTTTGCTTGTCGGCATACCTACGCCCTGAGAGTGTCAACGCGACCGATCGTGCACTCGTTTCTTGCGGACGTCTGCCAATGAAGCACCGAAAATACCCAGTGCACGAAAGGGCGCTTCAATCTCGAGGCCGAGTTTTGTCAGAGCGTAGATCGTGCTGGATCCTAACTTCGTGGGCTCAAGCAGGCCTGCTGTTTCGAGTTCCCGCAAGTTCCTCGTCAGTTCTTTCGCACTGATGCCGCTTACGCTCGCGAGCAGGGAATTGTAGCGTTGGGGTCCGGCGATCACGAGTAGCCGAAGGATATGCAGCTTCCATCTGCCGCCAATAGTGTTGATGGCGAGACCCAGCGGGCACGACGCTGGGTCTTGGGTTGCCAATCGTCTTTCTTGTTCTAACAAAATTCCCCCGTCGCGTGCAGTGCTTTCGTCCGGATATTCTTTGCACATCATGAGGCCGGTTCGCAATCGATGGCACCATCGCGATCCGCTTGGGAGCAACTCTGCCCCCCTTTCGCGCACTCCGTTCTTGACTGAAGGCCCACAGGACGCTGAACGTTCAGAACTCCGCCGCCCTGCTCGCGTCAACAGCACCCCAAGCGCACGCCAAAACCGGTTTCCCGATCAAGGCACTTCGAGGTGCGTTGCGGACTCCATCACCAGCAATTCTTCTGGGCAGGTCAACAGTCGAAAGGAAACACGGTGACAGTAGTAGTTCTTGGATCTTCGGGCTTGGTCGGGCGGAGACTGCTTCCGCAACTGCACGACGCCGGGATAAACGTAAGATCTGCGGGGCGTTCGGGGAGAGATGTATTCTTCGATTGGATGGCCCCAGACTCCTTCAAGCTATCCCTCTCTGGGGCAAATTCACTGTATCTCGTTCCGCCGGCGATGGTTGCCTCCCCGGGTCTACTGGTGGAACGGCTCCTTGAGATCGCCAAGGATATCGGCGTCCGTCGTGTCGTTGCCATATCTTCTCTGGGAGTTACCTTCCCGACCGAGCCTGCCGGGTCGGGTCGCCACCAGTTCGAAAGCGTGATCAGGGAGAGCGGATTGGATTGGCGAATCCTTCGCCCATCTGGTTTCATGCAGAACTTCTCCGAAGGCTTCATGCTATCGGCCATCCGCTATTCTCGAGTGATTGCGTCGGCAGCGGGTTCAGGAAAAGTCGCGCTGGTTGACAGCGGCGATATAGCTTCCGTGGCTGTTGCGGCTCTCACACGCGACGATCTTCCGGGGCAGACACTAGAGATTACTGGGCCCGAGGTGTTCAATTTTGCTGAGATCTCCGAGATGATTTCAGCCGCCGCGGGCTACTCCATCACTTATCAGCCGGTCTTGGAGCAGCAGATGGCGCAGATGATGGAAGCCGCTTCAATTCCTACGGATTACGCGCAAATGCTTCTCCGAGACCAACAAGCCATTCGAGAGGGTCATGCAATTGCGGTTAGAGCGACGGTTGAAAAGGTAACCGGACACGCGCCGAAGGGATTCAGGCAATTCGCGAGAGAAAACGCGAAGGCCTGGCAAACTGGATGATCGGAGCAGCATATCCATCTGTGGGTCGCGAAGCGCCGAGACTACCATTCTAGCCCCGTATCCGCTGCGGGCCTCCCGAAGCCGCAGAGCTTCTTCTTGAGTTCCGGCAGAACCTCGAAGAGATCGGCAACCAGGCCGTAGTCGGCGACCTGGAAGATCGGTGCTTCCTCGTCCTTGTTGATCGCCACGATGACCTTCGAGTCCTTCATGCCGGCGAGGTGCTGGATCGCACCGGAGATGCCGCAGGCGATGTAGAGGTCGGGAGCGACCACCTTGCCGGTCTGGCCGACCTGCCAGTCGTTCGGGGCATAACCGGCGTCGACGGCGGCACGGCTTGCGCCGACGGCGGCGCCGAGCTTGTCGGCAACAGGCAGGATCACTTCCTGGAACTTCTCCGACGATCCGAGCGCGCGGCCGCCGGAGATGATGATCTTGGCCGAGGTCAGTTCCGGACGATCGGACGACGACCGCGCATCGGCGACGAAAGCCGAAAGCTCTGAAGAAAAGGCTGCCGCCGAGATTTCCTCGACGGCAGCAAGTTGGCCTCGGGAGGCCTGGGAGAATGATGTGGTGCGCACGGTGATGACGCGCTTTTTTTCAGTCGTCTGCACCGTCTGGATGGCGTTGCCGGCATAGATCGGACGCTTGAAGGTGTCGGACGAGACGACCTCGATGATTTCCGAAACCTGGGAGACGTCGAGCAGCGCTGCAACGCGCGGCATGACGTTCTTGCCGACCGAGGTCGCGGCGGCAACGATGGTGTCGTAGCTGCCGGCAAGCGAGACGATCAGCGCTGCCAGCGGTTCGGCGAGGTTGTTGGCAAGCGAGGCGTCCTCGGCAACCAGCACCTTGGCAACGCCTGCAAGCTTCGAGGCCTGTTCGGCCGCAACCTTGGCGCCGGCGCCGGCGATGAGGATGTGCACATCGGTTCCAGTCCCACTGGCGATTTTCGAGGCCGCGCTCAGCGCCTTGGCGGTCTGGTCGGAAAGGTGGTTGCTGTCGTGGTCAGCCAGAAGAAGAATGGCCATGATGAAATCTCCCTTTCCTTAAATCAGAGCACGCCGGCTTCGACTTTAAGCTTTTCGACCAGCTCGGCGACCGACTTGACCTTGATGCCGGCCTTGCGACCCGACGGTTCCTCGGTCTTCAGCACCTTGAGGCGGGCAGCCGTGCCGACGCCAAAGTCGGCCGGCGACTTCTTGTCGAGCGGCTTCTTCTTCGCCTTCATGATGTTGGGCAGCGAGGCGTAACGCGGCTCGTTCAGGCGCAGGTCGGTGGTGACGACGGCCGGAAGCTTGATATCGATGGTCTGCAGGCCGCCGTCGACTTCGCGCGTGACCGTCGCCTTGCCATCGCCGATCTCGACCTTGGAGGCAAAGGTGCCCTGCGCCCAGCCGAGCAGCGCCGACAGCATCTGGCCGGTCTGGTTCGAATCGTCGTCGATCGCCTGCTTGCCGACGATGATCAGCCCCGGCTGTTCGGCGTCGGCCACGCCCTTGACGATCTTGGCGACGGCGAGCGGCTCGACCTGGTCCTCGGTCTCGACCAGGATCGCCCGGTCGGCACCCATGGCGAGCGCCGTGCGCAGCGTCTCTTCGGCCTTGGCCGGACCGACGGAAACGACGACGACTTCCTCAGCCTTGCCGGCTTCCTTCAGCCGCAGTGCCTCTTCAACGGAGATTTCGTCGAAGGGGTTCATCGACATCTTCACGTTGGCAAGCTCGACGCCCGAACCGTCTGCCTTCACGCGGATCTTGACGTTGTAGTCAACCACCCGCTTCACACTGACCAGGATCTTCATGCTACGTCTCCGAAGCAAGGAAGCCGCGGATCGTCACCGACGTTGACGAGCTTGCCCGGGTTCATGATATTGCTCGGATCAAACGTCCGCTTGACAGCGGCCATCAGATCGAGCTCCACCTCGTCGCGATAGGTGCGGAGCGCATCACGCTTGAGACGCCCAAGGCCATGTTCGGCGGATATCGTGCCATGGAAGCGATGGGCAACGCCGTGCACGAGTTCACTGATCTCGTGCTCCCTGGCGCGGAAAGACTCCGCAGAGCTGTCCACGGGCTGCACGATGCCGAAATGAATGTTGCCATCGCCTGCGTGACCGAACGCGACGACGCGAACTCCTCCGCAAACACGCTCGACTTCGTCTGTCGCCTCCTGCAGAAATCTTGCAATGGCCGAAAGCGGAACGGCAACGTCGCAATGGATCGACGCACCTTCGAGGACATCGGCCTCCGCCAAGCCCTCGCGCAGAAGCCAGAAGGCTTTGCTCTGTTCTCCAGAAGCAGCGACCGCAGCATCAAGCACCAGATCGGCCTCAAAAGATTCTGTCAGCAGCTCTTCCATCATGCGAGCGAGCTCTGAATCGTTCGCGCCGGACGAGAGCTCCAGGAGGACATGCCAGTCATGGATTTCCGCCAGTGGGAAACGAGTTACTGGAAAATGCTTCAAGACCAGCTCAATTCCCGTACGCGGGAGAAGCTCGAAGGCTGTTATCAGATCGCCCGCGCGATCCTTGCAGTAGGCGAGCAATTCGACTGCCGCATCCAGCGAGGACACCGCACAGATCGCTGTTGCGACCGAAGCCGGGAGAGGCGACAGTTTCAAAACCGCACCGGTGATGATGCCGAGCGTACCTTCACTACCTATGAAAAGCTGCTTCAGATCGTATCCTGTGTTGTCCTTGCGCAATCCGCGCAAGCCATTCCAAACGCGGCCGTCCGAAAGCACGACCTCCAAGCCAAGCACAAGGTCACGTGTATTTCCGTAGCGCAGCACATTGGTGCCTCCGGCATTGGTGGCGATATTCCCCCCGATCTGGCAGCTACCTTCTGCTCCCAATCGCAAGGGGAAAAGCCGACCGATCTTCTCCGCCTCGGCCTGCACTGAAGCGAGAATGCAACCCGCGTCCACTGTGATCGTATCGTTGAAGGGATCGACCGAGCGTACCTTGTTCATGCGCGAGAGATTGATGACGATCTCGTTTCCCGTGCCGAATGGCACAGAACCACCCATCAGCGAGGTATTGCCCCCCTGCGGCACGATTTGGGTTCCAGTTTGCGCGCAGATGGACACGATCGCGGCGACTTCTTCTGTTGTGGCGGGTTTCATAAGCAGCGGAGACGGGCCGCGGAACTGACCGAGCCAGTCGACGGTATGGGCATCGAGGGCCTCCGCGTCGGTGCTCCAGCCCGACGGACCGACAGCCTCCTTCAGCCGCTTGATCGTATCCTCCGAAATCGCCGGTGCCTGTGTTCGAATGCCGCTCATTGATTGGTCCTCATAGATCATGAAATTACATCCCCTCTGCGGCGAGTAGCCAAGCCGCCGATGGCGACCGCCAGTTTCGTGGGCCATCTCGTTCACCAATCTTGATCGTTCATCGCCGAGGCCGGTCGAAGGGCACAGATATGGTTTGAACGCTTGGGCGAGACGGTTGGGCCCCCGCGCGCGTTTGACGGACGAGAGAGAAATCGACATTGATGCAGAAGATTTCCGGATTCTGGCCGCCTTGGTGAACGATGCGCCCCGTCGGGTCGACTACCAGCGACTGGCCAACGCCTCCAGCATCAAGGCCGTTCACATTGAAAACGTAACATCGGAGCACCTCCGCCGTGGATTGCACGACGGCCATCTCCCCCGGTCGATCTGTGGTCCCAGTGAGTGCGGGACGAAGCAGTACCTCGACGCCAAGGTTGCTCAGCGTGCGAGCTATCTCCGGGAACCAGACATCGTGGCATATGCTGATGCCGCAACGGCCAACAAATGGTATGTCAAAGACGAGGAAGTCCCTGCTATCGGCGGTTCGAACCTCGGTTGGCACGAACGGAAAGAGGTTGTCGCAACGCCCGACAATAGCGCCGCTCGGATCAATCACGACGGCCTGGTTGTAAATCTTGCCGTCACGCCGGATGAACATCGATCCCGGGACAAGCCAGACGCCATTCATGGACGCAAGCTCGCGAAAAATGGAAATGTCTGCCTCGGGATCCCAGGCCATGCAGGCATGCAACGGGCCGTGCGATGCAAGTTCACTGAAGACGATCATGTCGAGACCGGGGTAATCCCCGACGGCCCTCTGCAACTGAGCTGTCATCGCTTCGACGTTACCCCCGCAAATCGGAACGCGCATTTGAATGCCGGCAATCAAAAAGCGGACTGGATCGCGGGGCGCTCGTGTCAACTGTTCTACTGGGTTTGCCGTCTCAGCCTGGGGAGTGGTCAGCATTTCTTTCTCTTCCACCACATTGCTTGCATCAGCGCAGATCGTGCCGAGCAGTTCATCGTTTGACGGACGTTCCGTCCCGCGACACGTTTTCAGGAGCAGGCTCGCCGACCAGGATTCATCCCTCGAACCGAAGTAGGGAATGCCAAAGGTTATGAGGTTTCTCCGCTGTCGATCCTGCCACGACTTGGCGATTGTCAGCGAAATGCCAGGAACTTCCGCTCGGCTTTCCTGAAAACGAGTGTGATGAAGATGACGATCGCCAAGTATAGAAACGCGGCCGTCAAAAAACCCTCGTACACAACGTAATAGGTTGCGTTCAGCTTGCGACCCGCCCCCAGAATGTCCACTATCGTGATGGTTGAGGCGATGACGCTTGCGTGCAGGAGAAAGATCACTTCATTTGAATAGGCCGGCAGCGACAATCGGAAAGCTTGCGGCAGGGCGATCAAGCGGATCACCTGTGGTCGGGTCATGCCATACGCAGATGCCGCTTCGATTTCGCCTTTGTCGAGACTCACAAGAACGCCGCGATATATTTCTGCTACATAGGCGGCACTGTTGAGCGTGAAGCCGAGCACAGCGCAGCAATAAGCATTACCGAGAAGCAGCCAGAACACCGAAGCCCGTATCGATGCAAACTGAGCCAAGCCATAATAAAGTACGTAGAGTTGCACCAGCAATGGGGTTCCGCGGATCGCATAACAGTATAAACCAGCAACGCGACCCATGAATGGGACGCGGTAGGCTTGTACGAGGGCCAACGGGATCGCCAAGGCCGCACCGAGCGCCAGTGACAGGCCCACGATGGACACAGTCACTACCAGTCCTTGTGCGAAGAGGGGCCAGTTTCTGATAATCAATGCATAGTCCATGGGGTGCCTACCGTAGCCTGTAGCGATTGCGAATTTGCCGCAGCCCGAGGTCCGACAAGATTGTCAGGCCGAGATAGATGGCAAAGGCGAGCAGCAGGAACAGGAACGGCTGTTGTGACGACCGTCCCGACTGATTGGCGTTGTACATCACGTCCTGGAGCCCAATGATTGACACAAGAGCGGTGGTTTTTAGAAGCACCAGCCAATTGTTGGTGAAACTGGGCAGCACCAGGGGGACGATCTGGGGCCACACGATTAGTCGCAACCTGGTGCCGGAACTCATCCCACAAGCCAGTCCTGCTTCTATTTCCCCTTTGTCGATGGCCAGGAACCCACCTCGAAAGGTTTCTGTCATGTAGGCCCCGAAGATGAGGCCGATCGCGAACGTTCCTGCGGCGAAAGGACTGATCTCTACGTAGTCCCAAAGCCCCGAAACTTCGCCCAGCGAATTGATCAGGTTCTGGCCTCCGAAGTAGATGATCAGCATCAAGACAAGATCGGGGATGCCTCGGACCAGGGCGGTATATCCACCGCCCAGGGCGTTCAGGAAAAGGTTGCGCGACAGCTTAGCCCACACGCCCATGAGCCCAAAAAGCACAGCGAGCGTCAGTGATGAGAGAGACAGCGCAATGGTTAACCCGAGGCCCGAGAGAACCATTGGTCCGTATGCGAGCAACGTATCCACGCAGCATTATCCTTGGCTGGGTGCCACCCGACTTGGGGGTGGCACCGTTGCGGATCACTTCCCGTAAACGTCGAACGGAAAATATCTGGCATTGATCTTTGCGTAAGTGCCATCCTGGCGCAGCTTAGCGATTGCGTCTGAGATCGCATCGCGTAGCTCGGTGTCCGTCTTTCGCAAGGCGATCCCCGTGCCATCGCCGAAATACTTCGACACGGTATAGTCCGGACCGAAGAAATCGAAATCCTTGCCTTCCTCCTTGGATAGGAAGCTGTCCTCGGCGACGATAACGTTGGCGAAGCCCGCATCGATCCGTCCCGCGGCAAGGTCAAGCCACACCTGGTCCTGGGTCGGATAGGTCTTGACGATCACGTCGGGCATGACGCGTTCCAGATATACTTGAGTAACGGTGCCACTCTGCACGCCGACCGTCTTCCCGGCGAGTTGGTCGGGGGTCAGCTCTCCGTCGGTATGTCCAACGAAGCGATAGGGAATCTTGTAGTATTTTGCAGTGAAATCGACCACACGCTTGCGTTCTTCCGTGATCGACATGGACGCGAGGATAGCGTCGTATTTTCCAGCTTGGAGAGCAGGAATGAGGCCGTCCCAATCCTGTTCCACCCAGGAGCATTTGGCCTTCAATTCCTCGCAGATCGCGTTGCCCATGTCGTAGTCAAAGCCAGCGAGTTCGCCATCCTCCGTCTTGTACATGAACGGCTTGTAGCCTGCTTCCGTACCCCAGCGAATTGTCAGGTCTTCGGCCAAGGCCTCGCCCGCGCAGCCAGTCACAATGACCGTGGCGGCCAACAATTTCAGTATTCTGTACATGTATTTGTTCCCCTGTCGCTTTTTTTACATTCTTGCGATGAACTCGGCCCAGCGGGCCGATTTGTCCGCGGGATTGCGGAACATCTCCTGGGGACACGCGATGGCGTCGACCAGTCCCTGGTTCATGAACATCACGCGTGTACTTACGTCCCGCGCAAAGGCCATTTCATGAGTAACCACGAGCATCGTACGTCCCTCTTCGGCCAGATCCCGCATCACCTTGAGCACATCGCCCACCATTTCGGGATCGAGGGCCGAGGTCGGTTCGTCGAAGAGGAGGATCTCGGGTTCCATGGCAAGTGCACGGGCGATCGCGACGCGTTGCTTCTGGCCGCCTGACAACTGAGAGGGATAGAAGTCGAGACGGGCAGACATCCCCACTCGTTCGAGGAAATGCTTCGATCTCGTATCTGCGTCAGTTGCTTTGGTGCCTTTTACATGAATTTGCGCAATGGTCACGTTCTCCAGCACCGTCAGATGCCGCCAAAGGTTGAAGCTCTGGAACACCATGGCAAGGCGTGCGCGCAACTCGGTCAATTCTTTCGCGTCGCGCGGTTCAAGCTGCCCCTCGCGATTGCGACGGAGCACGACCTCTCGCTCATCGACGAAGATCTTTCCCTCGGTCGGATGCTCCAGGAAGTTAATGCAGCGCAGAAAGGTGCTTTTTCCGGACCCAGAGGAGCCGAGGATTGAGATGATATCGCCCTGATGCGCCGTCAGGGAAATGCCCTTGAGAACTTCCAGGCTGCCGAAGGATTTGCGGATGTCACGGACTTCAAGGGGAGGAGTCTGTTTCAACGCCATCGTCTCCGTTTTCGTCGTTGGTCAGTGCGACAAGAGAAGACGATTTTGATCTCGCGTTAAATCACCGTGACTGCACTGTTGGGTGCGCTTCCGTGCAACTAACCGCGCTGTGCATGCGAGGCGCTGCCCTCCTGTAATCGCTCCAAAAAAGCTCCTGCTATCATCGAACGACGGCGCCCACGGCTGACCGCGACGCAGATCGAGGCGGAATGGTCGAAGACCTCCGGGCGAACGCATACCAGGTCGGCATGGGCGGCGTGTCTTGGCAGAAACCCGAGATATGCGCCGGCGTGGATCAGAGCAGCCTGCGCCTCTGTCTGGAGAACAGTGGGACCGCGGCGAAACTGCTGCTTGAACTTGAGCAGCTTCTCTCCTTCGAGATAACCGCGAAACACCAGCTCATGCCGCGTGATGCGATCGATCGGCAGCTCGGCATCGGCCCGCAGTTCTTCCACCAGCGGATGAGACAAGCCTGCATAGAGGCTGGCCGTTTCTTCGTAGAGCTCGGTGTAGATCAACTCCTCCAACTGCCGATAGACCGGGAGGACGCCAAGATGAAGGCTGCCGTCCAGAATGCCGCGTTCAATTGCATTTGGCGAATCTACGACAAGGTTGATCTCGACCCGTGGCGCGAACATCCGGAATTCGCGTATAGCGGGTAGTACGGGGTTGCGCTTGTCAGTGAAACAGTAATCGACGATCGCAATGTTCAGACGTCCGACGAAATCGTCGTTGATTGCGGCCATGTCAGCGGTGAATTGCTCGGAGGCTGACAAGAATTTTTCAATCAGCGCAAAGGCCTGCTCGCCGTGCTGAGTCAGAACGAAGCCACTGCGTCCCCGATGACAGAGCATATACCCCAGCCGCGTTTCCAGATGAGAGATCTGCCTCGAAATAGTGGACCTTCCCACTCCAAGTTCGCCCTGCGCCGCCGAGAAGCCGCCGCAGTTAACGACGGCGCAAAAAACACGGAATAGGTGCATATCTGAATCGCTGACGCGACCAAGTAATTTTCGGCGCTTGTTAAGCTTTGGTTTCATACGAACCACCTCCTGCGTCGCTCACGTTGGACCTAGACAGAATGCGTGTCAACAAATTCGCATTTACAACAATATCTTACCGTAGAAAATGATTTATTACTTATCTTCGCCTGAACAATTTACTTAGCAGCTTCGGATTGCGGCAACGCAACCATAAAGATGACAATATTCATCAATAACCACGTAAATAACACTGAATTTTATCGCCATCGCCGCGTCAATGAGATTCAAACTCGATCACACTCTTCGAGTGCCCCGATAGTTGCATTCAAAGGCAACGTTTCTTTCAATCTTTCATATTTTTCCATCCACGACGTCCTGCTAGTCGTCCACCGTCAACACGGCTGGTCAATGCCATTCCTTTGAGGGCAGGCGCCTCGCCACGGACGTATAAGTTTGCTTGGACAAGGCGCGCAAACGGTCCCGACGTGGCAATCGACCCAGCCAGCGCGCAAAGGCGATAAAGCAGTGGAACACGTCACTACAGGCGAATACCTCGTGCGAATTCTGGAATCCTATGGCGTCGAATATATTTTCGGCATCCCAGGGGTGCACACGGTCGAACTCTATCGCGGCCTGCCGGCGACGAGCATCCGCCACCTGACGCCACGTCATGAACAGGGCGCAGGCTTCATGGCTGACGGTTATGCGCGCGTCACCGGCAAGCCAGGTGTCTGCTTCATAGTTACAGGCCCCGGCATGACGAACATCGCAACCGCCATGGGCCAGGCCTACGCGGATTCTGTGCCTATGCTCGTGATCTCCGCAGTTAACTCCCGCGACCAGCTCTCCATGGGCCAGGGCCGGTTGCACGAGTTGCCTTCCCAGCGCAATCTCGTAGCCGGGGTTGCCGCCTTCAGCCACACGCTACTCGATCCGGCCCAGCTTCCCGAAGTCATGGCGCGCGCCTTCACCGTCTTCAGATCCGCGCGCCCGCGCCCGGTTCATATCGAGATCCCGCTCGACGTCATCGTCGCTTCCGCAAGCCATCTTTCGGCCGAAGCCTGGCCGCTCCCGGGTCGAGCCGCCGCTGAGCCAGCCGCGATCGAGAAGGCAGCTTCGATCCTCAAGGCAGCGAAGCGTCCCATGATCGTTGCGGGTGGCGGCGCCGTCGACGCTGCGGAAGAAATCGCCGCCATCGCACGCAAGCTCGACGCCCCCGTTTTCATGACCATCAACGGTCGCGGGATCTTGATGCCTGGTCATGCGCTTACGATGACAGGCAACCTGAGCATGCAGCCGTTGCTTGACGAGCTGGCCGCCAGCGACGCGATCCTCGCGATCGGCACGGAATTCGGCGAGACGGAGATGTACCCCGAGCCGAAGCCGCTCAGCTTCGGTGGCCCGCTGATCCGCATCGACATCGATCCTGCGCAGGCTGTCACGAGTCTGCGCCCGGATGTGCCGATCGCTGCCGATGCAAAGCTCGCCACCGCATGTCTCACCGCCGCCCTCGGCGAAGATAGGCCAGCCCGAGACGGCGCGTTCCGTGCCAAGACCGTGCGTGACAAGGTCGAGGCCTGTCTGTGGCCTGCCTGTCGTACCCATGCGAAGCTGATGGAGATCATCTCCAGCGTGCTTCCGGACGCAATGGTCGCCGGTGACCAGACAGAACCGGTCTATGCCATCAACCAGTTCTACCAGGCGCCGCGAGTCCGTTCCTTCTTCAACTCCTCCACCGGCTATGGCACGCTGGGTTACGGCCTGCCCGCCGCCTTCGGCGCGAAACTGGGCGCGCCGGACCGCCCTTCCGTTTGCATCATCGGCGACGGGGGCCTGCAGTTCTCGGTGCAGGAACTCGCAAGCGCTGTCGAGGCTGGCATCGCAACGGCTGTCGTCATCTGGAACAACGCGAGCTACGGAGAGATCAAGGCCTTCATGGCGGAGCGGGACATCCCGCAGATCGGCGTCGACATCTTCACTCCCGACTTCATAGGACTCGCTGGCGCGCTTGGCTGCCATGCATCCCGCCCGACCTCGCTCCCAGAACTCGAAGCCGAATTGAAAGCCTCCATCGACCGCAAAGTTCCGACCGTCATCGAAATCCGGGCTAACTCCGACTTCGCCAAAGCCCTGGCAGCGTGAGGAAGTCATGCGGCACCAGCTATTCATAGATGGTCAATGGCAAGATCCTACGGTGCCCGGCCGCATACTGATATTCGATCCCTACCGCGGCGTCCCCTATCACGAGGTCTCCTCGGGCGGCCCCGAGGATGTCGCAAGGGCCGTGGCCGCCGCCAAAGCGGCCTTGCCCGCGTGGCGCGACACCGGAGGGCGTGGACGCTCCCACTATCTCATAGCCATCGCTGAGAGGCTGCGGGACCGGGCAGAAGAACTCGCTCGCTTGTCTTCACGCAACAATGGCAAACCGCTCAGCGAGGCGCGCATAGATGTGTCCGATGCAGCGGCATCCTTTGCCTATCACGCTGAACAGGCAATTGCACTGGAGACCCGTCAAGATACCGAGGTGGCCCTCCCCCATCTCGGCTTCCGCGCCCGCTTGCGGCAAGAGCCAGCAGGTGTCGCAAGCCTGATAGTACCGTGGAATTTTCCGCCGGTGACGACTTCGTGGAAGGTCGCCCCCGACCGAAGCTGTTGCCGCCGGAGCCAAGGCCTTGAAGGCGGGGGATCCTCTGGACGATGGTACCCAAATCGGCCCGATAACGACGATGGCTCAGCAGGCCAAGGTGCTCGCCTACATAGAACACGGGAAGGCCGAAGGATTGACGTTGCTCACAGGTGGCGGCAAGCCGCCCCACCTGGACGGCTGTTTTATCGAACCGACTGTTTTCATCGATGTGCCTGTTGCGAGCTGGCGCGAGGAGATTTTCGGCCCAGTCCTTTGCATCCGCACTTTCGAGACCGAGGCAGAGGCGGTCGCACTCTCAAACGACTCCGATTTTGGGCTAGTTGCTACTGTCGTGTGCGGCGACGAGCAGCAGGGCTTCCGGGTGGCAAACGCAATCGAAGCTGGCCACATCTGGATCAACAGCCCGCAGGCCATTTTCGTTCAGACTTCCTGGGGCGGCTTCAAGGCGAGTGGCATTGGCCGCGAACTTGGTCCATGGGGCATGTCGTCCTACCTTGAAACCAAGCACATTACCTCACGCCTGCGACCCTAAACGAAGCTCCACCATCACGGCAATAATACGAAGACCGCGCCCATTGGCAATCACGCGGGTGCCCCTCCGAGGGCCCGCTAAAGGATGATGACCCTATGACCGAGCAAGATCTGCCCGAACGCGAGAGCATGGAGTTCGACGTTGTGATCGTCGGCGCGGGGCCGGCGGGTCTTGCAGCAGCGATCCGGCTGAAGCAGGTCAATCCGGATCTGTCTGTCGTGGTGCTCGAAAAGGGCGCCGAAGTCGGCGCGCATATTCTCTCGGGCGCCGTCGTCGATCCCATCGGTATCGACCGGCTGCTGCCGGGCTGGCGCGAGGAAGCCGACCATCCGTTCAAGACCGAAGTCACGGACGACCACTTCCTGTTCCTGGGGCCCGCCGGCTCGATCCGGCTGCCGAATTTCATGATGCCGCCGCTGATGAACAATCACGGCAACTACATCGTCTCCCTCGGCAACGTCTGTCGGTGGCTGGCAGGCCACGCCGAAGCGCTCGGCGTCGAGATTTATCCGGGCTTTGCCGCAACCGAAGTGCTCTATAACGACGAGGGCGCCGTCATCGGTGTCGCCACCGGCGACATGGGCATCGAGCGCAACGGCGAGCCGGGCCCGAACTTCGCCCGCGGCATGGCGCTGTTGGGCAAGTACACGCTGATCGGCGAAGGCGTGCGCGGCTCGCTCGCCAAACAACTGATCGCCAAGTTCGATCTGTCGAAAGACCGCGACGTCCAGAAGTTCGGCATCGGGCTCAAGGAACTCTGGCAGGTCAAGCCCGAGCACCATCGTCCGGGCCTGGTGCAGCACTCCTTCGGCTGGCCGCTCGGCATGAAGACCGGCGGCGGTTCGTTCCTCTACCACCTCGAAGACAACATGGTTGCCGTCGGTTTCGTCGTGCACCTCAACTACAAGAACCCCTATCTCTTCCCGTTCGAGGAATTCCAGCGCTTCAAGACGCACCCCGCCATTCGCGGTACTTTCGAGGGCGGCAAGCGGCTGTCCTATGGGGCCCGTGCGATCACCGAGGGCGGCTACCAGTCGGTGCCGAAGCTGTCGTTCCCCGGCGGCGCGCTGATCGGCTGTTCGGCCGGTCTCGTCAACGTGCCGCGCATCAAGGGCAGCCACAATGCGGTGCTGTCGGGCATTCTCGCGGCCGAGAAGCTGGCGGCGGCGATCGCGGCCGGTCGCGCCAATGACGAGCCGATCGAGATCGAGCGCGGCTGGCGCGACAGCGCCATCGGCCAGGACCTGAAGCGCGTGCGCAACGTCAAGCCGCTGTGGTCGAAGTTCGGCACGGCGATTGGTGTCGCGCTCGGCGGTCTCGATATGTGGACCAACCAGCTCTTTGGCTTCTCCTTCTTCGGCACGCTGAAACACGGCAAGACCGACGCGCAGTCGCTCGAGCCAGCTGTCGCGCACCAGAAGATCGACTATCCGAAGCCGGATGGCGTGCTCACCTTCGACCGGCTCTCTTCGGTGTTCCTGTCGAACACCAACCACGAGGAAGACCAGCCGATCCACCTGCAGGTGAAGGACATGGCGCTACAGAAGTCGTCAGAGCACGACACCTATGCCGGTCCGTCGACACGCTACTGTCCGGCCGGCGTCTACGAGTGGGTGGAAAAGGACGGCAGGCAAGTCTTCGTCATCAACGCGCAGAACTGCGTGCACTGCAAGACCTGCGACATCAAGGACCCGAACCAGAACATCAACTGGGTGCCACCGCAGGGAGGCGAAGGCCCGGTCTATCCAAACATGTAAGTTCGGGTTGCGCGGGGGTCATTTCCACGGTGCCTGTACGAAGTTGACGAGGAGGAACGATGCGAAAGCTTGTCGCGGGTAAGCTGCACGGCATTTACGTGACCGAAGCAAACCTCAATTATCACGGATCGATTACCCTCGACCCCGATCATTGTGAGGCCGCTGGCATCCTCCCAATGGAATTCGTGGAAATCTGGAACAGGAATTCGGGCGCGCGAATTTCCACATATGTCATCCTTGGCGAACGCGGATCGAGATGCTGTATCCTCAACGGTGCGGCCGCCCGCACGTGCCAGCCTGGCGACGCGATAATCATCTGCAACTCCCTCTATGTCGACGACGCCGCGATTACTCTACTAAAACCCAAGGTGATCACGTTCGACCAAAACAATCGCATACGGGAACGCTTGACCTACTCGGTCGACGTAGACGCTAAGGGGCGGTATGCATTCAGTATTCTTAATGAAACCAATACTGCTCTACCGACGCCACAGCCGGTGACCGGTCTTTAACCCAGAGCCCGCTACACCTGTGCGTTTAACAACATTAAGCACAGTGAGGCGGTTTAACCGAAGCACGAAGATTTCCGTCGCCGCGCGCCTCCCCTTCCATTCGATACATTATGCGATCTCAGGCACGGATCACGAAGCGGTCCGTGATTGTCTACTGGACACCCCGCTCCCAAGTTCACTTAGTCCGCCGAGCGCGGAATCGGAACTGTTTTCAGTACCTGGCGTTTAAGGTCCTTAAGCGTAGTCTATCGGGGATCCGCGTCATGTCAGACGCCAAAAGCACGGCCGACCGGGACCAGCCCCTCATCGATGCTTCGTCGCCTGCGGGCCACGGCGAGATGGAAACCTTGATTCAGGACTACGACTGGTCCGCGACGCCCATCGGGCCAATGGAGCAATGGTCGCCGACGCTGAGGGTCATGATCCCTTTCCTCCTGGTGAACCGCTTCCCGCTGCTGCTGTGGTGGGGGCCGCAATATGTTTCAATCTACAACGATGCCTATCGGCCGGTACTTGGCGCCAAGCACTCCTGGGCGCTCGGCAAACCGGTCAGTGAATGCTGGAGCGAGATCTGGCATATCCTGAAGCCACTGATCGACACTCCGTTCAACGGTGGGCCCGCGACGTGGAACGACGACATCGAGTTGGAGATCAACCGGCACGGCTTCCTCGAAGAGACCCATTTCACCATTGCCTACAGCCCCGTTCCTGACGAAGCAGCCGAAAACGGGATCGGCGGCGTCCTCGCCACCGTGACCGAAATTACTGACAAGGTCATTGGAGAGCGCCGGATTGTTGTGCTTCGCGATCTGGCATCTCGTTCGGGCGATGCGCGCACACCTATCGAAGCGTGCACGACGGCCGCAGAGACATTCGCAAAGCACCAAAGGGATGTTCCCTTCGCCCTTCTCTACCTACTCGATCCCGCCCGCAAACGGGCGCGCCTTTCCGGGCTGTCCGGCCTGGAGCATGGCCATGCAATGTGCCCGCAAGCTGTGAGGCTGACGCAGCACGACAGTGGCGAAGGCTGGCACTTTGACACGACCTTAGCACTTAGAATCGTGGATGATCTGGGTTCGCGTTTCCCGGCAACTGCAGGTGAAACTCCACGCGATCTTCCGCACACGGCAATCGTGCTGCCGGTGGCCGCCGCCAACGCACGGGAAGCAACCGGCTTTCTGGTCGTTGGCATCAATCCACGCTTGAAACTGGACGAGCATTATTACGACTTCCTGCAACTCATGAAAGCGCAAGTCGCAAGCGCGATATCAAATGCGCAGTCTTATGAAGACGAACGCAAACGCGCCGAAGCGCTGGCGGAGATCGACCGCGCAAAGACCGTGTTCTTTTCGAATGTCAGTCACGAGTTTCGCACGCCGCTGACGCTGATGCTCGGCCATATCGAAGACCTGATAGCGCGAGGCGACCGGTTGCCCGGCGATCGTGAGCGGCTGCTCATCGCTCACCGCAATTCCCTCCGGCTGCTCAAGCTGGTGAACACGCTGCTGGAATTCTCACGTATAGAGGCGGGACGGCTGCAGGCGCAATTCGAGCCGACCGACCTCGCCTCAGCAACGGCGGAACTTGCAAGCGCCTTCCGATCCGCGACGGAAAAAGCGGGATTGCGCCTGACCGTCGATACGCCTCCGCTTCCCGCACCGGCCCACGTCGATCGTCAGATGTGGGAAAAGATCGTTCTCAACCTTCTCTCCAATGCCTTCAAATTCACCTTGGAAGGAGAGATCGCTGTCAAGCTGACGACCGATGCAGACAATTTCGTTCTGACGGTCTGCGATACGGGAATCGGTATTCCACCCGAAGAAATGCCTCGACTGTTTGAGCGATTCCATCGCGTCGAAGGCGCCAAGGGGCGTAGTCGGGAAGGATCCGGCATCGGACTGGCTTTTGTTCAGGAACTCGTAAAGCTTCACGGTGGGACGGTCTCGGCCGACAGCCATCTTGGCAAAGGCACGACTGTAAGGGTCGCCATCCCACAAGGAAACAGCCACCTGGCAACCGATCAAGCCGGCACAGGTGACAGTCGCCCATCAACAGCAATTGGCATTTCGCCTTTCGTGGAAGAGGCCCTTCGATGGCTGCCCGATTCAGACCAAGACGCAGAACTATCCGAAGTCGAACCTGCTGCCCACGTAGTGCAGGCGAGCAATGGTCGCCGCCCGTCCCTGTTGGTCGTGGATGACAACTCTGACATGCGAGACTACATGCGCCGTCTACTCGGCGGCCAGTACGACGTGACGGTCGTCGGCGATGGGCAAGCAGCACTCGCTTCAATAGCTTCTCGACGACCGGACCTCATTCTCACAGACGTTATGATGCCAGGGTTTGATGGACTGGAATTGCTCGAGAGGCTTCGTTCAGACCAGCAAACAAGCACCATTCCAATCATCGTTCTGTCGGCACGCGCCGGCGAAGAAAGCCGGATCGAGGGCATGCAGGCAGGCGCCGACGACTACTTGATCAAGCCATTCAGCGCACGTGAATTGTTGGCGCGCGTCGAGGCGCATCTCAAGATGGCCCATCAGCGAACCAAAGCGGCGGAGAGTTTGCGAGCAAGCGAGGAGCGGTTTCGCGCCTACGTCACAGCGAGCTCTGACATCGTCTATCGCATGAGCCCTGACTGGCGGGAGATGCGATACCTGCAAGGCAAGGACTTTGTGGCCGACACCGAGGATCCAAGTGACAGTTGGCTCGAGAGATATATCCCTGCCGCCGATCAGACACATATCCTGACGAATATCGAGGATGCCATCCGGAACAAGACTACCTTCGAAATGGATCACCGGGTCATACTGGTTGACGGAAGTCTTGGATGGACCCATTCGCGTGCGGTACCCCTCCTCGGCAACGACGGAGACATCATCGAGTGGTTCGGCGCAGCCCGCGACATTACCGACCGCAAGCGTGCAGAAGAAACCCAGCAGCTTTTGCTGAGCGAACTCAGTCACCGGGTCAAGAATATGCTCGCGTCGATACAGGCGATTGCGCGGCAGACGCTGCGTTCAGCCAAGGATCCGGCGGCCTTCACCGAGAGCTTCAGCGGGCGCCTTCAGTCGATGTCGCGAATGCACTCGCTTTTGAGCCGTACCGGCTGGGAGGGTGCGGAGCTGGAAGACATTTTCCGCGATCAACTGCTGCCTGGAGCGGTTGACGATGATCGTGTCGTGGTCTCCGGTCCGCCAATTAGGCTCGATCCGCAAACGGCGCTGCATATGGCTATGATGGTGCACGAACTCGGGACCAATGCAGTCAAGTATGGTTCGCTTTCGACCCGGGCCGGCACGGTATCAATCGACTGGGTTCTGAAGGACGACACTCTTCGCCTTGACTGGCGAGAACGAGGCGGACCATCCGTAAAGTCGCTAGGCGACCAGGGTTTTGGAACGAAGCTGATAGAGCAGGTACTAAGCGGCGGCGGCGGCCATGCGCATCGCTCGATCGAGGCAAACGGGATACGTTGGGAGATCGTTCTTCCGCTGGAGCCGGATTTCATTGAAAGCAATCCAACTGAGGCCGCGGGTCCCTTATCGAAGGGCTCTCCGCTGGGCGTGAACTCGGGTTCGGCGAACATCAACGGAAAGAAATTTGCGATCATTGAAGACGAGCCCCTGATTGCCTTTGAGATCGCCTCGGTGCTTGAGGACGAGCATGCCCATGTGGTGGGGCCGGCGTCGACGATAGACGATGCGTTGCGCATCATCGATCGGGAGCAATTGGACGGGGCGATGGTCGACGCGAACCTGCACGGGCAATCGGTCGGAGAGATCGCGGCCGCCTTGGCCCGGAAGAAAATCCCGTTTGTCTTCGTCACGGGTTACGGCCGTGAGGCACTGCCAACGGGCTTTGCCGGCGCGAGGCTACTGATGAAGCCTTTCACTTCTCAGCAGTTGATCGAGGCCGCAGCATTGCTTGTAGCGAAGTCCAATGCGGTCCTTAGATTGCGTCATTGACCAAAGGAGTCGGCGGCGTTGCGGATTGCTTTTGTACTTGCTTGAGGTACCATTTGGGTCGCTCCGTTGAGCAGCAATCCCCTGCCCTGATTTGTGCCTGCCGTCGATGATGACATGTCACCGGAGTTCGTGGGAGCAACCAAAATGCTGGTCGAAATCAGCGATCCCAAGGCATCTGAACAGGCCTTTCGTGACAGCGAAAGAAGGTTTCGCGACATTTTCGAATACGCTGGGGTCGCCGTGTGGGAACAGGATTTTTCCGGCGTATCCGAGCTCCTCAAGACGTTTCGGTCCGACGGCATTGAGGATCTGCGTGCCTATCTTGAGGCGCACCCTGACCGACTGGACGAGGCGATAGCGCGCGTGCGCATCATCGACGTCAACCCATTCACGGTGGAGCTGTTCGAGGCGGCCGAGAAGGGCGAGCTGCTAAGATCGCTCGCAAACGTTTTCCTCCCCGAAACGGCGCCGATTTTCATGGAAGAGTTGATAACGATCTGGGAAGGACGCCGGCGATTTGGTAGCGACACTGTTCTTCGCACGCTGCGAGGACGGCGATTGGACGTTGTCTTCACGATTACTTTCGAGGGAGCACACCACGAGCGCGCCTATGTCAGCATTCTCGATATCTCCCAGCGCAAGGCTGCCGAACGCCGGCTGGAGGCGGTCGACCGGATTGCAAAGGCGATAGCCAGCAATCTCGATCTCGATCGCATCGTACAGACGGTGACGGACGCGGCAACCGAACTTACCGGCGCAAAATTCGGTGCCTTTTTCTACAATCTCATCGACCCACAAGGCGAGCACTACACACTCTACGCACTTTCGGGAGCTCCGCGCGCGGCTTTCGACAAGTTCCAGCTGCCTCGCAATACCGCCGTGTTCGAGCCGACGTTCCGCGGTCTGGGTGTTGTGCGCTCGGACGATATCCGTGTCGACCCGCGCTATGGCCAATCGGCACCGCATTTCGGCATGCCAAAAGGGCATCTGCCGGTCGTCAGCTATCTGGCAGTTCCGGTGGTTTCGCGTTCGGGCGAGGTGCATGGCGGGTTGTTCTTCGGTCATGATCTACCCGGCATCTTTGCCGCCGACGCGGAGAACGCGGTGACCTCCATCGCCGCTCATGCCGCAATCGCGATCGACAACGCCCACTTGCTCAAGGCCGCCGAGCGTGAGGTCGCCGTCCGCCGGCAGGCCGAACATGCCGCCCACCAGCTTGCCGCGATCGTCGAATCCTCGGAAGACGCAATCCTATCAATGGACTTGGATGGCATCATCAGCAGTTGGAACGCGGGCGCCGAGCGGCTCTACGGCTATACGGCCGAAGAGACCATCGGAAGATCGGTCACGCTTTTGATTCCCGATGATCGCCAGGGCGAGGAGCTGGACTTCCTGGCACAAGTGCGCTCTGGCCACCGCGTTGATCACTTCGAGACACTCCGGCAGCGCAAGGATGGCGGGTTGATGCCGATCTCGCTCAGGATCTCGCCAATCCGCGACAATGCCGGCGTGGTCATTGGCGCCTCGAAGATTGCCCGCGACATCAGCGAACGCAAGCAAGCTGAACAGCAAAAGGACCTGCTGATCCAGGAGATGGCGCATAGGGTCAAGAACCTGTTTATGGTATCGAGCAGCGTGGTATCGCTGAGCGCCAAATCGGCAACGTCGACCGACGAACTCGCCTCTGCTGTTGTCGCACGATTGGGATCGCTGGCCCGGGCCCACGTGCTCACCTTGCCAGCGCCCCTTGGCGATGGTTCAAGCGAAGGTCGGGCCAACCTGCAGCCGCTCCTTGCCACAATCCTGTCGCCATATGACGGCGAGAACGGCCGGGGCCTGCGCCGGGTGACGACGCGGGGATGCGATCTGGGTGTCTCGCGCGCGGCGATCACCGGCTTTTCGCTCGTCGTACATGAGTTTGCGACCAACGCCGCCAAATATGGGGCGCTTTCAACGGACACTGGCTATCTCGACCTCGATTGCATTGACCGAGGGGCTTCGCTCGAACTGATCTGGACCGAGCGCGGCGGCCCGCCGGTCGTCGAAACAACGGCTGAAGGTTTCGGCACGAAGCTCGCGAAACTAACCATTGAAAAGCAATTCGGGGGAGAAATCCTGCGCGAGTGGCATCCCGATGGGCTCGTCATACACCTCGTTGTTCCGAAGGATCGGCTGGAGCCGCACGATTAGCCTAGCCTTCCCTTGCAATGCTCAACGGCCCGGCTGTCGATTGCCGGTGTGGCCCAATAAATACAGTGGCGCGACAATCTCGAGACTGACGCGATGTCCGGCTGACGGGAGGCAATGCCAAACATCTCACAGGTCGAACGGGGACCTATCGGCCCATTACATTGTAGCCGGAACTTAAATGCCGACGGCGCATTGTTAGAGGAGCCCATTGCACTGTTGCGAAAGGCAAGCTTCAATGCCTGTTATACACCAAACGAACCAGCGGCCTCCGCCGCTGGAGACCCAGGTTGTCGACCTCATTCCGGCCCTTCGGGCGTTTGCACGCACGTTCGTGTCGTCGAGTTGCGAAGCGGATGATCTGTTACAGGAAACGCTCTTTCGAGCATTGCGCGGCATTGACGGCTTTGAGCCTGGAACCAACCTAAAATCCTGGCTTTTCACCATCATGCACAACGCTTTTCGAACTCAGTACAAGCTGCGTCGACGCGAAGCGCCGGGCCCCGTCAATTGCGCCGAGCTACCGATCCCGATGCCGGCATCGCAGGACTGGTGCGTCTTGACCCACGAACTGCGCGGCGCGCTCGAAGCCATGGCGCCCGATCATCGCGAAGTGCTGATCCTGGTTGCTGGATATGGTCTAAGCTACAAGGAAGCGGCCGACATCTGCGACTGTGCAGTCGGCACCATTAAGAGCAGGCTCAGCCGAGCGCGCGACGAACTTGCCTACCGGATGGGCGGCGTTCCAGTTCCCTGAAATTACCTCCATCCTTATACGGACAAACACCTATCAGGATACCAGAATCCAAACCGCCAAGCCGACGGCCGCAACAAAGAGGCCGAAGAGGATCGCCAGAACCGCTCTAACGGCAACATTGGCATGATAAACGATCCTCCACTTGTCTCTGTTGGTGGGCGAGCGGGCCGATCGTTGACCTGTGAGTTCACCATCGTTTCGAGGTTCTGGCGGTGCGGCTTGTCCTCGTGAGGCCTGGTCCAACAGGTAGAGTCTGCGTCGATATTCAGCGCCGCTTTCGCCTTTCCCCTCCAATTGCCGCAGATTATCCTGCAAATCGGCTCGCTTCACTGCCAAGCTCAGGGGGGTTGACGTAGCGCGAAGGGTCAAGGCGTCCTTCGTCTCACCCGCCTGAAGTGTAAGTGCCCGGACGGCGCTGATGACCTCCGCAGAAAAGCCGACCTCCCTCAATCGTTCGAGCGTCCAGCCCGGTGCTTTTTCCAAAACGTCATGCAGGTAAGCGACCGTCTTAGCCTTCTCCCCGGCGACAGCGTCCGCAACGCGCTGAACGTGGTCGAAGTAGGGCTCGCCTGCCTTGTCGCGCTGACCGGCATGCGCATGCGCTGCCACTTCTCGCGCCCAACTGCATTCTTCTGTCTCAGACGGGGGAACCGGTGAATGCCACAAGAGGCGGCTTTCGCGCGCATTGGTCACTGCGGCGGCCTTTGGTTGTGAGCACCGCCTGGCGACGTGACACCCTTCAGCCCGACACCCGCAAGCCCCGGATCTCCCCGCGCCGCGTCGGCCAAGGACACGATGCCGACGAGCCGTTTATCGTGATTGACGACCGGCAAGCGTCTAATCTGTTCGGCACCCATTTTACGCGCGACCTCGGACAACTCGTCGTCGTCAAAGCAGTATTTGACATCGGTCGTCATGATGTCGCCGATACGGGTTTTCCCATCACGCCCGTCCGCCACACATCGCACCACAATGTCGCGATCCGTAATCATTCCGACGAGGCGGTCGTTTTCGCCGACCGGCAGGAACCCGATATCGTTGTCAGCCATCTCGCGTGCAATATTTTGAACCAGGTCATCGGGACGCGCCACATGCAAATCTCTGCTCATGATTTCGGCGATACGCATTGATCCATTCCTTCCGTTAAGCTTTGGTCGGCTCATTCGGGTTTGGCCGGAGCCCTACCGTGGGGAGCTGTCGCCGGCGCGACGATCGTTCCCGTGCCCTCACCTTCGCTCGAATCAGTCGACTGGGACGGCAATACTTCTTCAATTTCTCGACGTGCCTGTTCCCAATGCCGTTCCTCCTCGCCGAAAGGGCGCCCTTCGCTTTCCCAAATGGCATGAGCGCGGCGGCGGATACGTTCCTCTTTGTCATCCATGACAATGAATCCTCCTTGGTGGATTGAAATCGCAAACCAAGGAAACAAAGAATTGTTCCAGTCAATTTTCCCGGGAGCAGCTCAAGCCGCGAAGGTGTTTTGTGTCAGGTAGCGGGGACGGTGCGGTCGGCTCACGTGCGGAACACCGTGCACCGTTCAATTGGGTCCAAAAGGACTTTCGCTGTGGATGATCGCCATCAGCGCGTGAAGCCACTCACCAAGCGGCTGGGACCTTCGCCTGGTCGGCGCCAGAACAATGGCTCGCTCGAGCGTGCGCTCGACCAGACCATCGGCCGCTGCCACGTTCACCATCAGTCGGCGTGCCCTTAAGCGAAGCCCGGGCACGAGGTCGACAATGCTGTACTCATGGAATTCGGTCCCAACAGGCATCAACGTCGACAAATTCTGAAGATGCTGTTCAAAGACGGCGCTGACGAGATCCGAGGCGCTGACACATTTACTAAGGCGTGCCGAACTACTGAAACGCTCGGGAAGATTCAAAGATTCATAGCCGCTGAAGAAGATAAGCGGAACCGAACGGCGTGCGAGTTCGTCGGCAACGGGATAGATCAACTCGCCGTTCAGATTGATGTCGAGAACGGCAACCTGGATGTTTTCCGCAACCGAAAGGCTTTTCAACGCCTCTTGTACCGTAGGTGTCGGGCCTATGATGGTTGCTCCTGCCTCCTCCAACAACAGCGCAATGTCGTTTGCGACGAGGAATTCATCCTCGGCAACCAATACCCGCAATTGCTGCAGGTCGCGCATCATTTCTCGTCCTCGATCCGCTTTAATGACCGCCTCAATTCTTCTTGAAGCCGGGGGTGTTCGCCATGGGCCACTCTGCGCGAGTCGAGCGCTTTTTGCAGCCTGTTTGCAAGTATCAGCAGACGATCCGGAATATCGTCGACTTCGGCGCATCCGGCGCCAACGGGCTGGTCCGTAGCGTCGGTTGTGAAAATTTTCTCGGCGTCGTCGCTCGTCTTCTTGACCGAAGCCATCTTCGTCCCAGCCGTCAAACCATTGCGAGTTCGGATTTGCTCGTCGCCTTCCGCGAGGAGGCCACCAAAAGGATAGACCTTGCGCAAGGGGAAGCCAACCTTTTCTCATTCCGTATCGACGCACGTTGTACGCGGCGCAATCCGTTGCGCAAGCATAACCGGAACCAAATGCCAAGTGTGCGCACAGACCTCTCTCTGCCGCCGCGACCTCTTCAAACCTTTGATCTTCAGTCAGCAAAAACGCGCGTCGACGGCAATCGTTCCCGCGCGGATTTCCAACCCCGCTTCGCCCCCCCCGCGTCGGAACATTCCTTTTCGCTTGAGGTTGGATTGAGAGTGTTTGAACCAAACGAAAGGGCCGAACCATGCTCGGAACTGTGTTGTTGATAATTCTCATCCTGCTTTTGGTCGGTGCATTCCCTGCCTGGCCGCACTCCTCGGGGTGGGGCTATGGTCCCTCCGGGTTGCTTGGAGTGATCGTCGTCGTCCTTGTCGTTCTCCTGTTGATGGGGCGTATCTGATTGGATGCGGCCAACGCCATGCAGCCGGCCGGCGCCGAGCTTGTCTATGTCTCCGGCACGGAGCCCGGTTTTACCCGAACGCGCCTAAAAAAGGGCTTCCGCTATCGATGTCCGGACGGCTCCCTCCTCAAGGATCCCAAGATCATCTCCCGGATCGAGGCGCTCGGATTGCCGCCTGCCTACGAGCGCGTGTGGATTTGCACCAAAGAAAACGGCCACCTTCAGGCCACCGGTTATGATGTCAAAGGCAGGAAGCAGTACCGCTATCACATTCAGTGGCAGCAGATGCGCAATCAGGAGAAATTCGATCAACTCTCAGCCTTCGCCCGGGCCTTGCCGCGGATACGTCGAAAGGTCAGGCGCCAGATGGAAGGAGAAACGGTAGCCGCAACAACGGTGCTTGCAGCGCTTGCGGCGCTTCTCGACCAGGAACCCCTTCGCATCGGCAGTTCGACCTATGTGGCCGAAAACGGGACCTATGGCGCCACAACGCTCCTGAAGCGCCATCTCAGAATTAAGCCGGATTGTATTGAACTGGATTTTAAGGGAAAGGGCGGACGCCGTATCAGACGGCGTCTTAAAAATCCTCGCCTGCAACGCGTTCTGGAGGAAATCTCGGATCTGCCCGGGCGGGAGCTTTTTGTATCCATCGACCCCGAGGGCCGCCCGCAACCGATCGATTCTGGCCGCTTCAACCGCTACCTCGCCGAGATTGCCGCAGCACCAATATCGGCAAAGACGTTCAGGACCTGGGCCGGAAGTGTCGCCGCATTCGCCGCCGCGCGGCAAGCGTTAAACAGCGGTACCCGACCCACCATCAAGCACATGTGCGAAGCGGCCTCGCAAGTCCTGCACAATACGAAAGCGGTCTGTCGCAAGAGCTACATCCACCCTGCCATTCTCGCGCTTTCCGATCGAGATGCGACATCGTCCACGAGAAAGCGGCGAAGGAACGCGCGGCCCATTGCAGGATTACGCGCGGACGAACTTCATTTGCTGCGGTTCCTTGAGACCGAAGCGTCAAGGTGAGGGCCGATTACCTTCCGCCCTTTTCGGCCTCCACAACGCCAAATGCCTCGCGGAACAAATGCGTGTCAGCGCGATTGGGCATGGATCTTTACGGGAGGTCCAGACGGGCGCAAGTGGATTGGATCGGACCGGTGCATCCAGCCGACGGCCATGGCTTTGTTCCGCTATGTGATCCGAGGCCCGAAAGCGCTGAAAACCATGGCCGGATAGTTCGGCCAGAAACGGGGTGCCGAAATGCCAAAGCTCATACGCTTTGTGGTATGGCACATGTTTTCAGGGTTCGTCATCGGCACCCTGACGGCAGTGGTAATCCTTGCCTTTTATCCGCGCGCTCTCGGGCATACCAGTGTGATCGATCCGCTTGCACTAGCGCTGCAGATCTATGCATTCGGCGCCTCCTTCGCCCTCGGCAGCCTCGGCACTGCCCTGATGGGCAGGGTCGATTGACCTCAAGGTGCAGATCCACGGCTCTTCAGTTTGCCCTGGCTTCGCGCTTGACTTCGATCTACGGAATTGAAGCTGACGTTCGAAGAGCAGAAGCGGACGCTTGAAGGGTCTCCGCCTCCAAGCGTCCAACGCCATCAGGCGGCGGCCTTGATATTCGCCGCTGTCACCGCAAGCTTGCTCAGTGCCTTGTCGGTGGCGCCTTCTTCCTGAAGGGTCTGGTCGAGAAGCGACACCGCCTCCTGCAGCCCGAGTTGCTTGGCCCAGGTCCTCAAGGTGCCATAGCGGGAAATTTCATAGTGCTCGACCGCCTGGGCAGACGAGATGAGACCCGCATCAAGTGCAGGGCTCCCCTTGAATTCCTCCATGATCTCCTCGCCCTCCGCGATAATGCCCTGAATGGCCTCGCAGGTCTTTCCCTGGGCGCGCTTGCCGAAGATTTCGAAGACCTGCTGCAGACGTTCCACATGAACTTCAGTTTCGTCCCGGTGCCTTTCGAACGCTGCCTTGCTATCCGGCAACTGCGCCGCGCGCGCCATCTTCGGCAGTGCTTTCAATATCTGCCTTTCAGCGTAGTAGATGTCCTTCAGGCCATCATGAAACAGCGTTTCAAGCGTCTTTTCTGGCATAACAATCTCCTTTGCGGTCTGGTGGAGCCGCTCCAACATCGCGCAGGTGCAAAGGTTCCGCACGGGAACAAAATGCGGTTTGGAAGACTTGGCTCACAGACGCGCGGCCTTCGTTTCGGCACAGGTTCCAGCGGAGCGTCGATGCCGCCAAGAAAAATGGGAGGCCAAAATGAAAGAGAACCAATCCGCTTTGCGTGATTCCAAGCCGATCGACGGGCAGGTTGTCCCGAGACGGGTTCGCGCCAGGGTCGTAGATCCAAAGGAAATCATTTATCGGGGTCACTATGACCTGGCAGAGTTCATAGCCAAATATGGTCTTGCACCCATGGAAGCGCGCGAAATCTTCGTTCGGTTGGGTCCGGCCCGGTCCAATCTCGATCAATTCATGCGTGAGCGCAGCATACGTGGCATCGATTGAAGAAGATCATCAAGCCGACTAGCGCATCAACGGAGCGAACCGCAGCACGACACTCAGTCGGAACCAACGCGGCGAAGCTGAGTTGGATGCACACCGGAAACTCGCCCTTGGTCTCCTTCGTGGAGGCCTTCTTTTTTGGGTGCCCCGCTTGCGTCCCTTCACGCGGGACATCTCGACCAACGGTATGCTTGTCGGCCGGATGTCAACGATCGTGAGAACCAAATCGATGCTTGAGGGTTTGGCTAGTGTTCTAAACCAAAGGAGGAACCGTCATGGATTGGAACCGTGTCGAAGGAAATTGGAAGCAGGTAAAGGGCAAAATCAAGGAGCAGTGGGGTCGGCTGACCGACGACGATCTCGATCAGATCGACGGCAATCGCGAACAGCTCGAAGGCAGAATCCAGGAGCTCTACGGCATCGAGAAGGACCGCATTCGCCGCGAGGTGGATGACTGGTACGATCGTCAGGCATTTTGAGCGGTAGGCCTTATCGCAACGGCTGCCGGGCGCTGCCCGGCAGCACTGACCGATCGGTTGTCATCCTACTCAATCGCGCGGACAGCTGATCCGGACGATGACACGACCTGGACCGGCGAGATGGTCAGCAAGCCGCTGAACAACACTCGCCCCTCCTGGCAGATCGACCGCGCCTTCAATGACGACACTGTTCCCAAGCACCCTGAAATTGAGGTTTCTCGTCTCCAGTGAGGCCTCAGCATTCAAGGCACATTTGATCGATGCAACGAGGCCCGAAATGTCAGCTACCTCGCCGCCTCGGCAATCGAACTCCGGTAGGATCAAAATCATCGAAAACCTCCTTTCCCGCGCCCAACCATTTGATCAGCGCGTTGTTCCGCAGGCTTGGTATGGCGGCCACGCGCTCTAATTTTCGCAGATAACGCGCCGACGCTTGCAGCCGACGCGATCCGGAAATGACCAGCCCCCAGCTAGGAGCAGCCATGCGCATTGCCTTCCTCGTCAACACGCTCGAGACTGAGAGACCCACGTTCACAACGACATCGCTGGCGCTCGCCGCGCTTTCGCGTGGGCATGACGTTCTCTACGTCGCGCCGGGCGATTTCATCCTGCGCCCCGACGACGCCTTGATGCTCCGAGCGGCAGACTTCACGGAGGCTCGGCCCAAAAAGCCGGAGACGCTTCTGCGCGCTCTGACGGCACCGGAGCGCGAACGAACCCTCGTCAACGTTGAAGAGGTCGATGTGTTGTTCCTGCGCAATGACCCTTCGGAAGATGCTGATAGCCGACCTTGGGCCGCACATGCCGGCGCCAATTTCGGTCGCCTCTCCGCCGAACGGGGCACGATCGTCGTGAACGACCCCTGCGGCCTAGCCTTGGCCCAGGACAAGCTTTACTTCCAGGATTTTCCAGCCTCTGTTCGCCCCACAACATTGATCTCCAGGGATATCGAGGAAATCAGGGCGTTCATAGAGAAGCATCCGGATGGCGTGATTATCAAACCGCTGCAGGGATCGGGCGGAAAGAACGTTTTCAGGATCGCAACCAGCACTGAATCAAATCTCAATCAGATCGTCGACGGTGTTGGCGAAGTCGGCTATCTAATTGCCCAGGGTTATCTTCCAAAAGCCTCAGAAGGCGATACGCGGCTGTTCCTGATGAACGGAAGGCCGCTTAGGCGTGGTGACGTCTATGCTGCGTTCAGGCGCGTTCCCGCCAAGGGAGATGTGCGCTCCAATCTCCATGCCAGAGGGACGCCAAAACCAGCCAACGTCACGAAAGAGATGCTGGCGATCGCGGAAACGCTGCGCCCGAAGCTCGTCGAGGACGGCATGTTCCTGGTCGGTCTCGATATCGTCGGGGACAAGTTGTTGGAGATCAACGTGTTTACGCCCGGCGGACTTCAGACCATTCGTGAACTTTGTGATGTCGACTTCTGCGAGGACATCCTGGATTCGCTTGAGAACAAAGTCGAAATCAGGAAAACGTACCGCGGTGCGTTGAGCAACCGCATCTTGTCGACCCTTTAACCTTCAGCCGTAGAATGGCTCCCGTTCCGCCGACGCGGCCGACCGGACTGCCCGACGTCGTGGTGCGTGGCAAGATTACCTCCGGAAACAGTGTTGTCGAAACGACCGTAGCTCATTGACAGGCAACATTGTTCGAACACGCAAGGGAACCTCTTTGAGCAAGCACGGTTAAGACCAGCAGTCGCCAAAGGAGCACGACAATGAGCTTGACACTGAGTGACATCTCCAAGGAACTGAAGAGCATCGATTTTGGAATGCTTTCAACAAAGAGTGTGGATGGCGTGGTCCGCAGCCGACCGATGAGCAATAATGGCGACGTGGAGTACGACGGAGATTCCTGGTTCTTCTGCTACTGGGACTCGCGCAAGATTGCCGACATAAATGCGGACCCTCAGGTTGGTCTCACCTACACTGCTCCTCCAAGCCTGCTCGGTAAGCTCGGTATATTCATTGCGATTGAAGGGAACGCCTCTCTCGTCAAGGACAGGGAGATGTTCAAGAAGCACTGGGTGAGCGATCTCGGAAGCTGGTTCCCGCAAGGCGTAGACACACACGGTCTCGTGCTGATCAAAGTCCGCGCGTCGCGGATCAGTTATTGGGATGGCGACGACAGCGGGAACATCACGATCCCATAGGGCGGCATGGCCTCTCTTTTCATCGCAGCGTCCCTCCCAGCCATTGCTTTCGGCCGAACGAGGCAGAGTTGGGCCGGCGAACGTTGGACCGGGCAGCTTGACTAGTCGACCGCCCGGCCCAGCTCTTCTCATGTCTCCCTACCTGAGACGGCACCGAGGAGTACGACGCACACAGGAGAGCCACGAATTGCAGACAATCACGCGCAAGCGAAAACTGCGGTCCTTCCAGCCATTGTGGACGACCACCCGGAAGGTCCAGATCGCGGCTCAACAACGCATCCCTGCCAACATCGTCGACGTGCTGATTGTTGGCGCCGGCATTGGAGGGGCTTTGATGGCCCTGTCTCTTGCCAAACAGAACCTGACAATCCTCGTCGTCGATCGACGCCAACCGGTGCAAGGCAGCACCCTGGCCAGCACCGCGATGATCCAGCATGAGATCGACGTGCCTTTGCACAGGCTGACTGCGATGGTTGGACAAGCCAAAGCCAGGCGCGCCTGGCAACGCTCCGCCAGGGCCGTGGAAACGCTAACCTCGCTTGTCGACAATCTTGGGATCTGCTGCCATCTTGAGCGGAAGAAATCGCTGTACCTGGCTGGAAACACCTATGGTGCAAGAGCGCTTAAAGCTGAGGCTGCGGCGCGCGACAAGGCTGGCATTTCAGCAGTGTTTCTCAACGCCACCCAACTGCGTGAGAATTTTGGATTGGAGCGGACCGCTGCAATCGAAGCCGCGATCTCCGCGTCCGCAAATCCCGCACAATTGACCGCCGGCCTTTGGCGCAAGGCACAGGCAGAAGGCGTGGCGATAGTAGAAGACACTGAGATCACGGATATTCGCAGCCTCCATGACTGGAACGCCGCCGCGACATCAAAAGGAGAGATCATACAGGCCAGGCATGTCGTCTTTTGCACCGGCTACGAGTTCCTTGATGCGGTGGCCAACCAAGAGCACCGGATTGTCTCCACCTGGGCACTCGCAACCAAACCACACCATCCGCGGCCAAACTGGCTCAAGGACTATGTGGTATGGGAGGGATCGGATCCCTACCTCTATATTCGCTCGACCGCGGATGGTCGCATTATCGTCGGAGGCGAGGACGAAGAGGACCCCACGGCACATCAGGACTCCGTCAAGCTCAGTTCGAAATCCAGAACTTTGCGGGCGAAGCTGTCGGCACTCCTGAAAATACCAATTGCCGAGCCAGCGTACCAATGGGCTGCAGCCTTCGGCGTGGCCGCCGACGGGCTTCCGATAATCGGTCCGGTTCCAGCGCTGAAAAACGTTTATGCTGTGATGGGATATGGCGGAAACGGCATCACCTATAGCCAGATCGCCGCGGAAATCGTGTCGTCGGCAATATTGGGGCACCAGGATCCGGACAGCGAATTGTTCGCGTTTCGCTGAAGATTTTGCGAACTCGCCTTGACCGGGGCGCACCTCGGCAACTTGCGACTGATCACGACAAAAAACCTTTCTCAAGCTCGGGCGCCTGATGCAGGTGGGCTGTAGCGATGGGAGTTGATCTGGCTTCCATGATCAATGGAACCGTTTTCCGCTGAATCAGTTCTGTTAGCCCGACTTAACCGGAGACTAGAGAGATGGACCATACCAACCATGTGCGCCTTGATACTTCCGAACTGACGCCCGCAAACCTAGAGGGGGCGATCATCTACGGCGTGGACGATGACAAGGTCGGAACGGTAGATCACCTTCACGGCGTCGGCGCCAACAGCACCGCAATCATCGATGTTGGCGGCTTCCTCGGGATTGGTGCGAAACCGGTAGCCTTGCCGCTGGCGGATCTCGACTTTATGCGCGACGATGATGGCGACGTTCATGCCATCACCACCTGGACGAAGGATCAGCTCAAGGAAATGCCAGAGCATCTGGACTAACAACCGGAGCGCTGGCGGATTCATAGAACTTGGCCATGGGGTGGGAACCTGAACATCGCTTCCACCCTCCGCGCCTAGACTGAGGGCATAGGTCGGCAGAAACGAGAACGCCGCCATCAACGAACCGAGTGCCATTAGGCCGGCCATGTGAGATACGGGCAACGGCTCGCCCCCTTCAGCTTCACCCATACGTTGCCACAGAGGAATAGTGCCGGGCCACCGACCACGACTGACGCTGTCGTCAGGCTGGCATCTTCCTCCGCATTCGAAAGGGAAAAGTTCTGGCCAACAGCCGTCAGAATAATCCGGGCCATGATCGGAAGATGCCCATAGGTGAACAGGTTGTGAGCGACAGGTTCCGGCCGTTTTCCTTTTCGCCCTTTCTGCCGCGACCTCCTGCCCGCGGTGAAGAGAGATGCGAATATCCCAAGCTTCATCGGCCATGATCTTCTTGGCGGAAAGCTGACAGACGCCGCCATATGGCTCGCGGCACCTTCTCGTCATCGCTCTTGCCGATCCACTCAGGAACGCTGCTCATTAGAATGCCTCCCGATACGGAACATTACCGGCGGCCGCTGGTTCATTTTCCAACAGGAAAGGAATCACGTGATGAGCGAACCCAACGACGTAAAAGCCGGCGACGAACCGATGCCGGAGCCCATCTCGAAGCCACGTCCGCCAGAGATGGATCTCGAACCGATTCCAGCGCCAGACCGGTCGGGAGCAGATCCCGACGGCCGGGTGCCGCCCGTTCCGAGCCGCGATGAGGCCAACATGGAATCGGACGAGGCCTTGCCCGAAGATAGCGTTGAGGAGATCCTCGACGACGACCCGGCGCGCGAAAAGACCCGCTTCGACGAAGAGGTTCCCAAGAGCAGTCGCTAGGCGCTGTGGGGTCGACATTATGTTACCTCCGGAGATCGTTGCGTTCGATGCCGTCGGAGTTGGCCCGTAAGCTTCTTACCGACCTTCTGCATCGGCCAGCCGCCGTCGGCTTTCTCGCCGCTAAGTCAGCCCGCAGAAGCCTCCGTTGTCCGTCAGCCACTCGACATCGCCGTTAGCGTGTCTTGCGTCCGCCCTGGTTCGTCTCGGCTTTCGCTCGGGGTCGGCTCGACATTCAACGAGTTGAAGCGGAGATACCGATGCTGAAGACACTATTGACAGCGACAGTGCTACTCGCGCTTGCTGGGCTTTCTACCTTGTCCAATATCGCGTGTGTTCAATCGAACTTGTCCAACACGTAGAGGCCATGAAAGACGCGATGAAGAAGGACTACGCCAACAAGGAATTGGCGATGGCCAAGAAAGCACTTGCATCGAACGAGAGCGACAAATTGAAAGACGCATATGTCGAACGCGATGAACGGAAATGAGCCGATGTGAAGGGTCGAGGCAGCCCGAATGGATGGCTCCGCGGGTAGGACGGAGCCACACAGTGTGCCTCGATGGGCTCCGTTGGAGAAGAGCGCGTGAAGCTCTTGGAGCCCAGCCGACGATCCGGCATCGTGGATCACCGGCAAAGCTAGAACGGCCACCGATCCGAAATGTTCCCTATGCGTCAGCGCCGGCTATGAGCAGCGTCCAGGTGCCGCCCGACGGGGCGACGAGCGCCTATCAGATCGTCCCGTCGGGGCACCTCTCGCGGGAGGTTGTCGCGTATCGTTGAAGTCAGTGCATAGGTCTCGAAGAGATCGAAGAGTCTCTGGTCCCTGGTCTCGCGGAGCTGCTGGCGATGACGCGGCAGCGCCATGGCCAAACGAGCCTTTCCCAAGCATCAAGCCCATGCTGTTCCCTCAGTTGGGTACCACCTAGCCGGGAGCCTTGCCGTGCCTTGTTAATGAGAAGTGGCCACAGTAGGCTTGGGAAGGACGGTGGTGATCGGGCGGCCGCTGTCGCTCGAAGCACCTGCGACGAGCAGGTAAGCGGTGATCACCACCACTGACAGAAGCATCATCCCGACGGGTAGACCTGTCGTAAATTTGCGCTCTGGTGCGCCGTATGTGTGTCGTTCGTACATTAGCAAGATCCTCAATCCCAATCGGGCAACGACAGCAAAGCTCAGCCCTGCGGGTGCAAAGAGGCGCTCGGCGCCGTTGCCCACCCAAGGCAGTAAAGGGCTGTGCTGCTTGGGCTAACGAGAAAACTAACGCGAACGTACAGTGCGACAACGACCTTAAGACCTTTGCGCCTGCTGGATGGGACTGTAGTCCCATGGCGGAACCTTTTCCGCCGCCCTACGTTTGAGAATGCTCTCGATCCTTGACCAGATCGAGGCACCTCTAGGCCCCACCTGCCATTAGTGTCCCCGCTAGATGTGGGGCCTACCGAGGGAGTTGCGCAGTTCAACTTCTTGATCGCTCTCCAAGGGCGACGGTCACCTCAACGGCTCCGCACTGTCGGAGTCGTCTTACCCAGAATGGATGAGTTGTGGTGTTACCGCTGAGGTGTAGCATATGAGGCGCGGCTACATGTACTGCTTGTAGTCGCGCACTGCCCCAGGGAGCCTCCGCCACCCCGGAGGAGGTTCCTTTACTGTCAAAGAGATCAGGGCGCGAACTCAATCTCAGCGTAGCGTCCCACAGAGTGCAGGTACGAGATAATCTCGCACTTCCGAGGTTCGCGGTTCCCGGACTTCTCCCCAATCCGGTCAAGCTCTTCGATTGCGGCATGCTGTTCATCGATGCGGCCGATCACGTAGCTAGCGCAGCCAACGGCGCTGATGTCGCAGCCCCGATGAAAATGCAGACTGGAGCGCGATATAGAGACTACCCGCAGGCGAGCGTGCGACCTTGCCGGGTGTGAGTGGGTTTCTGTCTATCGCTTCAGCTTCCCGACCTTGATTGTGATGCCGTCGCTGTTCCTGCATGTCCTGCAGCGCATGCGCGGCGCCAGAGCGCTGTCGATAGCGTCTTGTCGAAGCGGCACGCAGGATCGTTTGCCCGCTATGTCGTGATTCGTAGGATTTACCCCGCCTTTCCGAAATGCAACCGCCACGATCGCTCCGCTTTGTCGAATTTCGGACATGGAGACACTGACCCAATTTCCTCAAACAAGCGTCGACCAGCAAGCGATTAAATGAGCGCGGAATGCGCGGGCTCAAACGTCCCGATCACCTGAAAGTTCCTTGAAAAAACTATGATTTTCGACACCCGTTTGAGGGAACAGATCCGTCGTTGTGCCGTTCGGTCATCTTAAAAGCGAGCCGGTGTCTTGCCGGCGAAAGGAGAACAACCATGATCTTGAAATCAGCAGCTACCCTCGCCGTCCTGGCGGTGTTCGCCGCCCCTGCCATTGCACAAACGAATGTCGTCTGTGACGAAGCCTCGATTGCGAAGGCCGAACAACAGATCGGACAAATCTCCGACGGCGCGAAGAAGATCGAATCCACCAAGGAATTGGGCATGGCAAAAGATGCCATAACTGCCAATGACATGGAAAAGTGCAAATCGCATCTCGAGAATGCGATCAAGGGCATGGATGCCATGTAGGCCAGCGCTGCTTCGAGGCGTCTGTTGTCCCCCCGTCGCAACGCCAATCGGAGCGTCCCTACCCCGAGCAAGATTCGAGGAGACCGACACGTATTTTCGAGAAGTCGAGATCTGCGTGAGCGGCAAAAACTCAGGAACCAAAAAACTCGAGCAAAGTTTGACCGGTAGTGCCTTCCACGGGCTTGAGAACAAGGATGTAGACATCATGAAAAAACTGCTGCTCGCCGCGGTATTCCTCGGCGTATCGACCTTTGGCGCGCTCGCGCAGACTTCCACGCCTCCGGCGACTACGAACGGTGACACGCCGGCCGTGGCGACGCCGGACTCCACCAATCCCACCGCTCCGGTTGCCGGGGCAAACAGTTTCACCGAAGACCAGGCTAAGAAACGCATCGTTGAAGCCGGTTACACCGACGTTGCCGGTCTTAAGCTCGATAGCGAAGGCGTCTGGCGCGGCAGCGCCATGAAGGACGGAAAGTCCGTCCAGGTCGCACTCGACTACCAGGGAAACGTGGTCGCCAACTAATCCAAAACAGCGAGGAACCCCCATGAAAACCGTTAGTGGACTCTTTGACGATTACTCCGATGCCCGCGCGGCGGTAAGCGCGCTGGAAGATCGCGGCGTGCCGTCTGACGATATCAGTATCGTCTCCAACAATGTCGGTGACCGGTACTCCAAAGACAGCGACGCTGCCGAAGGCGCAGGCACAGGCGCAGGTCTAGGTGCTGCAGTTGGCGGCATCGGAGGGCTTTTGACCGGGCTTGGGGTCATGGCCATTCCCGGCGTCGGACCTGTGGTGGCGGCAGGCTGGTTAGCCGCAACGGCAGCAGGTGCAGCCGCCGGCGCCGTTGCCGGTGGCGCCGCGGGGGGACTGATCGGCGCGATGACCGAATCTGGCGTCCCCGAGGCCCATGCCCATGTCTATGCCGAGGGCGTGCGCCGCGGCGGAGCTGTTGTTAGCGCCCGGGTTGACGAGAGCCTCTACGCGGACGCCCAGGTCATCCTACGCCGGGGCAGCTGGGTAGATCCCGAACAACGCCGCGCGGCATACCTCGAGCAGGGCTGGAGGGGCTTCGACGAAAGGCTCGATCCCTACACTGCCGAGGAGATCGAGAAAGACCGTCTTCGCTATCGGCTTTGACGCAAACAGGAGGGCCGCAGAGGCGTTTGTCATGCGGCCCGGGAACTCGATTTCGGCCCCGCTCGGGGCCGATTTTTTGGGTGCTACTGGCGCGATCGCACTCAAAACGTCAGTCTCGTCCTTACAACCTGCGACAGCGAAACCCATTTCAACTCCAAGCGGGTAGGCAGAAGCCTGTTCAGCCAGGCACGTTCCAAGCCCGACTCCTGTTTGATCTAGGCGCGATCGCCAAACTTGTAAAACCGTCTCAGGCGCCATCGCCGACTTTGTCCAGGTGCAGAAAGAATAGTCGATTATTGTCGAGTAACCGGAAAGACTCCTCCCATGAGATCAGCCCCAGTTGGACATCCCGCTCGCTGAAATCAATCCGTAAAATCTCATCTTCATCGGCGCATTTCAAACGGGTTGGCCGCCGCTTGCGTGCCTCTGCCCAATATCGAACATTGTCATGATCTCGTGTCGTTTCAGCCTTGGCCATGAGTTTTCTCCTCACGCATGCGTCGCTGTAGCCGCCGAACAGGCTGAGCTCTCCCTTCTTCCGATTCGCATTTCCTCGACCCGGGAACCAATTGTTGGTGCTCGGGTTTAGTATCCAAAATGCCACCGTGCGACGTTTGCGGGGCGCTAAGGTCGCTCCGGTTCGGGAGAGTCCAAAGGCTCGAAATGAGGACGCGAATGAACAACATCGCTCTTGCGGCCTTGCTGCTTATAGCCTTCCAAGGAATTGCCCTAGGCCAGCCGCTTAAGCCGGACGATATCAACAATGCTATGATTGTCGCCCTTCCATCAAATCAATCGAACACGCCAGCACAAGCACCCGACCCCGCTGTTACGCGGCTCCAGATACTTCTCGATCGAGCGGGCACGTCTCCCGGGGTCATAGACGGATACGACGGCCAGAACGTAGCCAAAGCGATTGCGGCGTTCGAGGCAATGCAGCATCTGCCCTTAGACGGGAGACTGGATCCGGATGTGATCGACCGACTTTCGGACCAACGACCGGCGGTTGAGCCCTATGCCATTTCGCAGGGCGACGCAGAAGGCTTGGTCCCAGCCATCCCGAAGGATTATTCGGAACAGGCCAAGATGGAGCGGCTGGGTTATACAGGCATCGTCGAGAAGCTCGCCGAGCGCTTTCACATGGATGAACACCTTCTAACGGAGCTCAATCCAGCTGCCAAGTTTGTTGCCGGAGAAACGATCTGGGTCGCGATACCCGATAGTCCGAGGCAAGGTTCCGTGAAGCGCATTGAGGCGCATAAGCGAACGAGACAATTGCTGGCCTTCGCCGACGACGGAACGCTTATTGCGGCCTATCCCGCCACCATCGGGAGCGAGGAAAACCCTTCCCCGTCCGGCACGCAGAAGATCAAAGGCGTGGTTCGGATGCCGCCCTATACCTACAATCCCAAAGTTAACTTCCGGCAGGGCACAAACAAGAAAATCATGACATTGCCTGGCGGTCCCAACAGCCCGGTCGGCAGCGTCTGGATTGACCTCTCGCAACCAACCTACGGCATTCACGGCACGCCGGAGCCCTCATTGATAGATAAATCCGGATCGCACGGATGCATCCGGCTGACGAACTGGGACGCGGAAGAACTAGCGGCAATGGTCAAACCTGGAGTCACCGTCGACTTCGTCGACTAGGCCTGCCTCTGCCCGATCTGGAAGGCGCTGCTCCAATGCGCACAGGAGCCAGGCGGTGCTAGGTTTGGGCAACTAAGACTGCGCTGCATCGGTTCGCTTACCACACCTCATAATCGAAGGAAGAAGATTTTCGATGGACAATGTTCGACATCATCGTGTCTCGGGCGCCGGCATCGACACTTTCTTTTGTGAAGGGGGGCGAGCGAGCGCCCCACTGACTCCGCTCCAGCGCGGATATCGGTACTCCTCCTACGAGTTTCGCAACATTCACGCCGCGCCTTGCAGACCGCTGGAGGCCGCTGGCGCCGGATATCCCATGCGCCGGCTACAGCGTAACTTCAAGAGAGTTCGACTAGGGCTTCGACGGCTTCGATATGCACATTCTTATGCAACGAGCCAAGATCAAACAGTGCTCGACGTGGTCAGGCTCCTGCACCCGCTCGACTCCATCGCCATCAAACGTGCGCTGCATTCCATCGGAGTACCTGCGCGCCGTCCGTTGCTGGCGACAAGATTCGAGTTTGACAAGCCTGATCCCCGCCCCAAGTCATGAAGATGAGTTTGAGCGATGTCGTGCGCAGCAACGCACAACGGGCAACAGCACTGGTCAAATGGCCCTCCGGAGGGAAACGGCGGCGACCACGCAGCCCTGTTTCCTCCATGCGCAGTTTCTGGGGCCTGTTGCTGGCCTACTGGCTTTCCGAGCGTTGGCGCGAGGCCTGGAGCCTGACATTTCTCATCCTGCTGCTCACAGGATTGTCAGCTCAAGCAAGTGTCTGGTTTGCGTTGACCTCTGGCGAACTGGTCAATCGGATCGCCAATTTTCATCATCCCACTGTTCCCACCTCCCCCTCGTCACTCCTGAGCACGGCAGCAACACTTGCCGCAATTGCGATTACGAGGGACGCGGGGTTCACTGCGGTACGACATTTTTTTTCGACCACCCTCCACCGAAAATGGCGCCAGTGGTTGGACGAACGTTTCAACCAAGCGCTCCTGGATTCCAATCACACGCACTTCCACCTGCAGCAGAACGGGTTTGGTGCCTCGAGCGAGACAGAGTCTTCATCGCCCGACAACATCGATCAGAGGGTGCAGGAGGCAATAAAGGGCATGACGGGCGGTGCGATCGGGCTTGGCGTGGGAATTGCCGGAGTTGTGCTGTCGCTCGGGTTCGTCGGGGGCAAGCTGATCGAAACTTCGAGCTCCGTCAGAGGACTTGATTTCCTCGGCAGCTACGGAAGCGCCTGCCTGACGCTACTCGCGATCGCGATCTATGTACCGCTCAATACATTTATCGCAGCCAGGCTCGGCGGAATCCTGCAAGGCCTCTCGCTCCGCATCCAATCGGCCGAAGGCAGCTATCGCAGCGAGTTGAACCAATTGTTGCACCGCAGTTTTCACGTTGCGGTCATCAGGGGCGAACCGGCGCAAAAGACACTCCACGGGCGACGGTATCGAGATATCGACCAAACCTGGGCGAGCCTCAACCGGGTAACTGCGGGCTACATGGGCTTTGAACTCGTGCACAATTTCATCGGCTCACGCATCGTCGCCTATGCACCCGGTCTTTTGCCTTACGTCGACAAGACCATCAGCCTCCAGGAATATGTCACCGGCGCCGAGCTTGCGACGGCCCTCATCAATGAATGCTCTTGGTTCATTCATGCGATGCCCGACATTGCAACGTTAAGGGCGGACGCACGCCGCATAACAGAACTTGCGCAAGCGATAGAAACGGTGCAACGGCCGCAAGATTATTATGCCCGAAGCGGACCTTCGGCGTTTGAGTACGCAACGCAGGACGGCGCACGAGGGTTGAGCATCCAATCCGTCGAGCTCTTGCATACCGGCGACGACAAACCGTTTCTGAGCGTCGAGAAGCTGGATTTCGCTCCCGGCGAATGGACGTTGATGATCGGTGAATCGGGCAGTGGGAAGACCTCACTTCTCAAGGCGATAAACGGCCTTTGGGCGCACGGCCGCGGCCTGATCGCAACCCCCGACACTGTAAGAACTCTTTTCGCCGCTCAAGACGTCAAGCTCCAAGGAGTTTGCCTGAAGGACCTCGTCTGTCTACCGGATGAGGCCGCGGTGCATGGCGACGCAGCCGTCGTGAGCGCGTTGGAAGAGGCCGGGCTCGAAGAGTTTGCTGGCGAGCTTTCGAGCGAAGGTCGCGAGGGGCAACATTGGGACAAACTTCTGTCCGGGGGTGAAAAGCAGAAACTCGTCCTTGCAAAAATCCTGTTGCTGAAGCCGGGTTTGATCTTTCTCGACGAGGCGACAAGCGCACTTGATGGCCAGGCGGTTCAAGCGTTCCATAAGTCAATCAAAGAACATTGCCCACAGGCCACGGTGGTTGCGATCATGCATGATATTTCGTCGATACAATCTGAAGGCGGGGCCGACGTCTTCGACAGCGTTCTCGTGATCGAAACGGGCGTCGCTGACAAGAAGCCAATAGCAGACTGGCGCAAAGCGCGAGGCAACGACACGTAAGTTGCCTCGGTCCCGCTGCCTCGCCTGCCCACGAAGGATACGGGCCGCTATCTTCCTGATGGGTGAAGGAACAAACCTCAGGGCCAGGCGTTCTTCGCGAGAAGCGAGGCAAAGCAAATGCAACCTGCTATTTGGGATCACCCGATTAGGGTTGGTGCGAGAGGCGAGCGCACCATCAACGGACCAGAGGATGCGCTGCAGTATCTGAGCGAAATGCCACAGGGCGGTTGGTTCTTCGAACGCGCAAGAAATCACTGCCATGCCGCGTTGGAGCGCGGCGAAGAGCCCGGGCTTTCGCGGAAAGCCTTCATCGGCGCAGCCATCGAATCTTCATTCCCTATCTTGGACGACGACATCCAATCTTAGGTCGATCGCAATCTGCCACGCGTATCCCTTCCGCGTGGGTCGTCGAACCATAGGTGGCGTCATGGATCGTTTTTTCGCAAGGTTCGCCACCTCAATCGCACATGCCGCGGGAAGCCCCATTGCCTTCCTTCTTTGCGTGGCGGCAGTCCTCGTATGGGCGCTATCAGGCCCCATTTTCGGTTTCTCCGAAACGTGGCAATTGGTGATCAACACCGCAACGACCATTGTCACCTTTCTCATGGTATTTCTGATCCAGAACACGCAAAACCGCGACGGTGCGGCGCTCCAAGCCAAACTCGACGAAATCATTTTGTTCACGGACGCCGAAAATGATTTCGTCGGCATCGAGAGGCTGACCGACAAGGAGCTGGAAGAACTCCATGCTCGATGTGAGAAGGCGGCACGGCGCTCGAACGCAATGCTGCAGAGTGCGCATGACGAAAGAAATGCGAGAAAAAGCCAGTCGAAGTAAACAAGCCGCGCTTGACCGCCGAACCCCTTCAATTCCCGAGAGTCGAGGTCGCCCGGCTTTGCCGCCTTTTTGGCGCGATGACATCCCTATGAGTTCTCGCCGGAATGGATCGTGACGTCGCAGTCGCCTCCATGTACCTACTACAGCGCCCCCGAACTGGCCCATCCAGTCGCCGCCTGCGAAGCGGGCTTTTCACAGCTTAGCGGATAGCGAGGCCTCATCGCGCCGGGCGATGACGATCGTCAATGAAATTCGACAACCGCTTGAGCTCGCGCCCGCTCACCAAAACCCATGCCATCCTGCGTCTCCCGATCGCCTAGCAAGCCGAGTGCGACAATCCGAATTCGACCCAAAGGGATGACGTCGGAGGTTACCTGCCGGTGAATAGGTGTCTCGGCGCGAACGTCAATCGCTCGGCCCGATCGAACTTCTGATCCTCGTTTCGAATTTTAACGCTCAATCTGCCGGGCACGTCCTGTGATGAACCTTTGCGAGTTAGGTAAGACCTAACGTTGTGCCCCACCAGCGACCGTCTCTTTGGCAAGAGCGGCGTCGCCTTATGGAGAATATCCCGGTAAGACGCTTGGTGCCGCTGCCGGCCGCGAGAGGGAGAACTTGAACCCCACACATGTCGCGCAAACCGTCATCGCCGTCCTCGTCCAGGCAATATTTGACACCAAACCCCGTCAGGGAGCGTATTTCGTGAGTCTGTGGTGCAATCTTGGCGCTTCGTGACATCGACGGTGTGTATTCGGACAGCCAATCAGAATTAAGGTGGCCAGTCTCACGCAACATCGCGAGTTGGTTAGATGTCTGCGATGTGACCGCGGAGTTCGTCCCAGTCTGGTAAGAGGCGCTCCGCGTTGTTCCGGCAAAGTTCGTCCGCGTCGGAGAGAAAGACTGACTGTCGCTTCGCAACGGGTCGCCAATCGACCGATCCGAGGCCACCATCACGCCGGTTGTGATTTGAGGCTCAGGATTGACGGCTGGAAAACCGTCCCTCTTCTTGAGGTAGGAGGCTAGGAGGTAGGGCATGTCGTCTCCACCCAAGCGGGCGCGCCCCACATACTGCACCCGAACGGATGCCGTGCCACGGTGCTTCAGGTCCAGCATGTCTGCTGCCTTGCTGGAAACGTCGATGATGCGACCCTTTCGATAAGGTCCGCGATCGTTGACACGCAGGATGAGCGAAGAACCGTTTTCAAGATTGGTCACCCGAACATAGCTGGGCAAGGGAAGGGTCGGATGTGCGGCGGACAGGTGTTTCGGGTCATAATCTTCGCCGTTTGCGGTCCGCCTCCCCCGAAAAGCGGAGCCGTACCAGGAAGCTACCCCCTTCATGTCGTAGTTCGGGTCCTCCTTCGGAAAATAACTCTTGCCTTTCACTACATAGGGCTTGCCAACCACATAGCGGCCACCGCCCTTGGCGACATTCTTGTGGTAGGCGACCGGGTTAGCCTTCACTCCGTATACCTTTTCGGAGATATATGCTTTGCTGCGGTTCGTGTTGGGCGCTTGCGTGGTCGTACAGGTAGCACAGCAGGCGCAGATCACCATAATAGCCAACCATCGCACACCTTTCGCAGGCGTATTTACCTCAATGACCATCTGTCCAACGCTAGCGACGGACTTCCATGCAACTGCGGCAAGCCTCGGCATAAGCGCTCATGTCAGCCACGGAATAGCAGCTGTGGCACTCGTCGATGCATCACTGCACTTGGGGTCTCGCCATTAATTCGCTCCATCCGTTGAAGTGACTGTAAAATCAGATCTGACGCCAAAAAGTTCCACGGGACCGCACACAGCGTGGTTGGAGTCACCCCGGCCTCGCTGCGCGTGAGGCCTCTTTGGGGGGAAGAAATACCCACTTGTCTATGATCCAGCTGAGACCTGAAGGCCACACGATCCCTCGCCTTGATGGGATACGAAGGCCGAACAGTATGTGTCGGTAAAATCAAGCCGATCAAGCGTCCGCTAGGAGCTGAGCCCGAGAGATTGCCTTCGACCATTTAAAGGTCTATCTTCTGGTCAAATTGGAGATCGGTGTATGAAGCTCTCGCAGCAGGTAAAACCTATCAGCTATCTCAAGGCGCATGCGCCCGAGATCGTTCGTTCGCTGGCTGAAAATCGTGAGCCTGTCGTGCTCACGGTGCATGGCGAGGCAAGAGCCGTGCTCCAGGACGTTACCGTGTATGAGGAAACCCAAGAGACAATCGCTTTGTTGAAGGTGCTGGCCCTCACCAATAAGCAAGTCGAAGCGGGCAAGTTCGATCGCGCATCCGAATCATTCAAGCGGATCCGGCAACGCGTTTCCCGGTCCTGATGCCTTACACCGTCTTACTCTCCGAAGATGCGGAACAAGATATCGAGGATCTCTACCGGTTCATTGCCGGTCGCGACGGAGTCGAAACAGCCGAACGGATACTTGGCGAAGTCGAGGCAGCCGCCTCGAGCCTAGAAGATATGCCAGCTCGAGGGAACATCCCAAAGGAACTCGCACCGATCGGAATTACCGAATACCGCGAGCTACATCACAAACCGTGGCGGATGATCTACCGCATCCTCGGATCGGATGTCATCATTTACTGCGTCGCCGACGGGCGCCGAGACATGCAGTCGTTGCTTGAACGACACTTGTTTCGAGCAACAAGGTGAGAACAATTCCCCAAGGTCAAACGATCGCAGACGGCAGCATGGCAAATCGCGGTCTGACTTCGGTTGCGATCAGTATGGTCGGACAACTCTACCAATCGCCTGTTCAACCACGCCTTTAGAGTGCGAGGTTCGTCCGACATTCTACTATCGGAAGAACTAACGCTGCGCGAGAACAGTCGTATCAAGAACGGCATTGCAGCTGGGCACGCTCGCGACCATCAAAACCCTGACGGGCTTATCTGCCGGTCGTCGCGAGCAGCGTTAACCTTTTCTCCAGCTCGCCAACGGTCGCTACGAACGCGGTGCTGTGACCCTCACCTCCGATCGATGCGGAACTGATGCCAGAGCACATCCGTTCCAAAGCCCTCATCACTCCGCCCGTATGCTTGCTACCCACCTCGGCATAACTGGCAAATTTTATTTCGGCACTTTTGAGGAAATTTCCAGCGGCATGACATCGTTGTGTTGCGCCTCCCAGGTTCTACAAGCCTGCTAAGCGTAGCGCCGCAAGTCCAGCCGGTCCGAGAACATCTTCGCTGCGTGTGGAGCGTCGAAAATTGTCGAAGTAAAGCGTCCATTCGCCCTGAGATGCCGAGCGGTAGGGGCCGAACTTGAAATACTGCCTAGTGCCCAGCCCTTGTTCATCATGGCCGATATGGCCTCGGACCGTCACGACCCAACGGTCGTTGGCAAAGAGTTCGATATGCCCTGTACCATCCGGCCCGGGCCGGGTCATCACTGCAAAGTCAATCCAGCCACTATGCGGCGCTGGCAGCTCATGCCCCCTGGGGATGACAGTGATGCGGTCCGTGTAGGCGGTGAAAAGGTGCCCATCTGCTGGCGTCCAGCCAAGGTCGGTGGCAACCAGTGCACGCATCTGCCGCTTTCCCGGCCGCAGCCAAACCGGCGTGAGAACCGGTGCGCCAGTTGGCAAAAACATCCCAGGGATCACCGGAAAAGTGGTCTCAACCGTCGCAAAAAGGCGACCCCGAACCAGACGAAGTGCCAGGAAGGGACTATAGTCACCCCTCGCCTCCGGGCCGATCTCGCGCTTCCATTGGGCAATCAGATGGCGGTGATCCCGCTGCGGGATTGGGTCGGCAAACTTCACCGAAAAGCCGTACCAGACTGCCTTGTCATAGGGTACGCGCAGAGCCGTGCGTTCCCACACCTCCGCCCGCTCGCTTCGATGGGCTTCGCCGTCAAAGAGCGGTCGGACGCTTAGCTTCAACGCGCCGGCACTGCCAAAGGTGACGTCGCGCTGAAATTCCACTGAACCTGCGCGTTGCTCGACATTATCGCGATAGTAGAGACCACCCATGGGCGAGAAGCGGTCACCTTCGAAACCGTCAACAAGGTTGGCCTCCCAAGGGAGTGGAGCCGCGACCTCGCCGTTCCCATGGGGTGCGCTGGTAGCGCTATCCAATACCTTCGCCACATCCTCGACACTCGCAAGACCCGTCATGAACCTGCGGTCAGAGATGTGATCGTTGCATCGGGTGAGGTATGTGCCGTTGATGGACTTCAATCGTCCGGTTCCACCGCACACGTCACAGGTATGGTACGACCGGCCCGCTATATCGTGATAGATGCCGCCAAGCGCAGCGGTCGCTTCTGCCGAAAGGCGAAAGTCATTCGTCGGTCTGAGGTAGCAGCGTAGACCGCCCCATTTTTCCTCTATTTGTCGAATGTAGACCTTGGAAAGCAGCCCGCGTTTGCTGAGGTACATTTCGACGCGCCGTAGATACTCCTCGATCAAGCCGTTCCAACCCGTATTGGCAGTCAGGAAAAGAGACCATGTCTCCTCGCTCGTATCTGGATCGAAAAGGCGAGCATAGGTTTGACGAATGTACGTCACGAACTCCGCATGCTTCATGCAGAGACCCTTTCCCATGAATCCGAGCTGGGCAGGATGTGGTTGCCCTCCCCATTTCTTCCGTTGCCTTTGCCAACCCGGCTCAACTTGGTCATTTGTCAAACTTCCGAGCCAGGCCGAACTGTGACGGCGTGTAGCTACCAGGCGCTGGTTCGCTGCAGGGACCGAGCTGAGCGTGAGACCGGCCTTTGAGGGCCGAATTGATCACGCGCCCAGGTGACGGCAACGAATGGGCGGCGTGAAGCCGCCCAGTGCCAGCTTGCAATTAGCTCACATTTCTCACCGGCGGGATCGTCCACGTGCCGTCGATGATGGAGGGATTGGCCTCGTTCGGCCAATACAGACGCATCATGAGGATAAATTTCCCCGTAGGAGCAGGCAGCCAGTTTGATTCCATGTCGGCTCCCGGAGATTCGTGCTGGATCAACAGGTCGATAGAGCCGTCCGAGTTGGCCTTGAGCGGCTCCCTTGCACTGATCGAATAACGGTTCAGCGGGTTGTCGACAAAGAAGTAGCCCGCATCATACATAGTCAGTGACCAGAAGCCCCCAACCGGCGGAGTAAGGCCTTTCTTGAACGTCAGCACATACTTCTCGGACCCATTGTAGGCCCGTTTGATCAGCCCACCTCCCGACTTCGTCGACGTTGGGTAGATTGCATCCTGTGGCCGGTTTGCTCCAAGACCGATTGCAGTTATCAAGGCACGCTGGACATAATTGGTGCCGTAGATGCCGGTCTTAGTTGTGAAGCCCCAGCCGTCGATGTCCTGAACGTCGCCGTCGCTAAATTTGAAATGCAGCATGATGCGAGCAAAACCGAGCTCAGGGACGCGCTTTGCAAATGCGGGGTCGAACTTGGTCTTGTCGAAGTCCTTGCCGGGAACGATCCCCAGCTCGGCGAGCTTGGCCACCATGGGTGCATCTGCCTCGCTCGGCGGGTTTCTTTTTAGAAGTTCGGCAAACAGGCTGAAGTATTCGACGGCGTCCATCTTGTTGACTTGCTCGCGAACGGCGGTCTTCATGTCGACCGACGGATCGACCTTGCCCTTGGATGGGGTCCAATCCTTGCCCCATGCGCTCAAGGGGTAAAGCTTCACTTCATCCTGCAGTTTGTGAACCTCCGCGTAGTCCTCCGGGGTGCCCGTGCAGTAGATGCGCCCGAGCAACCAGACGATGCTTGTTGGCGACTTGTATTCCTTCACTCCGTCCGGGAGCGTCCCCTCCCATCCAGGTCCTGTCACCACGAAGGTCTGCGCCCCTGTACCGGTCGTCCGCTTTCCAGGAACGTCGAATACCGTCGTCCAGCCGTCCAGCATCGGAAACAGAGCATAACGATCTTTGAGGTCGGGCAGGCTGACCACCCAGGGTTCATCACCCACATCGAAGAAGGCGGTCGTATAGAGCGTATCGGCGTTGGGCGCCGTCACGTCGCGGAATTTGGCATCCGGATACTGGCGCAGTTTGATGACATGCCCCATCGGACCTCGGGTTCCTTTGACCTCGGCGACGTTGGTGATCACGCGGCGGGTGATCTCCATTGTCACGAGCGGATAGGCGTAGATGTAGGCTTCGACCGCCGAGGCAAATTCGTCTAGACCTTCCGGCAAATTTGCCACCAGTCCATCGTTGGCGTCAGCCGAAGACCCCATAGAACCGGCAGCCATCAGACCAAGACCGGCAACCGTCAACTCACGACGCGTGATATCCATTACTATCCCTCCAAAAAATTTGTGTAACGAAAAGCGAAGCAGAAAATCTCGTCGCCCACTCCAGGATTAAAGCTGGCTAGCGCGAGCTATTTGACGAGACCAAGGTTTATCAATTGGACCCGCCGGTTTTCCGCCGCTTTCGGGTTGGCTGTATCCAGCGGCCACTCCTCGCCCACACCGATCGAATACAAGCGGTCTGGTGCGATCGCAAAAGTGGTGGAAAGCGCCTCAGTTATGGCGTTCGCACGCTGCGCACTCAGTTCGAGATTGTGTTGCGCGTCTCCCGTCGAACTCGTGTGACCGACGACGAGAAATTTGTAGCGCCGCAGGTTGGGATGATGCAACGCGTCGGCGATCAGACCAACCGTGCGGTAAGATTTCGGCTCGATGGCGACGGAGCCATTTTCGAATTCGATATCTACGATCAGTTGCGACAACTTGGAAAGTTTCTGCCAGTTCGGAAGGTTGGCGACACCTTTGCCCGCACTTGCCGATGCCTCCTCTGCGAGGAGCGCAACGTCGATTGCGGGCGCAGCACTTTCCACCCTACCCAGCGTACGTACAAGTTGCTTGTCATTGATTTCCTGCGCCACCCCCTCGCTGGCGGACATCATGAGCCCCATCGTCAGCAACGCGCTAAATTGAATCCCCTTCATCGTCTTGCCTTTCGTGCTCAAAAAAGGTCTCAACGCCATCCGGCGTCGATGATGGCCTGGCCGCATTGCCCTTCGTTCACGCGCGTCGCCTTGTTCAGACAGGAAAGAACATTGCCCTCCCCTTTGACGCTTTTGCAGTACTGGGCGATGTCGTGTTTGCAAATCGTCGCAAAGGACGACTGCGCCGACTGACGCTGACTTATCGACGTGATCACGTTCGCCAGTGTCACGGTACAGGCCGGGGAGACCTTGCCCTCGTTCTGCTCAAGGCAGGTCTGGATACGGCCGCCGCCGAGGTTGAGCCCCTTGCAGTACTTCCGGATATCCGAGCCGCAGTCGTTGGCGAGCAAACTCACCGCATCGGCATAGCTGATGGTGTCTGCTCGACCATCGGTGGCGAGGGCAAGAACAGTGAGAACTATCGTTCCTCCGAAAACTGCAATTCTGTTCGTCATTGGCAAGTCCGATCGAAAACGGCGTTAAACTCTGCTGCCCGGCCCAATAGCCGAGGCGTGAGCCAGCGTTGACATGCTCAATGCGATCGCCAAAAGGGAAGTAGGTTACAGTATCCAACGCCCCTGCTACGGTCGGCATTCTCGCAGGAACGGAGGCTAGACGGTGGCAATTCGCCGACATGCCGGTCTCGGGCACGGCAGCCAATCAAGAGAGATTCTTGGGCTGATGACATCGTTGCCCATCAGCGCCATCGCGCGCGGTAGCCACTTTCCGACAGGAGCGCTCCATTGATCTGCGAAAAGCAATCACGAACGGCTATCGCTGCGGTTTCCATGCGCCGCATCCAGCGACAGGGGAGCCTCAGCGAGGCTTTCTGTACCAGTTGCGCAGCCCTTGCACGGCCGCGCGAACGCCCCTCATTCACCGTGTCGACTGCGAAGCTCCATCAAATATTTTCTGCGAATCCGCCTAAATTGACTCGACTAGCATTTCCGCGCGCGACGTCGGAAACCGGCGGCTGCGCGCAAAAGAACCTCAGGGCTGTCGGCCTGATTCTGGACGAGCTGACCTCGGTAGCGTAGGTTACATGAAGTAGTGCGAACTAAATCTGTGATTGCTGCGACTGTGGGCGTAATTGGAGCGATTGATGGACACCTTTGTGCCACGCGGATCGGAAAATATGGCGGAATCGTCTGGGTCTGTGCCGAGCCCGACAGATATTCGTGACCAACTTGCACGCATCATTTCCAGTGCGGAGTTTCCAAAAGGAGGCCGAGGCCCGGCGTTTCTCAGTTTCGTCGTCGAGGAGGCCCTTGCGGGACGAGCCCATCGCTTAAAGGGCTACACGATCGCGGTCGAGGTATTCAAACGGAAGGAAGACTTCACCCAGGATGACCCGGTTGTTCGCATCGAGGCCGGGCGGCTAAGGCGAGCGCTCGAGCGCTATTACCTCGTTGCCGGACAGGACGATCCCGTCAGGATAGATATTCCAAAAGGACGCTACGCGCCCTCGTTCGCCTGGAACGGCCCGATGTCCACGGCCGCCGTCTCTGCCTCTGTCGAGGAGGGAGATAAGCAGCTACGCCAATCCCGGGCGCGTCGTGGGTGGCTGGTGCTTGGCATTGTTGGCCTCATCGGTCTTGTCGCGCCGACCTACTGGGGGAGCGAGCGTTTGATCGAGGCCGCGAAACAGGGTGGAACAGCAAAGTCGCCTGATGAACCGACACTGGTCATCGCACCTTTTGCCAATCTCGGCGACGGCCCGCAGGCTCATCTGTACGCAGCCGGGCTGACAGAGGAATTGCTCACCGCCCTGCCCCGGTTCAAGGAGATCATGGTCTTCGGCCGTGAAACGTCGAAAACTCTCTCCCCACAGGTTGAAGCTTCCGAAATTCGTGGTGGGCTCGGTGCTCGTTATCTGCTTGCTGGCGGCGTGAGGGTGTCTGGTTCTAAGATCCGAGTGACGGCGCGTCTATTGGACACATCCGACGGAGCAATCCTCTGGTCGCAGACCTACGACGATGACCTAACAAGCCGGGAACTTTTCGCCATCCAATCCGACGTCGCGAACAAGGTTGCGGCCGCTGTAGCCCAGCCATATGGCGTCATCGCGCATGCTGCAACGGTGAACCCTCCACCAGACGACCTCGGGATCTACAACTGCACACTCCGCTTCTATGCCTATCGTTCAGAACTCAGCCCGGAGACCCATCTCAACGCCCGAGAGTGTCTTGAAAGCGTCGTTGCACGTTACCCAAGTTATGCGACAGCATGGGCAATGTCGTCCATCGTCTACCTGGATGAAGATCGCTTCCGCTTCAACCTCAGGATTGGTGAGCCGACGCCGCTGGAGCGGGCGTTGCGCTCGGCCCGCCGGGCAGTTGAACTGGAACCAGGAAACACTCGGGCGCTTCAATCTCTGATGGTCGCACTGTTCTTCAACCAACAGCTCACCGAAGCGCTTGAGGTCGGCGAGGAGGCCCTGGCAATCAACCCGAACGACACGGAGCTATTGGGTGAGTTTGGAACGCGACTCGCTATCGGCGGCCAGTGGCAGCGTGGCGCGGATCTCCTCGACAGAGCTCTTGCGCTTAATCCTGGTGGCGCAAGCTTCTATCACGGAGCGCGGGCACTCGCGGCCTATATGCTGAACGATACTGATAAAGCGGTGAGCCTCATCCGCAAGACTAACCTGCAACAGTTCCCTCTGTTTCACCTCGTCGCAACCGCCATCTACGCCGACGCTGGATTGTTGGAGGACGCGAGGCGCGAGGGAGAAATCTTCATGAAGATGCGTCCGGACTACATACCGAACATCATCGAGGAGCACAGGAAACGCAACATTCAGCCGATGGACAATCTGCGGATGATCGCGTCGCTGCGCAAGGCGGGTCTTCCCGTGCCGAGCGCCGAGGAAGTCGAAGCGAAGGTATTGGCCGCCGCCGCAGGCAAAATCCCCTGAGGCTTTTCCACAGCGGGCAGATCCTACAGTCTGCCCCCACAGAGCCTACCAGACGTTACGGGTGTTCATTCTCAGCGGCATCTACAGTTTGCCGATATCAGACGCCAGCCGGCGACTGACGCTTGCAAGCACCTGGAAGGCATAGGCCTATGATCCGCTCGTTCTGTTTATTGCCGCGCTGTTGCTTCCCGCGATCGTTGTCGCAGAGCAGATGTCGATCCGTGGACTCTACGGTTTTGCCAAGCACGCCGAGGCTCGTGTCGGTCGCCCTTTGACGCCTGTGAGCGTCGCGGGCGTGGCTCGGCGGACCGTGAGACGTTGTGCCGTCGGCGTCTATTATTGCTAGAGCCAAGATTCAGGAATCGGAAGCGTTTTGATCAAATCTGAAACCAGCGATGCACACGTCGCTTCATTCTCAAGTCGCCTGCGCCGGATGATCCTTTGCTTGACGCTCATCACGGTTTCGGGATGCGGCGGCCACCCGAAGGGTGTTTTGATGCCCGTCGCCGAGACGTCAGCCGATGCAAGCCGGGTGGAAATGTTGATCACGACGACGCGTGACCGCTCAAAAGTGCCCGGTGAAATGTTCTCGGGCGAGCGGGCGCGTGCGCCAACGTTTGCGGACATCGCCGTATCCATCCCCGCTGTGCGGAAGGTCGGTGAGGTGGCTTGGCCAAAGAAGCTGCCCGCCAACCCGGCGACCGACTTTGCAACTGTGAAAGCGGACGAATTGACAAAGACTGAAGCTAAGGCCTGGCTGAACGCTTCGGTCAGGAAGAGTCCCGACCAAAGCGTGCTCGTGTTCATCCACGGGTTCAACAATCGCTTCGAAGACTCCGTCTACCGTTTTGCTCAGATCGTTCATGATTCCGGCGTCACGAGCGCGCCCGTTCTTGTGACCTGGCCATCGCGGGGCAGCCTCTTGGCTTACGGCTATGACCGTGAAAGCACCAACTATACCCGCAACGCGCTGGAATCTCTGTTCCAATATCTGGCTGCGGACGAGGAGGTGAAGGATGTCTCGATCCTTGCTCATTCGATGGGGAACTGGCTTACCTTGGAAGCGCTTCGCCAGATGGCAATCCGTAATGGTCGCCTGCCGGCAAAGTTCAAGAACGTGATGCTCGCAGCCCCCGACGTTGACGTCGATGTGTTCCGCTCGCAGATCGAGGACATGGGCAATCAGCACCCGCGGTTCACTCTTTTCGTGTCGCAGGACGACCGGGCACTGGCTTTCTCGCGCAGGGTCTGGGGTGACATTCCCCGACTGGGATCGATCGATCCGGAGCAGGCCCCTTACAAGCAGGAGTTGGCCGACCACGATATCACCGTCATTGATCTGACCAAGGTGAAGGCCGGAGACAGCATGCACCATGGCAAGTTCGCGGAATCGCCGCAAGTTGTCCAATTGATCGGCACCCGGATTTCCGAGGGCCAGACGTTGACCGACAGCAAGATGGGCCTTGGGGATCACCTCATCGCTGGAACGACGGGGGTTGCGGCGGCGGCGGGCAGCGCTGCGGGCCTGGTCCTCGCTGCACCGGTCGCCGTTGTCGATCAAGCGACACGCGAAAACTACGCTCACCACCTTAGTGGGTTAGCGGGCCGGTCGGGCGCCAAGGAGAAGGTCGCAGCCAAGGAGTGTGTTTCAAATCAGAGCTTAGAGCGCGCTCCCACGTGTCGCTCGCACCAAAAGTAAGGATCGGCTATGAATTGCTATATCAATCTCGGCTTGGCGGCCACAATCGTGACAATGGTTGGCGGGAATGCGCTTGCCGCCGACGTTTCCCCTCTTCTCACGAAAGATCCGCAGACGGCCGAAGGCCCGAGCGGATGGTCGTTTTCCGTTGCGCCATATTTTTGGATGGCAGGGCTGTCGGGAGAAACGAAGCAATTCGGACTACCGACCGTGGAAATGGACGCAGACTTCGGGGATATTCTCAGCAATCTCGATTTCGCCTTTATGGCTGCAGGCGAGGCTCGCAACGGCCGCTTTAGCGTTATCGGCGACATTATGTACACGAAGCTAGGAGCCGACGGCGACACGCCCGATGGTATCCTGGCAACCGGCGTCGATGTGACTTCGCAGACATTCTCCGGCCTGTTGGGCGTTGGATACGCTGTCATCGATGCGCCGCAGGGGCATTTGGACCTCGTTGGTGGGGTTCGGATCTGGTCGGTCGAGACCACGATCCGCTTCAACGGTGGCATCCTGGGCGGCATCGAACGGAACGATGATGCCTCCTGGCTTGATGGCATAGTTGGATTGCGCGGCAGATATTCCCTGACCCCGCACGTTTACCTGACGGGATGGGGACTGGTGGGTGGAGGTGGCGCCGACATCGACTGGGATGTTGCGATGGCTATCGGCTACGAGTTCAACGATCGAATATCGGCAATCGCCGGCTATCGTGCGCTGGGTGTCGACTACAACAACGATGGCTTCCTGTTTGATGCGGTCCAGCAGGGTCCAATCCTCGGGCTCGCCGTAAAATTCTAGGGCTTATCGCGCTTAGTTAGCCTCATATCCGGCGGCCTCGGCATCCACACGGGATCATGTTGCCATTGGCATCCCGCACAGCATGTAGCGGCAGTGGCGCCGGCGTAAGCTGCCCTGCATGTTCTGCAATCCTCAGGCCTATAGATATGGCGCGCAGCTTCGTGATGTCTGTCCCGGAGGAATTAGCACGGAAGTTGGATTGTGGAGTGAGAATGAAGCGGGACGCGGTATATTTCCGTATCCCGCTTCATCGGCAAAGGACGGTTAGCGAACGTAGATTGTCAGTCCGCCGTCAGTGGCCTGTTCGGCGCCGCCGATATTTTCTATCTCAACATTTTGCGCCTTCAACTGTTCGACGAGGGGCTTGTTGGCTTCGATCGCCGTGAGCAGGGCTTTACGTTGTTCCGGCGTCGCGTTTTCCACCCACAAGCGGGTTTGATTCTGTTCCGCCAGTGTGCTGATCTGAACGACGCTGACTTTGTCGCCCTTGAATTCACTCACCGATTTTTCGATATTGGCTGGCCAGTTCATTTCGGCCTGAGCATAAGCTGTTCCGCCATAGCTCAAAGCGGACAGGGCGACGATCACGGAAAAAGTTGCGATGCGTTTCATTGTCATGCTCCTCTCTTGGGTTGCGCTCGCGGCCAAGCGGCAACGAAACGCATGGTTACCGGCCTGTCCCGTCGCGACTGCACGGGAACGGCGCCGGATGGCTATGTTTTGTTGAGGCGGTGCAAGCAGGCCCGTTGGTGGCGCTTGAATGGTAATCGCCCGTCGCGCACCATCGCCTGTTGCGTCAGAAGCTGCGTAGTGCCCAAACGCCCTACCAGGGAATGCAAAGGGATGGCTCTCTCGAAGCCATTCCCTCGTATACGATTAGTGTTTGCTGATGCCCAAGGCTCTCTCTTAGTAGCAGGGCGGATAGGGATAGTAGCCACAGGCCGGAGGAGCGTAGTAGCGACGCTCGGCAGCCGCCGCGCCGACGGCAGCCCCGGCGACAACGCCCGCACCGTAATAGGCTCCCGGGTGCGCATACCATCCACCGCGCCAGACGGGGGCGCGACCACCAACCGCTACTCCGCCGTACGGGCCTCGTGCAGCAAACCAGTCGATAAACAGCGATGCCGGGCCGTCCGCCCCGGCCAGATCACCTTCCAGGACGGCAACGTCGAAAGTCAGATTGCCACCCTCTAGCTTGGGGGTCTTCAAGACGACTACCGCATCAGCGACCGAATCGCCTTTGCTGCTCAGGACTGAAATTGTCGCATTAGGGGGGTCCTTGGCGAAGCTGTCCGTTCCCTCACCCCATTGCTTGATGAACTCGGAGGTCAGGACGTGACCTGCAGATCGCACCGGCCGATCGGCAAAGACGATCGAATTGGCGGTGATGCCGGACATCGTGAGCTTGCCGTCTTCGAGTTTTGCCCCCGCAGAATTGAGAACGGCCAGAGACGGTACCATTTGCGATTTTGTCGCGCCGATCGTCTTTTGCGCCGGCGCTGAGATGGCGTCCTGAGCGAACGTTGGCGCGGTGGATAGCATGCCCGCCGCCAGGGCGACCAGGCATACGCCGGATAATTTGTTCATCTGTATCACTCCCTCTTGTCCCAGTTGGCCCTATTACAGGAGCCTCAGATTGAATTAGCAGCGCGCACCTATCGTCCTCTGACACAGCATAGTCGGTCACTCGCGTTCATCATCAAACTGCCTCCTGTCGCGTGATCTGAAAGATGATTTCCTCGGATTAGGATGGCTTTGCGAAAGGGCCCTTGCCGAACCTTTCCAGCTCCCGCTCGATGTCGATAAGGATGCTGTCTATGAGTTCCTGATACTCAGCGATCCGCTGTTGCCGATCGGAAGATGTGGAGCGCCGCCATCGGTTCTTCTCCTCGTTAGCTATCGCGAAATCGTCACAGAGGTCGCGGAAGGCCTCGCATTGGGCGGCGAGTTCCTCGATCGCCTGACCGCTCGTTTTGAAGTAGCTCGTTACGAATTCAACACCCTTTCCCATTTGATCTATCCGTTTGTGTGGTGCCTAAATTCAAGGAAGGGCGATGCCAAATTTCGGCGCTGCTTTTTCTGCCATCGTGAGCGCTGGCAGGAAAGGCGCAAGGTACGTAACTGTAACCTACAGGAGTACGACGCGGTTTACTCGCGCAAGCTGTCGTTTGGTCGCCAACGTTATCGACGGAAATCGCCTCGCGTCACAGTTCCACTGCGCACTCGCTCCTGGTCAGAAACGTCTTGCCAAACGGAAGGCAACCACAGAAGTGCCAAACGACAGCAGCTTTCGGGCATTAACCGCGCAGCTCTCGCATATATTTCTCGAGCACCTTAATAGCATCGGCACGGCCGGCCCCCCTCAGTACTGCGACGTCGATCTCAAGCCGTAATCCCTCCTGAATGTGGCAAACCACTCCTGCGGGAACTTGTTGATCGTCCCGAATCCCAAGAACCCGATACGACGGAACAGGGTGCGAAAAACCCTTGATCGTCTGCGGGGGCAGCTCTTCAGCCTCAATCTCGTCCCTGACGAGCGCGTAGGTCTCGTGCGCCAGCAGAATGCCTCCCAGATCGGCATACGCCTGAAGGCGCGAGGCAAGATTAACTTCGCCGCCAATGATCGTATAGTCCATTCGATCCTCGCTGCCGAAATTGCCGACGGTGCAATATCCAGTATTGATACCGATGCGCAGATGGAACGGCAGTTTAAAACCAGCGTTGGCCCATTCCGCCTGCAGCCCCTGCATCCGCTTCTGCATTGCTATCGCCATCCTGACACAGGCGAGCGCATCCTGCTTAGTACCCTTCGATTCCGGGTCGCCGAAAAAGGCCAAGATGGCATCGCCAACATACTTGTCGATCGTTGCGCCGTGCCCCAGTGCGATCCTAGCCATCTCAGTGAGGTAATGATTAAGCAACTCGGTCAGTTCCTCGGATTCGAGCTTGTCGGTAGTCGCTGTGAAATCAGCGATGTCGGAGAAAAAGACGGTGAGCTTTTTTCGTATTGAGGAGATCTCTACATTTTGCTTGCCCGAGAAGATCGACGCATAGACCTGCGGGGAAAGGTACTTGGACAGCTTACTGGACAAGGATTCGAGCATGTGGTTCTGCTCACGCACGCGTTTGCTCGCTTCCTCGGTTTGATACCTGGCGCTTTCCGTCGCTGTATGGAGTCGTGCGTTCTCTAGGGCAATCGAGGCGAGTTGACCGAAGCGCTTCAGCAATTCAACTTCTTCAGCGCCAAACTCGAGCGCTGAGGCATCGTCATACGCGATGCCGAGCACGCCTACGATGGTCTCGCCAGATTTGAGCGGCACACCCATGATCGCCCGGATGGTCACATCCATCTGAGCCGCTGCTGCGGCGCGCCCCGACCAGTTCTGGTAGTCGTTGACCACGAGCGCTTCACCGGTGTTCCAGACGGTTCCAGCTACGCCCTCGCTCCTGATCAACCTCTGGCCAATGTGTGTGGTATATACCCCGACCCCAACCATGCGCTTGAGCGCCTCGCCCGAATCCTCCACCAGATAGACGTAGCCATGTTCGGTCCCAAGTAATTGCGCTGCCCGGGCAGTAAGATCTGACAGAAGCTCGGTAAGGTCCAGGCGGGCAATCAAGCCGAGCGAGGTATCGTGCAAGGCACCTAGATACTCACTCTGGCGGCGAAATCTTCTTGCCGCAGTCTCCTGCTCTTTGCGGCGGCTCTCCAGATCCTCAAGGTTTTCGCCCAGCTGCGCGGTCATGCTGTTGAAGGTCGCCGCCAATTTTCCTATCTCGTCTCCGGACTCGACTTTGGCACGCGCCGCAAAGTCTCCTTTGCGTACCCGATCGGCCACCCGAGTTAGCCGCTGGACTGGACCGGCAATGTTCTCACGAAATAATGTGCCGAGGAGCAGCCCCAGCAGGACAGCCGATGCGCCAACAGAAATTATTATCCGTTGCGCTCTTACGAGCTGGTCCCTGCCGCTGCCCAGGTCGACTTGCAGACGTTGCTGCTCATGCTTGGCAACGCTGTCCAAGATCTCAAGCATCCTTTCCGCAAGAGGAACGGCCTCTGTGCGGAAAAGATAAAGATCCTCACGGGCGTGCTCGCCTTCCACCGCGTCGAACATTCTGGGCGCAAGCTCTAGGAAAGCAGTGCGGCTTTTCGAAATCTTTTCGACCAACGTGAACTCATTGGGCGCCAATACCTTGCTCTTGGCTATGTGTGACCACGCAGTTTCGTTGACGGTAAGATTTGTTTGGTACTCGTATTTGAAACTTTCCCTCCCGGTTGTTACATAACCACGTAGCCCCGCGACCATTGCGTAAAACGAGCTCTGAAACGACGCGACCTCTACAAGGAGCGCCGTGTTGGTCGGCGTTGCTTCCCGGTTTTGTTGGGTCAGCATCATGGCCTTGGCCGATGCCACGATCGTTGCGATGAGCGGATTGGCATCGGTAATGAGGATTTTGAGTGCCGGCTCCCTGCGCAACTGATCGTTTCTCAGTTCGAACAGTTGATCAGGCAGTGGTTTCCACGCCGCGAGCTTAGCGCTGAACTCCCGCATCGCCTGCTCAACATCGCCGCCTGCGGCTCTCGTCGCTGACACGCCTTTCGCGCGCAAGAGGGCTTCGAGCGTACCCATGTCCGCCCGGAATGCGTCGTTCGCCAGCCGGTACCGATCCCGGTAAGACTCATCACCCAAAGCCAGATAGCCCCTGACTTCCCCCAGCATGCGCAGCAGGTTCGCCTGCGCCCGCGCCGACGCAACTGCGCTTGGCGCACTCAGATTGGTGGTTCTATTGATATTGCGGACGGCTTCAATACTAACGAGATAATTCAATCCGACGACAAACAGCAGCAGGGCCAGTAGAACGCCAAAGCCGATTGTCAGCTTGCCGCCGATGTTGAGTCGTTGCATAGCCGGCGCGACCGCTCGCGTGAGCATCCGCCAGAGAGCAAGGTGCGTTTGGCGGGTTTTCTTGATGCTCAGCTCTTCAGACGCCATGCCGCCGCTCCCACTCCAGCGGATCACTTCTCGCGGTGCCAGCTCGCAATGTTCCAGGTTTCGGAGTCCCAGGGCGTCGGATCATAGCCGGCAATGTCGTTGCGAAGGCCCGAGACGTAGGCCCACTCGACGAGCGGAATGACAGCGACGTCGTTGATCACATGGTCATTCATCGCTACGAAAAGTCTGCGTCGTTTCTCCGGATCGATTTCGATTGCCGACGCTCGGAACAGCGCGTCGTAGTCAGCATTGCAGTAGCGGGCCCAATTCGATCCCGACCAGTTGTTCGTCTTCTGCGCGGCTTCAGCGCAGGTCCAGCCGATCATGTAACTGCCGGGATCGGGACCTTTGTTTCCATAGGCAAATTCCTCCAAATCGGAATAAAAGTGCCGTCTTGTGTTGGTGCTGTCTGGAGTCGCCCCCAGGAAGATGCTTGAATCGATCAGCTTGTTTTCTATCCGGACTCCGACCGAGGCCAAATCTGCCTTGATGATGTCCTGGGTTGCCTCTCGCATCGAGTTGAACGAAGTCTGGAAAACCAACGTGAGCGGAACGCCGTCCTTGTCCCGAACGGTGTCGCCATCGCTGTCGCGCCAGCCCGCCTCATCGAGCAGCGCGCGAGCCTTGTCGGCATTGAATTCCCATCGTGTATTTTGCGAGGCGAAGGGAGCCGGTGCGACCAGAAGATTGGCCGCGGCACGGCCGCTCCTCCCGTAAAGTTCGGCGATCTTCCCGCGGTCAATCGCAACAGCCAGCGCCTGTCGAACGCGCCTGTCGGTCAAGATCGGATGGGGAAACTGCGTGCTTGAGCGTTCGCCATCGGCCGTCTCGTGTCTGGGATCGCTGAAGTTGAGCATCACGCGCTCGACATAGGAGCCCCAATAAAGAGCGACCCTGCCGATTCCCTTGGCCTCGAGCCGGCGGAGTTCAGCCTCGCCCACTTGGAGGTTCCAGGCAAAATCGATGATGCCTTCGCTCAACACCGCGTTCGCTGCAGTGTTGGCATCGCCGCCGCCCTCGAGCGTGACCTCCTTGAAACTCAAGCTGGCGCGGTCGCGATACTCGGGATTTGGCTCGAAGATGATCTTGACCGTGTTGACGACGTCTTCGCCGATAAGAAGTACATCTTGCGTACGGAATTCCTTGAGGCGGTAGGGGCCGGTTCCGATTGGCGCGAAATTGGCTGGAGCATTGGTGGCGTCTTTGTTGTTATATGCGGCGAACACATGTTCCGGAATGATCATCCCCTGCACACCGACAAAGGGTAGCGACCACGCGGGATTGACGTTTTTGAACGTGACCTTCACCGTCAACTCGTCGAGGGCCTCAACCCTCTCGACCGACTTATACGATCCGCTGCTCGACGAACCCACGTCTCCGTTGGTGATGTAGGCAAAGGTGAACAGGACATCCTTCGCTGTGAAGGGAACGCCGTCCGACCATTTGATGTTCGGTTTCAGCTTCCACGTCACAGATCTGCCGTTGGCAGCGACCTGACCGTTCTCGCGGGATGGAATCTCGGCAGCCAAAAAGGGGACCAGGTTACCTTCCCTGTCAAAACTCGCCAGCGGCTCATAGACTATTCGACTGGCGGTCTGATCCTTGATACCGGGCGCCAAATGAGGGTTAAGTGTGCTCGGCGCCTGCCACAACAACAGTCTCAGCGTTTCGCTGTCCAAGTCCGTCGACATTGCGCGTTGCGGGATACACACCAACAGCAACGCGATTATCATCAGGAAGAACGCCCCTCTAGCGCTAAGTTCATGTGATAACCCCACCCCCCGCCGTGAAGCGTCTCGCATCGGCTGCTCCACCTTTATATTATTAGCAATCGCGCAATTTGGCCCCGATGCGAGCTCTTGGCAATAGTTCCCGGTTAAATTGCTGCGGTGGAGAACGAGCGCAACGCCTTCCCGAAGGCGGTGCCGCGAAGCCGATCGTGCCTGCCACCACGGGATCGCCGAATACTGTTCCCAGCGACACAGTTGTTGGAGCTGACGAGCATTGCATTCGGTCGTAGGAGGCTGGAAAAGTTAATGGCTGCATTGGACGCGAACGGAAGAAGATTCGCCGATGGTGAGCAGCTTGGGCCTCCATCACAAATCCCTATCGAAAACTTGCCACGTATGCGATTGCAGCTTGGACTGGCTCTAGGATCAATCATGACGAAAAGAGTGACGCCGCCTTCTCAGCAGGCAGTGCGCTGAAAGCGGGCTAGCAATAATCACCTCGGGTTACATCGAAGCTGAATGGACAGCACCAGAAAGTTCTGAGATTGGGCGCCGAGCAGCGGCGCGTATAGGACCTAAGTCTGATGGAATCTGGAATAGGTCCTACACAGATACCTTTGCGAGTTGATCCTCGAGCACAACCTATGAGTTTAGCATCCCACTTTCAATTGCTTGAGAATGCCACTGTGGTTCACAGAAGAACAGTTTGCGGCCGCCACAGATTGCCGGGAAATGGAGCGGGTCGGGTACCGTTTTGGAATGCGGCGAAGGGAATGCATGCTTGCAGAGTCAACAGAACAGGGCGCAAGGCGGAGGCCCGCCAACACTTAAGGCTTTACTAATATTATGCAACCATAGATATATCAGATAGTTATTAAGGATTACTTGAAGGGTCTGTGGAAGCGGCGTAGCGTCCGAATTTAGAGCATGTGCCGCAAAGTCGAACAGAAACATTGGCGACCGGAAAACACATGCAATGGGGATTACACAAAGAACATTTTCAGTATCTGACGTGGATTCGGCCTTATCTTCTGAGTGTCCGGAGCATCACTATTTTTACAATTCATTTCCTCGGAGGATTTCTTGATGGCACTGGACATTTTGACTCAAGACATCATCGTTGACGAGAGCACTGGTCTTACCGACAACGATATTGATTCTTCGTCCAACACCAACGCCACGCTTGTGTATCTCCTAAGCCTCGACGACCCAGGTGGACTCATTTCACCTGAAGTCGCTTACCAGGCCAACTTCGTACAAGCCTCGGCAAGTGCGGGGGAAACCATCAACTCGATCATTCTGACACAGAGTGCCTCCGGGACTCCCTTCTCCACGACTGTGGGCGTGAACAGCGGTATTCTTACCGCCGATGGCAATTATGTTTGGCTATTCCAGGATCCGACGCATCCAAACGTCGTAATTGGTGTCATTGGCACAGCTGATCCCGCAGCCGCGCCGGCTGCCGATGGTTCTCTTGCCTTCGCTTTTGGGCTTGATCCAACTAGCAGCACCAAAGCGGACCTCTATCTGGTCCAGTACGTGGCGTTGTCCCATCCGGACCCGGACCAAATCGACGAACGGATCGACCTCACCGACAAGGTCTTTGCGTCCGTGTCCGGAACAACCGTGCTTAGTTTCTTGGGGCAGAATGCAGCACCAGGTAATCACGACTTCTATGTTATCAACTCGTCCACTGATGCATCCAAGCAGTTGCTCGTGACGGGCTTCCTGAACGGGGCCAATGCCACCGCTAACGTGAGTACACAGGGGTTCGGCGTTGATAATCAAAGCATAAATCCCACTGAAACCGTCCAGGTGGATTTTGTCACCGGCAGCAATATCGCTGCCGGCAGCGGATCGCAAATCCAGTACGGCAGCCACCTGAACAATGTCACTCAGGCCGGGTTTACGATCAACCAGATCACACCCTCCAATCCGAACCTGCGTGTGGACATCACAATCAAAGCCTTCGATAACACCGGCAATGAGCAGGGGTCGAATTTCTTCGACGGCACTGCGACCAACCCGGTCGACATCGTGAGCATCAAGCTGACCGGTGTGTCCGGGTTCGCCACGACTATCACCGCCGATGGTACCTATGCCACGGGGAGCGGCAACGTCATTATCTCGGGCCTTACCGGTACGGGCAATGCGGTCACTATCCGCGGGTTGGATAACGTCACGACCGTCGATATCACGACAGCCACACAGATGGATCGGCTGACGGTTACGGGGGTCGACGCTAACGAAGGTTGCGACATCACCGAATTCCATTTCACATCGCAAACCTCAAATGCCTACACCGAACAGGTCGGCTCCTTCATCAATTTCGATGACTCGGGCCCCTTGCTTTCGATCACCGCTGCCCCTGTGGTTGCTGCCGCCGCGGTCGATGAGGCCAGTGGTGCCGGCGGACAAAGCCAGGCAACGATCACGGCGCCGACCTTCGACGCCAGCGCGGTCGACGGCAAGACGACGAGTGTGGACTACGCTTTGACCTTGACGGGCCCGACTGCCACCGGGCTGCAAACGACCGACGGCAACCACGCCATCACGCTGGTGGCTGACTCGGCCACCTCGATCTCGGGCAAGTACGACAGCGACGGCAATGGTTCGCTCGATGCGACCGCATTCACGGTAACGCTGTCCGGCACCACCGTGACCCTGACGTCTCTGGTTGCCCTGGAGCACGATAACTCGCAAGGTGCCGGCGAGGACAATACCCTCGACCTCAACGGCCTGATCAAGGTCGTGGCCACGGTCACGACGACGGACGGCGACCAGGATGCCATAGTCAAGCAAAGCACCAGTGCCGCTCTGTCGCTCACCTTCAACGACACCGATCCGACGCTTTCGATCACCGCTGCCCCTGTGGTTGCTGCCGCCGCGGTCGATGAGGCCAGTGGTGCCGGCGGACAGAACCAGGCAACGATCACGGCGCCGACCTTCGACGCCAGCGCGGTCGACGGCAAGACGACGAGTGTGGACTACGCTTTGACCTTGACGGGCCCGACTGCCACCGGGCTGCAAACGACCGACGGCAACCACGCCATCACGCTGGTGGCTGACTCGGCCACCTCGATCTCGGGCAAGTACGACAGCGACGGCAATGGTTCGCTCGATGCGACCGCATTCACGGTAACGCTGTCCGGCACCACCGTGACCCTGACGTCTCTGGTTGCCCTGGAGCACGATAACTCGCAAGGTGCCGGCGAGGACAATACCCTCGACCTCAACGGCCTGATCAAGGTCGTGGCCACGGTCACGACGACGGACGGCGACCAGGATGCCATAGTCAAGCAAAGCACCAGTGCCGCTCTGTCGCTCACCTTCAACGACACCGATCCGACGCTTTCGATCACCGCTGCCCCTGTGGTTGCTGCCGCCGCGGTCGATGAGGCCAGTGGTGCCGGCGGACAGAACCAGGCAACGATCACGGCGCCGACCTTCGACGCCAGCGCGGTCGACGGCAAGACGACGAGTGTGGACTACGCTTTGACCTTGACGGGCCCGACTGCCACCGGGCTGCAAACGACCGACGGCAACCACGCCATCACGCTGGTGGCTGACTCGGCCACCTCGATCTCGGGCAAGTACGACAGCGACGGCAATGGTTCGCTCGATGCGACCGCATTCACGGTAACGCTGTCCGGCACCACCGTGACCCTGACGTCTCTGGTTGCCCTGGAGCACGATAACTCGCAAGGTGCCGGCGAGGACAATACCCTCGACCTCAACGGCCTGATCAAGGTCGTGGCCACGGTCACGACGACGGACGGCGACCAGGATGCCATAGTCAAGCAAAGCACCAGTGCCGCTCTGTCGCTCACCTTCAACGACACCGATCCGACGCTTTCGATCACCGCTGCCCCTGTGGTTGCTGCCGCCGCGGTCGATGAGGCCAGTGGTGCCGGCGGACAGAACCAGGCAACGATCACGGCGCCGACCTTCGACGCCAGCGCGGTCGACGGCAAGACGACGAGTGTGGACTACGCTTTGACCTTGACGGGCCCGACTGCCACCGGGCTGCAAACGACCGACGGCAACCACGCCATCACGCTGGTGGCTGACTCGGCCACCTCGATCTCGGGCAAGTACGACAGCGACGGCAATGGTTCGCTCGATGCGACCGCATTCACGGTAACGCTGTCCGGCACCACCGTGACCCTGACGTCTCTGGTTGCCCTGGAGCACGATAACTCGCAAGGTGCCGGCGAGGACAATACCCTCGACCTCAACGGCCTGATCAAGGTCGTGGCCACGGTCACGACGACGGACGGCGACCAGGATGCCATAGTCAAGCAAAGCACCAGTGCCGCTCTGTCGCTCACCTTCAACGACACCGATCCGACGCTTTCGATCACCGCTGCCCCTGTGGTTGCTGCCGCCGCGGTCGATGAGGCCAGTGGTGCCGGCGGACAGAACCAGGCAACGATCACGGCGCCGACCTTCGACGCCAGCGCGGTCGACGGCAAGACGACGAGTGTGGACTACGCTTTGACCTTGACGGGCCCGACTGCCACCGGGCTGCAAACGACCGACGGCAACCACGCCATCACGCTGGTGGCTGACTCGGCCACCTCGATCTCGGGCAAGTACGACAGCGACGGCAATGGTTCGCTCGATGCGACCGCATTCACGGTAACGCTGTCCGGCACCACCGTGACCCTGACGTCTCTGGTTGCCCTGGAGCACGATAACTCGCAAGGTGCCGGCGAGGACAATACCCTCGACCTCAACGGCCTGATCAAGGTCGTGGCCACGGTCACGACGACGGACGGCGACCAGGATGCCATAGTCAAGCAAAGCACCAGTGCCGCTCTGTCGCTCACCTTCAACGACACCGATCCGACGCTTTCGATCACCGCTGCCCCTGTGGTTGCTGCCGCCGCGGTCGATGAGGCCAGTGGTGCCGGCGGACAGAACCAGGCAACGATCACGGCGCCGACCTTCGACGCCAGCGCGGTCGACGGCAAGACGACGAGTGTGGACTACGCTTTGACCTTGACGGGCCCGACTGCCACCGGGCTGCAAACGACCGACGGCAACCACGCCATCACGCTGGTGGCTGACTCGGCCACCTCGATCTCGGGCAAGTACGACAGCGACGGCAATGGTTCGCTCGATGCGACCGCATTCACGGTAACGCTGTCCGGCACCACCGTGACCCTGACGTCTCTGGTTGCCCTGGAGCACGATAACTCGCAAGGTGCCGGCGAGGACAATACCCTCGACCTCAACGGCCTGATCAAGGTCGTGGCCACGGTCACGACGACGGACGGCGACCAGGATGCCATAGTCAAGCAAAGCACCAGTGCCGCTCTGTCGCTCACCTTCAACGACACCGATCCGACAATTACGAAGCCGTTCGATGCCGACCCCGGCACGGCTGGCATTCAAACGCCGGAGCATCTCAACAATGTTGCGCAGGCAACCGCGAGCGGCGTCTTTGGCTACGATATGACGGATAAGCACACAGCCGCGGAGTATACGGCGGGCATCAGCGACTTCGTCGATGCTAACGGTGCTTTGGGTGGCATTCAGATTGGGCTCACCGGCACGGTCGATAACGCGCAGAATCCGAACATCACCAACGCCGTCGCAACACTTACGGGTGAGACCGATACCTCCGCCACCTTCAATTTCTCATTCCACTACGACAAGGACCCGATCACGGCCGGTGTGCAGGACTCCACGGCTGCCGGCACGCTCGTCTTTGATAAGGTGGCAGACACCTATACCTTCACCCTGACGGACATAATCGACGGGTTTAGCTTTGATGTTCTGCACACTGCGGAGTTGGTGTCGAAGGAGCCGACTAGCAACTCCGGTCACCCGAACATCGTCACCGAGCGGCTGACGCCGAACAACGATCCCGATCCGCTCTTCGTGCAATTCACGGCGAACTCGACCACGTCTCAGGTTGGCTTCTCGTTTAACACGACGGGCGCGGACACCAACAGCAGTGACAAAGCCTTCGATAATGGTGACTTTGTCGCGAACAACCATCCGGACTGGGTGTCCGCAACGCAAACCACCAATGGGGTGGCCGGCGACACCATCCAGCTTGGCGAGGTTTTGACCTTGCGCTTCTTCGACCACAACGTCGGCATTGCAACCGAGGCAACCGATCCGGACCAAACGGCCAGCGGTGTGGTTCTGAAGTTCGACGGCATCGGCACCAGTGAGGATCTTATGATGATCCTCAATCTGATCGACTACGGCGCTGACGGCAAGGTTGGTGGAACCGGCCTAAATGCCGACACCGAAACCACCAGGGCGATCAGGGTGGACAACATCGATATCATCAAGGGTAATGCCAATGTCCCCTTCCCCTACAGCACCGAGTTCTCGTTGGACAACAACGATGGGCTCGTGATCATCGAGAGCAATGACTACAACCTCGATGCCGGCAAGAAGTGGCAGATACAGGGGGTACAGATCATGCAGTCGGGCAACGGGTTGACCGGCAGCGCTATCAACTTCAATGGCGTTACCGGGGCTAATGGGTTCTCATCCGGAACCCAGACTTGGGACAATAATCTCAACTCCAAGGGTCAGCCCATCGGCGACAACGACGTGTTGAAGATCGTGGACATCGGCTTCGTTCAAAACACGTCGGGCACGATCCCTGCCAACCTCGACTTCGCCTTCCAGGTCGCCGACGCCGACGGCGATACGACAGCGACGCAGCATATTCTGGTGAACGTGGACGTCACCTGACGCTTCCCCTCGGGCGGGGGCAGCCAAGCTTGCCCCCGTCACGCCCCACGGAATGCCGTCCCGTCGTGTTTCTTCTGTTCCGCGTACCAGAGTTATAGAAGATGAAAACCAGTCAACAGCGCCCTGCCCTGCAAGTAGTCATGAAAGAAGCCAGCCGGGCCATTCGGCCGCTTATCTGGTTCAGTGCCGGCATCAACGTCCTGATGCTGACCGGAGCGATCTACATGCTCCAAGTCTATCATCGTGTCCTGTCCAGCCACAGTTTGGAAACGCTGGGGATGCTGTCCTTGATGGCGGCAGGAGCGCTTGCCACGATGGCAGCGCTGGAAATCGTGCGCGGGCGTCTACTTGCAACAGTCGGATCCTGGATGAATGCCCGGTTGGCGCCGGTGCTTTTGACCGCAGCGGTCGAATATTCTGCTTCAGTGCCCGGCCACGTAAATGCGCGGCCGTTGCGCGACCTGGAACAGGTTCGCAATTTCTTCACTAGCCCCAGCATCTTCCCGCTCCTTGACGCGCCCTGGGCGCCGCTATTTTTCGGGGCCATATTCTTCATGCATCCTTGGCTTGGCTGGCTTGCGCTTGGCGGCGGGATCGTTCTTTTCGCGTTGGCATTTCTCAACGAATTCATCACCCGCAAGCCGCTGACGGAAGCCCAAAGCGCCCAGTCGCGCGCATACATCCAGGCTGAAGCGACGATCCGCAATGCGGAAGTGGTGCAGGCAATGGGCATGCTGAAGCCGCTGCTGGAGAATTGGAGGGCGCAGCAGGACGAGGCTAACCGAGGGCAGGTTCTCGCAGCCAATCGTGGCGGCGTGATCGCGGCCATCGCCCGATGCCATCGCTTGGCCTTGCAAATGGCCATTCTAGGCCTTGGGGCTTATCTCGTCCTTCGTAATGAGGCCTCACCCGGCATCATGATCTCTGCCTCGATCCTCATGGGACGCGCATTATCCCCGGTCGAGCAGGCGATCGGCACCTGGAAAGCAACTGTTGGAGCCCGGGCCGCTTACCGCCGCCTGACTGCAGTCGCCGGACAGTATCCTGAGGCCACACCAGCTCTGCCACTGCCACGCCCCAAAGGTAGGTTCGAGGCCGACAACCTTTCGCTCGCCCGCCAGGGAGGCGAACCAATACTCAAAGGCATCAGTTTCCAGCTAAAGCAGGGCGAGGTAATGGCGTTGATCGGCCCGAGTGCGGCCGGCAAGACAAGTCTGGCACGGATACTAGCGGGGGCCTGGCGCGCTTCAGGGGGACGAGCGCTGCTTGACGGCATGGACGTCGCCCAATGGGCAGCGGAGGACAGGGGTCATTATGTCGGTTACTTGCCGCAGGATATTGAACTCTTCGCCGGCACGGTCTCGGAAAACATCTGCCGTTTCGCAAAGCTGGACGCCTCGAGCTTTAAGAATGTCGTCAAGGCCGCGCAATTGGCCGGCGTCCACGATCTGATTAAGGGACTTCCGAAGGGCTACGCCACTGAGATCGGTGAGTCTGGCGCTGCCTTATCCGGCGGGCAACGTCAACGCATCGGACTAGCGAGGGCACTTTACGGCGATCCAGCACTCATTATCCTGGACGAACCAAACTCCAATCTCGACCGCGAGGGTGAGGAAGCATTGGTCGCGGCGCTTGGATCAATCAAGTCCGCCGGTACGACGATTATCCTGATCGCCCACCGACCGAACATCATGGACAAGGTCGACAAGGTATTGGTCCTCAATCGTGGTCAACAAGACCTCTTCGGTCCGCGTGACTCGGTGTTCGCTGAGCTCGCGCGACGCAGCGGCATAAATCAGATTTCGACGGTAGCAGCGAACCAGGACAGCGGCGGTGGTTCGACACGTCGGTTTCCGGTCCGCGACCTGTCACTTAGCCCCGGCCTTGTAACCAGCAGTGTCTCCGGAGCGGACACAGGCACTCCTCTATCGTCGGAACGGAAGCAGATATGACCGTTGTCCCGTTACCCGCCCCGCCACCCGCAGCGCCTCAGCCAATACCTTTACGGCTTGCGGGAATAACCTGGGCGGGCTTCACAATCATGGTCCTCTTTTTCGGCGCCGCCGGGGGGTGGGCCGCGCTGGCGCCGTTGGACAGCGCCGCAGTGGCCCCGGGTGTTGTCAAGGTTGCTGGCGACCGCAAGCTTATCCAGCATCTCGAAGGCGGCATCATCTCGGAGTTGAATGCCGCCAACGGTGACATCGTGAAGGCCGGGAAAGTTCTCATCCGCCTCGACGACACCCAAGCCAAAGCGCAACTGGATCTGGTCCAAAACCGGATCGCAACGCGTGAGGCGCTGGCAGCGCGGCTAAGGGCCGAGCGCGACGACAAAGCCGAGATAGACTTTGATCCGGCGTTAATCGCACACCCCTCGGCCGCCGCCAGGGACGCAGTCGTCACACAGCGTGACGTGTTTGCGGCAAAGCGCCACAACCTGCACGACGGGCGTACTATTCTCGGGCAGCGCCGCCACCAGGCCGCGGAGGAAATAACGGGGCTTGAAAAACTGGTTGCGACCGAGGACAAGCAGATCGCGGCACTCGAAGATGAAACCAGGGATCTTGATACTCTTCTCAAGAAGGCGCTGACCACCCGCGAGCGAAACCTGCTGCTGAAACGACAACAGCGCGAGATCGAGGGCGAGCGCGCCACCAATGTCGCGGCGATCGCGCGTGCCAGAAGCGCCATGTCCGAGATTGACGCGCAGATACTCAACCTTGACACCGTGCGGTTGAAAGATGCGGTCGAGGAGTTGAGCAAAGTGGAGGCGGAATTGTTTGACCTCAAACAGCAGGAGCGTTCCGCCAACGACGTGCTTGCCCGCACCAACGTCGCTGCACCGGTTGATGGTATCGTCATGGACCTGAAGGTCCACACAACCGGAGGCGTCGTGAAACCCGGGGAAACGTTGATGACCGTCGTTCCGCTCGGACAGCAGCTCGTGGTCGAAGCCATGGTCAAACCGGAAGATGTCGAGACGATCGCCCCGGGACAACCGGCGCGCATTAGCTTCCCGGCCTTTGCCCGCTACAACCTGCCGCCGCTCGACGGCGTCGTGGACATCGTTTCGGCCGACCGTATGATAGAGGAGCGCAGCGGGGCGCCATATTTCGCCGCCACGGTTTTGATCGACAGGGGCGAGCTCGCAAAACTCGATGGCCGCAAAATGTTACCGGGCATGACCAGCGAAGCAATGATCCGCACAGGCGCTCGCACCGTGCTTGCCTACTTGGCCGAGCCGATCACGCAGAACTTCCGCCGGGCGTTGCGGGAGAAATAAGGCCCCGGTTGAGGTCGCCGAACGTCGGTGACCCCGTCCCGAGATTGCCCCCAGCGACAATCTGCTCAATGGCAGACACAAGAAACATGTTGTTCCTCGCGCTGCGCCGCTCGATTGCTTCGCCTTCATGGCGATCTCAGATGATCTCGACGAGGCTCACGCGAAAATCGTTGATGATGCTGCAGACTGTTCTGGTTCATATGGAAGAGATTGTCTGAAACCTATTTTTGCCTGAACGCCTTGTTGAACGTCATGGTCAACGGGCCGACGATATATTCGAACGCCGTGCGCTCGACGGTCGGGATGATCACATTCGCCGGCATGCCCGGATACAATTTGACCTGCGGAAGTTCGGAAAGCTGGTTCTGGTCTATTCTGATCTCCGCGACATAGTATGGCGCGTTTGTCCGGTTATCCACCAGCCTGTCGGCCGAGACATTGACGACGCGGCCCTGCACCATAGGCGTTATGCGTTGCTTGTAGGCCGTCAGGTGAACCTCAGCCAGCATGTCGGGATGGACATCGCTGATTTCGTCAACTGCGATCTGAGCGTCGATCACCAGCGAATCCCGGTCCGGTACCAGATCGAGGATCTTCTCTCCGCGCATGATTACGCCGCCGACGGAAAACACGGTCAACCCGACCACCTGCCCAGAATAGGGCGCCCGAATTTCGGTTCGCGCGAACACGGCCTTGGCATTGTCCAGGCGCGACAGGATTTCCAATTCCTTGGCCTGCGTGGCTTCCAACTCCTTCGAGGCGTCGGAGAACCGTTCGTTGTCCAGTTGCACGATCTGCTGATTTTGCTCGGCAATGGCCTGGCGCGCTTTTGCTGTCGCGGAAATCATATCCGCTACCTCGCCTTCGAGCTGGGCGCCGGTGCGTTCGAGCTGGAGCTGGCGGGGTTTCGAGGTCAATCCTTTCTTGACGAGCGGGTCGATGCTTTTCAGCTCTTCGCGGACGGACAGGAGCTGCGCCCGGTAAGCGTTGACCTGCGCCTCACTACCGTCGATCTGGGCTTCATATTGCGCGATACGCGCCCGCAAAACGCTGCGCTGCCCTTCAAGTGCTGCCTGTCGGCTTTCGAACTGCTGCACCTGCCCGTTCCAGATATCGGTCACTTCCGCGTCGAGTTTCTGCGCGACCTTCAAATTTGCGGGCATGACAAGGCCGTCCGCGCGCGCGAGTTCCGCCTTCAAGCGCGCACCAGTGGCCCGCAGCACATACAGCTGTTGCCGCAGCACCTGGAACTCGGCGCGCGCCTGGCTATCGTCGAGCGTTAAAAGAAGGTCGCCCGCGTTTACGTGGTCGCCTTCCTTCACTGACAGTCTCTTGACGATGCCGCCGTCCAGATGCTGGACGCTCTTGCGGTTTCCCTCCACCTTGACGACACCGTTGGCCACCACCGCGCCACGCAGTGGAGCGAACAAGGCCCATCCGCCCAGCACGCCGAAGAACAAGAAGATGATGGTCCAGCCGCACAGCGACAGCTGGCGGATCGAGTCGGACGGCGGCGGTTCGTTCCCGTCTTGGCCGTCGTCGCCCGCCGCGCCAACCTCCACATGCTGGACGCGCATGCGGTGAGTGTCCGGTTGCGAAGTGGCCGCCCGCACCACCGGTATCGCACGAACCGGTCCGGCCTGCTGGGCCCTCTCCTGCAGAGGCGCCGTCCGCACGGCATCGGCCACAGCCGGCCGCGGCCGGCCGTCAAGGCGGCCCAGAAGCGATTTCAAAGTGCTGACATTGGTCGGCGTCACTTCATGCCCCCCGCTTGTTGCCGTCCTGCAAGGCATTGGGCACGGTCGGGCGCACCAGCCGAGCCATCACCTCCTGCCTTGGCCCAATGGCCTCCACCATGCCGTCTTTCAGCACCAGCAAGGTGTCCACCACTGACAAGGTGTTGGGCCGGTGGGTCACCATGACAACGGTAGTCCCGCGCCGCTTCAGCTCCGCAATGCAGGCAAGAAGCGCGGCGTCGCCGTCCGCATCCAGGTTCGAACTCGGCTCATCGAGAAGAACGAGGCTGGGATTGCCATAAACGGCGCGCGCCAGGGCGATGCGCTGGCGCACGCCGCCGGAAAGCACAGCCCCGCCCTCCCCCAGATTGGTGTCGTAGCCCTTCGGCAGGCGCAGGATGATGTCATGCACGCCGGCAAGCCTGGCGGCTTCGATGACCCGCATGTCCCCCTCGCGACGGAAGCGGCTGATGTTGGCGGCGACGCTGTCGGCGAACAGTTCGATATCTTGCGGAAGATAGCCGAGATGGCGGCCGAGCAAGGCGCGAGGCCAAACGGAAACGTCGGCGCCGTCCAATCGCACAACGCCCGCGGAGGGCGCCGTGACCCCGATGATAAGGCGGGCCAACGTCGACTTGCCAGCGCCCGAGGGGCCGACTATGCCCAGCACCTCGCCGGCGCCGATGCCGAAGCTGATGCCGCGCAGGATGGGTTTGCCGTTGCCCGGCAACGCGAAACCCACCGCTTCCAGCGCCAGGTGTCCTTCCGGGCGCGGCAGGCTCAAATTCTGCTCCTGCACCGGATTATTCAGGAGCATAAGCTTGATGCGCTCATAGGCGCTGCTCGCCGATACGAGGTTGCGCCACGAACCGACCATCTGTTCCACCGGCTGCAAGGCGCGCCCTAGCATGATGGAGGCCGCGAACATCGCACCGCTGGTCGCCATGCGTTCGATGACCAAATAGGCGCCAACGCCCAGAATGAGGGACTGCATCGTCAATCGCAGGAACCGTATCAGGCTCGACGCCGCCGCGGAGCGGTCGCTGGCGAGCTGCTGACGGTCGATCATCCTGTTGCGGTCGCGCCGCCAACGCAGCAGAAGGCCGGGCAACATGCCCATGGCCTGGATCACCTCGGCGTTGCGCAGGCTGGCCTCGGTGAAATTGTAGCTTCGCGACGCCGCCTCGTTGGCATCGACCATCGGCTGGCGCACCAGCCATTCGTTGGCCACCGTCATCCCGACCAGCAGGAGCGCGCAGCACAGGGCGAAAGCGCCCAGATATGGGTGAAGCAGAAAGATGACGAAGATATAGATCGGCGCCCAGGGCAGATCGAACAGCGCATGGATGCCCGGCCCGGTGAGGAATTGCCGGAAGGTGTCGAAGTCGCGCAGCGGCGGATGCGCCGCGCGCCCGCGCCGCAATACGCCGTCGAAAGTGGCGCCCACGATGCGCCCCGCCAGCAGGCTGTCCAGACGAACCCCGGCGCGCGACAGAATGCGCGCGCGCACCATGTCGAGCGCAGCGAGCGCGCCCAGTGCCACAAGCAAAACCAGCGTCAGCATCACCAGCGTGACTTCGCTGCCGCTGTTGATGACCCGGTCGTAGACCTGCAACATGTAGAGTGGCGAGGCCAGGTACAGGATGTTGATGGCGAGGCTGAATAGCGCCGCCGTCGCGAAGTAGCGGCGGCAGGCCGAAAAGGCCGCATTCAATTCCTCGGATTTTGGTTTGACGCTCACGCTTCGCCCGGCCCAGGCCGCCCCCGCTGGCTGAACTTTCGGGACTTGCAACAAGGGGCGCAGACACGCCCCTTGTCAAAGCCCGCTAAAGACCTCGCTCAGGCCATGTGCCAGTAGTCGTACTGGTAATCGAGCGTCACTTTTATCGAGTCACTAGGATCCGCCTGGCCGTTGAAGTGAACATTGTAATCAACCTGGTGATCGTTCAACGCGGTCGAGGTCAGGTTCGCCTGCCCCGACTGATGCGTTGCATCCAGATTGATAGCCCCGCTGGTCCAGTCGACCCCTGCAGTATTATCACTCACGCCACCATTTTCGTTGCCTGTCAGGCCTGCCGACTGTGCCTTCAGGGTTCCACCGAAATGGAAATCGAAGGCGTCACTCGGAAGCGGATTGGCGAAGGACAGGACGTTGCCGTTGATATTTCCGCCGCCAGTAGTCGAATCCGAGCGGTAGTGAGTAGCGGAAACGGAGCCTTCGCCCTCCACATGATATTGATCGGCCGTGCCGGTAATATCGATCGCTACCGTGTTGGTGATCGGGTCGGTATGGCCGTCGGTAATCTGGTAGGTGAGCTTGATCTCCTTAACCCCACCATTCAGGAGCTCGTCGAGCTCACGGCTGTTCTTGTCGATCGCGATCGTATCCCCAACGACCGTGATGTAGGAGGGTAAGTTTACACCGCCGTCCCAGACCACGCTGCCGTCCACGATGTGCAGCACATCTCCGTCCACATCGCTGGCGACGCCGTTGATGAGTTGGACGGTCTCGACATCGGGGGCGAGGTTCGTGATCTGATGAGCGTCGTTATATATCGACTGCGTCTCGGTCACGTCCACATGGATGGCCGTGGCCGTCGGCTGATGGTTCTCCGTCGCCGGGTGATCCCAGTTGGCCGGCGCATCGTCCGCATGGAAGTCCGTGTAATATTCGCGGGCGTGGTACTGCACGTTCTTGGCGTTGCCCGAGGTCCACTCCGTAACGTGCGTGCCGCTGAAGAAAGAGGTGAGGTCGATGACCTGACCGGCAACCACGAGCTTCGGATGCGGATCGCCCGCCAGGTTGGAACCGAGGCTAGACTTTCCGTTTGCCGACAGGAAAAGGTCCTCGACGGAGAACTGCCCGCCCTCGAGCGCGTCACGGATAGCAATGGCCGCGTCGAGGTCCCCATGCGCCTGAAACCACTGATAGGCGATCGCATCCGCGGCGTCGTGAACCTGGTCTTGCACCCAGTTGGTGTATTTCGAAGACAGCGTGCCCTGAATAGACTGGTTAGAGTTAAGCGGCGTACTGAGTTCATGTGCGTAATCAAAAGTCGACAATGTTAAAGGCCCCCATTTTTCCTCTAAACTCCACGCGAACGTGGCTTAACGCCGCTCGCGTGGCATTTTGGACTGCCAACCTCATCTATTAAATTGCGACCTGCTTATGCAGCTTGCAGCTGATATTGGCGATCCTTAATTAGCAACTTCACACAAAGCCTATTGCCATGAATTCGGACTACTGTCACTTGGCTCCGATCCCTTTTTTAACAGATGGCTAACCATCACAGTTAACGGATGTCCGACACAAGCACACGATGAGGGTGCTGTCCGCGGCCTACCGCGTCTTCAGATGACAAGTGCCCCCAACTCTTGGCACCTAGTTCAACCCAACGTAGATCGCAATCCCCAGATGATGGCCGCTGCTCATCTCCTAAATTTTGATTGAGTCGCCCGGCGCTCGCCGTGGTTTGGTCTGGCATATCCGCGGATTAGCACACGCCAATAGCAGCGCAATTGACCATTCTTGGGTGCTTCGGATTTATTTCAAATTTCAAAGCGCATAGGCGACAGAGCATCGATGACCTTGAGCGGTCGGGAGCAGTTGTTCGACGCCCTCCCGCCTTCGTAGGCCCCCCGCGAATATCTTATGACGAGACATTTTCGGCGCAGCGGCGCTCGTCTCAGTTGTCCAGTACTAGCACTCCCTTTGGAGTTTCTTCGAACCAACCGTGCTCTCCGACGTCCCGGAACACGCCAGCATCAAGTCGCGGCGCTCGTGCGTGTCAGATCGTTCGGCGACGCAATTTAGCGTAGCAATCGGCTACCTTCAGACTGGCGGCCACTGCGACCAGAAACTGCCCCAAAGAGTGAACATCACAGCAATAGGGCTTGCAGGGCTCGTGGAAGCACAGTCTGTTCGGCCCGTGAGGCGCATCCACGCTAGGTCTGCAAACGACAGCATTGCGCCGCCATCTTGGCCGTTGAGCCGAAGTTCTTATCACCCGAAAGCCGACATCGGATTGTCTACGTTGCCAGATCGTGTCCCGAAGCGCAGGCCCCCTACCGACGGCAGACTCTAAACGAGCGTCCGACTACGTCGAGATCCACTCCCGGCGCCAACAACTGTGGCACCTTTGTGTCCGGCCATCTTCCGGGTGTCTGGGACCATTGTCGTTTAGGCACTACCGGTGGAGAAGACCAGCAACATATTGTTGGTGGGCATCTCGATCGTCTCGCGGAGATTAAGTCCAGCGGCCTCCCCCACTTGTTCAAGATCAGCGATATCACGCAAACCCCAGGATGGATTTCGCTCCTTTAGAGCCGCGTCGAAAGCAGCGTTCGAGGGGGCGTTGTATGCGCCGTCGCGCATGAATGGGCCGTAGAGAACAAGAAGCCCACCAGCGCGAAGCAAACGGCCAGCTCCTGCGAACAATCCTAAGCTCGAGGCCCATGGCGCGATATGGATCATATTGATCGACACGATGGCGTCAAAATGCCCCGTTTGTTCGACGCCCCATTGTTCTGAGCACACATCAATATCTCGCGGTGCCAGCACATTCTTCAGCCCTGCGAATTTGATCCAGCTGGACGTGCTGGCGCGGGCGTCGGCATCCGGATCGCTCGGCTGCCAGGTTAGGCTGGGCATTGCTCCCGCAAAACACACGGCGTGCTCGCCGGTCCCGCAACCAATCTCCAGCACAGCCCCATGTGTTGGAAGGACACGTTTTAGAACCGCGAGGATCGGCGCCGCATTTCGCGCTACGGAAGGCGAGAACATGCGGTGGTCGGCGCTTACCTCGCGCTGTTCCAGCGCAACAGGCGAACGGTCCTCCCTTTCCGTGGGCATGGGTCTTGAATCCTCTAAGCGATGTCTCCCACCTTATAGCTGAAGTGATGGGACTGAAACCAAGGATTTCGGACTTCCAAACGGCGCGCCGGCCCGTGTACGATCGGCCGAGGGCGACCAAACGTCCACCTCGCGTCAGATCACGCCTCGCCAGGCTCAAGGTCTGCTTTCAAAAGTCGCAGCACGGAAGTCGACCGACGCCTTTCGGTCCCCAATTAAGAAATCGCCCCTATCCTTTGCCTTGAACCGTCGACCCCGTCATCATAAGTCCAACCAACACAAAACTTTTTAGGCGGAACAGTAAGTTCGCTTGGCGAGCCACCACCTTGCCGACCAGATCAAACGCGGCCGGCTCTTTCTTGAAGGGAGACGAACCGGTGGGCGGACGGGGAAGATGGGTTGCCCGTTGCGCTAGAGTTCGCGATATCCATTGCGTCCTGTTCTTGATCAATCGGTTTGCTGTCCCTAGAAACCTTTCTGGTGGGGCCTGTAGCTCAATGGTTACAGCCGTCGGCTCATAACCGATTGGTTGCAGGTTCGAATTCTGCCGGGCCCACCATATAACTTCTCCTATGTTCTAAGACGCTCCGAGCATATTCTCGCCTTTCCAAAAATGACGGGTCAGCCGCCAAACCTGTCCGAAAAAGCCATTTGCTAGCTAATTTTTCCTCACAAGGATCGTCACGGTCGAAGCCATGGGCGCCGAAGAAGGCGCGCGGGGCCTGGACGATGTTGGTGAAGCCTGGCTTGATCCCAAGCGGGGGTTCACGGGATCACAACAGGGAACGTCTCGCGGGCGAAAAGGTTCCCACGCGAAGTGTTGCCTCTATCCGGTGCCGAACAAGACATTTGCCACACGATCGTCAAACAGCTTGAGCCTCCCATCAAGCGCTTCAGCCACCGCTCTTTTTCGCAGCCCCTCCGGTATTGCAGCGATGCCAAGCGATCGCTCCCCAAGCATAAACACTGGATTCCCGATGAGGCCGTCACAGCCTGGGCTCAAGTCACAGGCTCGGTGCGTGCACCTCTGTCGCGCTGATCACGATGTTCGCCGTTCGGATTCGGCGCCGGCGTCTCCCTTGTATCTCGCGTGGGATGTTCGTGATCGTCAGGCGCCCGCGGCGCTTCCGTGTCGTCGGGACGGTATACAGGCTGCTCTTTGGGGACCACTGTCTTCGGTGGTCGCACTATTTTCTTGAACATAGCCAGTTCCTCTCGTTTCAGTGAGAATAACCGGGTGCCCGGACGGAAGGTTCCGGGCAGATCGTGAGCCCATGTTTGTGTAACCGCTCCAAGCCACCGGTCAGCAGAAGGCCTCCCGGCTGCGGGAATTAAAAAGAAACATGAGCCTTTTGCTGTGACCACGGAAGATCTCTGCAAATCAGATTGTTCGCAGGAGCAACGCGTCCTGACCGACATGCCGACGTGCCGCCGCAAAGATAGGCCCCGTTGCCGACAATCGTAGCGCCCGGTTTGCTGATCGATCAGGCAGACCGATGGCCTCAGTTCTGCCGCGTCGATTGCACAATCGCGCTTCATCCTGGAGGCTGAATTGGCCGGGCTCAGTCCTTTTTGAACTCGAACAGTTCGATGGGGTTGCCCGACGGATCTTCGAGCAGAATGGCCCGACCGGCGCCGCCATCGCTTATGTCGCCGCGGAATTTTGCATCAACCCGGTGCAACCGCTCGATCAGAGCATCGAGCTCATGCGTGACGATCATAAACCGGTTCCACCCTCCTGGCTTCGGATTGCCGCCCGCTTGACCACCGCTTCCCGCGCCTGGGGCGCTGAGATACAGCGTCAGTTCGTCCCGCACAAGCGCTGCGAATTTGCCCGGATTGTGTTTGTCGAGGTTGAAATTGAGTTGGTCTCGATAGAACGCGACCGCCTCATCAACGTCGGCGACTATATATCGAACGGAGACCATTCAGGTTCTCCCTCTGTCCTATTTCTAATCTATACCAAAACCCGGCAGGCAGATACCTTGAACCCTCAGTCTCATGCCTTGCTCGCATGGCGGCTTCTCGTCTGTGGCCGCCGGCTCGTTGGGGCGCCCGTCGCGCTCAATCTCTGTTGTACGATCACGATGAGTAGAAGCTCCACGGGCTGACGAGAGCAGGGCGCACTGCCTCGTCTTTGCACTCCGCTAGCTAAAAGCTAGCTAGATGGGCTGAAAGCGCCGCTAACAGCCTCGTCAAGACGACTCCGGAGTACGCCCAGAGCGGAGACTCGTCCGTTGGCCCTCCTGCGTGCGCCCGTGATGGAAGAGAAGCAGGTCGCGTCCATCGAGCATACGGCCGAAAAAAAGCGAGATCATCCGGTGGATACGAAGGATGAGGCACCCGCCAAGAGGCGCTGACGCCGAAAGCAAAAGCGGTGGCAGCTGCGACCGACGCGGAAGCGCCCGTTCACCTGGTTTCGAGAAGCTTGGTGCCAACTCACCTACGACGCGCCGGAGCGTCATGGATATTTTTAACGCGACTGTGCCTGATCCCGTTGAAGTTGGTGGGTCAGCTGAATAGCGACACTGGAACCATTTGGCACGATGCGCGTTCGTCTGGTTGCCGATGATCGAGGTTCCCTCCGGATGACGTTGAGGCTCCATCTGAAGATCATCGCCTTCGCCCATTTGAGGAGGTAGCGATGGCACGTCGCCGCACCGACCCTATCCTCCCTGTTTCCAGGACAGTCATAGACCTCGTATTTTGCGAACTAATTCGTTCACGTCAGCTGGATCGTTCCAGCGATGAAGCCGAGATCCTGGCGGTTCGGTTGTTGAACCTTTACCAAAACGGCATCCGCGAAAGAGATGATCTCCGTCAGATGGCCGAATTTTTATGGCCACGAGGGACAGCTTTTTAGGTCACGCACACCTCAGCGCTAATGCCACAACTCATCCATTCTGGGTAAAAAGACGACTTCGACAGTGCGGAGCCGTTGAGGTGACCGTCGCCCTTCGGTTTGGCGAGCGATCAAGAAGTTGACTACCCAACTCCCTCGGTAGGCCCCACGGCTAGCGGGGACACTAATGGCAAGTGGGGCCTAGAGGGCCTCGATCGGGTCGAGGATCGAGAGCATCACCAAACGTAAGGCGGCGGAAAAGGTTCCTCCATTGGACTTCAGTCCCAAACGGCCAGCGCAAAAGTCCTAGGTTCGTTGTCTCACCGTACGCTCGCGTTAGTTTTCGCGTTTGCCCAAGCAGCACAGCTCTTTTCTGTCTTGGGGGGCACGGCGCCGGAGCACTCCTTCCAGGTCAGCCACTGGTCTGGTGCCGTCGCCCGATGGATGGAACCGAGGATGTGCAAATGTACAAACGACACACATACGTCGTGCCGGAACGAAAGTTTACCACCGGTCTACCCGTCGGGATGATGCTTCTGTCAATGGTGGCGATCACTGCTTACCTGCTGGTAGGAGGTGCTTCGAACGATAGTGACCGACCGATGACCACCGTCCTTCCCAAGCCTACGGTGTCCAACTCGCAATAGCAGGACGGATCGGCGAAGCTCTCGGGCGAACTCAACCAAAAGATCAGATCAGTATGGGCTTGATGCATTTGGAAAGGGCCCGACTGGCCATGGCGCTGCCGCGTCATCGCCGGCAGCTCCGCGAAACCAGAAACCAGAGACTTTTCTGGCTTCAACGAAGCGCGACAATCTTTTGCGAGAGGTCCCCCGACGCGAAGATCTGCGAATATCAGCAAATCTATCTCGACTTGCAGACTGACGTCGTCGAAGTGCTCACATGCTCGTCGCCCCGACGGACAGCACGCCGCTCAGGACACGCTGCTCAGGACCGGCGCTGACGCATAGGGAACATTTTGGTTCGGAGGCTGTGCTGGCTTTGTCGGTGAGCCACGATGCCGGATTATCGGCTCGGCTCCGCGCTCTTCTCCAATGGGGCCCACACTCTATGGCTCCGTCCTACCCGCGGAGCCATTCTTTCGGGCTGCCTCGACCCGTCACATCGGGTCATTTCCCTCCATGGCGTTCGACATATGCGTCTTGCATTTGTCGCTCTCGTTCGATGCAAGTGCCTTCTTGGCCATCGCCAATTCCTTGTTGGCGTAGTCCTTCTTCATCGCGTCTTTCATGCCGTTGACGTCACGCTCCAGCTTCGACATGTTCGATTGATCACACACGATATCGGACAAGGCAAAGGCAGAAGGCCCAGCAAGCGCGAATAGCACTGTCGCCGTCAGTAGTGTCTTCAGCATTGGTATCTCCTCTTCGGCTTCGTTGAATGTCGAACCAACCCACGGACGAAACTGACGTTCCCCGCGGCGAGGACACATCGTCGTGATCTGCGGCCGTTTACCCTTCGCTATGATCCGAACACCACCCGCCTGATCGCCTCGGCAACGCTCACACCAAGCGCCATCGCCGCTACACCGGTCACGGCCAGCGCACCGATATTCATAGCCTTGGACGTCCGCGCTTCATCACAAGTCATTGTAGGAGACGACGTCAAGGAAGATCGCAATCAATCAGGATTGTATTACCTGCTCGAGGGTCTTAAGCAGATCCTGCGCGTCTGTTGGCTTACCGACGTTGATTGCCCCCGCCAGAACTTCGCCCCCGACATCCTCTGGCGTTTCGTAGGCACTGGCTATTACGAACGGTACATTGTTTGCGCGAAGTGCCTCCGCAACCGGGGTTACCGAACCATCCCTGAGCGTCACGTCGAGCAGTGCGACGGATGGCCGTTGTATTTTCAACAGCGCCAGGGCTTTTGTCACAGTTGCCGCAGGCCCGATCACGATCCACCCATGCCGTTCGAGCACAAGCGTAAGGTCCAGCGCGATCAGGAACTCGTCCTCGACGAGAAGCACGGTTTTGGACATGAAACCAGCCTCGAAGCCACGAGACCGATCAGAGTGGGGATACGATCTCCACCACCAAACCCCCTGGTCTGTAATTCAGTTCCACCCGCCCGCGAAGTTCTTGGCTCACCGCAAATTGGACGAGCCGCGTGCCGAAGCCCATCGTGACCGGCGACTTGACCCGTGGGCCGCCACTCTCCCGCCATATCAAACGTAGGCGCGGTGGGCTCGCCGACTCTGTCTTCCATCGAATCTTGATTTTTCCCGCTTTGGTCGAGAGCGCACCATACTTCACAGCATTGGTCGCCAGTTCGTGCAAGACTAGGCTCAGCGATACGACTTGACCGGGTTCCAAGAGAACCGGCTGCCCCGGTTCAATCAGAATTCCCCCAGGGCTTTCCGAGTACGGGTTGAGGGTTCGTTCCAGGACCTCCTTCAGATCTGCCTGATCTTCTTGTGCGTAAGCCGCATCATGGGCTCGCACCAGCGTATTGAAGCGGCCGAGGAAGGCATCCCGGTACTCCTCGCCAGATCGACCCTCGGCCGTTGTTTGCCGGGCAAGCGCCTGGACGAGCGCGAGAAGGTTCTTCATCCGATGCCGGATCTCACCAAGAAGCACCGCCTGCTCGGCCTCCCGCTTGCGTTGCTGCGTGGCGTCAACGATCGATAACAGCAAAAATCGGCTGTTGTTTTCGGGACGGAACAGACGGTGCGCACTCACCAGCATCGTCCTACGGCCAATCCTCGGAAAATCGTGTTGAACCTCATAATCCACGACAGCGGCACTTTTCGGGATCACCTCTTCGAGGAGACGGCGCAGCTCGGGAATGTCCCATTGGCCGTCACCCAGGTCGTAGAGGTATTCATCGATTGTATCGTCGTGGCCGACTTTGAAAGTTGAAAAGAACGCCCGGCTGGCGGTACGGACGCGTAGGTTTTGATCGAGCAAAAGCAAGGGATCAGGGACCGTGTCGATGATCCCCTGGGCTTCGAGGTGGCCGTTCCGCAGCAAACGGTAAAGATCTTCGAGATTCATTGTCAATCCCGCCTGTCAACTGCAGCAATCACGATTCTAAACCCAACAACGTACGGGGAAAGATCCTTGTTCCAGATGAGAAGATAGTCCGCCCACCATGCCGGAACCTATTCGATCGTCGGCGTTTGGCCCCGGATCCGAAACGGGTAGAATCCAGCGCCTTCAGTCTGAGCGTTCGATTTCACAGACGGCGCTATCTACGACTGCGGTGCGGCGGACCGATGTTGCGATTGTCGTTGAATTCGGCGATCTCACCTGTATCGGCCGAGGCGGCCAAGCCGTTGATTGATTAGTAGCCGCTGCAGCGCCATCGTCTCCACCTCGGTCTTCATCTCCCACAGCCGGTCACGATTTTTGATATGAAAAGCCTGCAAGTCTTCGAAGGTGTTGAGCAAATTGCGTGCAACGCGCGGGTCGCCCCCAACTTCTTCAAGAGCGCCGACGATTTCTCGCTGCGACGCCACGTGGCGCTCGGTGGCCTCCACCTGGCAGTCTGCCAGCAGCAGGCCGCGCTCAATCGAAGCCAGCGTGATCATACAGCAGTCTGTTGAGGACTTAAGTTTCACGGCCTTTTCTCTTTTCCGTGCAGGTGCTGCATCGTCTTGCAGTGCATCGGTCCTGTTGTCCGGACAGCCTCCATCGCCTTTTGGCCCAATCTGAGACTGCGAGATGTACGGCAAGTGCAAGTTCCAGCATCGAAACGAACTTCCTCTCGCGCCTTTGTTCTCGCATCGTCGAACAACGATTAGGTGGACGTCAAACATCCGGCGTTGCTTTAGGTTCCCTCCCTTCCAGAATGAAATGATGCACCGCAACCCTAAAGAAAGCGCCCTCGCCGGAGCGCCAGCAACGGATAAGCGGCCAGGCAACGCCAGAACGCCCGAGTCATCGCGCTGCTGCGCGCGACAAGCGGGTTGCACAATTTCGGCCAATGCCTGCTATTTTCGGCTTACCCGCCAAACGATATTGCCGACGTCATCGGCCACAAGCAAAGAGCCACTCTTGTCGAAAGTGACACCGACGGGCCGTCCCCGTGCCCGGTTGTCCCGACCAATGAAACCTGTAAGAACATCTCTTGGTTTGCCGGCCGGCTTTCCTTTTCGAAACGACACGTAAATGACCTTGTAACCGTTGTGTTCGCGCCGGTTCCAAGAGCCGTGCTGGCCAATAAAGGCGCCGTCGCGATACGCCGATCCCAGAGACGAGGTTTCAGAAAAGGTCAGCCCTAGCGATGCCGTATGGGAACCGAGGGCGTAGTCAGGCTTGAGTGCTCTTGCGACGAGATCCGGTCTTGGCGGCTTGGCTCGAGCATCGATGTTTTGACCATAGTAGCTATAGGGCCACCCATAAAAGCCGCCGTCTCGCACCGACGTCATGTAGTCGGGCACCAGATCGTCGCCGATCTCGTCACGCTCATTGACCGCCACCCATAACGCCCTGGTATGCGGTTCAAAGGAAAGCCCGTTTGGATTGCGCAGTCCCGAGGCGAACACGCGCGTCCGTCCGCTCGACGGGTCGATTTGGAGAACCGAGGCCCGATTCCTTTCGGCTGATATGCCGTTCTCACCGACATTGCTGTTCGAACCCACGGTGACGTACAGCGTTGTCCCGTCGCGGCTAGCAATCACGTCCTTTGTCCAATGGTGGTTTATCTCACCCGCTGGCAGGTCCGCGATTTTTCGCGGCGCCGCGGTTATTCGTGACTGGCCGTTTGAATAGGGAAAGGCGACAAGGGCGTCAGTTGCGGCGACGTAAAGTATTCCTTTCGACAGCGTCATGCCAAAAGGCGAGTTCAGGCCCTCGAGGAACGGCCTCCGTAGGTCGGCGACACCATCCCCGTTCGTGTCTCGCAGAAGCGTTATGCGGTTGGCGCTCTTCGTCGCAGCCCCTGCTCGCTTCATGGCTTGCGCCATGAAAACCTTTCTCAGGCTGAAGCCGTCGTCGTGCTTTGCAGGGGCATTGGTCTCCGCGACGAGAACGTCTCCATTTGGAAGCACGTAAAGCCAACGAGGGTGATCGAGCCCACTGGCAAAGACATTCACACGAAGCCCCCTGGCTACGTGTGGAGTCTCACCGCTGGACCACCCCTTTGCTTCGGCGATGTTGACAATCGGGATCAGGGTCGGTCGTGGCTTCGGCAGTGTCGGATCGGGACCGTAGCCCTGGCCGCTCGCGATCGTTGCCCGTTGTGGTGATGTGCATGCCACCACCAGCACAGCGAGACACAGAACAGACATGCGCATCACGAAACATGTCATCGGGTCGCTCCAGCGGTTCGGCGGCGCATTTCAGGGACAATACCGCGCCAGCCTTGCGGACTATTCCAACCGGCAACACAAAATAGGGTTCCCAGTCGACTGACACAGCTTCATGGCGACATCTCCCTGCCATGGCGGCCTTTAAATCCCGGAGCGCACCCTCGTCGCCCCAATGCGTTGCCACTTCGCGAACTCGACCCGCAGTCTCGCCGACCACCTCATCCTCGTGTGCCGCAATATCCAGAGGCGCACTACAATCTAGCCATTCTCCCGGAGACCATGGGAAATCGAGCCGAGGCAGCGATCCATTACGATCAGGCGATCAAACTACGTCCGGCCCCTCCATATCGCCGGTGACCGATTTGGAGCCGAACTAGATTATAATGAAACCATCCGCCTTCGGGGTTTTGCCGAAGCGCATAATAAGCGCTGGGCGGAGCAACATTACTTGACCGCACTTCGTCTGCGTCCGGACAGATTTTGGCAGAGAGCCGCACGCCAGCAAGCCCGTGCTGCAAACGATGGCGGCAACTTGACCGCAAGGTAAGGGTCACGATGGCACATGCATCATACGAAGAAGCCACCGTTTCTTATCAACTCTGGAGCGCCCTTGCTCGGCTTCTGAGATCGCGAAACGCAACACCCGCTCAACTTCGGCGTCGGCCTTGTCGGCGTCGGCAAAATGCAATCTGGCGGAAGCGCGCAGGATTGCGACCAGCTTCCGTTCATGGCTTTTGAGTGCGCCGGTCATAAAGCTACAACGGGCAGAACCGCATGCGGTTCCAGGAGCGTGTTGCTTCTGTGCCGGAACCACACGAGTCCCGGTGTGTTTAGGATGAAGCCCTAGAACTCCAATTCGGTCCTACATGGGACCATTTTTTTTGTAAAGAACCCGATCCTTCGCTGCACAGCAAGCAGACCAGCTCCAGTGACGAGGCGTGGAACGTTTTGGCCGCTGACTGGGTTGAGTTTTATTCGGCAGAAGAGAGGAATGGTGTGATGGTGGCCCCAAGAGCGAACTGGAAAGGCTATATCAAATTTGGAGAAGTCACCTGCCCGGTGGCACTTTACACGGCCTCCTCTTCATCGGAACGCATCAGCTTCCATACCCTCAATCGCAAGACAGGTAATCGCGTAAGGCGTGAGTTCGTCGATAGCGAAACCGGGGAGCCGGTAGCGAGTGATGATCAAGTAAAAGGCTATGAGGTCGATGACGGACGATACGTCGTTCTGGAACCCGAAGAGGTTGCCGCCGCAGTTCCAGATAGCGACAAGACGCTGAAGATCGAAGCCTTTATTCCCTGCTCGCAGGTCGACACGACCTACTTCGACAAGCCGTATTATCTTGCACCCGACAAAATGGGCGGCGAGGCTTTTGCGCTCCTTCGTGACGGGATGGCGAAGGCCAAGGTCGCTGCGATCGCCAAGACTGTGCTCTTTCGCAGGATGCGAACCGTACTCATCCGCGCGCATGGCAAGGGGCTGATCGCAGCGACCCTTAATTTCGACTATGAAGTGCGATCGGCGAAGGAAGCCTTTGCGGACCTTCCCGACCTCAAGATCGAGGGAGAGATGCTCGAGCTTGCCGAACATATCATCGGTACCAAGAAAGGCAGTTTCGACGCCAGCGCCTTCGATGACCGTTACGAGGCTTCCGTTGCGGAACTGGTGAAGGCGAAAATCGAGGGGCGCTCCCTGCCGAAGAAGAAAGCGCCCGTCGCTTCCAAACCGGGCGATCTGCTCAAGGCGCTTCGCGAGAGTGCAGGCCTGAGGGTGGGCAGATCCAACTCCAAACGAAAGGCCACCAATGCCAACAAAGGCGCTTCACGAGCGGAAAAGCCTTCTGCCAAGGCGAAACCGTCGGTGCCATCGCGTCGTGCGAGCTGATAGGAGGTTGAGATATGGCTGTTCGCCCTTATTGGAAAGGCTATCTGAAGCTATCGCTCGTGACTTGCCCGGTCCAGATGATGCCGGCGACGTCGGAAAGCGAGAAGGTTCGTTTTCATACCCTTAATCGCGAAACTCAAAATCGCGTCGTCAGCCGCTTCGTCGATGCGGTAACCGGAAAAGAGGTCAGGGACGAAGACGAGGTCAAGGCTTACCAGCGCGGGGAAGACGAGTACGTCATCCTCGAGGACGAGGAGCTCGAGACGGTCGCATTGGACAGCACAAAGACAATCGACGTTTCGACGTTCACCCGGCGCGACAGCATCGAGTGGATCTGGCTCGACACGCCGTACTACCTGTCTCCGAATGAACCGGTCGGCGAGGAAGCGTTTTCGGTCATCCGAGACGCCATGGAGGCGCAGAAAATGGTCGGAATTTCCCGGCTGGTGATTTCACGCCGCGAACGCGCCGTCATGCTTGAGCCTCGTGGCAAGGGCATTGTCCTGTGGACGCTTCGCTACGGCGACGAGGTTCGCAGCGAAGCCACTTATTTTACCGCAGCCAGCGAGATAAAGGCGGACACCGAAATGATGCCGCTCGTGCAACGCCTGATCAACAAGCTGACGAAAGACTGGAACCCCACGATGGTCGCTGATCCGGTACAGGAACGTCTGGTCGAGATCATTGCTGCCAAGAAGAAGGCCTTGAAGCGACCGACTAAGGCAAAGTCCGGATCGGCGCGTTCAGAGGCAACGCCGAACAATGTCGTCAACATCATGGATGCCTTGAGAAAGTCGGTCGCTGCGGAAAATCGCGGGCGGAAATAGCGGCGCGCAAACCCCAGTCGCCGTTTAAGTCACGCGCTCCAGCTCAAACGCAAACAGGCGATCGTCATTTCGTATCACCATCAGCCCCATGATCCTGTTGTCATTGACCTTCCGAAAATGGTCGATGATCGGCTGGCGGTCATAGATCATCGCCGCACTTGCCACGCCCTCAAAGGTGAGTGTCTTGACTGAGGCGACAGGGGCCTTTGCCTGAAAAGCGCATTGACCCCAGGAGAAGAGCGATCGGGCAAGCCCCGTCCTCCCAAACGCATGCAAGCGGAGCGCAAGACCAAGCGGTATCCATTTCGGATCGATCGCCCGAAGCCTTCGATCTCCGGTACGAAAGAGCAATGCGTCTGCGCGCAGATCTGGCGTAAAACGCTTGCCGAACCAGCCGAGGTTCTCCAAAACGCCGTCGAATGGATGACCCGTCGGAATATGCCGGCCAACCCACAGGCCTTCAAGTTCATATAGGTCTAAAGGTGACAGCTGCCGAAATCGCTGCAATGCCCGTTGCTGCTCATCCATCGGTTTGGGTCTTCGCACCGTTGCGGCTTCCGGTATTTCGCTTCGATCGGGCTTGGCGACGCGCCTGCCGCAAGTCATCAAGCGTCGGGAACCACCAACCCTGCTCAAGTTCGGTCGTCGTCGGCAGTGTTCTTTCGGGCCAGGTCCTCACAAGCTCTTCCAGTGAGCCTCGCCGCCAGGTAGCCCAGACAAATCCATCGCTCTCCCGCACTGGAAAATAGAAATCGCTGACTGTTCCGGCATCGGCAAGCTCACCGTTGGTTCCTATAAAAAAGACCACTCCCCTATGCGTGGCGATTGCGCGCTCGAAGGGCGGGATGTGCTCCCCGGGTACCGGGTAGCGTTGGCGACGCCTCTCCCTTGCCTTTGACCTTGCGTCGCACTCCTCTTTCGTGCCTTTGAGCGCGTCTCGCCTTGCTTTTCTGGCGTCAGGCTCGCTGCGCTCGGCTTCGGCTTCAATATCCGGCCAGCGTTGACGAAGTTCAAAGAGCGAACGATAGGGGACGGTCCAAAGGCGGCGGTCGGCATCCCATCGCGCAAATGGGATCTCGCGGATGTCGTTGACGATGGACGGTGAATAGGGCGTACGGATCTCCAACGCCGCGGCGCCGGCGCTAAGATATGGGCTCTGGATCGGCTCGAACACGAACGCGTCCCTGCCCTTCTCATCGGCAAAACTGCCTTGCTGCGCCTCCATCTCCGCACGCCAGCGGCCGATCCGACGCGCAGCCGTGCGACCCGGCACGAACCAGGCATTCAATCGGTCGCTCCACCGCGCGCGTGGAAACGTCTTTCGAAACTGTTCGATAGTTACGCGGTCGTGCGGCAAGTCGGCCGTAGCACCGATGCGCGCGCTTTCTGTCGGCCTGGCTTTGACGTCTTCTTTCTCGTCCATAACAGATCACGCTGCTCGTCTGACCTTTGCAAGCCGTTTGATGGCCTCGCCGAGTGGCCGCTCGCTGTCGCAGTAATCTTCCCACGCTTTGGTTTTGGCAAGCAGCGCCGGTACTGTACGGACTGTATAGCGCTTCGGATCGAGATCGGCCTTGGCCTGCGTCCAGGTAAGTGGCATCGACACGGTTGCACCGGACCGGGCCCGCGGCGATAGCGGAGCGACTGCCGTGGCCATTCGATCATTTCGCAGATAGTCGAGAAAAATACGCCCCTCACGCAGGCTCTTGGTCATCTTGGTCAGATATCGATCCGGATTGTCCGCAGCCATTTCCCGGCACAGGTCATGGGCAAATCCCTTCGCCTCTGCCCATGAAAGCGGCTTGTGGTCCTTAGCCGCAAGGGGCGTCACAACGTGAAGCCCCTTGCCACCTGTCGTCTTACAGAAGCTGACAAGGCCGAGGCCAGCAAGCCGGTCGCGCATTTCTCTTGCGGCGGTAACAATTGCGGAGAATGGCACGTCGGCTCCAGGGTCGAGGTCAAACACCAAACGACCGGGAATTTCAGGATGGCCTGGCCGACAGTTCCAGGGGTGGAGCTCGACACCGCCAATTTGGGCAATCGCGACGAGGCCCTCTATGCGATCAACCTGCAGATACGGCTTCTTGTCTCCGAAGACTTTCACAAGTTCAAGAAGGTTCGACGTGCCGGGCAGCCCGTGGCGCTGGAAGAACTGTTCGCCTGCAATTCCGTCCGGTGCACGGATAATCGAACAGGGCCTTCCCCGGACATGCTCGATGAGCCACGTCCCGACCGCCTCGTAGTAGTGTCCAAGCTGTTCCTTGGTGACCGGTTCATCGTCACCGGCGTCTGGCCACAGGGGTTTGTCGGGACTGGAGATCCACACACCCATGATCTCTGCTTTTTGGCCATTGCGGTAAGAGGTCGGCTTCGACGCTTTCGGCGTCGGCGTTCTTCCCGGCGATGCCGGCTTTTCGGTCTTCACTTCCCTCGCCGGCTTGTCTTGGCGAAGGCCCTTGAAGGCGCCCTGCCGTACAAGCCCATCCGCCGTCCACCCGGCAAACTCGATCTCAGCAACAAGGTCCGGCTTCAGCCAGATAACCTCACCTTTCCTCTTGGGTGCGCCGATGCCAGAGAAGGGAGACGTTTCTGCCTCTGCATTTTTCAGATTTGGGAGCAGGCTTGAAACCTTGCTCGCTCCAAACCCCGTGCCGACACGTCCGACGTACACAAGATGGTCGCCTCTGTAGACGCCAACCAAAAGAGATCTGAACCGGCCATTGGTCTTGGCATAGCCGCCGATCACCACTTCGTGGCCCGCGCGACACTTCGATTTGACCCAGGTATCCGTCCGACCCGACAGGTAGGGAGCATCGTTCCTTTTGGATACGATCCCCTCCAGCGACAGCTTGCACGCGGATCTTAGCACCGCATCGCCGCCGGTCTCGAAGTGCTCGACAAAACGGAGTCTAGGGTCGTCTCCAGCGTCGCGGAGCATCGTCTGAAGTCGGCCTTTGCGTTCGGCCAGTAAATCGGCTCGCAGGTCCTCGGCGCCACAAAACATAAGGTCAAAGGCAAAATAGATGAGATTGCCGGTCTTTGCTTCCGACAGTGCTGCCTGGAGTGCAGCAAAATCCGGGGCCCCGTTCTCATCGAGCGCGCAGACTTCGCCATCGATGATGCAGTCAGGAAGCGCAGACGCGGCCTCAGCGATCTCGCCGAATTTGCCAGTCCAATCGAGCCCCTTTCGGGTTTTCAGCGTCGCCTGTCCATCAAGGACGCGCAACTGCAGTCGGTAGCCATCGAACTTGATCTCGTGCACCCAGCTGTCACCGGCGGGCGGGCGTTCGACCGTTTCACAAAGCTGCGGGGCTATGAATTCCGGTAGAACCCCAATCGGCGATGTCGGCGTTCCCCTTCGCAATTTTGTCCGCTCCACCGCGGCAAGTCCTTGTTTGCTGTTCCAGACCGCATCCGCCTCTATTACTCCCTTTGCCAGCATGAAGGCACGCGGCTTTCGGCCCTTGCCAGTCGCGATACGGTCCATGCTGCGGCCGGAGGCAACGGAAGTCGTGTTCGTTTCCAGCACTTTCGCGCCCTGTTTCGCGACAGAATGATCGTCATGGTGCTTGATCAGCAGCCAGTTTGATCGTTTCCCGCCATTTCGGTCATTGCGCATGCGAACGAGAACGAAACTGCCGTTGAGCCGCTTTCCTTCCAACGAGAACTTGAGCTCGCCTTTCTTCAATGCCGCTTCCGGAGACTTTTTTCCCTTGAACTCCCAATAGCCACGGTCCCACACCATCACCGTCCCGCCACCGTACTGACCCTTCGGGATCGTTCCTTCGAAGTCGCCATAATCGAGGGGGTGGTCCTCTACCTCGACGGCGAGCCGCTTATCATGGGGGTCAAGGGAAGGGCCTTTGGTAACGGCCCAGGATTTAAAGACGCCGTCCAGCTCAAGCCTCAGGTCGTAATGCAGTCGCGAGGCATCGTGCTTCTGGATGACGAAGCGCCGACGGTTCGACGACACCACCCGTGTCTTGCCGCTCGGCTCCTGCGTTTGCCTGAAATCTCGCTTGTTCTTGTAGATCGACAGTCTGTCTTCAGTCATCGACATGCTCACATATTACGCCCGCCAGCTGTCAGTCGACGCCTTTGCCGCCGGTTGCACCGTAAACCTCGCCGTTGACAAAACTTGCCTCCTGCGACGCGAGGAACACGTAGATCGGGGCCAGTTCCACGGGCTGGCCGGGTCGGCCAAAATCGCTGTCTTTCCCGAAATCTTTCACTTTTTCGTCAGGCTGCCCGCCACTCGGCTGCAGCACAGTCCAAAACGGGCCTGGCGCCACGACATTGGCCCTCACCCCTTTTTCGATCAATTGCTTTGCCAGCGCCTTGGTGTAGGCGACGATCCCCGCCTTTGTCGTGGCGTAATCAAGCAGGATTGGAGAGGGATGATATGCCTGAATGGATGCGGTGGTGATCACGGCGGCGCCGGGAGGCAAGTGCGGCTCGGCCGCCTGGGCAATCCAGTGCAGTGCATAAAGATTGGTCTTCAGCGTCGCATCGAAATCCTGCGAGCTCAGGCATGAAACATCCTTGCGAAACTGTTGGCGAGCCGCGTTGATCACCAAGATGTCAATGCCACCAAGCTCACGCAATGTTCGCGAAACCAACTCACGGCACCAGTCTTCATTCTTCACGTCACCGGGCAGTGCTAGAGCCTTTCTGCCCTCCGCCTGAACCAATTCAATGACTTCTTTTGCGTCCGTTTCCTCTTCCGGCAGAAAGGAGATGGCGACATCCGCCCCCTCCCGCGCGAATGCGATGGCTGCGGCCCGTCCGATCCCTGAATCACCGCCTGTAATCAGGGCCTTTCGCCCCCTCAGCCGATTTGCCCCACGGTAACTCTGTTCGCCGTGATCAGGCCTGGGGTTCATTTCGGCAACGAGACCTGGCGCGCGTTGCGGGTGGGGATCGAAGGGTGGGGACGGATACTGCGTTCGGGGATCTTGCATGGTCAGACGATCGGTCATTAGGCAGTCCTCGGGTGATTTCTACTCCATAAACTCGTTTGCCGGTTTGGGGTTCCGACGGTGGGGGACGGTGTAGCTCAATGCGCGCGGGTAGACGCAGTCCGGTTGGCGAGCCGCCGCAAGTGTAGTCACGGAACCAATCGTCGATGTCCTCGTTTCTTTCCTGTCGCGAGTGGGCCATGGGTGCCCCGCAAATTGGGAGACAAAGCGATGCACCTGCTGCACAGGGTATTTTCCGACGTGCAGCTAATGCTTCGCCGTCCGCCGCGGCTGCAATACGCCGCCCTGTGCTACCGTACCCGCCCAGGTCAACCTCTGGAAATTCTTCTCATCACGAGCCGCGATACCGGCCGCTGGGTCATCCCGAAGGGATGGCCGATGAGGGGAAGACGAGCCCATGAGGTAGCGGCAAGGGAAGCATACGAGGAAGCGGGCGTAGAGGGCAAATGCAAGAGGGTTCCGTTTGGCCATTATGTCTACAGAAAGCGACTGGACAGTGGTCTTAAGATCGCCTGCAAAGTTCAGATCCACACCATGGAAGTCTCGAGGTTGCGACGGAATTTTCCCGAGAAAGGCGAGCGCAGACTTGTCTGGTTCGAGTACAGCGAAGCTGCGCGCCGTGTGGCTGAGCCTTCCCTTCGACAGCAGATTTTGCGTTTCGCTCATTCGTTCTCGCTGAGGGCCCATGTCTCGTCCGAGTTGTGACACTCAAAACTATGCTCTGCATTTCGGAGAGGCGCAGGGATTTCAGTCGGTCGCAGACCTGATGGGTGGGGAGCTCGACTGCCACTGCGTTGGCCAGAAGGAGAAAACGGAAAAATCCTCCTGTTCTCCATCTCCATCGCGTCCGTTTGACACGGCCTGCGACCTTTAAAGGAAATGTCGAGGCGGCGTAAACGTTCCCAATGATCATCGTCTCCATCGATGGCTTGCGCGATCGTAGACGGCCGCGCCAGCGCAAAGAACGGACGCCGGAGATCACAACAACCTCCGGCGCCCGAGTGGCCGCTCCAGGATTTCCACCCTTCCGGCCGGCTTCGGCAGGATGTGCATTCGCGCGCGCACGAAGTCTCCAATTCGGGGGTCGCATGTGGCCGACACCATCGGCAAGGCGGCAAGATGGTGGTCCGCACCACGTGAGCCTGCGCGTTGGCTGCCAATGAAATGTAAAGCCGCCCAGCGTCTGCAATTGTCGGCAGTGGCAACACTATCTGTCGCGCCAGTCGCCAGTAGCATTTGGCCTAATCGCAGCCGTTCCCTTTCGCGCGGAAGTCTACCGTGACGTCATTGTCCTGCGTGGTGGCATCCTTTTCCAATCTTCCCTCTCCCGGAACAACTGACGTTCAAGCGGGTTCTAGCCTGGGAAGTCATTGGAGGTAGCTACCATGAACATCGTCGGGCAACAGGTCTTATCCGATGCAGGCGGCATAAAGACGGTCGAATGGGTCGCTGAAGGCGGCGACGTGATTTCGGTCCGTCTTCAAAGCTCGACGGACAATCTCAGCGTTGACGACGCCGTGACAAAGGCGAAAGCCTTGATGGTGCAAGTGGCTACCTTCGGTGAGGTCGAGAACGACGACGCCGATGAAGTCGACGCTACCGGTTCGCCTGCCGTTCAATCATTGCGAAGTGCTCGTAGCGCCAAGGATACCGGCACCTTGGAAGAGCAGCTCGTCGAAGGCTTGAAGAACTCATTTCCCGCCAGCGATCCACCGTCTGCCACTGGCAGCACCATCCCCGCAGGACGGGCGCAACCCGATACGGACGCCTGACGCCGAGCAATCGGTCACAACGAGATCGAACGGCTGTCCCTTTCCAAGGATTTCAAGCGGGGCGGCTGCCGCCGTTGCCTCGATATGACAAGAAAGACCCCAGATCCGAAACGGGTAGAATCCAGGCCCTTCCGTCTGAGCGTTCGATCCGCCTATCAGATCCTTCTTGCCGCGGGACTTCTCACACCAGGTCGTTGAGCTTCGATGAAGCCAGGTCATAGGACTCGAACAGAGCAACGAGCTTTTGATCTCTGGTTTCGCGAAGCTGTTGGCGGTACGTGGTAGCGCCATCGCCAATCAAACCCATGCTGCTTCCTCACTGGCGTTGATCGGACAACCGCGCCTATCGCGAGCTGGCTACAATCGGCTTCGGAAGAACGATGGCGACCGTCTGATCTCCGTCGCTCAAGGTAGCGCCGACAAGCAGGTACGCAACGATTACCATCATGGACAAAAGCATCAGTGCGATGGGGAGGCCTGTCGTGAATTTTTTCTCTGACGCTCGGTAAAGATGTCGTTCATGCACTGGTAAGTCCTCCCGCAATCGAGCAACGGCACCAAAGCTGGTTCCATGCGGCCAAGGAATGCTCGGGCGCCGTTGCCCACCAAGACAAGACAGCTACGCGTTGCTGCCACGCGGCTTGGAAAAAAGCTGCTTTGATGCAGCGTCGAGCTAGTTGATAACCTGAACGACCTTGCGAGTTCCTGGGTCTACCAGCACCGTTCGGTTGTCAACGACGACATATCTGTAGGTAATGTCCGGTGCATCAATCGTGTGCAGCTCGACCGTTTCTGGGAGCACCGAGCCGACATTTAGCTCCACGCCTGGAAGATTGATGGAAGCAATCGGCTTTTTCTTCACATATTCGCGAACGACTGTTTCCTGTTCTGGCGTGATCACCACCGTTTGAGACAGGGCGACGGCAGAAGTACCCACCAAGAACATCCCTGCAAGGGCGGTGCTGACAAGCTTTTTCATCTTCTTCTCCAATCTTGTGTTTAGCTGTTCCACTCGCGATGCGGGGAACCTCTGACCAACCTTGCTGGGGATCTTTCGTTCCCGAAATCAATGATGTTCGACCTTCGTCTGGCAGCGCTTCCGACCATTGTCTGATGGCCCTCGCGGAAGGCTGCCGCTGCTAGTGCCGTGTTTCAGGCCAAGCTAAGTCCCACGAACCTTCCAATCGACTGAAGGTAGGGGACGATCTCCAACTTGAGTTGGCTCGCGATTACTGTATTTCTCGCCGATACGGCTGGGTTCTTCGATCCTGGCTTGCTGCTCGTCGGCATCGCCAATTACGTACATGTCGTGGCCAACGGCGCTGATGCCGCACCCAACCTCGATCACGTCGACGACTGCCGTCATTTAGACATATCAGGTCCTCGTTTGACCTAGGCGAGACGCGGCCAGGTCGCCGGGCGCAAAGTGCTCTTAAGAAATTTGGGGCAGGGGAAAAAGCAATGGCCCCGCCGTCAGGTGGGGCCAAGCAGGATGGTACTCAACGGGCTCCAAGGTTTGGGACTTGAAGACTTGGAGCCCGGCCTCGTGTTGCGCAGCGGAGAGTGGCGCTGGCGATACAGGAACGTACGGGCGCAGATAACGTTCCGCCGAGTGACTCAAAAGTATTTCTATGCATCCGATCGATATCGATCGCGGTCGGAATTCTGCTCGAGCCACATGGCGCTATCGAATAGCGCTGCCTCATCGTTCACGCCGTCGCGGAATTGATTGGTAAGGTGCCGGGCTAGCCGTTCCGCGCGTTTCCCATAGCGTGGAATGCTACACCAGAGACACACCCGGTCGAATGTCCGCTGTAGCATGTCGAGTTCGTCAGGGCTGATGTGGATGGTTGGGTCTGCTGCAACCCTGTGCGTTGAGACTTCTGGGTTGTTTCCAAGGAGGAACGCGCCCAGTGCTTCCGGTCTCTTGTCAGATGCGGTCATGTACTTCAGGGCGCCGCTTTCTCGGATGCCTCTCTGGTAGTAACCGAGAAGGCGTCTTGCTATGACTTCAGCTGCCTCACAATTCCGCGGCAACCCGCGCTCCTGCAGGATGTCTTGGAAGACCTGGTCGATCTTATTCAGTTCGTGAGGGAGAAGCGCCATTTGCCTGGTCGTGGAAGACATCGCGCGACCTCCTGTTGGGGCGAAAGCGCGGACTATCTTCCAGCCGCCGAGGCCCGTATTAACAGCTCGGCGATGGCAGCAGTATGCGCCGATGTTGCCCGAATGCAACGCCGTCAGTGGGGCTGCTCTATTGGAAAGGCCTCGTCACGGCAATGACGGGGAAGGCGGAACCCTCTCGCTCCTCGCAGCGGTTGAGTGCGATCTAATGCAATCCGAAGAAAGACAGTATCGCGATGACGACTACGACAAGGCCCACAAGGTAGATCAACTGATTCATGACGTTCTCCTTTGGGATGTCTAACCAGTGAAAAGTCATTCCGTTCCAGACCGAATTGGCGAAACGCTGTGCGGCGGTACTTTGGACCGAAGGGTTGTCGCGGCATTTTGATAATCGCAGGCAGGTCGCCGCCTATGCGGGCTTGGCGCCGATGCCATGCCAGACCAGGGCGACCGACCGGGAACAAGGGGTGTCGAAAGCCGGCAATCCACGACTGCGATGGTTCTTTCACGGTGTCCCGTCCCACGGAGGCCGTCACAAGAAGATCGGACGTCCCAGTCCTCACCCGGACCCTTTTTGTCCGATGGCTCTCGTGCGGCGCCTGACATGTCTTCGGAAACCCACCGCCGGATTTGTGCTCGTTTCACCGCTGCTCTTGCGGTCACTTCGCGAAGGACGTGAAAGCACGAGCCGCCATCCGCAGCGGCGTGCCCTGGGCGGCGCGCCACGCGAAGGTTGAGCGTTCATCCGGGAGAACGTGCCTCACTCGCCTTCTTTGCTTCGTCCAAAACTCCTTTTACACCGTCGATTGCCCCCTCTGCCGCGGCATCGGCCGTGGCCGCGAGTTGATCGCGAACTCGGTCCGCAGTCTCGCCGACCACCTCATCCTCCAGTGCGGTCGCAGGCAGTGCGGCGCCAATCGCGGCGCCGATGGCAAACGCAAGCGCACCTCCAACCAGCGGCTGGTCGCGAAAGTTGCTTAGAATGGCCGCGTTCAACTGCGCTCCGCGGGCATGTGCCGCCTGGCCAACATCGCGAGCGCCGTCTGCCACTGACCGGCCGGTACCAGCAATGGTATCGGAAAGTCCGCTTGCCGCGCCCTTCATTTCTCGCCACGTTGCCGATGCCCAGCCAGACGCTTCATCGAACAAATTTCCCCTCTCGTCACGAATATCAGTGATCGCTCGCCCGGCGGTGTCGGCAAAGCCACGATAGACGGTACCGGTCGGATCGACGAAATGTCCGGCTCGACGGCCGGCGGTATCGGTACGGGCGCGGAAGCGACTGCCATTGTCGTCTGCGAAGTGGCTGTAGCGCTCGCCAAAATTTGCCTCGACCGGCCCAACGCGCCGTAAAGTGCCACTGACAGACGCGAGTGGATAATTGTCTGCACCATTGTCTGGGGGTAGAGTTTGAGGTGCGCGCGACGCAGGATCCGCCAGCAACCATGCAAGGCCGACACCCGTCAGGGCCACTGGAATTGGATTGGCTTTCATCGCACCGCCGAGGTTCTTGAGAAATTCAGCTCCGCCGCTGCGCCGCACGTAATCCAGAAATTCATCCATCAACTCACCGGGCGACATCCGCTCCTGGATGGCGTGAAGCGTCTCTTCGATCCTCTGTCGGTCGGCGTCGATCTCCCGCTCTAACTCGGCAGGCGAATGCGTATCGGTGGTCATCGTACTGTCTCCTTGGCTACCTCGAGATCACGCTGGAGGGACGCCGTTGTCTTGTCGAAGCGCATGGTGCGGTTCGACAGTTTGGCAAGGCTGCGCGAGATCATTGCCCATGCGAGTAAAGCGACGAGGACGCCGACGATTACGGCTGACAAGGCGTCGGCGTTTGCCTCCTGCATGCCCTGGCCGACGAGGAACGCGCTGAGACCCTGCACCACGGCGCTCAAAAGCACGCCAATGGCGGCGATGGCGAAAATGAGCCCCACAAGAAGCGTCTCGAGACTGCCGATAGCGCGATCCAGATTTTCTCCTGCCTCGGCCTTTGCAAGATCGATTTCTTTCCGGAAAAGCCCGGATATGTCAGTGACCAAGACTGTCATGAGTTCCGAAAGAGGGCGGTCATCGCGGGGGTTAAGCATCTCGCAACTCCTTCTCAAAGTCCCAATCACCGTCCCTGGCGCGCGCGGGAGGAGCGTTCGGCCGTGCCCTTTCCGGATTGGTGTGGGATCGCTGTGTTGAGGCCGAAAGGAAACGGCTCGCTGCTAGCCCTGCTATTGCCGCCATGCCGAGGAAGGCGAGAGGCTGCTTTCGCCCGAAATCTTCTGCCATCGCGGCAATTTCGCCGAGCTCTCGATCTTCACAATCGTGCGCCAGCCGTCCGATCGAGCTCCCAATTTGCTGGGTGTAGCGCCCAAGCGCTGGTTGCTCTGATTGGCGAAGTTCGGACCCGACCTTTTCCATGGCGCCTGCCAGGCCGCGTAGTTGGCGCGCCAGTGCATTCTTCTCGTGCTCCACGGCGCGCGCCGCGGCTTCTTTAGCCTGACTGGTCTGATCATCACGGCGCGGACTTTCGCCGCCCCGGCCTTCGCTCTGCCAATCGGCGGAATTATCGCCAAGACTCTCCGCGTCCCGGTTATTTTCGTCGGGCAGTAAAAATCTTTGTTGTTGCTGGGGTGTGCGATCTCTTGGGTCGTCGATCATCTGCGCCTCCTCTTCAATCGGGCAGGAGCACCAAGTCATTGTGCCTCAAACCAGCAAGTCTGAACCTTGTTCCTTGGACGGGCCGAACGGTGAATTACCGACGAAGCTTGATCACGGCTTTGGAAAACCTCAGGCTGGTGGTGAGTGAGCCGCTGCGCTTTCAACGCTTCATGGTTCATGCACAGGGAGATGGCATGGTGAAGCGTTCACCTCACCTGCGACCGAATCGAACGCAAACGCTGGGCTAATTGTCTCGGGGTTGCATGAGATCCATGCCGAACGATAACAGTCTGGCCGCCCGCTTGGACGTGACCGGCGCCAATCTTCGGGCAGCGATGGACCTCATCCTGCACCGCCTCGCCCATGGTCAAGACGTCTTGCCACTACAGCCAGGGGCGACGCGATCGGAAACTTCCCAATCCCGTAGCCAGCCCACTGATGTCTGTATGTTTAGGTACAAGGCCAACGAGCCTCAGCCTTAGGACTAGATGTCCCACTGACAACTGGGCGCCGCCATTAAGGGGACATCCAGCGAGCTCTCAGGGAAATGTTCACTTCAAGGGGCACGCCGATACTATTCTCCCGGCGGCGGCATTGCGATTTAGCGCAGCTTTGCGACCTTAGCCTCGGCAATGGCCTCCAGGAATGCGTCTCGCGCTTGTTCCCATGGGTAGGTGCCTAGCATTGCGTCCGTGCATTTGTTGAGGGCATCCAAATAGGCGACTCCGTAATCGATCGGCCAACTCTCACTAAGCAGCGTGGCTGCGCGGCCGGGTGTCCATACTATTTGCACCCCGTCCAGATCCGGAAGCTGGATGATCACGCATTCGTTCCAACTTTCGATCATCGCCGGCTCCCTTTCTCTTTGAACATAACTCCGGGTTGCGGCCATCGTTCCGCTCCGCTTGCTGCGCTGTCTGCACCGCAGTCACGCTTACTGCTTCGGTGGCCGATCATTCTCATCCGGGTTCGGATTGGGAACCTCGTCCGGAAGGATGTCGGGCTCTGGTTCCTCGATCGGTGGACACGGCACGTCCGGCGGCATTCCTGGCGGGAATTTAGGGTCAGGGGGCCTCGGGATCGGTTCAGTCGGCATCGTATTCATACTGGGCTCCTCTTCATGAGGCAAACCGATAGCTGGCTGTGTTTGTTCCGGGAGTTGGTTGTGTCGATAGGCACGTTGGACTTTTGCGCGGGGTGCCTCAGTCCATCCGGGAATTACGCCCGCATGCCAATCGCGCTTCATCACGGCCCTTGATCAGCAGTCGCTTTTTTGCCTCCTACCCTTGAGAAGCCAGGCTGGTTCTGATGCCGGCCTCGGCGAACCGTGTCAGCTGCATCTGGGTTGCGTCCTCTGTATAAAGAACGTGAACGGCTCCACCGTTTTCCGTGAGCTTCTTGGCCTCCTCGTAAGCCTCGTCAAACCCAACCGGAACTGCATCGCCAAGCGTTGAAGGGTCGTCCTGCTTCAATACGTAAAACGTGGCGTTTCTAATATCCCGCGTCATTGGTAGACTCCTTCAGTCAACAATAGACAGCGCACGGGATTGTTCCGCATCCACTGCCTGACTGGGCCGTGGCCCGCTTCGACATGTGGACGGGAACGAACGGGCTATCCCCTCGTTATGCCCAAGGACAGAGGATCGGGCGATGTTACTTCGGACGAATGCATCATCATTCAGTTGCCCGCGCTCGACGGGTGCAGATCGTTTGGACACCGGTGTTCAAGCGGCGCATTTGCTCAGCGACTGTTGGCCGGTGGATCACGGAATTGCGTACGCGGAGGCGCTCGACGAATGCACCGATGCAAATGCTGGGCGTCTGTCCTTCGGATCTTGCGATGACGCGTTGAAGTTTTGCGTTCCCTGATATTTGAGGTGAGACCATGTCTCGAGCATATCGAAACAAAGCCAGCCGTGCGGTCCTGCTGGATGCGGCCTTGGCGGCACTCGCGATCGATCGCTGCGATGGTGGCCCTGCTCTGAACTCTGACAGCGAGTTGCAAGTCGTTGCGGAAGGCGGACGCATGAGGGTGCTGGCCGTATGCGTGGGAATACCCGAGGATCGACCTGGCAAAACGGTCCGGACGGGAATCCACAAGCAACCTATCAACTTCGCTATGTCAGTGACCGCTGAGGGCCTTGAAGACGACGCCGTTTGCAACCGCAAGCATCATGGCGGCCCCGAGCAGGCGCTGTGCGTGGAGGGAAACATAACCCGTCTTTGGTGGGAAGGCCTATTGAACAAAGCCATCCCGCCGGGGTTTTTCGGAGAAAATCTATGCATCGAAGGGCTGGATAACCGGATTGTCGCGCTTGGCGACCATTTCTCCATTGGAAACGTCGTGCTGGAAGCGACAGCGCCAAGAATGCCGTGTCGTACCTTGTGTGAGTGGCTAGGTGACCCTGCCTTCGCCAAGAGATATCTGACAGCCGCCCGCCCCGGATTTTACTGTCGGGTCATAGAAAGCGGCCGCATCGCTGCCGGGTCGTCATTGAAATATGAGCCATTCGAAGGAGATCGGATCTTGCTGTCTGAGATGATGAAGCATCACGGCAAGAGGGCGTCTCCTGATCTCATCCATCGCTACCTGACCGTGCCGGTACATGCCAAGGTGCGTGCTTCACTCGCCCAAGGCTCCATCAAATCGTGAGGAAAGACGCGGATTCGTAAGCCGATGGTGAGGTCTGACGGCCTGCCTTTGCGCTTTCTTGAGTGCGAGCTACCTGACGACGGGCTCTAAACCACACGCCACCGCAAAGAAGCCGGCCTTTATTCCGCCTGTTTCTTCATCCTCTTTTAAGGAATACATTCCTTTTGCGGAGACTTGCCCATGGCGACCGGCGCATCCCAACGTTTGCACGACGGGGTTGCCGCCGTCGAGACGATGACGCGGTTTGCCGTAGCAGTGCTGGCCCTGGCGTCAGGCGTGTACACCTACCTCGGCGTCCGCAGCATCCTCGATGGCTCGCCGACCGCGGTGTTCTTTGCTGCGATCATCTACTCGGCTTCCGTTTCAGTCGGCATCTACGCGTTCTGGTCCTATATGGCCCGCTTTTATCCGCATATCACCACCCATACGGGTCGCGCCTCCATGCTCGGCGTCATGGCCCTAGGCGCGGCCATGATCGTCGCTATGTCCAGCTGGCTGAATGCGGCGGCACTCGCCGGTTCTGCCGCACTCGAGCAGCATCTTGCAGAAACCGTCGAGGACTATACCGCCGACCTTGACCAGGCGCACCAAAACGCGCTGGCCGCCCAGAGCCTTCTGCCCGACATCCAGCGCGCATCCGAACGGTTCGCTCAGCTTGCCCTTTCTGAACGGCAATCAGGCGCTCTCACCGGCACGACAGGCTCTGGAAGCGTCGTGCAGCTGCTGTCTCAAATGTCAGCGCAGATGAAAGATCTTGAGAGCGGAATCAACGCTTCGCGCGAACAAGTAACCACCTTGTTCAATCAGGGACAAAAGCGGCTGGGGATCATGCGCACCCTGGTGTCGGCACCCGGCGCAATCGAGCCGCGCGCCGATCAATTTTCCTCAGAAGTCGTAGCGCTCACGGGCGTCATAGCCTCGCTCGGCCAGACGTCGATCGCCCCTTCGATCCGCCGCGCGGCCGACGATCTTTCTCTCGGCTTTATTGCTCCTGTTGCCGACGGTGGCGATGCAGACCTTGTCGACCGTCAGGACAGGGTAATGGCAACGGTACGTGCTTCGGTCGCCGCCCAGTCAAAGGTTCTTTCCGACGCCGCCGACGAAATCCTTGCGCGCACACCGGTGACGGAACGCAGGTTTGTGCCGCTATCTTCCGCAGAAGCTGTGCTGCGTTACGCCGCAGACTTTATTCCCGCCTGGGCCGGCGCCATCTCCATCGATCTGCTGCCCGGCGTCTTGGTCTTCATTCTCGCCGTCGCCCATGGTGCAATCCGCAAACAGGAGGAAAGCATGCCCTTTGCGGAGCGCATCACGGCAGCCGAACTTTTGCAGGCTTTGGAAGTGCAGCGCGCCTTGACGAAAAACGGGATAAACCTCGAAGAGGCTGTTGCAGAGCTGGAACCAGAGAAAAGACCGGAGGAGCAAAACAACATCACCAGTCTCGATCCACGAACTCGTCCAAAGGATCGATCGAATGAGGATCGATGAACCGATCAGGGTGCTGAAGCGCCTGGACGATGGCGCGTTGATGCGGGGCACCTTCCTGCTGCTGCTGGCGTTGACGGTAATTTTTCTCCTTATCGACGTTCGCGAAATCGCGACGAAGACGCAGCTGCCAGCCTTCGATCCATCCCACACGCCACCCTTCTTGCCACCTGCGGGAACCAATGTGGATCCGAACAGGCCTACGGCAACTCCGGCAAGCCCGATCGAAGATTTAGCGAAGGCCATGACATTCGATCTTGGCCCAGGCGGCTCCTTGCTTGCGGAGGGGACGCTCGACTTAGGCGCAGCTTTGCGATTTGCCCGCGAGATCCAACAACGCGGTGAATATGTCGAAACCGTTGAGCTCAATTCCCCGGGCGGTTCGGTCGACGACGCGTTGGCGATCTCCAAGCTGATCAGAGACAAGAGACTTCGCACCAAGGTGGCATCGAGAGCGCTGTGCGCATCCTCCTGCCCGATTATCCTATCAGGCGGTGTCGAGCGCCTTGTGGAATCTGACGCGGTAGTTGGTGTGCACCAGCTATTCAGCGGCACCAATGACCGGCCGACTGCAGAGGAAGCCATGTCTGCAGCCCAGTCTGCCACTGCCCGGGTCGCGCGCCATCTCGACACAATGGGAATTTCTGCGGGCCTTTGGTTCCACGCTTTGGAAACCCCGCCGGATCATCTCTACTATTTGACGGCGCAGGAGATGGCCGATTTCCGGCTCACGACGAAGGCTACGGTTAGCGCCAAGAAAAAGAACTAAGTTTTCGCTGCGGATCCGAGAGGGCGTTCGATCCCGCAGAGAGCGGCGGCAACGACGGGAGCCCTCGTCCAGTCTTCCCCGGTCAAACCGCATTGCCTCCCCGAAGTAATAATGTTTCAGCGTCTTCGGTGCGGCTGAGAAGCGCGATGGTGGAACAACGGTCATCCTCCTCGGTTGAAAGGAACCAAAGGAGGACTACGCCATGATGGATCAGACACGCGATGACAGTGTTGAAGCATCGCAGTTGACCGACACGACACGGGAAGGAACTGATCGCGAGACGGCGGGCAGCACTAACGTCCAATCCTACCATCTCACTCGCGCGGCGCAGCTAGAGGCTTTGCGGACAGACGTAATCCGGCTTCGCACAGAACTCGCCACCATCGCAGCCGGAAGTTCGCGATTGGCCGTGTTAGAGGCAAATGTCGCCATCCAAGCGGTAGAAAACAAGGTCAGACGCCACTTCGTTCCCGCTCTCGTTATGGCTGGTGTTGTGGGATACGTCTGGACCGCGTTCGTGCGGCCCCGCTGAGCCTTCAGGATCACGCCGCACAGGCGAAAAACGGTTTCCTGCGCATCCATTCTGCGTGGCAGCCGTTAGAAAGGAAAACTGGGGGGAACTTTGCCGATGGCCTTAAAGTCAACCGATCGTCAAGTCGTCGTCAGCTTTTGTGCGATCGCGGTGCTCTCGCTCTGGCTGCTCCGCTTAAAGGGCGCACTCTGAGCGCGAGACAAGGCGAAACGCTGTATCCCCCAGGCGACGATATTGACCAAGGTCGCGGCCGCAACGCCAATGTACCCGAGGAAATACCTCCCAAGGGGCTCTATGATGTGCTTTGGCGCGTCATAAACGAAGTCTCCAACGACCGGGTCGCATTCGTTGCAGCTGGCGTCACGTTTTATCTACTTCTTGCCCTGTTTCCAGCACTGGGCGCGATCGTGGCCCTTTATGGACTGCTCGCCGATCCTGTCGATATAGCGGAGCATTTGAGAACGCTCGCTTATGTCCTCCCCCCGGGGGCATTCGACATTGTCGCGACCCAGGTTCGCGCGCTCGTCCAAATGCGTGACGCGACCTTGAGTCTTGCCTTTTTCATCAGCTTCGCCGTTACCCTTTGGAGTGCCCGAAGCGGTACGCTCGCGATTTTCGACGCGATGAATGTTGCCTACCAGGAAGTCGAGAAGCGTGGGTTTCTCAGGCTCAATCTCATTGCCATCATTTTTACCCTTTGCGCGATGATCGCCCTCATCATGATGATCGGCATCACCGCAGCGATACCCACAATCCTTGGCGTTGCGTTGCTCGATCCGGCGAACGAAACCATAGTCCTCCTCATTGGCTGGTCACTCGTGGTCGTCGCCGCATTGACAGGGGCGGTGGTCGTTTACCGTGTCGGTCCCAGTCGCCAGCCGGCAAAGCTCCGTTGGTTGACGTGGGGATCGATCTTCGCAACATCCGCGTGGATTGTGATGTCTCTGATCTATGCCTGGTACCTCAATAATCTTGCTGACTACGCTGCCAGCTATGGTGCGTTAGGCGGCCTCGTCGGCTTCCTCATATGGCTCTGGTTGTCCGTGACCCTGCTTCTCGTTGGTGCCGAGCTCAATGCTGAACTTGAGCATCAAACTGCAAAGGACTCGACCACCGGCAGGCCGCTTCCCATGGGCCTTCGTGGAGCGCATATGGCCGATACCATCGGCAAAGCGGCGAGATGAAGGTTTCTCCGCACCACGAGAGCCTCCGTCGCTTTGAGGAGCGGTCGGAAAGCTCGGACGGCAAGAGTGCTGATGAAAAGCAAATTGACTGACCAGAACTCGGCCAGTCGCCTCTGCTAGCACTTTGTAAGTGCCTGCCAAATGGCAGGCGCATCGTGCCAGCGCGTCTGGTTGCTACTTCAGTGTCCGGCCGTGCCGCCCGGCCCGGCACGAGAAATCCAAAAGTAGCTGCTGCTTGGAACGAAAAGCGCAGACGAAGCTTCTTCTACGGCATTCATTCACAAAGGAGAGTTAGCATGAACTCGCTTGCCGAACTGTTCGAACACACGCTTCAGGACGTCTATTACGCCGAAAACGCTATTACCAGGGCTCTTCCCAATGTCGCCAAGGCGGCCAAGAGCCCGGAGTTGAAAAAGGCGGCTGAGGAGCATCTTTCGGAAACGAAGGATCAGATCAAGAAGCTCGATCAGGTATTCAAATCCATCGGAAAGAAGCCCGCCGGCGAAAAGTGCGACGCCATTGAGGGACTAATCAAGGAAGCCGATGGTCTCATAAACGAGGCGAAAGGGACCGCGCTGGACGCGGGCCTTCTGGCTGCATGCCAGGCCGTGGAACACTATGAAATCGCCCGTTATGGGTCACTTCGCGAGTGGGCGAAAGATCTTGGACACGACGAAGCGCACACGCTCCTTTCTGAGATCCTCGACCAGGAAAAAGCAACGAACAATAAACTTACCAACCTTGCAGTCACCTCCATCAATAAGGCATCGACGACCCGCAAGGCAGCCTGATTGACGGGCCGGGACTGAGCGTGGAATTTGCCATGCGCCCGGCATTCAGCCGGGCGCACTAGTGCAGGAATGAGTCAAAGTCAAGCTCACTAATGTCGGACTTGGGAAGCTGCCGAGATCAGATCCTCACGTATTGAGTCCAGCCTCTAGGACTTGAGTGAAGCTCCAGCGTGCGATGCCTCCTCGGTCGATCAGGAACTGACCGACAAGCTGCCCTTGGCTGGAGGCCATCGCCTGCTGATCGGGTTCCGCAATCTCAACCGCCCGAGCGCACTTCCGAAATCAATCCCAAAAGGCAATTCTGAGCCAGCCGAGCGTTGGCTGCCCACCGGCCCTGCCACCGAGACCATGTTTGCCATCCGCCTCGTTTCGTGGCGGCCTTCTCGCAGCCGGATTCTGTCCGCGTGCTTGGAACTAATGACGGGCAAGACTGTTTCAGCTGTGACTTTGGCATGACGCTGACGTGCCCTCCTGGCTGGGTAAGCCTCGATTTTGAGGAGACTCGCATCATGAAGATTTCGTCCAGATTTCGTTCAGTCGCGGCTGCGGTTATCGCTGCGGCGGGAATCAGCTTTGCCGGCTCCGCGCATGCCGACAGCGGTACGATCAGCTTCTCGGTCTACAAAGCTGCCTTCTTTGTGGGTGGCTCTGGAGGCGAGGGCACGCTGACCTTCCATGGTCGCCGCTATCCCATCTCTGTCGGCGGCATCTCGGGCGGCCTCGCCTTCGGGGCTTCTAAGACCTATTTCCATGGTAATGTTCGCCACATTCGCCGCGCCCGAGATGTGACGGGGGTCTACGGTGCGGCGGGTGGTGGCGGCGCGCTCGGAAAAGGGGCCCAGGTGATCGTCATGACCAATGACAAGGGCGCCCAACTCGAGCTCTCAGGCAAGCAGGTAGGCCTGCAAGTCAACGCCGATCTCAGCGGTATTGCCATCACGGTAAAGTAAGGGCCGTCGCTCCGTTCGTCGTCCATGCGGTCGGTCCACTGCTCTGAATGCCAAGGTCGGCTTTCAGAGCCACCAGCTAGGAAGCGGCCGAGCGCCGACCTTCATCCCTCGCCTTGAAGGGATACGAACCGGCGGGCGGATGGGAAAACTGGGTCGGAATATGACATTGCTGACGTCGACGGCTCGGAGTTGCTTCCTTCGCAGCGCCAAAGTTTGCGAAGAAATTCATCCAGACCCGAGCTTGATCAATCGGTTCCCTGTCCTTGGAGATTCTCTGGTGGGGGCCTGTAGCTCAATGGTTAGGGCCGTCGGCTCATGGCCGACTGGTTGCAGGTTCGAGTCCTGCCAGGCCCACCATACAACTTCTCCTTTTGTTCTAAGACGTTCCCTGCATATTCTCGCCTTTCCAAGAAAGACGGATCAGCCGCCAAACTGTGCGAGAAAGCCTTTGCTAGCTAATTTTCCTCGAAGGGCTTGATGTCTTGAGTATTTAAGCCACAGATGAAATGTCTGTGAAGTCGAACGCTCAGACGCCCGGCCCTTCCTCTTGTCGTCTAAGAGGAAGGGCTTTTTGCTTTCTTTCAAGGCGAAATGCTGTGGGACGGCTCGGGGAGGTATCTCGGGATTGCTTCTGTTGAGTTTCCCGATTTTCCGTCTTAAAACTGATGGCGCAAAAGCCGAGCCTACTCTGTTTCCCGTTCGCCTCAACGAGGAACCGACGATGCAAACGATATTCGCATCCCGCCTGCCAACCCGTGTAAATGCCCTCGGTCCCGCGCCAAGCGAAGTCCGTCAAGCTGGCGCCATTTGCTATCGCAGGGCGCGTGGAGCAGATGGATATGACGTGCTGCTGATTTCGGGGAAGAGCAGCGGGCGCTGGGGCATTCCGAAGGGTCACGTGGAAACTGGAGAAACGAGCAAGGACGCAGCTGCTCGTGAGGCATTTGAAGAGGCGGGAGTAATCGGAGTTTCCACTGAACATTCAGTGGGCGGGTTTACGTATTGCAAGGATAGCAGCGCTTTAGTTTACCGGGTTCGCGTACACCTGATTGCCGTGCGCTCGCTCGCCTCTGACTACCCGGAAAGGGGTGTCCGCTCGAACCGATGGGTGCCGGCTCCAATCGCCGCATACGAAGTGGGAGAGCCCGGACTTCGGCAGCTCCTTGTCCGCATACTGGGATAACTGGACACTTCGCACTCTAGGAGCGCTAGGCTCGCTAATTTTCCAGTCGATACATTATGCGACTTTGCAAGCACAGAACGTGAACATCCTCGCAACGCGCGAGCGTGCACTCAACCGTCGCACGATCCCCGGCAGTGTCACAATGCGGTTTCGTGACTCGCTCCGCTGACAGCGGACTTCGATTTGCCCCCGGACTTCAACGCCCCGCTGAGAAGGATGGAAATGAGTATAAGCGGGATACAAACGGCATATGCCGCCCTCATGCCCCACGCTTCACCAACGAAACCAAGGAGCGGCGGTGCCAGAAAGAACACCACGAACGCCATTTGGCTGACAGCAGCCACGTTGATTGCCGAGGGTCTGTCGGTCCTTTGGGCTGCCGCAGACACCGCCATCGGATAGACGGCGCTGCAACCACCACCCATCAAAGCGAAACCAGCCAGGGCGGCGTATTCATGTGGGGTGAGCCAGACCAAAGCCAGGCCGATCACAGAAGTGATCAAGAGGACGCGTGCAACCGGCCCTGCTCCGAACCGGTCGACAACGGGGTCGATGGTCAAGCGTGTGACTGCCATGAAGAGTGCGAACAACGTCAGTCCGGATCCCCCGATGAAGGGAGTTGAACCGAAAACGTCCCGCATATAGATCGCTGACCAATCGAGCCCCGCGCCCTCTACAAGGAACGCTGCGATGCCGATGATGCACAGCGGCATGAGCGCGAGCGTTGGGAAAGCAACGAAGGGCGCCTTCGCGTCTTCGGTGACGGCAAGGCTTGGCGAATTCACCATGCCCTTCACGGTGAGCATGGCCAGAATGCTGACGATCACAGCTACGAACAGCATATGCGACCACATCGGAATTCCCGCCTGTCGGATAAACGACGCGGTGACGGCGGTCACGAAGAAACCGACACTCCAAAAACCGTGTGATCGGTTCATGATGCTGAAGCCCTTCACCGCCTCGATACGCCCTATCTCCACGTTCAAAGTCAGTTCAAGGGATCCCGCAAGCAGGCCGGTCAGAAACAGGCACCCGAAGACAAATTCCGCGCTGGGTAGAATAGGGGTGAGAGCGAGCAGGAACGCGATACCAGGTATCGCAATGGAAAGCGCCCGCTTGCTACCAAGACGCTCGATGATGGGGGCAGACGTCGAAAGCGACACAAGAGACCCAACGGCCAATCCGATCAGCGTCATACCGAGCTGGGCTTTGTCGACTCCCAGCCTGGTCTGGAGATCCGGGATCCGGGCCATGAAGGCGCCGGTTGATGTGGCGAGCAGAAAGAACGCCAGATAGGGTCTTTGATGTGTTGCAAGCATCTGATGCTGGTCCCTTGTATTGAGCGTGTTGACGAGTGAGCCGAGCGCCCAGCTTGACCTCGGACGGATCACCAATGACCACGATCGACGCGAAATTTGCTGCGCTATCAAACAGGTTTGGCGAGACCTTTCTTTTTCAGGGAGCTCGCTGGGCCGAACTCGCCATCAACGCCGTGGCCCAGCTTTATCGTGCGTCATCTTGCGTCACTTAGATGAAGAGTGAGAAGGGGACAACAAAAGCGGTTTAAATGACACTCAAATCTACAAGGAACCAGGAGGAACAAGTGGTGTTTACCCGACTTCTCAAACCCGCCAATTTTCATGTCGTCTCTGCTGCGGTCCTGGTCGGCATTATCTTCCTATCATCAGGCCCAATCTGGTCGTTCTTGGAAAAAGCTGGCCAAGTCCGTGAAGGCGCTGCATTGGTTCAACGCGACTCGTTGGTGGCCCTCGTTTCTTTGTTGAAATAGGCGGGGCCACTTGGCCATTGAGAGAACCAAGGCGTACCCCAGCCTCCCTCGGTCACCCTTCCCACCTAGCAGTCCGGTGTCCGAAGTCTCGACGGTTTCGTGAGATGGAGGGGATTTAGCAGGTCGTTCTTGACGCTCGCTGGCAATGCCTGCGTCGCCTCAAGTACCTCGCTTATAGTCCGGCCGGTTTCCAGAACCTCCTTCGCGATCTGCGCGGATCGCTCGTACCCGAGAAGTGATACAAGTGCGGTCGCAAGTGCAGTGCCAGCTTCAAGATTCTGCCGGCAACGCTCAATGTTGGCGGTGATGCCGACAACGCATTTGTCGGTGAGCGTCTCGCACGCGTTCGTCAACAACTTCATTGACTGCAAAAGGTTGAAAACAATCACCGGCTCCATCGCATTCAGTTGCAATTGTCCCGCTTCAGCTGCCAGCGTTACAACAAGGTCCGCGCCGATGACCTGGAATGCAACCTGGTTCACGACCTCCGGAATAACAGGGTTCACTTTTCCGGGCATGATTGACGAGCCTGGCTGCATCGCAGGAAGATTAATCTCACCAAGGCCGCCACGCGGGCCGCTGGAAAGCAGCCGCAGATCATTCGAGATCTTGGACAGTTTTACTGCTGTCCTTTTCAAGGTTCCGGAGAAATGCACGAAGGCGCCGGTATCCCAACAGGCCTCGACAAGATCCGACGCCCGCCGCAGCTCGATCCCGGTCATGCTCGAGAGCTCTTCTGTTGCAATCGCCGCATAGGCGGGATCAGCCGTGATACCTGTCCCAATTGCGGTACCACCAAGATTTATCTCCTTAAGGAGATGAGCGGCCTCGTCCAGTCGAAGGACATCTTCTCGCAGGGTCACGGCAAAAGCCATGAACTCTTGTCCGAGCGTCATCGGGACAGCGTCCTGGAGTTGGGTTCTTCCAAGCTTGACGATGTCCCTGAACTCTAGCGCCTTCGCTTCGAATGCGGAGGCCAGTCGTTCAATCGCGGCCGATAGCTCCCGGTAGCTGAAGAGCAACGCCAGTCTTATCGCCGTTGGGTAGACGTCATTCGTCGATTGCGCGAGGTTCACATCATTGTTGGGATGAATGACATCGAAGCGTCCCCGAGGGAGGCCAAGATGCTCGAGCGCCCGATTTGCGATAACCTCGTTGACGTTCATGTTCGTGGAAGTTCCGGCTCCGCCCTGAAACACATCCACGGGAAACTGGTCGAGCAATTGGCCGTTTGCTATGTCGTCGCAGGCCTTTTCTATCGCGAGCGCCTTTGCAGGCGAAAGGTCGCCAAGCCGGAGATTGGCGAAGGCGGCCGCCTTCTTTGTCAACGCGAGGGCGCGGATGAACAACGGATAATCGCTGACCGGGATTCCCGAAATCTGAAAATTCGCAATCGCGCGAGCGGTCTGTGCGCTGTAGTAGGCGTCCGACGGGAGCTCGATTTCGCCGAGCGTGTCTCGTTCGCTGCGTGTCTTGCAAGGGAACATGGGCGGAGTGTCTGACATGCTAGTCCTCTGGTGTTCCGTGATCGCCGTCCGGGCGTGAACGCCACGGTCTTCGGGCGCGCCCATTCGACCCTGTCCGTTTCGAGCACGATTTGAAGGCTATCCGTCGGCAGGGCGGCTTTATACTTCGCGAGGCAAAAACACCTGACGCAAGGTGACGCAAATGGCGCGCCGCATGGATGCCTGCGACTTCGCGAACCCAGCCGACGTTTTGAACGCCTAAGATCCCAACACGCGTGTCGAACGATCTTGCACCACCGAGGCGGCGCCAGCGGACAGGACGGCTTTCGATGAGATCTAGTTCAATGCCGCGTGCTGCCTCACACGGTTTGCGGCATCCGACAAACGATCTGCCGAAACTGTACCCGCCCGTGCCGCAGCCGCGATCCCCTCACACAGCTCGCCAAGATGCGGCCCGCCAGAGACAAGCAAGAGGTCCGCCCCGGCATTCAGCGATGCGACCGCCGTCGCCACCAGCGATCTGCCGCGCATGGTGGCAGGGGCATCGAGATCATCACTTACGACGAGCCCCTGAAACCCGAATTGCTGCCGCAACAGGGCAATGACGGCGGGCGATGTGCTGGCCGCATTCTCAGCATCGACCGCGACAACAGGGGCCGGCCCCGTCATGACCGCCCTGGTTCCGGCCTCGATGGCTGCCTGAAACGGCAGCGCATTGCGCAGGATCCGCTCAAGGGGGGTGTGCAAGGCGACATCGACGAGCGCCGGGTCAGCAACCAGGTTGTCGTATCCGGGAAAGTGCTTGGTAACGGCAGAAACGCCTGCCTTTTGGACACCCGTCACGAACGCCTTGACCAGCTTGGCGACCGTGGCGGGGTCGGTCCCCATCTGCCGGTTGCGCAGCCAGGGATTTTGCCTGCCCGCAACATCGGCAATCGGCGCGAGAAACATCGTTACACCAAGTTCGCGAGCGGCACTGGCCGTTCGAAAACACCGATCAGCCAGATCTTGATGAGAAAGCGCGATGGCCTCTGCCAAGGCTGGAAGAGGAGGAACGAGACCCTGCAACCTTTGGATTCCGCCCATCTCCTCGTCGACAGCAACGATGAGCTTCGGGCACTTCGCGAGTAGCCTTTCTATTGCCGAGCGAAGGATGCTCGCCGTTTCAGTGGAAAGCCGCGTCTCGGACATCGTGCGAGCCACATATTCGTCGCGCGTTTCTCCGATCAAAAGCGAGTGTCCGCCCTGGTCCAGAAACGGTCCCATGACGTCAGCGAAATCGAGACTGTCAAACGCAGGCAGCAATACGGCCCTGGCGTCCTGGTCCAGCGAGTAGTTCATTGATTTTCTCCTTGAATGAAGCCTTGTCAGACCGTCTCCACATTCACGCCCATCTCGCGGATTCGCTCTAAAAAAGAACTGTCCTCGCTCGTGGTGAAGAGTTGCGAGACTACGGAGATCGGCGCCACCTCGTGGGTCGCCACCTGCCCGAGCTTGTCAGATGATGCCAGAACCAAGGTCTTGTTCGACGCCTTGATCATCGCCTTCTTGAAGAACGCGTCTTCAAGGTCGTCCGCGCGCAATATCAAGTCATCGTCGATGCCGCAGGTTCCGAGCACACAGAAATCGACCTTGAGCCCACGGACAGCCTCGATTGCGCTGGCTCCGGTCGCACTGCGTGTGAATTTGCTTAGCCGTCCCCCAAGCAGAGTAACCTCCGCAAGCGGATGATCGAGCGCGGCGCCGGCGACGTCTACCGAACTGGTGAAGATGCGAACGGACAGCGTCGGCGGAAGTTGGCGGATGAAATGCACAACGGTCGTGCTTGTATCGACGAGCAAGGTTGCGCCTTCAGGGATTGCCGCTGCCGCAGCGCGGCCAATACGCTGCTTCTCTTCGGTCCCCAGTGTTTCACGACGATGAAAATCGAGTGCCGGTGTCACCAGCCGCACCGCTCCTCCGTGGAAGCGTTGCACCAAACCTGCGTCGACAAGCTCGCGCAGGTCGCGTCGGATGGAATCTTCCGAGACGTTGAATTCCTGCGCCAGGTCGACCGCGACGACGCGCCCCGAGGCGTTGACCTTTTCCAGGATGATGGCCTGACGTTCCACTGGCGAAAGGGTTGTCGGTTCCTCCATCCCGGCACTCATTCCGCAATCCCCTCGAGCGGCGCGAGAATGCCAAGGGTCGACAACCTGCGTTCGAGCGCGGCGGCTGTCTGGAAATGCTCGGTCTGGAATCCGAGCCTTGAGGCTGCGGCGATGTTGGCGAGATTGTCATCGATGAAAATGCAATCCTGCGCGCGCACGTTGGCACGCTCCAAAAACAAGTCGAAAATTGCCGCGTCCGGCTTGATGAGCCGCTCCCGTCCGGAAACCACGAGAACGTCGAAGTCGCCGAGAAACGGAAAAATCGCCTGGGCCCTCGGAAAAGTCTCAGCCGACCAATTGGAAATTGCATGAACAGGCACGCCTGCGGACTTGAGCCGCGCAAGAACCTGCGAGGTTCCTTCTACCTCCCCGCCGAGCATCTCGTGCCATCTGCTCCAGTACGCCTCGATCAGCTCGGAATGTTCCGGAAAGCGCGCGGAGCGTTCAGCAATACCTTCGGCAAAAAGCGTCCCCGCGTCGAACTGCGCATTCCAGGAGGAGGTGCAGACCTCTGCCAAAAATCTGGCAACGCTTCCTTCGTCTGGAAGGAGCTTGCGATAGAGGTAGGCGGGATTCCAGTCGATCAACACGCCACCTATGTCGAATACCACGTTGGTTGGGGTCACTTCCTTACCTTTCTGCATAAACACGAGAATCAATATGCACGAACACGCATAATTACGCAATATCACGCACAAACAATTGCGCATTTAGGCATCTACTGAAGATCAGCGAGTATCGGCACCGGCGACCGATGCCTCGCGGAATGCGCACAGCGCTCGATCTGTCAGGGCGGCACAGCGGCAGATGTGGCTAAATGACACGATCGGTTTTGCAGGCGCCATCTGGTGCCTGCGCCGGGATGCGGGATGAGTACGCCTATCACCGCCCCGTGATTTGCCATGCGCAACGGGGGCGAGGCTTCCATGCGTCGACCCAGTAGCACCGGGAGGGCGACGCCAACACGGCAGTTCGTCATGGCTTCAGCGGCCGGACCGCCGCCGAAACACAAAGACTTCGCAGGCGCCCGAGGTCGCCCGAATTCAGGCGCGCAAGAAGTCTGCCGCCCGCTCGCCAATCATGATGCAAACCGAGTTCGGGTTCCCGGATATCAGCGTTGGCATGATGGATGCGTCTGCAACACGCAGGCCTTCCACGCCATGGACCTTGAGCTCAGGGTCGACGACAGCCATCTCGTCCCTGCCCATCCGACACGTTCCCGATGGATGCAGCGCCGCATGCGCATCTTGCCGGCAAAACGTCTTGATCTCTTCACGTGTCTTCATTCGCGACGCCGGGGTATGCCGTGCCGCTACGTATTTTGCGATCGACGGCTGCGACATGATATCGATCGCGGCCATCGTCCCGTCAGTGATCGCCTCCAGATCATATGGATCCGAGAAATAGCGTGGCGCGACGCGCGGATTTGACAAAGGGTCAGCGCTGACGAGCGTTACTTCGCCTCTGGACCTCGGCCTTATCTGCCCGAGGTTCACGGTACAGCCGTTACCGCCCGGAACAGCGTCAACACCTTCTTCGATGCCTGCGCCGACGACCATGAAGTACTGGATATCTGGAACCGCTTCGTTCCGGTTTCCCCACCAGAACGCCCCTCCCTCGATGAGGTTGGAGGAAGCCGGGCCGTTTCGAAACAGCGCATAGTTCAAACCAGCCGCCGCCTTCCAATGCAGCTTCTTGTATTTGTCGTAGCTGTGCGGTCCGTTGAGCTGATAGACGAGCGAAATCTCGATGTGGTCCTGCAGGTTTTGCCCGACACCCGGCAGGTTCACCTGCACATCAATGCCCTGGCACCGAATCTGATCGGCTGGCCCGATGCCCGACAACATGAGCAGTTTTGGCGTGGCAATCGCACCGGCCGACAGGATGACCTCGTGCCTCGCCCTGTGCGTGACCTTGTGCTTGCCGCGCATGCACTCGACGCCGACCGCCCTTCCCTTTTCGATGATGACGCGCGTCACCGTCGTGCCTGTTTCGACGCGCAAGTTGCGGCGGTTGCGGGCAGGTTTCAGATAGGCGACCGCCGCCGAACTCCTGCGGCCATCCTGAGCGGTTATTTGGTAGAGGCCGCAGCCTGTCTGGTCCCCGGAATTGAAGTCCGGATTGTACGGGAGGCCGGCCTGCTGGCACGCCTGCAGCCAGGCACGCGTCAACGGATGGATATAGTCCACATCCGATACGCCAAGCGGACCGCCGACGCCGTGCGCCTCGTTGCAGAACCGATTGTTGTTTTCCGCCCGCTTGAAATAGGGCAGGACATCGGAATATGCCCAGCCATCCGCTCCCATACGAACCCATTGGTCGTAGTCCGACGGCACGCCCCTGATGTAGATCATGGCGTTGACGGAGCTTCCGCCGCCCAGCACCCTTGCCTGCACCATGGTCGGGTTGGCATTCCGCCCTTGCTCGGGCAGCGGCTCCCATGGGATTCGCTTCAGAAGTGAGCCCTGAGCCGTCTTGTAGTAGGCGCCTGGAATATGGATGTAGGGATTGAGGTCTCTAGGACCTTCCTCCAAAAGCAAGACGTTGACGCTCGGATCCTCGGATAAGCGGGAGGCAATGACGCATCCCGTCGATCCCCCTCCAACCACGATATAGTCGTAGGTGAAGAGCTCGTCTGGCGCTGGCGGCAATATTCCCAAGCGCGCTGACACCCAATCGGAAAACGACATCAGGGTTACCTCGCAATGGAAAAGCCGGCCTTGATGGCCAGGGCTGCTACCGTAAGAGCCGGATTGACCGCAGCCGATGTCGGCAGGACGGAGGCATCCGTGACGTACAGGTTCTCGACGTCGTGGCTGCGGCAATCCAGATTGACGACCGAGGTTTTCGGATCGTTGCCCAAGCGTGCAGTGCCGCATTGATGAGACGTCGTTTTCCGACCAAACGTATGCGTCAGCACGATTGGAAAGCCCGCCTTTCGCATGGCAGCGCGGGTCTTCTTGATCAATGCCTCGTGCGCCCGCATGTTCGAGCGAACCCAATTCATGACAATTCGGCCGTCGCGCACCATTACCCGGCTCTCCGGGTTTGGCAGGTCCTCGCTCGTCAGGAACCAGCCGTAGGCGTAGCGTGCAAGGACCCTGGTAAACCAGGCGGGAGCCGGAACGCGGAAATTGGCCTTCAAGATGTTGCCGGTGATGTGCCCAAGCAGTTGGACGTTGCCGAGCGGAAAACCGAACTCATTGTCTTCGTTATAGAAGTCGTTGAAGGTGATCGTCTTTTGGTAGACGCTTGTGTTGGGCGCAAGCGGATCGATCGTCAGCATTGCGCTTGTATTGTGGTTCATGAAGTTGCGGCCGAGTTGGTCGGAACTATTGCCGAGGCCGGTCGGGTGCGCGCTGTTGGCCGATCGGAGCAACAGGGCTGCGGACTGCACCGCCCCGGCGGCCACCGCGAAAGTATCCGCCGAAATCCGTTGCTCAACGCCATCTTTGGTGAAGATGGCCGCGACGACCTTTCTCCCGCTGCCGTCGGTCTCCAAGCGCGATACGTTGGCACCCGTTATCAGGCTGACGTTTTCATGCGCCAAGGCGCGCGAAAGGGGCCCGACTTCCGCGTCGATCTTGCCTTGCCCTGTGTTCGGGAACGCATCCCATCCGGTTTTCGCGCGCCGGAGCCAGGCTTCGATGTCGATCGCGAGCGGCAGGGGCGAGGGATGAATGCCCGCCTTTTCAAGCCGCTTGCGCACGGCAGCGATTGCCGGTTCGTCGGGAACGGGCGGATAGCCATAGGGCTGCGAGTGGGGTGGTTCCGTCGGATCGTCTCTGGTGCTTCCGCGCACCTGGAAGACCGCTTCTGCCGCATCGTACCACGGTGACAATTCGTCGTAGGAGATCGGCCACCCCGGCGATGCCCCGTCCATGTGGCTTCGCGGAAGAAAATCCTCCTTGCGGTAGCGGAACATCACCGCACCGAAGAACTTCGAGTTTCCGCCCACGTAATAGTAGTTCCCGGGCAGGAAGCTCTGTCCGTCTGTCCCGTACCACTCCTCGGTGTTGCGATAGTATCCCTTCTGGAAGATCTCGATGTCGTCTCTGGCTTGGGGGGCATCAAGCAAGAAATCACCCCTCTCGAGGATGACGATGCGCCGGCCGGACGGTGCGAGGCTTGAGGCAAGCGATGCTCCGCCGATGCCGGATCCTATGATGACGATGTCAGCGGTCTGTGCCATTGCTTGTACTCAATCGATGCGCGTTTCGGTGTCAGCGTCAAAAAGAACGATCTTGGACGTGTCGATCGACAAGGCGGCCTCGCGACCAGCATCGACCTGCTTGGGCGGCAAGCGGGCCGTTACTTCGACCCCGCCAAGGTGAAACACGACGAGGGTGTCCGGACCCGTGGGCTCGACAACGTCGACATTGACGGCAAGCATCGCAGCCGCCCCTCCGCCGGCGACCGAGAAGTTCTCCGGCCGGATACCGACCAAAACCTTCTTTCCGGCATACTTGCGGGCCGCCTCGGCCGACAGCGGAATGCCGGTAATCCTGCCGGGCGGTTTGCCCGCGATATCGACTTTCGCCGTCACATTGTCGCCCTGGACCTCCAGAACACCGGGCACGATGTTCATGGCCGGCGAGCCGACAAACCGCGCCACATAGACGTTGGCCGGGCGGTCATAGACCGATTGCGGCTCATCCAGATGCTGAACCACACCGTCCTTCATGACAGCGACGCGCGTTGCGAGCGTCATGGCCTCGATCTGGTCGTGCGTCACGTAAACGATGGTCGTGCCAAGACGCTGGTGAAGGCGCTTGATCTCTGTCCGCATGTCGACGCGAAGCTTCGCATCAAGGTTCGACAGCGGCTCATCGAACAGAAACAGTTTCGGTTGCCGCACGATGGCGCGCCCCATCGCCACGCGCTGGCGCTGACCACCCGAAAGCTGCGACGGTTTCCGGTCAAGAAGATGCGTGATCTGCAGCAGGTCGGCGGCCGTCTTCACCGATTTATCCCGCTCGGCCTGCGACAGCCCCCGGATCTTCATGCCGAACTCGATGTTCTGGCGCACTGTCATCGTGGGATAGAGTGCGTAGGACTGGAACACCATGGCGATATCCCGGTCTTTCGGCGACAGGTGATTTACGACCCTTCCCGCAATGCGAATGTCGCCGCCACTGATGGTTTCAAGCCCGGCAATCATGTTGAGAAGCGTCGACTTTCCGCAACCGGAGGGGCCGAGCAACACCAGAAAGTCGCCGGTGCCTATTGATATCGAGACTTCCTTGAGAACCTCGAGGCTTCCGTAGGCCTTGCGAACACGATCGATTTCAAGAGTAGACATGGGATCAGCCTTTCACGGCGCCAGCGGTCAACCCGCGGACGAAGTAGCGTCCAGCGACGACGTAGACGAAGAGGGTGGGGATCGCGGCGATCATGGCAGCGGCCATATCGACGTTGTATTGCTTGCGCCCGGTGGTCACGTTGACGATGTTGTTGAGCGCAACGGTTATCGGACTGCTTGCCCCCGACGTGAACGAGACGCCGAAGAGGAAATCGTTCCAGATCTGGGTGAACTGCCAGATGCAGGACACAACGATGATGGGGATCGACGTCGGAAGGATGACGCTCCAGAAAATCCGGAAGAACCCCGCTCCATCCACCATGGCTGCCTTGGTCAATTCGTCTGGAAGTGACACGAAGTAGTTTCGGAAGAAGAGGGTCGTGAAGCAGATGCCATAGGCGACGTGCACGCAGATCAGGCCCGGAATGCTGCCCGCCAGCCCGAGAATGCCAAGGGTGCGTGCCATCGGGATCAGGACCGCCTGGTACGGCAGAAAGCAGCCAAACAGGAGCAGGCCGAACACGAAGTTTGCGCCGGGAAACTTCCACTTCGTCAGGATGTAGCCGTTGATGGCGCCTATCCCCGTTGAAAGGATGACCGAGGGGACGACCATCAGCAGCGAGTTCACGAAGTAGGGCTTAAGCCCTGTGCACTCGGTTCCGATGCATGCCTGCGACCAGGCCGCACGCCAGGCGTCCAGGGTCACGGTCTTCGGAAAGCCGATGAAGGAGCCTGCGTAGATTTCGTCGAGCGACTTGAGAGACGTCACGACCATGACCCACAAGGGTATCAGGTAGATCAGCGCTACCGTGAGAAGGCAGCCATAGATCGCCAACCGTCCCAGGCGCGCCTTTCCGGATTGTGAAAGTGCTTCAGCCATTGTTGCGCTCCCGAAGTTCGGAATAGAGGTACGGCACAATGATCGCCGCGACCGTCATCAGCATCATCACGGCGCTGGCAGCCCCCACTCCCATCTGGTTGCGGCGGAAGGTGGCAGCGAACATGAAGGTTGACGGCAGCTCGGTGGCAGCGCCCGGCCCGGCATTTGTGAGCGCCAGCACCAGGTCGAAGCTCTTGATGGCGATGTAGCTCAACAGCACGATGACGCTGAGCATTGCCGGACGCAGCATCGGAATGATGATCTGGCGATAGATGAGCGGAAGGCTCGCGCCTTCGATCTGCGCTGCCTTGATGACCGAGTTGTCGACCCCGCGCAGTCCCGCCAGGAAGATGGCCATCGCAAAACCCGAGGACTGCCAGACGCCGGCGATAACGACCGTGTAGATCGCCATCTGGGGATCGGTGATCCAGTCGAAGCGAAACGTCTCCCAGCCGAGGTCGTTGACGACCTTCTGTATGCCGAGCCCCGGATTCATGATCCATTTCCAGGCCGTTCCGGTCACAATGAACGAGAGCGCCATTGGGTAGAGGTAGACCGCCCGCAAAGCCCCTTCGGCGCGGATGTTCTGATCGAGCAGGATGGCCAGGAGGAGGCCAAGAGCCGTCGATAGCGCCAGAAACAGCGCGGAGAAGATGAACAGATTGGCTACCGCAGTGTGCCACCGCGGCGTCGCCCACAGGCGCACATACTGCTCCAACCCCACGAAGTCGTAGACAGGCACGAACTTCGAGGAAGTGACGGAAATCAGCCCGGTCCAAAGAATGAACAAGTAGACTGTAATGACGACGATCAGCAGGCTGGGAGCAACGACAAGGCGTGGAAGCCAGCGTGCCAATCGTGAGGACATGCGCTTGGAGGCGCTCATGGATCTGCTCCGATGGCGAATTCAACGGTCGGGCCGGGTTGTGACACCCCGGCCCGCTCTCAAGGCGAGTTCGGGTTAGCGGGCGTTGTCGATGCCTTCGACCAGCATCTTGACCGCGTCGTCGGAGCTCATGTTGCCAACGAAGAACTGCGCGGCGACGTCGCTGAAGACAGCGGCGAACTCCGGCTTCGCAGCGAAGCCATGGGTCATGGCACCTTGCATACTGCCTTTCTCGATCGCCGCCGTCCGCTCGCTGTAACCGAGCTTCGCGCAATCATCGAATTCGTCGACCGACACATCGATACGTGCAGGAATCGAACCCTTGATAAGGTTGAACCCCTTCTGAACCTTCGGGTCCATGATCGTTTCGGCAAGGGCCACCTGGGCCTTTTGCAGGTCCTCGTCCTTCACTGTGAACATTCCGAAGCTGTCGATGATGTACTGGAAAGCGGTGACTTGGCCGGGCGTCGCAAAGCAGTAGAAATCCTTGTTCGGCTTCAGGCCCTTTGCAAGGAACTCGCCCTTCGCCCAGTCGCCCATGAACTGCATGGCGGCTTCGCCATTGATGACCATGCCCGTGGCAACGGCCCAGTCGCGACCGACGAAGTTGTCGTCGACCAGACCGCGCACCTCGCGCAAGGTGTCGAACACCTTTGCCATTTCGGGGCTGGCGAGCGTCTGCGGGTCCAGATCGATGGCTGCCTTCTGGTAAAACTCGGGACCGTTGATATCCGACAGGAGAGCGTCGAAGATGATGCCGATCTGCCAGGGCTCGTCGCCCATCGCGATCGGGACGACACCCTTTTCCTTGAGCTTCTTGCCCGCGTCGATGAGCTCCGCCCAATTCTTGGGAACCGAAACGCCGGCATCGTCAAAGAGCTTCTTGTTGGCCCAGACCCAATTCTGCCGGTGCATGTTGATCGGCGCAGCGATGAATGCGTCGCCCGATGTCACGAAAGGCAGAAGCTGCGGAGCGAGCGCTTCGCGCCACCCACCTGCCGCTGCAAGATCGTTCAGGTCACGCACGACACCCTGCTCTGCCCATTGCACGCCCTCCCAGCCGAGGAACTGCATCGCCCCCGGCGGATTGCCGGCGGTAAGCCGCGCGCGCAGAGCTTGCTGCGCGTTCGCGCCGCTTGCTCCGCCGACGGCGGAATCCTTCCATTGGAAGCCCTTGGCTTCGAGGTCCTTGCGGATCACGTTCAAGGCGTCAACTTCACTTTGCGAGACCCAGTGATGAAGAACCTCGATCGACCCTTCGGCACGTGCTCCCACCGGAACAAGCATCGTCGCAGCGACAAGGGCGGAAAAAAACTTTGACATATGGATAGTCCTCTCTGGTTGGTTTTAGATCGCCGGCCCTTCACAGGCTCTTGGGCGAAGGCATTAGCTGGGGTCAGCAGGCATCGCGTATCCGACGTTCTTTCGGCCGTAGCGACGGACGCGGATGTTTGCCTGTTCGGCATGCCCGGCGAAGCCTTCCATGAGGCAGAGCCTGGAGCCGTATGCACCGATCATGGCCGACGCCTCATCGGTGAGAATCTTCTGATAGGTGCAGGTCTTGAGGAATTTCCCGACCCATAGGCCACCGGTATAGCGGGCGGCCTTGTTGGTCGGCAGCGTGTGGTTGGTGCCGATCACCTTGTCCCCGAAAGCGACATTCGTGCGTGCGCCGAGGAAGAATGCGCCGTAGTTCTTCATGTTGTTCAGGAAGTAGTCGGGATCCCTCGTCATGACCTGGACATGCTCGGAGGCGACCCGATCGCCTTCTGCGACCATCTCTTCGAGGGTGTCGCAGACGATGATTTCGCCGTAATCTTCCCAGGCCTTGGCAGCCACTGCGGCGGTCGGCAGGATCTTCAGCAGGCGCTCGATTTCCGACAACGTTTCGCGGGCGAGCTTTTCCGAATTGGTTATGAGGACGGCCGGGGAGTTGGCGCCGTGTTCGGCCTGGCCGAGAAGGTCCGTCGCCACGATCTCACCGTCGACACTGTCGTCGGCAATGACGAGCGTCTCCGTCGGGCCGGCAAAAAGGTCGATGCCAACCTTGCCGAAGAGCAGGCGCTTGGCTTCGGCGACATAGGCGTTTCCGGGGCCCGCAAGCATATCAACAGGGGCAATGGTCTCGGTGCCATAGGCCATTGCGGCAATCGCCTGGACGCCGCCCAGGCAATAGATCTCGTCGGCCCCAGCAAGCGCCTGGGCAGCGACGATCTTTTCGGCGAGCTTCCCCTGGAAAGGAGGCGCGCAGGTGATAACCCGTTCGCATCCGGCGACACGAGCCGTAAGGACGGTCATGTGCGCAGATGCCAGCAGCGGATACTTGCCGCCTGGAACGTAGCAGCCGACGTTCTGGATCGGTACGTTCTTGTGGCCAAGGATCACGCCCGGCAGCGACTCAACTTCAATATCCAAGAGCGCAGCCTTCTGCGCCTCAGCGAACTTGCGGACCTGATCCTGCGCGAAATCGAGATCCTCGCGCTCCCGGCTCGTCAGCGAATTGATGCAGTTGGCAATTTCATCTTTTGTCAGGCGGTAGGATTCGCGGTCGAGCTTGTCGAATTGCACGGAGAGTTCGCGCACCGCCTTGTCGCCACCGGCCTCCACCTTTGCAAGCAGGGCCTCTACGGTCTTGGTGACTGAGCCGTCGGTGCTGCCGGTGACCGATGCCTGCGCGGTTTTAATGTGTCGTATCATGACAATAGCTCTTCGTTTGCGGAAGCACGACGCTCCGCGATCCGAGGGGATGTGGGATGGAATGGTGGGGTGCGGGCCGGAGCGCGCACCCCTTCTCAGTTACTTACAGATGCTGCTCACGTGCACGCATCTCGGCGTAGGCTGCCTGTTCCTTTTCGTAGTAGGCAGGCGACGGGAAGTCCCACCAGCCGGTGGCGAACGGTCCGGCTGCGTCGCGAGAGACGATGACCTCCACCAGCGCCGGGCCGCCGCACTCGAGCGCTGCCTTGAGGCTGCTTTCGAGATCCTCGTCCCTTTCGACCTTCCAGGCCGCAAGCCCGAATGCGCGGGCCGAAGCCGCGATGTCGGCCGAGTAGGGCGCGCCGTTTCCGGCGTGGTGATTGAATTCCGAGGCGATGTGGCGGCCCATGAACTTCCGCTGACCGCCACGGATCGACATGTATCCCTGGTTGTTGAGCACAAGGAAGACCGCGTTGATGCCGTTCATGACAGCCGTGCCCATTTCCGGCAGCGACATCATGAAATCCCCGTCGCCGACGATGGCGACCACCTGGCGATCCGGGCAAGCGAGTTTCGCGCCAAGTGCTGCGGGCACGGCCCAACCCATCGGCGAGTAGGAGCCTGACGTGAGGTGCGTGCGCGGCTCGTAGACCGGGAAGCTCTGTTTGACGGAGCCCTGGGTATTGCCGGAGCCGACCACGACGATGCCGTCCCTGTCGAGCACTTTGCGAAGCGCCATAAGCGGTCGCTGGGAGGTGAAGGGCGTTTCGCGGCTGTTCTCGCGCGGCTCGACCTGCGCGCGCCATTCCGCCTTTGCCTTCTGGACGTCGGAGAGGAACGTTTCGCGGCGCGACATCATCTTCTTGCTATCGGCGTCGGAAATCAGCGCGAGAATGGCTCCAAGAGCGACCTTGGCGTCCGAGACGATGCCAACCTCGGTTTCATAGTTCTTGCCGATCTCGCGTGGATCCAGGTCGATGTGGATCAGCTTGGCCGAAGGGATCGAGAAGGACACGCCCTTCGCATAGGACGATGCGGACCAGTCGGTAAACCGGCAACCAACCGAGACCACGACGTCGGCAGAGGCGGTGATCTTGTTTCCGCACGTCGTTCCGGTCTGGCCAACGGCGCCGATGAACAATTGATGGTCCTCGGAAATCGCGCCCTTCCCGTTCCAGGTGATGGAGACGGCCGCACCGAGCTTTTCGGCAAGGCTCGTCAATTCCTTGGACGCACCCGAAGTGATCGCACCTCCGCCGGCGACGATAACCGGGCGCTCGGCGGAAAGCAGGACCTTTACAGCTGCCTCGATCGCCTTCGGATCCGGGTAGGCAACGCCGATCGGCAAGCGCTTCTGAAGGGGATGGATGGCGACATCGGCCGTTTCGACCTGGACGTTCATCGGGACTTCGACGTGAACCGGTCCCGGGCGGCCGGTCAGCATCTCGCTAAACGCGCGGTGCATGATGCTTGGGAGAACTTCAACGGAATTGGCCTGCCAAGCGCGTTTGGTTACCTGTTCGGTGATGCGTGGGAAGGCGTTGTCTTGCTGGCGCTCGAGTTCCTGCATGGTGCCGTGGCCATGCATATAGGTCTGCGGCGAGCCGGAGACGTAAAACAGCGACGTCGAGTCACAATAGGCGGTTGCCAGGCCAATGATCGTGTTGGCCGCACCCGGTCCAACCGAGGTCGAGCAGGCCATGGGCTTGCCCGATGCACGATAGTAGCCGTCAGCCATGTGCACCGCGCTCTGTTCATGCATCACCTGGATGAACGGGATCTCAGAACCTTCCTGCAAAAAGGCATCGAAAAGCGACCAAATGCCATGTCCAGGCACACCGGCGACATATTCAACACCATATTCCTTCAGCGCTTTCGCGACTACCTGGCCACCTGTGAGCTTCATTGATCGACCCTCTGATTGTTATGTTTCTCAACGGGGAGGTATTCGGAAGTAAGCACCTACCCAACGATGGCACTATTCTCGACCAGATGGCGGAAGCTTCAAGTTCGCAGGAGTTGAATCACTGAAGCAAGGTGACGCACTCATGGTTTCCAAGTGCATCAAATACCCGACGGAGGGAAAGCCAACCTCATACAATGGTCGCCGAATTGCGCGGCCGTTGCTGCAAAGAGAGAGCGTGTTCCAGGCAGTCGCGTTCTCGGCCGAGGAACCAAGCATTTCGCAATATGAAGCGGAGATCACTTCAGTACGCATACTGAATCACAAAGGCGCGCACTTTTGTAACGAAATGCGATGTGGCTTCCTGTAAAAAAAGTAAATGCTTGGAAGGACATCCGACGTGCAGAACGCGACCAGAAACCTTGCCTTCGCCGACGAATTCATCGTCGCAAAGCTCGTTGAGAATGTGGTTGACTACGATGTAGACGACGCAGTGGTTGTCAATCTGAGCCCATCGGTCATGGTCACGGGCGATGAACACCCTGCGATCGTGCCGGCCTGGAAATCGACCTGGCTGAAGGGCGGAAAGATCAAGTCCGCCGAACGTGCCGCCCTTATCAAGGTCGTGAAGCCTACCAATCTTGGTGGCTGCATGTTCCGGGGTTGGGACTGGCTTGGAAATCGCATCCGGAGCTTTCCAAGAGATACTCCGCTCTACATCTCTGCGCAGGATGAGATCGGCAAGGTCTCTCTGGATCCCCGCGTCTTCACCAACGAACGCGCGACTTCGAAGGAAACCCAGGAGTTCACCCTGAAGCTAAATCTGTGGTGGTCGCCCGGCGATACGGATTGCTTCATCCACAACGAACACCCGTTCCTCGAAACCCATACGCAGATCCATGGCATTGGCCGGATGCAGAAATTCAAGCACCGCGATCAGACGACCATTTATGAGGACGTCCTGATGCCGATCGGATACTCGCATGACCCCTTCTGCCGCGTGACCGGCCACAACGAGTGGACGTATCCCTGGCATCGCTACTACGCCGACACCGACAGTGTGTGGCTCGCCATCGAGCTTCACCCATAGTCATCCTTGGTCGAGGATGAACTGGCGCACTAGGCGCGTCAGTTCATCTGGATCATGTCAGAACCATCCCCCAGATATTGCAGCGCTTCTCGCGGGATTGCAGGATCGTTGCGGTCCATAACCGTCAGGCTCTTCAGGTGTTCGCGGCGGAGAAGACCGGGGCCGCGGTAATGGAGGGCAACCTTGGTGGAGTACGGCTGGCGGAAAACATTTGCTGCGATCCCGCTCGATATCCCGAACATGAACTTCTTCGCGTTGCGCTTAACCTGGGCGTAGACGCCAAATGTCAGCTCGTTTGACTGAATTCCCTCGAAATCAGCCGTGAACAATCGATCGGCCACCGGAAAGCAGAAGCCGTAGTATTTGAAAACGTATTCCGTCTTTCTTGGATCGTCGAAGCTTGGAAATCTCTCCACACAGTAGTGCTGCAGGAATTCTTTGTTCTGATAGATGCAGAGGGCCGACCGCAGCACAAATCCCTTGTAGATGGAGGAATACTGGTATCGATCGTAGATACCGACAATATCGTTGTGGTCCGATTTGTTCTCGACGATCATGTTGGAAACAAACCGCGAGAACTCCGGCAGTTGTCGCGCGGTCTGCATGGCATGAAAAAAGTTTCCGTCAACAAGCGTGCGGAACTCATCCGGATCTGAAAACAAGATCGGCACGCTAAGGCCGAAGTAGTTGGCGATAATCCTCAGATTGGCGGCCGAAGGGATATGGGCTCCCGACAGGTACTTATTAAACTGTTGACGGTTGACGTTAATCTTCCGGCACACCGCAGCGACAGATCCGTGACGCTCGCAGAGCGTGCGGAGGTTTGCAGCCAATGCAGAACCGTCTTTCCCCAAATGTTCCATCCGGAAGCACTCTCCAATGTGAAGCAATATGAAGCGAACTATACTTCATCTTGCGAAGCACTTCAACAACTTGCGAAGTTGTGAACGAGCGCTCCTCCAGCCAATCTTTACACATCGAGTGGAAAGGATGCGGCGGTGACGTCTTCGAGAAAGCCAGGATGGTCGGTGATGGGGACTGGCACCATCGCCACGGAGCACATGGTGGCGGCGATCCGTTCGATCGGACATGAGGCTCGCTGGGTCGTCAGCCGGAACAAGGAGTACGCCAAGTTCTTTTCCGAAGACCTGAAGATCCCGCAAACGTCGACCGAAGCGAGCCAGGCGCTCAACGACCCGCTCGTCGATTTCGCCTATGTGAGCGCCGCCAGAGATCGTCGGAAGCACTACATATCGGCGGCCGCGGACGCACGAAAACACATACTTTGCGACGCTCCCATTTCCCACAGCAGCCGGATTGCAGGCGGACTGGTTGAGCAGTGCAGGGCAGCAGGCGTGGCGCTGGCGGTAAACCAGCCTTCTCGGGCCTCAATCGTCCACCAGACGATGAGGCGCCTCTCGATTGAGGGGCATATTGGGACACTTCAATCGCTCTTGATCGTCCGCGGCGCGCCTTATCACTCTCCGCCAAACCGAAGAAGCGAGGAATTGCCTTCTCAAGGCGAGCTCCTGCTTGACGTCTCTGTCGAAGACGTCGACCTGGCGCGCTTCTTGACGGGACAGGAGCCCATCGAAGTCTCGGCGCTGTCCGCAGCGCCGAACGTCGCGAGCAAGCAGCAAATCTCCTACGCAATGCGTCTGTCCGGAGGTGCGATGTTCCAGGCGTTCGAAAGCTATACCACCGCGGAAATCGAGAGCCTGGTCATGCTGGCCGGCGATCAAGGGGCCTTGATCGCTCAGGGCACTTTGAACGGAAAGGCGGGCACACTGACCCGGCGCGCAAACGCCCGCAACGAACTGGTTCCTGTCAGGGAAAGGGACCTACCTGCAACCACGATCGAAGGGTTTCTCGCCTCCACGCGAACCACTTGCGACTGGCTTTGTCGAGGCGACGACAACGTCATAGCCCTCAGGGCGGCCGAGGCAATCAAGGCCTCCAACAAGCGCCAGCGGACCGTACCTGTCCAATCCAAATAGTCCTTCAATTCAACTACAGGAATGAAAGCAATGACCACGCGAGACACGTTGATATTTCACTCCATGGCTTCGAAGTTCAACACGCTCTCGATCGATATCGATATCGCGCAAACCGTTGGCTTCGATGGCCTCGAAACTTCGGGATCGAAAATCGCAGCATTTCTCAATTCCGGTTTCACAGAGGACGATCTCAAGGGACGCCTCAAGGCCCTTGACGTTCCGGGCATCGGCTTTCTCATCGACCTCGAGCGCCAGGGAGCCGACCGGGAAGAGATGCTGCGAGAGGCGGAGGAACTCTGCAGGCTTGCGGTTGCGATCGGAGCGAAGGGCATCGAGGCCATTACCGGGCCGCTCGACCTACGGGCCTTCGAACCTGTTTCTGCTCAACGCTACCCCGCACTTTATCGCGGCCTGATCGATGCGCCGAGCGAGACCCAGATCACACTGACTGCAGAAAACCTGCGTGCCGTCGCTGATGTTGCGGCAAAGTACGGGCTGATCGTATATCTGGAATCTCTCTCCTGGACTCCGCTCAACACGATGGACGCCCAACTGCAGATCATCGAGGTTTGCCGGCGAGACAACGTCCGCCTGGTCATCGATTTCTGGCACGCATATACCTCTGGGGACACACCGGATCGAATTGCGCGTCTCGACAAGGATCTCATCTACGGCGTGCATGTGTGCGATTCCCTGCAGTACCACGGGGGACTACCGAATGAAGCGTTGCTCCGCGACGTGCCGACGGGAAAAGGAGTCCTCGACCTGCAAAGTTGGGTCGACGCCGTAAAGGCAACGGGGTATCGCGGCTGGTGGAGCTGCGAACTCTTCTGCAATCGGCAGCATCAAGACAACAGCTACGACGTGGCGCGGGATCTAAAGACGCTGATGGAGCGAATGATCCTAGATTGATGAACGTGCCAATCGACGCTGGGCAGCATGCGGTTGAAACCCCGCATCATGCGTAGTGCTTCGAGCCCCTCATCTCTGGCTGAAATTTCGCGGCCAAGCGCTTCAGGTAGACCGTGCCCAAGGAGATGACTCCAAATGAAAGTGCCACAAGCGCAAGACTGATGGTGAGGCTGGGGATCTGCGCAATAAACCCAAGCAAGGCCGGTCCAATCAACAGACCACTGTATCCAAGAGTGGTCACAATCGACATCGCGCGTCCGGCGGCATGCGAGCCAACTTTTCCCGCGGATGCGAATACGGCCGGGATCATGTTGGCGACACCGAAGCCGCAAATAGCCAGCGCCACCATGCCAACCACCACGTTGTGCGCGACGAGCATGGCAAGAACCGACAGCCCACAGACAATCCCGCCAAATCTGAGCATGTTCACGTGCCCCACCCGCTGCGTGACGATATCGCCGAGCAACCGGCCAAGTGCCATTGAGACTGAGAACGCCGCAAAAGCATAGGCACCGACGCTTTCAGAGGCACCCAAGGTTCCCACCATGTAAACTGCGGACCAGTCAATGATGCCTCCTTCCGCAAGAAAGGCCAGAAAGCCAATGGCGCCAAACGTCAATACAAGCACCCTTTGCTGTCTGCTGAGCGAAGGATTGGCTGCGGAAATTGTGCCTTTGGCGGGCGGTATCGCTATTTCGTCCGTCTCGTGGTCGATGATACGGGAGGTGAGCGCGGTGATGACGACAAGGACGCCAGCCCCTCCCAAACACGCGTGGATCTGTCCGCCGAAGGACAAGACGACTCCAACCAGGAAGGCACCGACAATGTTGCCAATGCTGAACATCGCATGAAACGACGACATTAGGTGGCGACCCGATGCGCGCTCGATGTCGGAAGCCTCGATATTCATGGAAACATCGAGCGTCCCGAAGCCCGTGCCCGCAACCACGATAAGAGCGCCGACGGTGAGCAGCCCGTCGACGAAAGGGGTCGCAAAGATCGAAACACCGAACACAAGGCTGCCGCCGAGACTAAGCAGATGGCTGCTGCCGAGCCGGTCACTGACCCGCCCGATGTTTACCATCAACGCGATCGCGCCCAGAGCAAAGCAGAGCAAGAGAGCACCCAACTGCCCCTTGTCGATGTTCAGCTTGGCGGAAAGCAGAGGCAGACTCGCCGCCCAGGCACCGATGCCGACACCACCCGCAAGAAAGAAGAGAGCACAGCGAACCCGCCTCGATGTCGCAAGTGCGCGTAGGGAGAATCTGCTTGCGCTCATTTTGGTATCCCAGTTGGACAAGAAGCCAGGGTGCTCGACAACGAAAGGGTGTCCGGCGAGCTATGCCTTTGCGGCGGGCATCTTCTAGCAATCAACGAATGGGCAACAACTTCGCACTGCGCAAACACGTGGCGCAGGCTGACGCAACTCTCTCGGGGGCAAGCACGCATCTTTTGTGAGCGTGTGTTGCGTCTATCAGCGTCACCAAGCCGCCCTTTGCGAAATTGTCGATGTCTCGCCACGCCTTCAGTTTGGTGCTCGACGAAGCAATGCATCACTCTGAGAGGAGCAGTGGGAATGAATTGGTTGTCCTTGGTCGCATCGGTCTCAGCCACGCTTGCGGCGACATGCGCTTTTGCCGCGGAGAGCAAAGTCCGCATCGAGGACGGCGGACGCGGAATAGTCGGCGTGCTCAACATACCCGATGGTGCCGCAGCCCCGCCGGTGGTCTTGATGCTCCACGGTTTTACTGGCCAGAAGGACGAATTCCCGATCGTATCTTCCCAAGCCGGCTTGTTTGCGCACACGGCGAAGCGATTGGCCGAGATCGGCATCGCCAGCTTGCGGATCGATTTCCATGGCTCAGGCGAAAGCGACGGAAAGTGGGAAGAGACCACATTCTCGGGGCAGATACAGGATGCGGTCCTTGCGTTCGACTACCTTCAAGCTTTGAGCTCGATCGACACCAGAAAAATCGGGATACTGGGATACAGCCAGGGTGGCCTCGTCGGCGGCCACTTGGCTGCGAAACGTCCCGAGGCTTCCGCTGTCGTGCTATGGGCCCCCGTGACGAACCCGCTTTCGACCTACAGCACGATCATGGGACGCGAAACTGTTCAAGGTGCGCTTGCGCAATCGCCCGACGCCATCGTGACGGCGAAACTCTCCTGGGGCGGAGAGACCAAGTTGAAAGCGGCCTTCTTCCAGGAGTTGCCGACTGTCACGCCGGTAGGAGCCATAGGCAAATACCCGGGACCGCTGCGGGTGATCGTCGGAAAGCGCGAGACCATTGTGACGCCACAGCCGGCGGCCGGTCAGATTCTCCTCAACTATCATGAAGGGGTCGAGGACCTGGTCGAGATCGACTCCGACCACGATTGGAATGCTGGCACTACGACCCAAACCGTCGACGACCTGCTGATCCCCAAGAGCGCGGAATGGTTCCAACGGCACCTTTTGACTGAATGAGCATATCGCCCAATCCAACCGCTGGTAACGTTACACCTCCCGAGCGGTTGGCCAGCCGGTGGCAGCTATGCTGTCACCGGCGCCAAAGCCTTCACTGGTCATGGCGCGAGCCCGCCGGGGTTCCGAGGCGCCCACGCACCCCCTAGACCTCGACTCTCTCGCCCGTTGCTCGGTCGAAGAGGTGGATCTTTTCCGTCACGAAATGCACGCTGATGCGATCACCGACAGCGTGGCTGACCGCGCCCGATGTGCGGGCGACGACCCGCCCCTGCTCAGTTGCGAGAAGCCAGAGCTTCTCGTGCCCGAGGTTTTCCACCCCCTCCACCGTGCCGGCAACAGAAGGTCCCTCGCCCGTGCCGAGACCAACGTGCTCCGGGCGGATGCCGACCGTGAGGTCGGCCGGAAGATGGCTTGCGCCCGGAAAGCTGAGCGCACCGATGGAGACAGCAGCGCCGTTCGCGTGGCCGTCGAAGAAGTTCATCGGCGGCGAGCCGATGAACTTGGCGACGAACAGGTTGGCCGGACGGTGATAGACTTCTTCCGGCGTCCCGAACTGCATGAGGTTCGAGCGGCCAGCCTGCTTCAAGGGAGCGAGCACGGCGATACGGTCGCCCATCGTCATCGCCTCGACCTGGTCGTGGGTGACGTAGATCATGGTCGAGCCGAGTTCGCGGTGGAGCCTGCTTAGCTCGTAGCGCATGGCGGCGCGGAACTCCGCATCGAGATTGGAGAGCGGCTCGTCGAACAGGAAGACGGCCGGTTTGCGCACGATGGCGCGGGCAAGCGCCACGCGCTGCCGCTGGCCGCCCGACAGCGCGCCCGGCCGCTTGTGCAGGTGATCCTGAAGGCCGACCATGCGCGCAACTCCCGTAACACTTGCCTGGATCTTCTCCCTCGCTTCGCCGCGCAGCCGCATGCCGAAGGAAATGTTGTCGGCGACGGACATGTGCGGGAAGAGCGCATAGTTCTGGAACACCATGGCGACATCGCGCTTTGCCGGATCGACGTCATTGACGATGCGGCCGCCGATGGAGATCTGGCCCGAGCGTCCCTCCTCCAGGCCGGCGATCAGGCGAAGCGTCGTCGACTTGCCACAGCCGGAGGGACCGACGAAGACGACGAATTCGCCCGAACGGATATCAAGATCGAGATTGCGGACGACATCGACGGAGCCGTAGGAGATATCGATGCCCTGAAGGGAAACGGCGGACATGGCTTTTTTCCTTGATTGATCGGGTGCGGCTTACTTGACCGCGCCGAGGCTGAGACCCTGGACGATGCGTCGTTGCGCCAGGATGGCGAACAGGGCCATGGGCAGGATGATGATGATGGAGGCGGCCGACATCGCGCCCCAGTCAATTGAGGCGTAGCCGCGGAAACCGGCGACGGCGAGCGTGACGGTCTGAGCCTTCTCGAAGGTCAGAGCCAACGCGATAGTCAACTCGTTCCACATCTTGATGGAGTTGAGGATGACCGTTGCCGCGATACCGGGTGCTGCGATCGGCACGTAGATTGTCCAGATGATGCGCAAGGTGCTTGCGCCCTCCAACCTTGCGGCCTCCGCGAGCGCTTCGGGAATATCGGCGAAGAAGGCGCGCAGCAGCCAGATCGTGAAGGGCAGCGTGAACACCTGGTAGATCAGCGCCAGGCCGATCACCGTGTCGTAGAGCCCGACGGACTGGAAGAGCACGTACATCGGCACGATGAACAGGAACTCCGGCAACATGTAGGAGATCAGGAGCCAGATCAGGATCGTGCGCCTGCCGGGCACGCGCTTCCTGTTGAGATAATAGGCGGCGGGAATGCCGGCCGCGAGCGCCAGCACATTGCCGATGGCGCAGACGATGAGGCTGTTGAAGAACGCGCCTGAAAAACCGGTCGAGGACCAGGCTTTTCCGAAATTTTCCCAGACCGGGGAGAAGAGCCAGACCGGTGGCATCGCGAAGGCGTCGACGCGGTTCTTTAGCGCGATCGTCAGAATCCAGTAGATCGGGAACAGCGAAATGACCACGGCAACGAGGGCAACCGCGTAGGGCCAGAGGGCATGGCGAGAGGAAGAGGAGCGGCTCATGCCTTTTCTCCATCGTCAGTGTCGATCACCAGATAGATGATGCACAGGACCAGAATGATGAGCGAGAAAACGACGGCGATGGCCGCTGACTCGCCGAACTTGTAGGATTTGAAAGCCGTCTGGTAGGCGAGTGTCTGGACACTCTCGGTCGCCCGTAGCGGCCCGCCGCCGGTCGTGCCGAAAATGATGTCGAAGACCTTCAGCGTGTCGATGGTGCGGAAGATGATGACGGTGATCAACACCGGCTTCAGCATCGGCAGGGTGACGAAGCGGAACGTCTGGAATGGTGTCGCACCTTCCAGTCTTGCGGCCTCGAACGGTTCGGCAGGCAGGCTCTTCAACGCCGACGAGAGGATAATGAAGGTGAAGGCCGTCTGCCACCAGGTGTCGATCATGATGATGGAAGGCATCGCGGTCGGCACCGTACCGAGCCAGGCGGGACCGGGTATGCCGACAAGCGACAGCAGATAGTTGACGATGCCGAGCGTCGGGTCGAGCATGACTTTCCAGATCAGCGACACCGCGATGCCGGAGACCATCAGCGGCAGGATCATCAGCGTCCGGATCAGGCCCGCACCAATGCGGATGCGGTTGATGGCAAGTGCCAGGCCCAGTCCTAAAAAAGTCTCGATCACGACGGCGAAGACGGCGAAGTAGAAGGTGTTGAACAGCGCCTTAGGGAAACCGCTGCCCGACAGAATCCGCACGAAATTGCGCAGTCCTACGAACTTTGCTTCCGAGCCCCAGTTCCATTGGAGGAGCGACAGATAGCCGGAATAGATGACCGGATAGAGCGTTCCCGCGGCCAGAAGCACGAGGGCCGGCGCGATCAGCCAACGGATATGTTTTTCACGACGCATGGTCGATACGATCCTGCTTTCGGGAGAAACGGGGCCGGACGGTCCGGCCCCGGGAGGGTACGGACTATTGCAGCGTGTCTTCGACGTTCGTCTGAAGTTCGGCCACCGCATCCTCGGGCGTGGTGCCCTGGTAGATCTGGTGAATGGCGTCGACGACCAAGAGCACGACATCGTTCCAGCCTTGGCGGAAAACCGATGTCGGACGCGTGTGCTTCATCTGGGCCTTCACCGCGGAAACGTATCCGGCGTCGAGCGCCTTGACGTAGTCGGGATCCTCCCAGGACGTGTCGCGCGGCGCGCCGCCGGTCGCAACGCCGAGCGCCGCCGTCATCTTCTTGTTCGTCGCCCATTGCACGAAGAGCCAGGCAGCGTCCTTTTTCGGGGAGTTCTTGGCAATCGAAATGCCCCATGACCAATGGCCGCTGTAGCCGATATCCCCCGTGGACGCCGGTAGCGGCGCATAGCCTACCTTGCCGGCGATTGCCGAAGTCTTCGGATCCTCAAAGCCCGGACCGAAGACCGAAGCGTCGACGAAGAAGGCGGCATTACCCTGCGAGAAGAAGCGGCTCGCATCCTCCCAGCCATAGGAAAGCGCGCTCGGCGGACCGGCCTTGAGGAGGCCGGCATAGTAGGATAGCCCCTTGGCGACCCGCGGATCATTGAAGCGCGGCTTGGACCAGTCGCCATCGAACCAGATGTTATAGGGAAGGTTCGCCGGTTCGCTGCCCCAGGCGTCGAGCACGATGCCTGTCATCGTATCCACCAGCTCGGCCGAGCGTTTGCCGCGCATCGATGCGCCGAAGATCTTGCCCTCGCCCTTGGCGCTGATATCGTTTGCTGCAGCGATCAGCTCATCCATCGTCGCCGGCACCTTGCCGCCCAGATACTTTTCGACCAGATCCTTGTTGTAGAAGAGCGTGTAGGCTTCAAACGAGATCGGGATCGCATAGAGTTGCGGGTTCGGTTCTGCGACGGGGAAGGATGCGCCGGCGCGAAAACCTTCCGGATAGTCGGCGAGATTGTAGTCGGCATCCGTCTTGGCAGGATCGTCGAGATAGGGCGTCAGCGGCTCGACCACACCGGCCTCCCACTGGGTGTAAAGGGCCGAGTCCATCTGGATCATATATACGTCAGCGACGGATTCGGCCGAGCGCACCGCAAGGTTCATGCGATCCGAATAGAGATCCTCCGCAAATGCGTCGATCTTGACCTTGATTCCGGTCTCAGCCTCGAATTCCCCGACATGCTTGCGAAGCTCGGAGGTCCAAGGGTGTTCGCTGAGCAACACGGTGATCTGCTGACCGGACTGCTGCTTCCAGTCGATGGCGTATGCGCTGGTGGACAAGGCAGCGGCTGCGAACGCAGCCGCTAACGTGATGAATCCCCTTCGTTTCATGGCTCTGCTCCCGATTTGTTTTGGTTGCATGTAGTTATGTTGACCGCTTGACAACTTGTTACTACATGTTAAACAGTAGCTAACACAGGCTCAGATCGCTGTCCAGCCCCTTCTAAAAAGCTCTCCAAACGTGAGGCGAAGTCGGGCGGCCGCGCAAAAATCCGGCCCAGCGCCGTTCGGAGACAAGAGAAATGCCCACCGCAACCAAGGAATTTGACTATGTGATTGTTGGCGCCGGCTCGGCGGGCTGCGTGCTGGCCAATCGCTTGAGCGCGGATCCGGCCATTTCCGTCTGCCTCATTGAGGCCGGCCCGAGCGACCGCAGCATCTTCATCCAGATGCCGGCCGCACTGACCTTCCCGATCGAAAGCGACCGCTACAACTGGAAATTCGAGAGCGAGCCCGAGTCGGAACTTCATGGCCGCAGCATCGGCCAGGCGCGTGGACGCGGCCTTGGCGGTAGCTCCTCGATCAACGGCATGGTTTTCGTGCGCGGAGCAAGGCAGGACTACGACGGTTGGCGTGACCTCGGTGTCGAGGGTTGGGACTTTGACGACTGCCTTCCCTATTTCAAGAAACTAGAAAGCTTCGAGGGCGGCCGCGACCCGATGCGCGGCGGCGCCGGCCCGATCAGCGTCGTTCGCAGCAAGGCCGACCACCCGCTCTACCGCACCTTCCTTGCGGCCGGCCAAGAATTCGGTCTGCGCGACGCCGACGACTATAACAGCGGCGCGCAGGATGGCGTGCACATCACCCAGGCGACCATCCGCGATGGCGTCCGCTGCAGCACCAGTCTCGGCTACCTGACGCCGGCGAAGAACCGGGCAAACCTCACCGTGATGACCGGCTGCCTCGTTGAAAAGATCCTGCTTGAGGGCCGCGCGGCGGTTGGCGTCACGCTCGTTGAGCGCGGCGAGCGCCGAACGATCCGCGCAGCGCGCGAAACCATCCTGTCGGCCGGCACGGTCGGTTCGCCGCATCTGCTGATGCTTTCAGGCGTCGGCGACCGGGAAGCACTGAAGGAGCACGGCATCAGCAGCACCGCCCACCTTCCGGGCGTCGGCGGTGACCTGCAAGACCACGTCGTTGCTCCCTTGCGCTTCACGTCGCCGGGCGGCGTGTCCATACGCCGGCAGCTGAACATGGCTGGCAGGCTGAAGCTCGGCATTGAATGGCTGCTGTTCAAGCGCGGGCTGGGCGCCACCAACTTTTTCGAGGTCGGCGCCTTCTTCAAGTCCAGCGACACGATCGACTACTTCAACATGCAGCACGAGTTCCTGCCGTTCCTCGCTGATTTCCAGTCTGGCAAGGTGACGATCTCCGACGGTTTCCAGTATTTCGTCAGCCAGATGCGACCCCATAGCCGCGGTCGGATCACACTTCGATCCGCCGACGCGGCTGCAAAGCCGTCGATCCGTTTCAATTACCTTACCGATCGGCGCGACACGCTCGAAATGGTGGACGGTATCCGCAAGACGCTGGAAATGGCACACCAACCGGCTTGGGGTCGCTATCGCGGTCAGGCGGTCGACACACCGGATATCAAGGCGTCAGACGCCGAGATCGAGGCCTGGCTGCGCACCGTGGCCAACACGGAACACCACCCGACGAGCACCTGCCGCATGGGTTCCGACGACTTCGCGGTCACCGATTCCACTGGCCGGGTGCACGGATTGGAAAAGTTGCGCATTGTCGATGGTTCCATCCTCCCGCGCGTGCCGTCTGCCAACATCAACGCACCGATCATCATGGCGGCCGAAAAGATCGCCGCGACCATGACACGGCATTGAAGACAAGGCTGCACCCTGCAGGTGTGCTTGCCGACTTGTCTCGACATGTTAGAGACTAGCGGCTCGACCGCCTCAGGAGAAAGGAAGACCGATGACCGAGATGTGGCTGAAGAAGAAACCAATCCGCAAGAGCGGCGCTACGCCGATGTATGTGCAAGTCGCCGAAATCCTCGACAATGAGGTGAAGGCGCGCAACGGCGCACATTTCGCCCTGCCCTCCGAAGGCGAACTGTCGCGCGAGTTCGGCGTATCGCGCGTCACCGTTCGCCAGGCGCTCAAGCAACTGGAGACCCGCGGCGTCATCTACAGCGAACACGGCCGCGGTTACTTCAGTACCGCTTCGCGCATGAAGGGTGTCTCCGGCTTCCACAGCTTCACGACGGAAGTCCGCAAACTCGGCGCCGAGCCTGGCTCGACTATCGTTGCCTACGAGGAGGGCCAAGCCCTGTCACCCGCCTTCCGCAAGCATCTCCAGACGGCTGGCGAAAGCGGTCCGGATTTCCTCTTCCTGCGTCGAGTACGCAGCATCGATGGCAATCCGGTAGCACTCGAGGATGCATACCTGCCGGCAGCGCTCTACCCATCGGCGACGCGCGCGACGTTCGAAGGTGCCTCGCTCTATGCGGAAATGGCAGCGACCTGGGGCATCGTTCCGACCTGGACCGACGCACTGTTCGAGCCGACATCCGCGACGGAGGAAGAGGCCGGCCATCTGAAAATTGAACCGGGTGCGCCGGTGCTCACCGTCTGGCGTGTCACCGTAACCGACACCGACCAGGCCGTCGAATATGTGAAGTCCGTCTACAAGGGCGACGGCTTCATGCTGAGCGTCAACCGCTATCGTCTCTAGGAGCAGTCAGTGCCGGATCAGGATTTCGCAATCGGTATCGACATTGGCGGCGGCAGCACCAAGATCGGACTTGTCTCGGCAGGGGGTGACATCGTCGAGAGGCGTCGCATCGTCGTCGGCGACGCTGACGATGCCGATGTCATCGTCGACCACTATGCGGAAGCGATCCGGGAGATCATGGCCGCGCAGCCGCAGGCAAGACCGCGCGGGATCGGCATCGGCTTTCCGGGCCGCATCCATCCGGACAATCTCTCCGGCGATCTCGGCAATATCCCTGCCCTCGACGACTTTCCCCTGGCGGAACGCATCGGTGCACAATTTTTCCTCCCCGCCCGGATGGAAAATGACGGGACCGCGGCCGGCCTTGCGGAGGCAATGTTCGGCAAGGACAAGGATGCCGGACGTCTTCTGTTGATCGCGGCCGGAACTGGCATCGGCGTTGCCCTGACTGTCGACGGAAAACCCTTCATCACATCCGGCGGGGGTCTTGGGAACGCCGGACAGCTCATCATCTCCGGTAGCGAGGGCCAGCCCTGTCGTCAGGGATGCGTCGGATGCCTGGAATCGCTGGCATCCGGGGATGCGTTGAACAGCATCGCGCGACGCTATTGTATCGAGGTTCCCGACAGCGCGATCGCCGCAAGGGCACGTGAACTCGGGCGCGAAGCCGATGCTTCAGATGTCATCATGGCGGCGCTTGACGGCGATACCGCTGCAAGGGCGATGCTTGCCGATGTCGGCCGGTGGCTCGGCCGGGGTGCTGCAACCTGGGCGCAGATCTTCGCGCCGGATGTCATCCTGCTTGGCGGCGGCTTGAGTGCCGCCGGCGACCTCCTGCTAGCGCCGCTCGAACGTGAAGCCAGGCTTTGCGGCCTCGACATGTATCTCGCGCCAGTTCGATTCTCGCTCGCTTCGCTCGGCAACGATGCCGGCATCATAGGCGCCGCAGCCCAGATCTTTCTTATCCCCCAGGCATGATGGAGTTCCCGTGTCCCAATCCTATCTCGACGAAATCGCCGAACAGCCGGCCGCAATCCGCAAGCTGGCTCAGCTTGTAACGCCTGACCTCATCGAGAAGGTTCAGGCCATCCGTGCCGCGATCGATCGGGGCGACGTGCAGCACGTCATCCTTACGGGCATGGGCGGATCTCTGTACAGCGCCTATGGCACCTGGCTGCGGCTCAGCCAGTCGCTACCGGTTCCCGTGTCGCTTTGGGATACGTCCGAGCTAATCCAGCAGACGCCCGCCCTTTTGCGCTCCGGTGCGATGGTCATCGCCATCTCTCAGTCGGGTGAAAGCGTCGAGCTGTGCCGCATGACGGAATTGGACGCCGGTGTGAGCGTCAAGGTCGCAATTACCAATCCGCGTGACAACACGCTTTCGTGTTGGGCCACCCTATCGATGGCAACCGAGGTCGGCCCCGAGCAGACCGTTTCGACCAAGACCTATACCGCTGGGCTTGCGGCCCTCTACATCCTTGAGCGCATTCTGACCGGTCACGCCGATGCGCTCGCCGAAGAGATTGCGACGCTCGCCGGCGCCGTCGATGCACTCCTTGCCTCCCTGCCCGCAAAACTCGACGAGATGCTGGCCTTCCTCGGCCACGACGCTCCGCTGACCTTCGTCGGCCGCGGTGCAAGCTTTGCCAGTGCTGCAATGGCAGCCCTGGTCACCGCGGAAGCGGCAAAGGCACCGACGCAGGCGCTATCCGGGGGCCAATTTCGCCATGGCCCGCTGGAACTGGTCCGCGAGGGTTTCCGTAGCGTGATGTTCCTCGGTGGCCCGGGTGCGACACTCGATCTCAACTTGAGGACTGTGGCCGATATCACCCGCCTCGGAGGCGGCTGCCTTGTCATCGCCCCCACGAACGCGGCAGCGGAACCCTCCAGTCACGGTCTGGTCCTGCCTCTTCCGACCGTTGCCGAAGGATTGCTCCCCGTATTGGAAATACTTCCCATTCAGCTGTTGATGGTCCCCATGGCCCTTGCCCGAGGCTTTGAGCCCGCAAAGTTCCTCAACGGCTCGAAGATCACTGTGATCGAATAGGAGATGAGGGAGCCAAATGCTGCGTCCAGCGGCCCCTTCCGACCGTGATTTGGTGCGGGACGGATCAAGCTGCCGCGCTCGATCAGCAGCCCTCCTCGCCTCACCTGCCCGGCCGCGCCAGCGACCGGGCAATGTCGATGATGTCGTCCCGTGATGCCGTCGGATCCTCTCTATTCCACGCAACCCCAAGCCCGATCTTCAGATCAACGCCGCGCACGGGCCGAAGCTCGAAGTTGCGGTTCGGCAGATCCTTCGTCCATTCCGGGGCAAATCCGATACCAAGGCCGGCGGAGACCAGAGACACCAGCGAAAAGGTATCGTCGCAGCTATAGGCGATGTTGCCGGTCAGCCCATGGGTCTCGAACATCTCGGAGAAATAGCGCTCGGAATAGGAAGGGTTCTGACGGGAAAAGGCGATGATCTTCTCTAAGCGAAGGTCCTCGATGTCAACCTCGCTTCGAAGTGCGAGCGTGCTCGTCTTTTCGACCGCCAGCAGATAGCGCTCATGCGCGATCGAGAAGAAGCGCAAGGATCCGATGTTTTCGACCGGACGGATGAAGCCGAGATTGATCTGGCCATTCTCTAGTCCGCGGATGATGTCGCTGGTCGAGCCGCTCGTCACATGCAGGGCGACGTCGGGAAACTTCCGGCCGATGCGCGAAAGAAACGCCGGCAGCACGCCTATGGTCGCCGGATAGACGGTTCCGATCTTGATCGTGCGCGCCGCCTTGCCGGCAACAGACCGCGCCACATCCATCGACAGTCCTACATCGCCAATGATCCGGACCGCCCGATCGTAGAATACCGCCCCTGCCCGCGTCAGCTCGACCCGGCGCGTCGATCGCTCGAGCAGCCGGACGCCGAGCTCCTTCTCCAGCGCCTGGATGTGCGCACTCAGCGCCGGCTGCGCGATGCACATCCGCGCGGCCGCACGGTTGAAATGCAGCTCTTCGGCCACGGCGACGAAAAAAGACAGTTGGCGTAGTTCCATGCTCATGCTCCGATCTACGGCCACGAAAACGCGAGCGATCCGCTCGCGTGCAACCATGAATACCCTATTTTGGGGTATCCGAAAATCGGTTTTATTGAAGACGTCAGTTTTCTCAAACTGGCGATCCAATTTGTCTTCGTTCCACGCAATTGTTTACGGTCGAATGATTGACGGGCTCGTTGCAGCCCGCAAAGCGGCGAACATCACTCAAGTCGAATTGGGCGAGCGCATTGGCCAACGCCAAACGTTCGTTTCCAAGTTTGAACTTGGGGAGCGCCGGTTGGATCCTGCTGAATTTGTGAAGGTAAGCCGCGCGATCGGCGCCGATCCGTTTGAGATCATGCGAAAGGCAGAGTCGGATTAGCCTTTCGGTCCAGCGCTATCCACGTTCCGGTCGATACATGGCCTTTATCAACCAAAGACAGCAATAGCCTTGCTATCTAGGGGCTTGCCATGCGATTCTTCGGGCATGATCCGAGGGGGATACGAATGGCGGAAACGATGCTTGCAGCGCTTACCAACATTCGCACCGCGGAAGATATGATCGTGGCCTTTCGCGATGAGGAGCAGTGCCGGCGATTGCTGGAAAGCCTGGTGTGGCCGGCCGGGAGAGTTTGCCCTGCCTGTGGTTACAAACGCTCGATCGCAATCGCCGGGCGCGATATGGGCAAGCGGCGTGCGCGTCCGGGTCTCTATCAATGCTCCAGCGGCGATTGTCGCTTCCAGTTTACGGTGACGACACACACGCCGCTGCATTCCACAAAGCTTCCTTTGAGTCTCTGGCTGAAGGGCATGTGGCTGATGCTGCAGTCGGATAAAGGTTTGTCCTCGGTGCGCCTGGCCGAGGCCCTGGGCGTGAGCCAACCGACGGCCTGGCGGATGGGACACGCGCTGCGTCTCATGGCGGCGCGCGAGCACATGCTCGATGGCACGGTGGAGATCGACCATTTTTATCTCGGCGGGCGAGCCAGAATAAATCCGGACGATCCACCGCCTGGCCGAGGCCGAAAAGGTCTGCCGAACACCCAGAAGACGCCGGTCATGGTGATCGTGCAGCGGCCAGATGACGTCACACCCGGCACTCCGGCCGGTGACGCGCGTGCTGCGGTGGTGACGGGTCTTTCGCTCCGTGCAGCGGCGCGCGCCGCCGAAGCGCAGATCGACCCGGACGCCTACTTGATGAGCGATGAGGCGACAGCGTTCATGGCCCTTGGCGAGAACTATGCCAGGCATGACACTGTGAAGCATTCCAGCCGCGAATACGTTCGTGACGCCGTTCATGTCAATTCGGTCGAAGGTTTCAATGCCCGCGTCCGCCGCACCATCGCCGGTGTCTTTCATCATATCAGCCCGCAGCACGCCGACCTGTATTTCCACGAGATCGGTTTCCGCTGGTCACAGCGCATTGTGACGGGCCAGGCTGTTCGGAAAAGCCGAAATGGCAGGGAACGGATGAAAACCCTGTGGTCGCGCGTGCCGCCGGCGCTGCAATTGCTGCAAATCTTTCGCGTCGCGACCGGCCGTCAGCTGCGCAGAAGTCCGGATGGTGGCATCATCGTCAAATCAGCGGTCGCTGTCTTTGGTTGATAAGGGCCCGATACATTATGCGATCCCAGACGCACAAACCGGAAACAAACTCGGCACATGAACCCGATGAGGTCGCGCAGTTTGTTTGTTGACAGCGCTGGCGCGGCAACCGGCCGTTCAAGGTCACGTGGGCTTCGTCCGCATTCCTTCCAGATTTACTCGACTTTATGTTGCGGCAGTCGTTTCCATAACTGTCGGCATGGTTGCGCCTTCGTTCTGGTCTCCGACTATCTTTGTTCCCTCTAATTTTAGGGGTTCCTCATTGATCGACATTGAAAGGCAACCAGCGTCCCGAGGGACTCGAGGTCAACGGTTCGACACAGTCGACTCCCACCGTGACGGCAGCAGATGTTCGGTTTTGTTGATTTGCGGGAGCACATCTCGGGCCTCCGTTCACCACCAATGTCGGGCGTTATGGCGGATGAATGGCGGACATCGACCATGAGATCTCGCGACGACAGCAAACTCTTAGCCACATCCGACGAGCCGCCCAGCAGGATTAAATCACAAATCTCTCATGTACCGCGGGTATGAGTGTTGAACGTCAGCACAGGGAGTACCAATGCGAGAGAAGAAGCTTCGCGAGACCGAAACCATCTCCGAAACGATCAGGGAACTGGCAGTCCCGGGTATGAAGCCAAGGGCCCTGATTGAAGCCGTCAAGGCCCGGCACCCAAATGCTTCGAAAAAAGACATTGCCCGAGCTGCGTTTCTCACCATCATCCTGTCCGCCGAGTATGCCTCAGAGGATGCCCAGGCCCTCCACGATCTTGCGAGCGAGACGTCCGACGGAGAAAGCGCTGAGTGAGCGATAGACCTGGTCGTTGAGGAAACAATGCTAGGCCGCCCTTAGACAAATTCGCGATATTCCTATGTGGCCGCTCACCCTCGGCGCGACCGCGCATCAGGCGATGGTGAAATATCCCTTTTGGACGGCTGTTGTCGCATCCATGCTGGCGCCGCGTTCATCTGCGATGAAACCGCGGACCGCTTTAAGATCGCGGGCATTCAGATGGAGCTCATACGTGATCTCCAGGGTTTTCTTCCGGTGCTGGCTGGATAACGATGTTCTCACCGTCGCCGCGTAAAGCCCCGGAGGGATACTCAGTCCGCCGATATGAACGACCCTCTCCGCTAAGAGACCTATGATCTTTCCTCGGCTCGCCATTATTTTAGCCTCCTGGCAACGCGGAGATGCGGCCTTATTCTACGGCGCACCAGTCGCGGATGTGCGAGATAGCGAACCGCATCTGAAGCCCGCGGTATTCTACGACCAACTTGTCCGCTTCCCGACGCATGAACTTGGCGACGTAGTTGCGAACCGCACCCGCTTCGTCGACCACTTCGAACACGTATGTCATCGCCTAAACCCCTAAAGATTGAGGGGTTATATTCCATTCTGCTTGAGTGAGACTTACGCCGAATGGATCTGGCCGCCCGCTGGCATGTGCAAGCTTCTGGGCACTTCTCTCTGACGTAGCCCGTGTTTGAAGACTTATGAGGCACGCGCCTGATCCACGCGGCAATCCAGAGTAGCCCCAATTGATTAGCTACTGTTCATAAAATCTTATTGATTTCGAGACGGGCAATTGCAATCATGTACTTGAGATTGCGCACCAGAAAAGCACAAGTTAAAGATGAGAGAGTGCTGTTTTTATTGCCGCGCAATTCCTCCATTTTCATTCGCGCACATGGCTTGGACCTCCGTAACCGGTGCGGAGGTTCAAGCGCATTGAGGGGGTGGTGCATAGACTTCGTTGGATTGCCGGGCTCGGTATTCGATAACCGTGGATTTCACAGCTTGTGATTCTCGCCAGAGTCCGCATGGGGTTGGTTGTTCAGAGGGGGCGGCGGCAATGTGGAAGACGGATTGGCCAAAATCGGCGGTGACCTCGGAAACGATTGTCGTGCTTCGCCGGATCTTGCGAGACTGGTGCGACGAGCGCGGCCACCGCGCCGATAGTCAAGAAGGCGGACGCACTGCCAAATCGCTGATCAGCTGGTATGAGTTCGGCGTGACCGACGAAGACGAGCTGGCGAGGCTGATCCGCGACGACATCGTAGTTGCTGAGGCCTGAACTGTGGCCGCGCTGCGGAGCTCTGTTCAGGACTTTGCCGAGCCGGTGCTTGGTATCACCATAAATTATTTTGCATGATCCGCAGCGCCCGGATGATGCCCGCCGCGTCAAGAAGTGTATCTCTCGCATCCTCAGGGGAAAGATCCCGAGCACGCGACGACGCTACTTGCAAGTCGATCAGAACGTCCCTCGCGCGCCGTCTATCTATCTGAAAATTCGAGAATATCTCAATGGCCGGGATCCGTATTTCGGGCCTGGCTGCGGAACAAATTGGTGTCGCGGAGATTCGCTGCCGCTCCGATCATGCCCCGAGGATCAAAGACGGGCTCCACGTACCTCCCCTGGAACATGGAGCCCGTTTGTAAGGTGGTAGGGGTCGGTCATGATTTGATGGCTCGGTCGCGTGCCTCCGAAAGCGGATATGGCGTAGGACGTGTTTGTCCATGTTTCCGCAGTCGAAGGCGCAGGTCCGCTGCGAGACGGTCAGAAGGTCAGCTACGACATTGGGCAAGACCGAAAGACGGGGAAATCGCGAGCCGAAAACGTCAGACCAGCTTGAACGCCTAGCCGATCTTTCCGGGAGCTCGCTCGCCCAGAGCATGCTTAAGGCGCGAGACATTCCTCGCATATGCCACAACCGTCGACGTCCATGACCGAGGCCGGGCATTTCTTTTGACAACACAGGCAGGTCGTAGTGGTCTGCGGGTCCCCTTCATCGCGCGTGGGCAGGATGATTTCGATCTCGCGCTCGGTAGTGAGTTTCATTGCCACCTGATCCAACTCGAGGCTCCATGTCGAGGATTAAATCTGAGATAAGGAAGCGCCGAGGCGTGTACAAGACACTCGTTTCGAAGGGTTCGCTGACGCTCTTGGACATCGGAGACAACGCGCGCCAATTCTCCAACCCGCCCGACCCACGCCAGCCAGCCTCGGCTTCAAGCCAGATCTTCTGAAGCGATGTGCGCAACTTCGGTGATCTTCAGCAATGGAATCTGAGCAAGCTCATTTGCCTCTTGCACCCGCTCGGCTGAGGGCGCGTCGAAGAGGCAGAAGGATTTTTCCTCCGACGGCACAAACGTCGAGCGCAGATAGCGCACCGGCTTTCCCTGCTGTGTCATCTCGGCGGTTACCGCCTTTGCGCGGCCCGCAGCGGCCATGAGTTGCTCTGGTGTGATGCCCGGCAAGTGTCGCTCGACCATATATTGTGGCATGATCAGACTCCCCTTCAGGTTCAGCGAATGCGTTGTCAAACCCTCTTCAATATGCGCATCCTCTAAATAATAGCGCGCTCCGCTGGTGAACGGTATGAGTATCTACTTCGCCGCTGTTTTCACGGACCTGGTTCGACACTCCGCCGTGTGGAACAAGGTAGCTCGCGACACCGTCACGCACGTCATCACCGAGTATCGCTACCTGTCGCGCTCGCTCGCCAGCCAGTATGGCGGCATGAAAATTTCACCGGTGACGGTCATCTGTATCTGTTTGAGTCTGCGGATGTGGCCGTCCATTTCGGGCTGAAGCTCATCGCCTACTGGAAGCAGCGGCGCCGCTCGTTGTTCTCGGTCCCGAACGCTCAGGATCTGCCCGTCAGAGTCGGTTGTCATTTCGGCGAATGCTCACAAATGGAGGAGGAAGATGCCTGGGTAGGACGCGCGATCAATATCGCCAAGCGCGTGGAATCCAGCGCAGAGCCGGATTCGCTTTTCGTCACACAGACGATCCTCGAGCTCATCGACCTGCCGGTCTACGAGTTCAGCGAGGCTGGGCTCTTTGAGTTGAGAGGGGATTTTCTTCCGACGAGGCTGCTCTATCGGCTGTCTTCAGTCACCGGGCCGCGCTTGCAGCGCGGCCCGAAGACAGGCTGACGGCAGAGGATTGGTTTCTGAAAGGCGTCAGTCTCTCGGATCCAAAAGGCAGGGTTTCGCAATTGGAGCTGCGATGCTACCAGGAGGCCCTTCGGCTTCGGAGCAACTATCCGGAAGCTCACAACAATCTGGGCATCCTCTTCAAGGCGAACGGCGACGCCGACGCCGCCATCCAGCACTATCACGAGGCACTTCGTCTTTGGCCGCAATATCCCGAGGCACACTACAATCTGGCCATTCTCCTGGAACCAAGGGAAACCGGGCCGAGGCTGCGATCCATTACAGCCAGGCGATCAAACTGCGTCCCGACTATGTGGAAGCATGGCTGCGGTATGCCGGTCTCCTCGATGTCGCCGGTGATCGACTTGGAGCCGAACAACACTACATTGAGACCATCCACCTTCGACCTGGTTTTGCCGAGGCGCACAACAACTTTGGCATCTTTCTCGAAAAGCAGGGTAACGCGGCGGGCGCTGAGGGACACTACGCCCAAGCACTCATTCTGCGGCCTGACTACGCCGAAGCGCATTACAACTACGCGATGTTGCTTGAACGCGACGATCGGGCCAAGGCCGAGGAGCATTATCGCGCCGCAATTCTTGCGTGTCCGGAGTATGCCGAGGCGCACAACAACCTGGCGGTTCTGCTGCATGAAAACGGCGAACTCGCCGCTGCGGAGCAACACTACCTCACCGCCCTCCGTCTGCGACCGGACGATCCGGAAACAAACTACAATCTTGGCTTGCTGGCGCAGCTCAAGGGTGACTGGGAACTAGCCGATCGTCTCTTTCGTCGGGCAAAGGACCTGGAAACGCCGCAATGAAAACAAGGAACCGTCCACGAAACAGGGTTGAGAAACTCAACCTCAAGATGGATGGTACGCAGCCAAAATAGCAGTCGGGATATAACAAACCTGTACCGAGCCGCGCTGTTTCAACTCTCCGGAAAAGTCCTTCCAAGAAAGGGTCGCCGTTCCAGTTCAGCGGATTCATGGGATTGCCTGAGACGAGGCAGATCCGTGCGGGCGATGAGGCCGACGAGCATTCCGGAAACCGGATCTGTGATGGGGGTCCGCGCCGCGTCGGTCGCAATCATGATATCGATGTGCCCAACGGTGTCGTCGGGATGCCCGATCGGGATCGAGGTGTCCGATACCTTGTCTGCCAGCAGGTCGGCCCAATGTCCCGATCTCGCTGCCATCGCAGCGCATCCGCACGCGAAACTATCCCGAAAAGCGCGCCGGCCCTGTCAACGTTGATGCGATCCGACGCGCCCCTATCGTACCTACGGATTTGACAACCGTCGCCATCGAAGAAAAAGGCCGCGGTTCCTGGGAATTGATGGCGCTGGGCTGGTGAGCCTGGTGCGGGCGCAGGAACATCTTCTGGTCATCGGAAAGCGGAGCGCGCTTCGAAAAGACGCCTCTCTTCCTCCGGGCAGCCGCCGTCCTCAACAGCGGGCTTTAGCCGGATTGGGCTATGTCTCAGTTTATTTTCAACTACATTAGACTTTAATAGAGTGCAGGTGCGCAGGGAGGAGGCAAGCATGAAACGCTTGGAAGCCGAAAAGCTCGAAACCGACGCTGCCACGAAGGTCTGGTCCGTTCATGATTTCTGCAAACGATACCGCCTTTGCGACGACGAGGAACGTCGTTTGACGCGCCTGTTTGGGATGTTCGCCACAGCCCGCGAACTCCTGAACAACGCGCAGCGCGCACCGAAGTGGCGGTAATGCAGGCTGGCTCCCATGCGTTACCTTCGCGCGGTCGTCTTGCTCTCATTCTTTTTCTTAAGCTCTTACGCTTGGGCCGATAAGCGCGTCGCCTTGGTCATCGGAAACTCGGCCTACCAGCATGCGCCGCCGCTTGCCAATCCCCAGAATGACGCCAGCGACATGACGTCGAAACTGACAGGACTGGGGTTCGTGGTCGTCACGGGCCGCGACCTCGATCTTACGGGAATGCGCCGGTCGATCCGAGAATTTGTCGGCAAGGTCGAGGGCGCCGACGTAGCGCTGTTTTTCTATGCCGGTCATGGGCTGCAGGTAAACGGCGGCAACTACATGATCCCGGTCGACGCGCAGCTTCGTTCAAACAACGACTTGGATTTCGAGGCATTGCCGATAGAACTTGTGCTGTCTGCAATGGAGCGTAACGCCAGGGTCAGCCTGGTCTTCCTGGATGCGTGCCGCGACAATCCACTCGCTGCGACATTGGCCCGCTCTATGGGAACCCGATCCATGGCCGTTGGCCGGGGGTTGGCGAAACTCGATACCGGCGTGGGCTCGCTGATTGCGTTCGCCACGCAGCCCGGAAACGTTGCTCTTGACGGCGCTGGCAGAAACTCCCCCTTCACGACGGCGCTGCTGAACCACCTCGGCACGCCCGGGCAGAGTATAACGGATGACCTGATTGCAGTGCGTCGCACAGTCTTACAGGCCACTGATGGCAAGCAGGTTCCCTGGGACAGCTCATCCCTGACGGGCCCCGTCGTTCTCAATCCGTCGCCAGTTGCAGCCACGGCGACGAGCCCGGTCGCGACGACAGATACCGACAGAACCGTGGAGCTAACCTACTGGAATTCCATCAAGGATCTGACCGCAAGCAGCTTCTTTGAAGCATACCTTCAGGAATACCCCAATGGCGCGTTCGCAACGCTTGCGAAGTTGAAGATTGCGGCAATCGCAGAACGCGAAAAGGAACGGCAGGCGACGGAACAGGAGAAGACGGATTCCAAGCGCGCCGTAGACCCGAAAGACAACGCCAGCCAAACCAACGTCGCCGCGCTCGAGCAGACCACCCCAGAGGCCCAGGCGTCAGGTTCGTCCGCCGGCCACATGGCTGCCGGGGACCTGGCGCTCGCTACCCAGAGTCAACTGGCGCGGATCGGATGCCTCAGCCAGATCGACGGCAAGTGGGGTGAGAGCAGTCAGAAGGCCCTGAAAGAATACGCCGTACGCAGGGGGCTCAAGCTTGCCTCGCTCTCGCCGACCGAGGAGCTTTTGAATGGGCTGATGGCGATCGGCAATCGCGTCTGTCCGCTCGTCTGCGGCAACGGAACGGTGGCTCGGGACAACCGCTGCGTGGAGCCCGGTCTGAGTGCTTACGACGGCGCATGGTACTTAACACGGCATGCAAAGACGGACTGCGGCGACTGGCGCGAACTCTCGACACTCCTCTTCGTACGAAACGGCGTGGTATCGTCCAGCTCGAGCTTCTCAGGAAAGATCTCCAGCAACGGGTCCGTCAATATTGCCAGCACCTTCGTCCATAAAGGGAGGAAAGGAGGCAACACCGTAACGGGCATGATAAAAGGAGGCAAAGGGACCGGCAGGTTCAAGGGGACCGGAGCAGGCAGCGGCTGCTCAGGCGTTATTACCATGACCAAGATGTAGGGCGAGGCTGATGTCCGTGCATCTGCGATGCGCGTCAGGCGGGTCTGCGCCTTCCAAGCGATCTCGCGAACCGACAGTGATACCTCTTTCGAGCGGCTGGAATAAGGCCCTGTTAACCCATCCGCACCGCTCAGTTTCGGACGAAGATCGATGGCCTCGGAATGACGTATATCGTAGTCGTTGCTAGACCCGCGCGACCCGAACCTGCTCTTGCTCGTCAATGGCCCGCCGCAGCATAAATACCTGAGGGTCTTGACCTTGGCTGCCCGTAGGCGCTTCGGTTAAGGGCCGCTGCAGGCTGTAACCGACCCACGGATCTGGCTTGCCGCGTGAGCTGATACACGCAAATCCTACGCAGCCCTTTCGCTGGGCGCTGCGTCGGGAACCTTCTCATCCGAATGCTTCGGCGCGTCAACATTGCGCAACGACGTTTTGGCGAGTGCTCGTTCTAGCGCCTCAATGCAGATCGGATCATGCGACTGCCCGGCGCCGTCCCAAAGGATTGCAATCGCCTTGTTAATCGGCATCGCGGCCCGGTAAGGCCGGTCGGCTGTCAGCGCGTCGAACACGTCAGCGAAGAGCGTTTCGAAGATCAGGCGCTCACGCTCCACCGCGGCCCCATGCCCAACACACCAAAGCCGTGATATGTAAATCCATGCTTCGCTTTCGGTCGCAGAAGCGAAAGCGATCCAAGTCCAACCTCGGCCATTTGCTTCTTGAAGTCGGAGAAACGGGCCAAGCGCGCGCCGCCGGGGTGGTATCTAGAGCTACTTGACGCAACAATCGCGACGTCAGCCTGTCCCTGCCTTGCCGCCTCAACCAAGGCGGCCACGTCCTTGGCGGCTGTTCCATTTCCATCGAGTTCGATCAGACATTTCGCATCGAGAGTAAAACGCGTCATAGATAACCCGGCTTCGCACAATCAGAGGCAGCATGTAGCGCAGACGTTACCGCCTTCAAGCCCGCCCCATCGTCCCTAAGCGACGCGAGTTTTGCCCCTGTCACCGGCTTCGCAGATTGTTGAGAACATCCATTTCACGCGAGCCGCAGGCAAAACAAACCCGTGACGCTCGATCGCCCCTAATATGCCGTGGATTTCTGATCCTCAGCCCGCTCAAACGCTCGTTTTACCCGCCGATGCCGCCTGCGCTCTGCGACTCCAGCGCTTTCATCCGAACGGATGAATTGTACTCCAGGGCTCGGCGCGTAGCATGCGGGAAGTAAAGGCCGTGGCAGAAGCACTCGCGTTGCGACAAGGCCGGGCGTCAGCAGGAGCCGGAGACCGGGGAGAATGAGATGAAACAGTGGCTTTGTGCGTCATGTCTCCTGCTGGGCTCCGGTACATCGGCTCTGGCGGCGGAGAGTTTGGTCGGTGAATGGCGAGGTGTCTTCACCTGCGGCCAGGCCAAAAACAGCCGGATGATCCTGGACATCAAAAAAACGGCTAGCGGCCAGATCGAGGGCGTTTTCGAGGTGCGAGCCGGATGGAACAAGGTGAGCTATCATGTCGTTGGCACCTCTAAGCCCGATGGCACGTTCGAACTGACGCCGGGCGCCTGGATCCATCAGCCACCAGGTTTCAGAGCGGTCGAGCTGCAAGGGCAAGTGATCAGCGTGGGGAGCGGTCCGCCTCAGATTCAAGGACGGCCTGTGGGATGTAAACCGGGCGGCTTCAGGGCGACCTTCCAGAGGCCCTTCAAGAAACCGCCGCCGCCGCTGGCGCAGAAGGTGCAGGACAGAAAAGGACCAAAGTGGATAAACGCGGTTCGCGCGAGAACGCAGGATTACGTTCAGAAGCACGTCGATGAACCGAGCTGGTGGAAAATGCTCGAAACCGAAGTCGTAACGAGCTATGTCGATCGCGCCACCAAACTCGCGCTGCTGGAGGAGATTACGGCGGCGCGCGGGAGTATTCGCTCGGCAGCCTTGCTGGAGGAACTGGAGGCTGGTCCGAGGGACTTTCCTCGAGGCATTGGAGTTGCGTTGCGAATCTATGGTCAGGCGGAAAAGTCAGACTGGCCGGACGACATCAAGCAGCGCGTCTATAGCGCCTGCAAGAAGCGAGTGGCGGACGTGCTGAGGCCAAAACTGACAGAAATCGCTGCGATGGCACCCAAGGTGCCATCCTCTCTCGAGGGCCTCGCCGAAGCCCGCGCAGCGATTGCCCCGATCGAGGATTACCGCCAATCGCTGGAACATGCATTCGGGGTGCTCGATCAGGAAGACCTTCTTGCGCCCCTGTTCCAGCGGATTGCAGACCTCGAAGCTATGCCTGGCATAGCCATCGAGTTTCGCTCGGCGCTTGCCACCGCCCGCGGCCAGGCAAAGCCGCGGGACGCCACTGAGAACGTGATTTTCAACGTACTCGGCCTGCGAAACACTTCCTCTGCCCTTGCTGCCGTTGCCGCGGAGGGCCGCAGACTGGCCGCGCTTGCTGAGGTCAAAGTCGAGAGTATTGCCGGCGAGGCCGATCGCAACGAGCCGAGCGCCGACGATATGGCCAAATACATGTTTGCCGTCGTCGAAGGGTTTAATGACACCTTCGCAGCAATGCGATGCTCCCCGGGACGCTACGCGCCTGACGAGTATGTAAGATGTAAATTCGGGGAACTGGAAGTGAGGCTGAAGCGGGTCGTGAAAACTGGCTGCGAGGTGGAGGTGCCGGGGCGGCAGTATGTCTGCAACTTCGATCATTATTCGCAGCTCGTCTCTTTCAGAACCGGCGAACCTGTCGATAGCCCGAATCTGTCAATGCGCTTTCCGGACGGACGGCTCGAGGGACCGAAAAAGGTGCGGTTTGTCAGACCGGCCAGTGGTGAAGGTTGGGATGGAACGCGGCTGCCTCCCGGTTGAACCGCCTCGCTGGCGGGGGTTAATGTCGTCGCGTCGCATCAAGGCTCTGATCGCGGCGGGCGTCTGAGCGCCAGGTCGCCCGGGCTTGAAAGGCGGTCGCGTCTAAAAGAAGGCCCCGCACTCAGAAGAGCGGGGGCTTCTCGTTCCTTGGATGTTTGGACGGATCAATCCACCCGCCTCCCATGCGACTTCAACGTTCGTGTTCAGAAAGCGTATTTCAGGGTATAGCGGCTGTCAGTGTCCGTTATATGAAGAGTACCTTATCGATCAAGCTTGGCGTTCCCGGCCGCAATGAACCCTTAACCGATTGTCGTCAGTGTGGTTGTGCCTGCAGGGCGGATGATCCACCCGATTTTCACTCACTTTCATCCACTTGTCTTGGCTCGGCCGCGCCAAGCCAGATGATCGGATCTCGCATTCATGGACACGCAAAACGCGGTGCGATTTTCGCCGAAGCTTTTTCGCGTGAGCTTCCGGACGTTCCTTTCGCCACGGATGCGGCGGCGGTCGATCCGGATGCGGTGCGCTACCTGATCACCTGGACGGTTCCGGAAGATCTCTCACGCTATCGCAATCTTGAAATCCTCTTTTCTATCGGCGCCGGCGTCGACCAGTTCCGCATCGAGGCCGTTCCGCCGCATGTGAAGGTCGTGCGTATGGTCGAGGACGGCATCATCAGAATGATGCAGGAATATGTGACACTTGCCGTGCTCGCGCTCCATCGCAACTTGCCGGCCTATCTGGACCAGCAGCGCAGCCAACATTGGCGGGCCATTTCCCAGATTCAGGCGTCGGAACGCCGCATCGGCGTGCTCGGCCTCGGCATGCTCGGCACCGCGGTTCTCGAACGATTGAAGCCCTTCGGCTTTTCCCTATCCGGCTGGAGCCGCAGCGCGCACGAACTCGAGGGTGTCAGATGCCTGCACGGTGCTGACGGTCTCGACAATCTGTTGGCCGACACCGACATCCTCATCTGTCTCATTCCTCTAACCGACGAGACGCGCGGCTTCCTCGATGCCACGCTCTTCGCCAAGCTCCCGGCCGGTGCGGCGCTCGTTCATGTCGGCCGCGGTCCGCAGCTCGACCACCAAGCACTCCTTGATGCACTCGACAGCGGCCATCTCTCCGGAGCCGTCATCGATGTCACCGACCCCGAGCCGCTCCCGGCGGATCATGCCATCTGGCGCCATTCGAAGATTCTGCTGACGCCACACATAGCGAGCGTGACTCAACCCGAAACCACGGCTTCGGCATTGGTCCCGGCGCCGGTCACCTGATCGCCGACATCGTCACCGGTGAAGAAACAATCGTCGACGCTCGCCCCTACCATCCAGACCGCTTCCGAAAATCTGCCTGGGGTAAGGTCGCCGATTTCTAGGGAGGCAAGGCTCTAGGTGCTGTGGCGAAGACACTGAAGTCGGTTCCGACTGCGCCAACCCAGTCCTGGCGGCTGGCAACGTCGCCGCCAGCGCAGCCGTTTATGCCAGATCGAGGTCGCCGCAAGCGCACTTGCAACTGACGTTATCAATCCATATGTTTACGCAGCGTCATTGCATCTGATATCCTTGATAGTAGGAATTGGTCGCGCGCGTACAGCACCACGGCTAGTGTCAGAAATGGCTACTGTGCGGCTAGCGCATGAGGCACAATCGTAGCGGCGACGGCCCAGCTTCACAACTCGGGTTTCAACTGCGTGGCCTCTCAGGTCCTTTTCCTCCCATCCGAATGGTCGAAAACCGGCCGCACGATGACGGGACGCCTTCCATATCGCGCTGCAAGCCATTCCTATCGACGGCAAGCTCACCCTCCGCCAAATGAAAGCGAAGAACGAAACCGAAGGGGCGGCGCGATAAGCGCCCCCGCCTTCGGGCGTACCGGGTCCATCTTATCGAGGCGCGCAGCCTTTGGCACAGCGGCTATGGGCGACAATGCCCCGGTCGCGGGCGTCCTCGGAGGCGCACCACTGACTTCGCTATCCCAGACTCCCTGCGAACCGTTCCGGCCACTTTTCGCGCTGGAACGTTTCGACGAGGAAATCGATAAAAACACGGGTCTTGAGCGGCAGAAGTGTACGGTTGGCGTAGTAAATCGAGATCGGCCCAGCATCGGCGTACCAAGCTGGTAACACCCGGACCAGTTCACCGCTTTCCAGATAGGGCAGCGCGTCGGGCTTGGCGATCATTGCGACCCCAAGCCCTAGCAACGCTGCGGACCGCATGGCGGCCGGATCGTTCACGACAATCGTTTCCCGCAGCAGGGCCGGCTGTTCTTCGCCGGCGACGTTCCGCATCTGCCACTGTCGAATACGACCGGTCCGCATCGACCGCATCACGATGCCGTCGAGTTCCTGCAAGGCGGTGGGATCATGTGGTTGAGCGCGATTGTGTAAGTAAGCAGGCGACGCCACGGCAATGATATGAGCGGCCGCGAGGGTCTTGGCGACTATGCCTGGGGTCAGTTCGAAGCCGCCCCCGATCGCCGCATCGTAGCCTTCGGCTATCAGATCGACCTGCCTATTTTCAAACAACCATTCCGGCCTGACCAGTGGATAGCGTCTCATGAACTCGGGCAGAGTCGGTAGGATATAGTTCATTCCGAAGGTCGGGCTCATGCTCAGCTTCAATACGCCTGCCGGCTCTGATTGATCGCTCGTGGCTTCCGCAATAGCCCCCTGTAGGCTCGCCAGGTGATCGCGGATCGACAGCAGGAACCGCTCGCCGGGTTCCGTGAGTGCCAGATTGCGTGTGCTGCGCTGAAACAGCCTTAGCTTTAGATTGCTCTCCAGCGCAGCCACGTTGCGGCTGACGGCGGCCGGAGTCAGCCCTAAGCGCCGGGCCGCCGCAGAAAAGCTGCCAAGTTCAGCGCTGCGAACGAACGATTCCAGATTGGCAAGCGTCTCCATGTCCATCACTTTCAACAGTTGCTTGAAATAGATAATAGCCCATTACCACTTTTCGCAAGAAAATAAGAAGCCGATATTGCCTCCATCAACCAACCTTGGAGGTATCCAAATGACCAACACTTCTCTGAATCTGGCCGGTAAGGCCGCTCTCGTAACCGGCGGCTCGCGCTCGATCGGCGCCGCAATCGCCAAGCGTCTCGCCGCCGATGGTGCCGCTGTCGCCATCACCTACAGCGCATCGCCCGACAAGGCGGCCGCTGTCGTCACCGAGATCGAAGCCGCTGGCGGCCGCGCCATCGCCATTCACGCCGACTCGGGTAATCCGGAGTCCGTCCGCGCGGCTGTCGCGAAAACAGAAGAGACGTTCGGTTCGCTCGACATTCTCGTCAACAATGCCGGCATCGCCCTTGGTGGCCCGATCGACGAGATCAAGTTCGAGGATTACGAACGCATGATCGCCGTGAATGTCACGGGCGTCTTCGTCGGAACTCAGGAAGCCGCACGGCGGATGAAGTCCGGCGGACGTATCGTCCATATCGGCTCGTCGATGACCCGCTATGCCGCTTTCCCGACCGCCTCACTCTATACCCTGACGAAGGGAGCCGTTGCTGGTTTCAACCGCAGTCTCGTGCGTGACCTCGGTCCGAAAGGGATCACCGTCAACACCGTGCATCCCGGTCCGACCGACACCGACATGAACCCGGATGGTGGCCCTGTTTCGAAGATTGTCGGCCCCGGGATGGCAATCGGCCGCTACGGCAAGGACTACGAGGTCGCCAGCGTCGTGGCCTACCTCGTTAGCCCTGAAGCGGCCTTTGTAACCGGCGCCGACATCGTCGCCGACGGTGGTTTCACCGCCTAATCCGTCACCGAATTCAAAGGGAAATCACCATGTCTATCGGTATCATCGGCGCCGGCAATATCGGCTCTGCCTTCGCCCGTGCCCTTGCACGCAACAGTATTTCCGCCACCATCGCCAACAGTCGCGGCCCGGCCTCGCTTGCCGCACTCGAAACGGAACTGAAGCCCTTCATCAAGGCAGGTACGCTTGAGGAAGCCGCCAGCGCTGACATGGTGCTGGTCGCCGTCAACTGGTCGAAGCTGCCGCAGGCGCTGAAGGGTCTGCCGGATTTCGGCGGCCGCATCGTCATCGACGCCAACAATCCCATCGAGGCGCCGCTGTTCAAGCCGGCCGAGCTGAACGGTCGTCTTTCCACCGAGATCTTCGCCGATCTCGTGCCCGGAGCACGTGCCGTCAAAGCGTTCAACCATCTGCAACCGCACCTGATCTCGGGTGATCCGAAAGCCGAGGGTGGCTCGCGAGTTCTGTTTTATTCGGGCGACGATGCGCGCTCCAAGGCGGAAGTTGGCGCGCTGATCTCCAGGCTCGGCTTCACCGGCATCGATCTCGGCCCGGTCTCGGTCGGCGGCAAACTGGTGCAGTTCCCCGGCGGCCCTCTGCCCACCCTTAACCTCGTCAAGTTCGGTTAAACGATCGTCGGCGAACTGGAGCCCCCTTCTTCTCCGGTTCGCCCAATTCTTCACCAAGGAATCCTCCCATGGACATGCCAGTCTCCCGCAGTGTTCCCGTAAGCCACGCGGATAGCAAACCGCTTGCCTCCTGGGCGGCAGTCGCCAGTGTCGGCGTCGGGGCCTTCGCTCTGGTCACCACCGAATTCCTGCCGGTCGGCCTTCTGCCTCTGATAGCGGCCGACCTTGGCATCAGCGAGGGAACGGCCGGACTGATGGTGACAACGCCCGGCTTCCTTGCGGCAATTGCGGCGCCGATGACCCTCAGATTTGCCGCGCGCTTCGATCGCAAGCATGTGCTTGTCGCACTGCTAGTGCTGCTCGTCGTCTCCAACGCCATCGTCGCAACAGCCCAGGGCTTTGCCGCACTGATGTTCGGACGGGTGCTGCTCGGAATTGCGGTCGGCGGCTTCTGGACGATTGGCGGCTCGCTTGGCCCACGCCTGCGTCCGGGTACGGAAGGCCCGCGTGCCACGGCACTGATCTTCTCGGGTGTCTCGCTGGGCACCGTCGCCGGGGTTCCCGCGGGCGCCCTGATTGGCGACCTGTTCGGCTGGCGTACCGCGTTCCTGCTCGTATCGGGCGTGGCGTTGCTGGTCGTGGCGGCGCTCCAGTTTCTGCTACCGGCAATAACAGCGCAGAAGGGGTCGGGGCTGAAGCAGGTTCCGGACGTGTTGCGGTTGCGGCGGATCCGGATCGGTCTGACGGCAGCCGTGCTCATTTTTGTCGGGCAATTCGCGGCCTATACCTACATTACGCCGTTTCTCATCGGCGCAACCGGGATCGATACGGGTACCCTCAGCATGGTGCTGCTCGGCTATGGCGCGGCGGGGTTTGCCGGAAACCTGTTTGGGGGCTGGGCCGCTGGCCGGAACTTCGTCCTCGCGCTTGCCGGTACTGCGTTTCTGATCTCCTTGTCGGTGGCGGGCTTGCTGCTAACCGGCAGCAACGCGCTTATCGCCATTGCCTGGGTTCTCGCTTGGGGGTTCGGTTTCGGCATGCTGCCGATCGCCATGCAAACCTTCCTGTTCAGTTCCGCACCGAACCGGCTGGAAAGCATCGCCGCCCTCTTCGTCTCGATCGCGCAACTTGCAATCGGGCTCGGCGCGCTGGTCGGCGGCCTCGCAGTCGATAATTTCGGCGTGCCAAGCGCTCTCTGGCTCGGTGCGGCAAGCGCACTACTAACCGCGAGCCTGATCGCACTAACCAGAAAAGCTGATTGATCCAGGGCGGACGATCGTCATGGCATTTGGTTTCTTGCTGCCGTTTCGTGCGTCGAAGGCGCCGGGTTTGCTCTGCGCATCACGCAATGCTGCAATGCAGCATGAACAGTATTAAATCACGCGAAGTGATTTATGATGAATATGTCGAAGCGCAGCACCTCCTCCCGCTGCGTCAGATGCCGATCGGCTCACCTCCTCCCGGGCCGATCAGATCCAGGGACCCCGACCCCTCCTCCCGGGTCGGGGTCTTTTCTGTCTCGAGACCTCTGCGTAACGGTGGCCACCCATAGCCTCTCGCTGTCCAACTGGAGTTGCCGACACGAACAATGGCCATCAGTTTCCCGCTCCTGCTACCGAGCGACGAGATCGATGAGCTTTAGTTGGTCTGAGCTCGCCAGCGCGATGTCTGTGAAGTGCTAACCCTCCGCCGTTGACCAAGGGCGCCGCCGCTCTGGTCCGGAACGCACTTTTATCTTCGGATTGTGATTAGCGATAATGGGCGCATTATCTCTCTCATTTACCCAGTGCGAGATCATGGCCCGGGATGTATGAGGCTACTTCAAATCCGCTGTCGGCAAGACTGGTGATAACTCGCGTACGCCGGGGACCTTGGCAAACTGGTATAGGTCTCAATGAAGCTGCGGATTAACCGGTACTAAAATGCGACCACGCACTTTACCCTCGAGGAACTGCGGGACGAATGCGACCACATCGGCGAGCAGGACTTCCGTCGTCATTGCATCGAGTCTCGCCATGTCGAGTTCCTTTGCGAGCCGTTGCCAGGCGATCAGCCTCTCGGGCTTTGAACACATGACGCTGTCGATCCCGACAAGCGTCACAGCGCGCAAGATGAAAGGGGCGACGGTCGTGGGAGTTCCATGCCGCCCGCCAGTCCGCATGCGGCGACGACACCGCGATAGCGCATCGACGCCAGTACATTGGCCAGCACGGCTCCGCCTGCCACGTCGATGGCTCCCACCCAACGCTCCTTGGCCAAAGGTCGGCCGACCTGTGTGAACTCCACCCGGTCAATGATGGTGGTGGCGCCGAGGCCCGTGAGATAATCCGCCTCGTCCGGCCGCCCGGTAACAGCAGCTACGCTGTAGCCACGCGCGGCCAAAAGCATGGTTGCAATACTCCCGACACCACCGGCCGCACCGGTTACCGCCACTTCTCCGCTGCCCGGCAGCACCCCATTGCGCTCGAGCGCCAGCACGCACAACATCGCCGTGTAACCAGCCGTGCCTATCGCCATGGCGTTCCGCAGGCTGATCCCTTCCGGCAGAAGCACAAGCCAGTCTCCGCTCACGCGCGCCCTGGCCGCCAGTCCACCCCAATGCCGCTCTCCAACGCCCCAGCCGTTCAGCACAACCCGATCGCCCGGCTTAAAGTCGGAATGGGAACTTTCGGCAACAACGCCCGCAAAATCGATCCCCGGTACCATCGGGAAACTGCGAACCACCGGCGACGCGCCGGTGATTGCTAAGGCGTCCTTGTAGTTCAGGGTCGACCATGCGACATCCACCAGCACGTCGCCTTGTGGAAGTTGCGCGGTATCGATCCTGCAAAGACCGGCTTCCTGCCCGCTATCGGACTTTTCGATCAGGACGGCGTCAAACGTCTGAGGTTCCTTTCCCGCATTTCCCTAGCTTGCCTACGCAACCTTCTTGGTGTCGGACGGTGAGGAGGCCACTTGCGCATTGACCATGGCATGAACCGCCTGGGGAAGCGTCAGCACGCCTCTGGCCTGACCGTCGGCATCGACGACGGCGATCTCGCTTGTCCCGGCCAGCGTCATCGCTCTTGCTGCTTCCTCCAGCGTCGCGCCGGCCGGAACCGAAATCTCCAACTCGCGGAACGAGCCGTTCGGCGCGGTGGCGACAGTCTCAACTTTGATGACACGCGCGCGGTTCACTTCCCGCACGAAGCTGGCGATGTAATCGTCTGCCGGGTTCATCACGATGTCCTGGCCGGTGCCCTGCTGTACGACTTCGCCATCCCGCAATATCGCGATACGGTCCCCCAGCCTCAGCGCCTCGTCCAGATCATGAGTGATGAAGACGATCGTCTTCTTGATCTCCTTCTGCAGATCGAGGAGCACGGTCTGCATATCGACGCGAATGAGCGGGTCTAGTGCGGAAAACGCCTCGTCCATCAACAGGATCGGCGCATCGTTCGCCAGCGCGCGGGCAAGACCGACGCGCTGTTGCATACCGCCGGACAACTGATTGGGATATTTGCTCTCGAAACCCTTTAGCCCGACCCGCTCGATCCATCGCATGGCGCAGTCGACCTGCCGGTTCCGTGGCGCCCCTTGTATCTCCAGGCCATAGAGGGTGTTTTCGAGAACGGTGCGGTGCGGAAGGAGTGCAAACTTCTGGAACACCATGGCCGTCTGATGCCGGCGGAACTCGCGCAAATGCACGGCATCCATCTTGACCACATCCTCGTCACCGATGACGACTTCACCTGACGTCGGATCGATAAGGCGATTGATGTGGCGAATGAGCGTGGACTTTCCCGATCCCGAAAGTCCCATGATCACCTGAATACCACCGGCAGGCATGGAGATGTTGATGTCTTTCAGACCAAGGACATGGCCATGTTTTGCGTTCAGTTCCGTCTTCGTAACACCCTGCTCGATGAGCTTTACGCAATCCGCACCATTTGGTCCGAAGATTTTGTAGAGCTTTTTGATTTCGATGCCGAAGCCGCCAATATTCTTGTTACCCATGGACCACCTCCCGGTGCTTTTGTAGGCGCGCGCCGAAGGCCTGGCTGACGCGGTCGAAGATGATCGCGATGCCGACGATGGCGAGGCCGTTGAAGATGCCGAGCGTGAAATACTGGTTGGAGATCGCCTTAAGCACCGGCTGGCCAAGGCCCTGAACGCCGATCATCGAGGCAATGACCACCATCGCAAGCGCCATCATGATCGTCTGGTTGATGCCAGCCATGATGGTGGGGAGGGCAAGCGGCATCTGCACGTTCTTCAGCTTCTGCCAGCCCGACGAGCCGAAGGCATCGGCGGCTTCCAGCACGTCCTTGTCGACCAGGCGGATGCCGAGATTGGTGAGACGGATCATCGGCGGAATGGCGTAGATGACGACGGCGATGAGCCCCGGCACCTTGCCGATGCCGAGCAGCATGACGACCGGGATCAGGTAGACGAAGCTCGGCATAGTCTGCATGACGTCGAGCACCGGATTGACGATGCCCTGCACGCGGTCCGAGCGCGACATGGCGATACCGATGGGAATACCTACGACGATCGACAGGACCGTGCAGACGAAGATCATCGAGACCGTCTTCATTGTGTCGTCCCACATGTCGAAATAGCCGATGAGCAGAAGCGTCACGACCGTTCCTGCGACGATCTTCCAGTTGCGGCTGGCGAACCAGGCGACGGCGGCAATGAGCAAGAGGATGATCGGCCAGGGCGTCTTGGTCATGAAGCGCTCGGACCAGATCAGAAAATGCTGTAGCGGCTCGAATATCGCTTCAAGACCGTCCCCATAAGCCCGTGTGAAACCGCGAAACCCTTCGTCGATTGCCTTCTTGAGATCGCGCAATGACGCATCATCCATGTGCGGAAAGTTGAATAGCCAATCCAAAATCTATCCTCCTCGATAACAGCTAGCGCATTCATTGGACGCGCTGTTCGTTGCCGGCGCGATAGGCGCCAGCAACGTCTTGAACGAGATCAAAGCGCCGCCTTGATCTTCTCGGCTGCCTCAGGCGATACCCATTCCTTCCACATTGCCTCGTTCTCTTCGAGGAAGTGCTTTGCGCCGTCGTCGCCGCTTGCCTGGTTGTCGGTCATCCAGGCCATCAGCTTGTTGACGGTGTCGTTCGACCAGGCGCGCTTGTTAAGGTAGCCCATGACGTCCTCGCCGGCGCGCTCGGAGAACGGCTTGGTCACGAGCGTCTGGACGGTGTCCTTCGGCCATTCATTCTTTTTCGGGTCCGGGCAATCCGCGACAGTATTGCAGCGCTTCCACTCGGCCGCATCGTGCGGCACGCCGTAGTCGAGCTTGACCATGTCGTACTTGCCAAGAAGCGCGGTCGGGGCCCAGTAATAGCCGACCCAGCCTTCCTTGCGCTCGTAGGCCTTGGCGATCGAGCCGTCGAGGCCGGCCGCCGAACCCGTATCGACGAGCGTGAAGTTCCCCGCTTCGCCGCCGTAGGCCTTGTAAAGCTGCGAGGTCACGACCGTGCCACCCCAGCCCTGCGGGCCATTGTGGATCGCACCTTTCGATTTGTCTTCGGGATCCGGGAACAGCTCCGGATGCTTGAGGACATCATCGATCGTCTTGATGTCCGGGTGGGCGTCAGCAAGGTATTTCGGCATCCACCAGCCCTGCACTGCGCCGTCGGTCAGGACGGTAGATGTGACGACGAGCTTTCCGTTTGCAACGCCGGCGTTGACGACATCGGGAAGAAGATCGACCCATCCTTCGGGCGCGATGTCGGGCTGACCCTTTTCGGTCATCGACGTGATCGTCGGGACCGTATCGCCCTGTATGATTTCGGCGTTGCAACCGTAACCCTCGGACAGGATAAACTTGTCCAGACTGGCGAGCACTTCCGCGCTCTGCCAGTTCATGCTGGCGATGGTGACGTCACCGCAATCCGCAGCCTGCGCCGAATTGCCAAAGGTCAGCATCGTTGCTGCAAGGCATGTCGAGGCGAAGAGTTCTTTCATGGCACTTCCTCCCTATGTGCGATGTTGAAATTCCAAGCCCGTCGACGCCATCGCATATCTCGGCGGGCCGCGAGCGGCTTCGATATCCTCCTCAGAACCCGAAGCCGCCGTTTTCTGCTAGCTCGGCAGATATTCCTCGCTCCAGGTCTCGCTGATCGCACCGGAGGCGATCAGCCGATCGATCTGGGCGTCGGTGTAGTTCAGCGACCGGAGAACGGCACGCGTGGAGGCTCCATACTTCTCCGCCGGCGCGACAGCCTTGACCTTGCAGACAGCCGGACGGATGGCGAAGGGATCGAGCTGCGTGACCGTGTGCCCGCTCGGATGATCCGGGAAGATCGAGAAGGAATAGCTGCCCCGGTCGATCCCGGGCGTGTCGTCGGCAATGCGGGCACTGCGGCTGCGGATCGTTTCGATGTTCTCGCAGAGCGATACGCCGATATCGGCTTCCCGTAGGCGCCGCTGCCAGGTTTCCGCCGGCGCGGTCAGGAAGGCCCCTGCGAGATAGGCCTCGCGATCGGACGCGGCCATCTCAACAAGCCCCCTCAGACCTTCAACCTTGCCGAAGCGCGGAAGATCGGCTTCCGAGGCGCACAAAAGAAGGTGGTCGCCGCCTGCCGTTTCGTAGAGCCGCGACAGGGCGTGATACCCCTTGGTTTCGCGGCCGGACGGCTCGTCGAAGGGGCCGCGCCCGGCATAGTCGTAGCAGAAGGGTATCTGCGCGAGGCCGGTCAGTGCCGACAGCGATGTGCGTGGGCGGCCGACGATCCCGGTTCTGGATTTCTGGTAGAGAGCAGCGGCAATGCCGAGCGCCGCGCCGAAGCCGCACATGACATCGATGGTGCCGACATGGGCGTGCTCTTCCGGCGTGTCCATCGAACCGCCGAAGCGCAGCATGATGCCGGTCGCCGATTGCACGAGATCGTCATAGCCGAGATAATCGGTGCGCGGGCCGGTGCGAACGCCGCCGAAGCAATCGAGCTGGCAGAAGATAGCCTGCGGATTGAGCGCCTTCAGGCTTTCGGCGTCGAGCTTCATCGCCTTGACCTGCCGGTCGGTGGCGTTCCAGACCACGACGTCGACAGAGCGCACCAGTTCCTCGAAGACGACACGGCCATCGGGCGAACCGATGTTCAGCAGCACGGACTGTTTGCCGCGCATGTGCGACATGCCGAAGATCACTGTATTCCAGCAGTCGTAGAGTGGCTTGGCCGGATCGATCTTGATAACCTCCGCACCGAAGCGGGCGAGATAGGCGACCGAATGCGGACCGGCGATCACATTGCACAGATCGAGAACTTTGACACCGTCTAGCCAGCCCCCGGGGGCGTCATTCGCTGCAACCGGCAAGGAAGGACGTTCCATGCCGACGAGCAGTGCCAGCGCCTCCTTGGCCGTTCCCCAACGCCGAGGGAGCGGCGTTAGCATGGCTTCGGCGCTCTCCTGCAGCCAGGTCATCGGTCCCGGCTGGGTCATGCGGCCAAGGATCGGATCGTCCACCGCGATCATCAGGCCGGCGGCCCTGGCGTGGTCGTCGCCGATCCATTCCCTCAGCCAGCGTTGCGGCGCGCCCGGAAACAGCCCTTCCCCGAAGACGCGCTCCCATTCGGCCGCCGTCCTGGTCAGGAAAACCTCCTTCATGCGGGCCGCGATCTTGTCGGCCCAGAATTTAGGAAGCGGATAGACGCCCAGCGAAACGTCGGACGACCATTGCGAGACCGGCAGATAGGTGTCTTCCTCCTCGCGCAGTCCCTCGGCCACCAGTTCATCGTAGATGCCGAGAGCTTGCAGGCAGCGCTTCGCATGGTTCTTGTGGCTGGGGCAGACGACGTAGAACATCCGCCCGTCAGCGCACACATAGCTGCGATAGAAGGGATCGAGGAACTCCTGAAGGTCGTCATAGGACATGTCCATCGGCAGGCCTTCGGCGCGCCGCCGTTCGATCTCCCGCTCGCGCTGGGTCTGGTAGCGCAGCGGATAGTCGTCGATCAGGATGGAATTGTAGGAGAGGCCCTCCATGACGGCGCTTGCCAGCGGCACTTCGATATGATCGCCGTAGCCGGTGCGCTCGCGCGCCTGAAGCGCCAGCACCGTTGCGGACGCCGCAAGCATGGTGCCATAGGCGGAAGACAGCGGCAGCGGCGAGAAAGACGGGTTGATGCCCATCAGCACGCGGTTGAGCCCCATATCCGTGAAGACGCCGGACGAGGCCGCGATCACCGTCTCGAAGGCACGCCAATCGCGGCGAAGCTCATCGTCGGAGGCGAAGCCAGGGATCGACAGGGTGATCAGTTCAGGCCGCGCCGTGCGCAACGCCGCAAAATCGATCCCGAGCCGGGCAAGCACGCCGGGACGGAAATTCTCGACGACAATATCAGCCTTGGCCACCAGCGCTTTCGCCTCGCCCAACCCCTCCTCCGTTTTGAGATCGAGGGTGACGATCAGCTTGTTGCGGTTGAGGATGGCATTGGCGGGATTGTCCCAGAGCGGACCGCCGGGCGGATCGACATGCACGACGGTCGCGCCGAGATCGCCAAGGATCATGGCCACCGCCGGGCCGGCAATATATTGCCCGAAATCAACCACCCGAACGCCGGAAAGCGGAAGCGCGGAACGTGCGATCGATGTCATTTTCTCTTATCTCCCCAAGATTTTTCTATGCGCGCGCATCGGCGACGATCCAGCCGGCCGCCTTTTCGGCGATCATCAGCGTCGGCGCATTGGTATTACCGCTGGTGATCTTCGGCATGATGCCTGCGTCGACGACGCGCAGGCCATCAATCCCGCGCACCCGGAGACGGCTGTCCACTACTGCCATCGGATCGTCGTCACGTCCCATCTTCGTTGTCCCGACGGGATGAAAGATGGTGTTGGCGATATCGCCGGCGAGCCGGGCCAACTCCTCGTCGCTCTGAAACTGCAAGCCGGGCTTCCATTCCTGCGGCTGGTATTTGGCCAATGCCGGCTGCGACACGATCTTGCGCACCTGCCGCAAGCTCTCTGCAGCGATGCGGCGGTCCTCTTCCGTGCTCAGATAGTTGGGCGCGATCGCCGGGGCGTCGACGGCCTTATCGGAACGAATGCGCACGCTTCCGACGCTGGTCGGGTTGAGATTGCACACACTCGCGGTGAAAGCGGGTACGTTGTGCAACGGTTCACCGAAGGCGTCGAGGCTAAGCGGCTGGACGTGATATTCCAGGTTGGCGTGGACCTGGCTGTCATCTGAACGGGTGAAAGCGCCGAGTTGCGAGGGCGACATGCTCATCGGGCCGCTGCGTTTCAGCACATATTCGAGCCCGATCATCGCCTTGCCGAACAGGCTGTTGGCAAGCGTGTTCAGCGTCTTGGCATTGCCGACCTTGAAGACCGCGCGAATCTGCAGATGGTCCTGAAGATTTTCCCCGACACCTGGCAGCTCGTGCGTGACCTCGACACCATGGCGCTTCAAGAGAGAGCCGGGCCCGAGGCCCGACAGTTGCAGGATCTGCGGCGAGCCGATGGCGCCGGCGGACAGGATGACCTCCCTGCGGGCTCTGACCTCTGCACTTTGCCCCTGCCGCCGGACAACGACGCCGGTACAACGCTTGCGGCCGGACGCCACGACTTCAAGGATCAGCCGTTCGACATGGGCCTGCGTCCAGACCGTCAGGTTCGGTCGGTTTTTCGCCGGGCGCAGGAAGGCTTTCGACGTGTTCCAGCGCCAGCCGGAGCGCTGGTTGACTTCGAAATAGCCGACGCCCTCATTGTCGCCGCTGTTGAAATCGTCGGAGCGCGGAATACCGGCCTCGACGGCGGCCTCGGCGAAGGATTCGAGGATATCCCATTTGAGCCGCTGCTTCTCGATCCGCCATTCGCCACCGTGGCCGTGCATGTCGGAGAAGCGGCTGTTGCCGCCGGTCTTTGGGTCCGCGCCGTTGTCCAGCCGATAATGATCCTCATGCGCCTTGAAATCGGACAGGCAGTTCTGCCAGGACCAGGCGCTATCGCCGGTCGCCGCCGCCCAGCCGTTGAAGTCGCGCGCCTGTCCGCGCATGTAGATCATGCCATTGATCGAGGAGCAGCCGCCGAGCGTCTTGCCACGCGGATAGCGGAGCGATCGGCCGTTCAATCCGGCATCCGGCTCGGTCTTGAACAGCCAGTCGGTGCGCGGGTTTCCGATGCAATACAGATAGCCGACGGGGATGTGAATCCAGTGATAGTCGTCTTTTCGGCCAGCTTCCAGCAGCAGCACGCGCATCGCGGGATCGCGGCTGAGGCGATTGGCGAGCAGACAGCCGGCGGAGCCACCACCGACGATGATATAATCGAAACTGTCGGCGGCGCGGTGAGAAGTGTGGCTGGTCATCGGCTTGCCCGCCTGCCGCGATGCAGCACCGCACAATTATAAGCTTCGACGATTTGCCGTAGCATTTTAGCCTCCTCCTCATCTCCATTTTCAGGAATAGCGGAGGAGCGGCCCGGAAATCCAATGACAAATGACGCAAGGCATTATAAGTGAAATTAATATGCCTCAGCCAATCGACCTGAGAAAATTGAAGGCATTCGTCACCGTCGCGCGCGAGGGAAACGTCACGCGTGCCGCGGAGCAACTGCACATCACCCAACCTGCCGTCACGCTGCAACTAAAGCGCCTTGCCACCGACACGGGGCTCACCTTGTTCCGCAGAACCTCCACGGGGCTGGAACTGACGCAGGAAGGAGCCCTTTTGGCAGCCAAGGCGGAGCAGGTGTTGGCAGCCCTCACGGATTTTGGCCAGACGGCCGGGCACCTTGCGACGCGCGTGCGAGGGAAACTACGGATCGGCACGATCATCGACCCGGAGTTCACCCGCTTGGGTGCGTTCCTGAAGGCGTTGATTGAAAGCGGCCCAGGTATAGAAACCACACTACGTCACGGAATGAGCGGCGACGTGCCGGAGAGGCTGAGGCGAAATGAACTCGATGCCGGTTTCTATCTCGGCGACCCAAGAGATTATGATCCTGCCGCCGAGATTACCGGAGAAAGTGCCGCACCGCTTTTTCATGCCCGAGAGCTCGCGCAATTAACCTATCGCGTCGTCGCTCCACCATCGCTCGCCGGTTTCGTGCGCGGCGCGGATTGGCCACAGCTCGCGTCGCTTCCTTGGATCGGCACACCGCAGGCCTCGGTCCATAATCGATTGCTGTCGCGCCTGTTTGCCGATCTAGGCGTTCGGCAGAATATAGTCGCTCAAGTGGATCAGGAGACGTCCATGGTTGCCATGGTACGGACCGGGGTGGGATTGAGCCTTTGCCGAGAGTCGATTGCCCTTCATGAACAGCAGGCGCACGGCCTCGTGATCGCAGAAAACGTGAAGATCGCGACGACCCTGAGTTTCGTTTGCCTGGAAGCTCGCCTCGGCGATCCCTCTATAACGGCTGCTTTTGATGCAATCAGACGGGTCTGGATCTAGTCGCACCGGTCTGGGTGATGGCAGCGGTTCGCCGAAACGCGTGTGCCTGTCTGTGAAAGACGCGTTTGCCGGCGCGAGGCCAGCAAATAGAGAGCCGCCATGCAACGCGCCGGAAACCGTCTTCACCGAGACGGCCGCGCGCTTTGCAATGTCAGAAGGCGAGACTGTCACGATCTTTGCACGAACTTAGGTGGGCTAACGATTACACTATAATTTGAGCGGCGGTCTTTCGCCAGGAGCCCACTGCGTACCGTGCGCCGTTCGGACGGGCGGGGAGAACCTCTACGAACGAAGAACGCCAGGACAGATCCAACATGGTGATCGCCCACCGGCCCACTAAGGCGCGAGACATTCCTCGCAAATGCCACAGCCGTCGACGTCCATGCGTGAGGCTGGGAACTTTTTATGACAACACAGACACATCGCAGTGCTCCGCGCTTCCCGTTTTTCGGGCACAGGGCGAATGATCTCGATCAAGCGATCGGTGAGGAGTTTCATGGTAAGCTGTTCCATCTCGAGGCTCCATGTCGAGGATGAGGTGCGCCAGCGACGGGGCAATGCTGGATGACATCGTCTCGGGCTGGCGCTTCGGGAGTCATGACCTTCGCCATTCTAGATTGGGGAATGGTGGCCACCAGCATCAGGTCTGGCGCCCAGGGGCCGCTCGGCATCGGTAGGCATTCCGGCGTCTCGGCAGGCCTCAACGAACGCTTCGCGGGCGATGGCAACCGGCGTCATTCGATTAAGCGCCCGACGACAGGTTTGCACCGCCCGGCTATACTTCCGACCTCGATAAATCGTCCATTCGCCTTCCAGGAAGTCGAGGACGTCGTTGACAGATGCAAAGACCTGTCGTGTACCGTCCTTCATCTCAACCGAGATGGGTGCCATGAGCAGCAGTTCGGGATTAAGCATGGTGATCTCCCTTCGCATTGATGCCAAACGAAGACTCTCCAACGCTTGTGCGAGGAGCAGTGCCGATCTGAAAAGTCGGCGGCGCAAATCGTCCGCTCGTGTCCATTACTGGGGCCAGCAGATGGTGTCTTTCGGCGAAGGCGACGAAGAGGCCTCGCACAGTCTCTGCTTCAACCTCGCCGCGCAATGCAGCCAGACAGGCCTTAAGCGCCATCGAATGGGCCGCGTCCCCCGAAGAGTGCCGCCACTCTACGAGGAGACGGTAAGCGTCCATCACTGACCGGATTTCTGCGGGAAAACCGAGACCCACAAGGATGCCAACTGGCCGCTCGAACATATCGGGTTTCATCGTGCTCTCCTTTCCAACCCGGGATGTCGATGGGCGCCTTAAGGACCGGCGCCCAGTCTATTGGGATAAGTCATGCGGCATTCGATGCCTCGATTTGCATCGGCGCCTGTGACCGTTCAGCCGCCGCAGCGCTTTCGATCGCGATTTTGCGCGGTTTCATCTCTTCCGGGATTTCCCGCACCATGTCGATCTCCAGGAGACCGTTGTTCAGATCAGCGCCTGTCACCCGCACGTGGTCCGCAAGCTCGAACCGGTGCTCGAACGGTCGACCGGCGATCCCGCGATGCAGATACGCATCGGAAGAGGGTTCCTGCTTCTTGCCGACGACCGTCAGAAGATTGGTTTGAAACGTGATGTCGAGATCGTCGCGGGTAAAACCGGCAACCGCAATCGAGATCCGATAGCTATCATCTCCGGTCTTGGCGATGTCGTAGGGGGGCCAATCGCTGATCGAACGCGCGCGCTGGGTTTCGAGCAGATTGAAGAGCCGGTCGAACCCCACAGTCGAACGGAAAAGCGGTGCGTAGTCGTAAGTTGTTGCCATAACCATATCCTCCTAGAGCAACATGGGTACGGAAGCGCCGAAAGACCGCGCTTCCAGCAAGTCCAGCCCTCATTCAGCGGCTGGCGGCAAGCGATTTGGTTAGGCACAAGTTTGGTTTCAAGGGGCCGGAAGAAAAAATTTACAAAGCCCTCAACCGCCCTGAGGGCGCAGCCCCTGTGCGGACCCGGCTCCTTTCAGGGAAGCGTCTCAATTCACCCTGAACTCGCCATCCACGCGGCGCCATTCATTGGGACCGATCAGACGTTGATGGGAATACCGTACAGAATGCAGGGGGCCATCGAGATTGGCTTGCCAGAAATCGAGGAACTTCTGCATTTCCGGAAAGTCAGGAGCGAGATCGTAGTCCTGCCAGACAAAGGTCTGCAGAACGGATTCGAAATCGGGAATGCGGTAAAGGATATGCGCGGTGGTCAGTCCATAGCCGTTTATTTGACGCTCGAAATCCGACGAAAATCGCATGCTTCATCTCCGTTTCTCAACAAGCGCCAAGGTGGCGCAATTGTTCGCGGTCATCAATGGATTTCTAAACGCCGGTAGGACTTTGTTGTTCCTTTACAATGTGTTAGCAGCCACGCTGAGCGAGTGCTGACTTTTTTGAGCCGCCCTCTTGAAATCAAAAAACCGCAAAACCAGATGATTTCGCGCAGAACGCTCAGACGAGGTTTTGCACCCGTCCGGACTGGTGATCCGGTCCGGTGATGGGGGAACAACGTCAATAATGTTTGTCCAATGGAGGAAAACATGTCTTTCCGACCGCTGCATGATCGCATTCTCGTCCGCCGGGTTGACTCAGAAGAGAAAACCAGGGGCGGGATCATCATCCCCGACACAGCAAAGGAAAAACCGCAGGAGGGCGAGGTCGTTGCCGTCGGTCCTGGCGCACGAAGCGAAGCGGGCCAGGTCCAGGCGCTCGACGTCAAGGCGGGCGACCGTATTCTATTCGGCAAGTGGTCAGGGACCGAGATCAAGATCGACGGGGAAGACCTGTTGATCATTAAAGAAAGCGAAGTCCTCGGTGTGCTTGACGCCAAGGCCGAGCGCAAGCAGGCAGCCTGAGCCGACCACACCATCCATCAGTCAAATAGCTGCCTAGTGAGGAGTTAGAGAAATGGCTGCGAAAGAAGTCAAGTTTCACACCGATGCCCGTGAACGCATGCTGCGTGGGGTCGATGTTCTTGCCAATGCCGTCAAGGTGACGCTCGGCCCAAAGGGGCGCAATGTCGTCATCGACAAGTCTTTTGGCGCTCCGCGCATAACCAAGGATGGCGTGTCGGTCGCCAAGGAAATCGAACTGGAAGACAAATTCGAGAACATGGGCGCGCAGATGCTGCGCGAAGTCGCGTCCAAAACCAACGATCTCGCCGGTGACGGGACGACCACGGCCACCGTGCTTGCCCAAGCGATCGTCAAGGAAGGCGCGAAGGCCGTTGCTTCGGGCATGAACCCTATGGATCTGAAGCGGGGCATCGACCTTGCTGTTGACGCGATCGTGAAGGAACTCAAGACCAACGCCCGCAAGATCTCGAACAACTCGGAGATCGCCCAGGTTGGAACCATCTCGGCCAACGGCGACGAGGAGATCGGCCGCTACCTGGCTGAGGCGATGCAGAAAGTCGGCAATGAGGGTGTCATCACCGTCGAGGAAGCCAAGACTGCAGAGACCGAACTCGAAGTCGTCGAAGGCATGCAGTTCGACCGCGGCTATCTCAGCCCGTATTTCGTGACCAATGCCGATAAGATGCGGACCGAGTTTGACGATCCCTATATCCTCATCCACGAGAAGAAGCTGTCCAACCTTCAAGCCATGCTGCCAGTTCTCGAAGCGGTCGTGCAGTCGAGCAAGCCGTTGCTGATCATCGCAGAAGATGTCGAAGGCGAAGCGCTCGCAACGCTGGTCGTCAACAAGTTGCGCGGCGGCCTGAAGATCGCAGCTGTTAAGGCACCAGGCTTCGGCGATCGCCGCAAGGCCATGCTGGAAGATATCGCCATTCTCACCGGCGGCACGGTTGTGTCTGACGACGTCGGTATCAAACTCGAGAATGTCACCCCCGATATGCTCGGCCGGGCGAAGAAGGTCACGATCGAGAAGGAGAACACCACGATCATCGACGGCGTTGGAGCCAAAGCTGACATTAACGCCCGTGTTGCCCAGATCCGCGCCCAGATCGAGGAAACCACGTCCGACTACGATCGCGAGAAGCTGCAGGAGCGCCTGGCCAAACTCGCCGGCGGCGTTGCCGTCGTTCGTGTCGGCGGCTCGACCGAGGTGGAGGTGAAGGAAAAGAAGGACCGCGTCGATGATGCGCTGCATGCTACCCGGGCAGCGGTGGAAGAAGGCATTCTTCCGGGTGGCGGTGTCGCGCTGCTAAGGGCGGTCAAGGCGCTTGACGCTCTCCCTTCGGCCAATCCTGACCAAAAGGTTGGGATCGAGATCGTGCGGCGAGCGGTCGAGGCACCGGTTCGGCAGATTGCCGAGAATGCCGGCGCCGAAGGCTCCATCATCGTCGGCAAGCTGCGCGAAAAGACGGACTTCTCCTACGGGTGGAACGCTCAGACCGGCGAATATGGTGATCTCTATGCCCAGGGCGTCATAGACCCGGCCAAGGTCGTGCGCACAGCGCTACAGGATGCTGCCTCCGTCGCTGGTCTTCTGGTTACGACCGAAGCGATGATCGCAGAGAAGCCGAAGAAGGACGTCGCGCCAGTACTACCGGCCGGCCCGGGAATGGACTTCTGAAGCGATGATTCAGGCCCGTTCTCCCAAGGGCGGGCCTGACCGGCTCCACGATCGGCCCCCCGGCAACGACGAAGTTCACTCTTGTCGAAGTTTGCGGTCTTCGAGGCAGATCAGATAATCCTTGCCCGCACCTTGCCGCCCGGTCTCGATCGACCCCGCGATGCGATCCAGTCGATACATTATGCGATCATCTTAGCCCAGAAGGTGAACATCACAGCAACAGCCGTGCAGGGCTCGTGGGAGCGCGATTATGTCCGCCTCTAAGTATTCGCCTCTTGCCCCCAGCAAAGTTCGAAAGGGCGGCACCCTCCTGCTTTAGCGGGCTCGTTCTCCATTGTGCTTTGAAGGGTAACCTCTAACCATTTACGCGACGGACGGTCCGCCACTTTGGCCTGCGCTCCTTTCACGCATGAGAATGGGGCCGGGATCATCGCCCAATCAGAATCACTTCAATGCTGATCCAGACTGATCCAACAGCACCCAGGTCTCGTAATTCAGCTGACAAAACAACGGGAGCGAACGAACGACCATGTTCCGAACCGCAATAGCGATCGCAACTGTGTGCGCAGCCCTTCCGTCAGAGGCCGCCGCGGAGCAATACAAGGCAAACGAGATCGAGGGAGAAATCGTCGGCCGCCGCATTTTCCTTGCAGCACCGCTGGGTGGAGAATTCCCCCTGAACTATCGAAGGACTGGCAGTGTCGACGGGGACGGCGAAGCCCTGGGCCTTGGTCGGTTCGTCAAACCGAAGGACACGGGCAAGTGGTGGATAGACTCCGATCGCCTCTGCCAGCGGTTTCGCACCTGGTACGACGGTCGCCCAATGTGTTTCGAGCTGTATCGGGTCAACGACCAGAAGCTGAAGTGGATCCGGAACGACGGAAAGACCGGTATCGCCCGAATCGGCCCCGAGCTTTGAAATGGCACCGAATATGGGGAGTGGAATTGATGCTTATGCCGCGCATTTCGATTTGACGGAGAACGAGCATGCACACCATCAGTGTTTTTCTCACGGTCATCGCTATGAACCTCGCATTTGTTACACCCGCGGCCGCCGAATCCTTTTCGCTTGAGCGCTTCTTTACGGGCAGGTCGATCGCCGAGGGCAGCTTTCGCAGCATCACCGGAGTCAAGAAGACCTTCCAGGTTCAGTTGCTGGGCAAATGGGATGGTCGAACCTTAACGCTCAGGGAAGATTTCACGTTCGATGACGGCACGCGAGATCGCAAGACATGGCGGTTCATCAAGGATGGACCCGGCAAATACAGGGGTACGCGGGAGGACGTGATTGGAGAGACCGAGGTGTCGATTAAAGGTAACGTCGCGCGCTTCAGCTACTTGGTGTTGCTGGATCCAGAAAACCGGAGAAACAAAGTGCGCTTTCACGACACCATGACGTTAAATGCTGATGGTCGACTCCTCAATACCGCCTATGTGACGAAGTTCGGATTGCCGGTTGCCTGGACGCGTGTCGAGTTCAGGAGACGGTGACGCATGGGGGAAGCATCGGGCGGAACAGCCTACAGGTCGCAGGCATCGACACTCATCCTCTATGCGCTACCCGCGCTTCCGTTGGCGGCGCTGGCTTTGCCGCTTTTCGTTATCGTTCCAACCTTTTATTCCGAGGTCATGGGCCTACCAGTAGCGGCCGTTGGCGGTGTACTTTTTGCCATTCGTATTCTTGATGCGGCGAGCGATCCGATGTTCGGCTGGCTTGCCGACCGGTGGAATGCCTTCGGCTGTCGCCGGCGCGGCTTTTTTCTCGCGTCGATCCCGCTCACTGCCTGCGCCGCATTTATGCTCTTCTGGCCACCGCAAACGGCCGGACTTGGCTATCTGGTCCTATGGGGTGGGCTTTTGTCACTTGGCTTTACCTGGTCCTCTCTCCCCTACACAGCCTGGGGCGCAGAACTTTCAAACGACTATGTCGAGCGAACACGTATTGCGGCTTTCCGCGAGGGGTCGACACTATTGGGGACGTTAACGGCAATCAGCCTCCCCTTCGTTGTTGGATCGACTGTGACCGTAGGCGTTGAGGGGCTAAAGACGATAGCCGTCCTGGTCGCGGTCCTCCTTCCGATTACAGGTCTTGCGGCCTTCGTTTTCGTTCCCGAACCGGTCAACCGATCAACCCGCGACGTCAACATCGTTCAAAGCCTTCTTCTCATGACGAAGAACCGGCCCTTCCTGCGTCTTATTGCCGCTTTTCTTTTGAATGGATTCGCCAATGCAGTGCCGGCTACCCTTTTTCTGTACTTTGTCTCCGATCGTCTCGGCGCACCGGATTGGCGCGGTGCGTTTCTCCTACTCTATTTCGCATGCGCAGTTCTTGGCGTACCGCTCGCAGTAAAGGCCGCAAGGCGCTGGAGCAAGCACAAGGCCTGGAGTGGGGCTATGCTGGCGACGTGCTCGATCTTTGCGGTATCAGGATTTCTCGGCGACGGAGACCTGGTCGCCTTTGGTGCGATATGCGTGTGCACCGGTGTTCTGCTCGCCTTCGACCTTGTCCTGCCTCCATCCATGCAGGCAGACGTAATCGACAACCACACAGCAGTCTCAGGCTCTCAGCGTTCCGGCATGTATTTCGCCGCGTGGGCGCTCGCCACAAAGCTCTCGCTTGCAGCGGCTGTGGGGGCGGTATTTCCGTTGCTGAGTGTGTTTGGCTTCGATCCGGCTCAAGAACGTTCGTCGCCCGACGCTCTCAAGGGTCTTTCGATGCTTTACGCCTGGGCACCGATCGTCCCGAAGCTCGCAGCAATCGGGCTCATGTGGGGCTTTCCGATCGATCGTGTGGCCCAAAGAGAGCTCATTGGCCGGATTTGACGGTATCGCGCTCGTCTACGGCTGCCAGGTTGATGACACGTTTTCCCCATCGCCCACTGAGGTAGGTTTCCATGACTATCGGTCGCGATTTGATCAACGTCCACGCCTTCGACGAGACCGATTGGCGAAAGGTGGCGTGGGTTACCGGCGCAAGCTCCGGCATCGGGAAATCGCTTGCAATCCGTTTGGCACTTGACGGCTGGACCGTCGCCGTAAGCGCGCGCAACTCGGTGGAGCTTGATACTCTCGCACAATCGCTGGAGAACAAGATCCATTCTTTTCCCCTCGATGTGACTGACCGCGAAGCGGCAGAAAACACCGTACGCGACATTGAAATGCGCCTGGGTCCGATTTCCCTTGCGGTCTTCGGCGCAGGAACGTACCGGCGCGATAGCCTGTCGACCTTCGACGCCGCGGCGATCGGAGAGATGGTCGGGCTCAACATCATGGGAACCGTGAACTGTTTGCAGGCGATCATGCCAGCAATGACGACGCGCCGGTCGGGACGGATTGCAGTCATGGCATCTGTGGCAGGCTACACCGGTCTTCCTGGTGCCGCGGGCTACGGCGCGACGAAAGCCGCCTTGATCAACATGTGCGAAGCCCTTTATCCCGAACTTGAACGGCAAGGCGTTCAGATGACAATTATCAATCCAGGATTTGTCGATACGCCTTTGACGCGTCAGAATGACTTTCCAATGCCGTTCCTGATCTCTTCGGAAAGTGCGGCGGAATACATCATGCGCGGGCTTGAGCGGGGGAAGTTCGAGATCGCATTCCCGTGGAGGATGAAAGTGGTCTTGAAGCTATTGAAGGCGCTTCCTCCAAGCCTGAGGTTCGCCTTGACGCGCCGCATGTTGCGTGAGGACCAGACCTGACCTCCGTCACGTTGGTTCGAGCCGGAACTGGTAGACATCGATGGTACCGTTGCGAAAGCCGGCGGCGCAGTAGTGAAGGTAGTAGCGCCACAAGCGCTTGAACCGTTCGTCGAATGCAGCGGATTCAATCTTGTGCCAACTCTTCAGGAAAGCACCTTCCCACAAGAGTAGGGTTTTCTCGTAGTCACGACCGAAGGAAAATGCATCCCGCACCAGTAAGCCGGAAGTGACAGCCTCCTGCCTGAAGACTACCGCAGAAGGCAGCATGCCACCGGGAAACACATAGGTTTGAATGAAATCGGCGTTTTGCCGATACCGCTCAAACCGCGTCTCATCGATCGTAATCACCTGGATCAGCGCTTGTCCGTCAGGAGCGAGGTTCGTCCGCAGCTTCTCAAAGTAAACCGGCCAATTCTCCTCTCCGACGGCTTCGAACATCTCTATTGAGACGATCTTGGTGAAACGTCCTTCGCAATCCCTATAGTCCTGCAGCCGCACCTCGGCCAACGGAGACAATCCCTTGTTTGCCAGCCGAGCTCTCGCAAAGTCGGCCTGCTCCTTCGACAAAGTCAGCCCGGTAATGCGACACCCCGTGCGCGAGGCAGCGTACTCCATAAACCCGCCCCAGCCGCAACCGATCTCAAGAACATGATCTTGCGGACCGATTCGAAGCTCACTTAGGATCCTGTTGTACTTCGCTTGTTGGGCTTCACCGAGTGACTGCCCTTGCCGCTCAAAGATGGCGGCAGAGTACGTCATCGTCTCATCGAGCCATGCGCGGTAGAAACCGTTCCCGAGGTCGTAATGGAACGCGATATTTCGGCGGCTCCCGGCACGGGAGTTTCGTCTGAACAGATGCCGGAGGTAAGCGAGGCGGCTGAATAGCGGGCGAGAGGCGAGCGCGGGCTTGAGAGTCTCTTCGTTGGCGAGCGCCAGATCCATGAGCCTTCCCAAGTCTGGCGTCTCCCAATCGCCATCAAGATAGGATCGAGCAAACCCGAGGCTGCCGCTCGTGAGCATACGCCAGACCGGTCTTGAGTTCGTAAAGACGATCGCTGCAGTCGGACCGGGGACGTCGCCTTTGACCAAATGCACTGCCCCACAGGGGAACTCCGCGCGCAACTGCCCGCGTTTGATACGGGCAAGCCAACGGCATACTATTCTCTGCCACAGCGGGCGGCCCGACGATATTGAAAATGCCGCACCCTGATCAAGCTCGCTCATGCCAAGGTGTCTTTCTGTTCGAAACGGGAGACAATCGTTGTGGCGACCCGCAGGTCCGCCGGTCGATGACGATGCAAGGGCATGCCCTTTAGCCAGATCTTGAGCGCCTCCCAATGGATCGCACCCATTACTTTTACAGTCATGAGGGGATGTTTCAGGAAGGTTAGAAAAAGCCTCTTATCCGAGATCTCTTCCCTTTCTCCGGAAAATACAGCCGTAAGAAGTCGCCCGTCACAATCGTTTTCGGTTATGCCGACGAACACGGTTTCCCCCGGCGGCCTGAGGTTGAACTCGTAGCGGCAATCCATGGGTACAAATGGAGAAACGTAGAGTTCTTTGACGCACGACTGCCGGATCGCTCCGCCGTGGTCGTCGCTCACCGGAATGACATAGGTATGGCGTTCGTGGAATGTGTTGCAGACCTCATAGAGAACGGCCCGGACTTGGCCATCGCTTGCCTCACAGTAAAAGACCGTCAAAGGGTTGAAAACGTAGCCAAGTATGCGGGGATAACATAGCACACGGATACGCAGCTGCTTCACGTCCACTCCGGCCTCAGACAGCTGCCGTTCGACCCAACTGCGAAGCGCGCCTACTTCACCATCCCCGTGATCGCTGTCGCGAAAACTGAACAGAGCAAAGCGATTATGGCCGAACAGGCGCAGCTTGCTGTCCAGCGAAGCCAACTCGTCCAGATCGAGGAGCAGCGAAAAGACCCTGTAGGAAAGCCTATGCCGGCGGGGCCTAAGCCGAACGTGCCACACTTGCCCGCTGTAAAGAGCCGACCTCGACATCATTGAGCCGCCGCGTAACCGATCTCGGAGGGGAGCCGGCCAGAATCGTCGCGGACCGTCCATGGACGCCGCTCGCCGGAGATGGCCTCGGCAACCGCAAGCCCGGACTGCAAACCGTCCTCATGGAATCCGCTCCCGAAGTGCGCCCCGCAAAACCAGACACCGCCCCGTCCCTGGAGACGCCAAAGCTCCTTCTGAGACACCAAGGCTCGCTGATCGAACAGTGGGTGGTCATAGTCGAACGTCGCGATTATCCGCTCACTGGCTATCTTTTGATGCGGGTTGAGCGTCACAAAAAGTGGCGTTGCCGGATCGATGCCTTGCAACCGGTTCATCCAGTAGGTCACACACAGCTGGCGTTCACCGCAATCATCCGACGCGCCAATGTAGTTCCAGCTCGACCACACATTTCGCCGCTTGGGCATCAATGACGCATCCGTGTGCAGAACCGCCTTATTGCTCGTGTAACCGATTGCCGACAACAGCTCTCTTTCACGTGCGTCAGGCTCAGCAAGCATCGCCAGGGCCCGGTCGGCGTGAGTCGCGATGACCACATCCGTGAACGTGTCACGATTGCCATCACGATCGGTTATGACCACCGTCCCCACCTCGCGGCGGATCTCGCGGACTGCCCTTCCTGTTCGAAGCTCGCCGGAATAGTCCGACATCAGCCTGTCAACATATTCTCGGCTTCCGCCGGTCACGGTTCGCCAGCGAGGTCTGTCCGTCAATGCAAGCAAGCCATGACTATCGCAGAACCGAATGAAGGCATGCAGGGGATAATCGCGCATGCGCGTGGTCGTCGTAGACCAGATCGCAGCGCCCATGGGAAGGAGATGGTCGGTAATGAAAGCCTGGCTATAGCCATTCTCGTCGAGATACTGACCCAGTGTCTTGCTAGCCAGATTCCGACAATTGAGGGCCCCGGGAGCGGCGCGATAGAAGCGCAAAATGTCTGACAATATCCTCCAAAAGCGCGGACGAAGTGCGTTCAAGGGCTGAGCAAACAAGCCTGACAAACCAGAGCCCGAGTATTCGAATGCCCCGCCATCCAAAGACGCGGAGAACGACATGTTGGATGCTTGGGTCGGGACGTTGAGGTGGTCAAACAGCGCAACAAGGTTGGGATAGTTGCGATCGTTGTAAACAATGAACCCTGTGTCGACGGGAACCGGCCCAGAAGCCGTAGGGGCGACAACTGTATTTGCATGACCTCCGGGCTTGTCGCCGGACTCGTATAGTACCACGTCCAAGCTTTTACCGAGTAGCCAGGCCGCGGACATCCCCGAAATACCGGCGCCAATGACAGCCACACGCCGTTGCCCGAATTCACCCCTCATACCCCGATCAAACCGCATGTCGTCCCCTCATTTTGACCAGCAACTACGAACGCACTACGAAAAGACCTACTGATCGGATTGAACCCGTTGCAAAATTTTGATCGACCATGATCCAAGAAGCCGAAGGCACCGTAACTGGTGCCATGGAGACAATTCTTGCGATTTCGGCTACCGCTGGTCCAGATATCCCATTTGTTCGACCTGGGCATGAGCCGCTGGTCGACCTTGGGAGGCATAAGAAGCGTGGACGCATGGTAGAGCCGGCCGGGGAACTGACTAAAGATGAAGCCTGCTCTCTGCTCGAGGCAGTCGGTCGCAAGCGAGATATCGAATCTTTCGAGGCGCTGTTCCGCTATTACGCTCCGCGCGTAAAGGCCTATATGGCGCGCCTTACGCGTGATCCAAACATCGCCGAGGAATTGATGCAGGAAGTGATGATCACCGTTTGGAACAAGGCAGGCCAGTTCGAAGCGACACGCGGTAACGCAGGTACGTGGATCTTCACGATTGCCCGCAACCTTCGTATTGACGCCTACCGCAAGAACCGGAGGCCGGATTTTGACGTCAATGACCCCGCATTTGTGGCAGACGATGCCAAAAGCGCGGAGAACGAGCTGGCGGAACGCCAGGATGCGACCCGGTTGAAGGACGCCATGAAGGACTTGCCTCAGGAACAGATCCAATTGCTGAAGCTGTCGTTCTTCGACGATTGTTCTCACAGTGCGATTGCCACCAAGCTGAACCTGCCGCTCGGAACGGTGAAGTCGAGAATCCGACTTGCTTTTGCCAGGCTTCGGGCTGCGCTGGAGGACGGAAAATGAATATCCGTCATCATGTGAGCGACGAATTGCTGGTGGGATATGCATCCGGCACGCTTGAAGAGGGTTGGCGGCTTGCTGTTGCTACGCATCTTGCGTTGTGCCCGAACTGCCGGACAAGACTGACTTTGATGGAGAATACGGCCGGAGAGCTGCTCGAGAGCATGGAGCCAGTGCCAATAGAAGTCTCGTCCTTCGATCGGTTGAAAGAGCGCCTACGAACCGCGGAATCTCCCCCAAGCGTCTCGCCGAAGCAACCCGCGAGAGTAGTGAAAGCCGTTTCGCCACCAACCATTCCGGAACCGTTGCGATCCTATCTTGGAGGAGATCTGGCGGAGCTGAAATGGAAGTCCCTGGGACGCGGCGCGTATCATATTCCAATCAAACTCGCCGATCGGTCTACAACGGCGCGCCTGCTTCGCATACCTGCTGGAAAACCCGTGCCTGAACACAGTCACGGAGGGCGCGAATTGACACTCGTGCTCAGCGGCAGCTTCAATGACGGAGAGCTCTTGTTCGCCCGCGGCGATATTGAGGAGGCAGACACGAGCGTTGAACACCAGCCCATGGCAACGCCTGGGCAAGACTGTATCTGTCTGGCGGTAACCGACGCGCCGCTCAGGTTCCGGAGCTGGTTTATGCGTTTGCTACAACCTGTGCTTCGGATCTGATCGGAGGCGCCCGGATGACCTACGCGATATCCTACGTGGCGACAGCGATCGTCTTCCTCGGCTTTGATTTTTTGTGGTTGACTGGGTCGTCGAAGTTCTATCGCAGTCGAATTGGAGAGCTTCTGCTCGACCAGCCAAATCTGATTGCCGCAGCTGCTTTCTACGTCATCTATGTCACCGGTGTTTCCTATTTTGCCGTCATGCCTGCGCTCAGCTCCGGTCGTTGGACGGTAGCACTGGTATCGGGAGCTCTGCTCGGCCTTGTCGCTTTCGGCACCTACGACATGACAAATCTGGCGACAATTAAGGGATGGTCGTTGCAGGTCAGCTTGGTGGACATCGTGTGGGGTGTCTTCATAACCACGGCGTCCGCTCTCGCAGGATATTTTTCCGTTTGGGCGGTACAAAAGCTGATTTGACCGACTTCTACAGACCACCCCAACTCGGAGACAGAGGCGACCAGGGCGGGCTCAACTCATATCGCGCGAAGAAAGAAAGCTTCGAAGACGTTCGGAACCCGGGTTGCTCAGAACATTGCGTGGATCGCCCTGCTCCTCGATCACACCCTGGCTGAGGAAGATGACATGATTGCCAACGTCGCGGGCAAACGCCATTTCGTGGGTGACGACGATCATGGTTCTTCCTTCCTCGGCCAATCCCCGCATTACCCGTAGCACCTCGCCGACAAGCTCAGGATCAAGCGCCGAGGTAGGCTCGTCGAAAAGCATGATCTCCGGTTCCATCGCGAGCGCCCGGGCGATTGCTACTCGTTGCTGTTCTCCACCTGAGAGAAATGCCGGAAATGCGTCGCGACGGTGCGACACGCCAACTTTTGCCAAGTATGCGTCGGCTCGTTCGGCTGCCTCGGCGCGGCTTATCCCCTGCACGCGCATTGGCCCCAGCATCACGTTCTCCTTCGCCGTCATGTGGCTCCACAGGTTAAATTGCTGAAAGACCATTGATAACCGCGAGCGCATCGAAGCAAGCTTCTTGGGGTCCTGTACCGTCAGGTCTCCGCTCGACGCCTTCCTCAGGTCAAGTTTTTCTCCCTGAAACCGATAGCTGCCCTCAGACGGGTGCTCCAGAAAATTGAGGCATCGCAAGAACGTGCTTTTGCCGGAGCCCGACGCGCCGATCATGGAAATCACATCTCCGCGCCTCGCGCTGAGCGAGATGCCTTTGAGCACCTCAACGGTCCCGAACCTCTTTCGGATGTTGGTCACTTCGAGCATCGCCGTCATAGTCTGTCTCCGTGTCTTGGCGCTCATGGGCTTAAAAGTGGACCGATGCGGAACACATCGTTGCCGGCGATCTTGCCGAGGCGTTTGCCGCGCTCGGCGATGCGGCTGTCAGCGCGTGCGTAGAACACGCCTGATGTTTGCGCCTTCACGGCTGTCACCGTGCCTGAAAGCGGGTCGATGATCTCAGCGATCACATCACCAGCGCTTACCTGATGGCCAAGGTCGAGTGCGTAACTCACGACCCCCGCAGACGGTGAAATGACAGCTTCTGAACCGGCAAGCGGGGTGGGCTCACACAACTTCGCCGGCGCTTGCCCCGCCGAACCCTTGACGACTCCCAGATCGCGAAGGAACTCGACGATGGCCGCAGCGTCGCTCCGGGCACGGCGGCGATCGACATCGCTTCGACCGCGCAGCTCAACGGTGGTCGATGCGCAGCCAAGCGGGATGTCCGCGTCGGGAAGCGCTCTTGCCAGATCCAACCATGGGCGCACGAGGGCTTCGTCGAACGGATTGAGTCCTGAAATCTCAGCCAGGAGAACTGCTCGTGCTTGAAGGCGCGTCGCCAGCGACGCAAACGTCTGTGCGAAATGCGGTTGGGTGTAGAGATGAACCTCGGCTTCCCCGTCGCAGTGAAGATCCAGCACATAATCGGCGTCGATCGCAAGTTTCATAAGGCATTTTCGGACGTTGTCCGAAGGGGTGACGACGTCCCATTCCTCAATCAGGGCCATCAACTCGGTGCGTATGGCGGCCGTGTTGGCGCTAGCGTCTCTGCCCAACCGGTCAGAAAGCCGAGCGGCAAGCTTAGGTCCGAAATCGGGATAATGCCGGTTGAAGTTCCGTCCGTCATAGAGATCGAAACGGCCTTCCTGCTGACCGAGCGAAAACTGCGACAAACCAACCGGATTGGCAACCGGAACGACCCTAACGCAGCCGAAGATCGCGTCGGCCGCCTCAAGCTCCGCCAACGTCTCGCAAAGCGCATGCGCGACGATGATGCCGGGAGCCTCGTCGGCATGAAGACCACCTTGGATATAAACGAGTGGCGTGTCCCCCTGCTGCCCGAATTCGACACATTTCAAGCTATGCCGAGTGCCGGGTCCCTGACCTTCGATTTCAAAGATTGTCTCTTTCATCATGCAACTTTCGGATTGAGGCGTTCGGCTGGCTGCACTTTGGCGTTCGGAGCCTCCGAGCGGGAGAGATGCCGCAAAAAGTGCTTCTCGAGCCGACGGAACAAAGCGGTGAGACCAATGGTCAGACACAGGTAAATTGCGGCGGCGACGCCGAAAGATTCGGTTAGGACCAGATAATTCGTGTAGACGTCCCGGGCGACCCGCATCACTTCGACAATCGTCACCGTGCTTGCAAGAGCGGTGGCATGCATCATCATTACCACCTCGTTGCCGTATTGCGGCAGCGCGCGACGCCAGGCTGATGGCCAGATCACGTATCGGAGAACCGCGGCGCGGCTCAAGCCGATCGATCGCGCCGCTTCAATTTCGCCTGGCGCTGTGGTTCGGATCGCGCCGGCAAATATCTCCGTCGTATAGGCGACCGTGTTGATCGTCAGCGCAAGCCACGCGCAAAACCACGGAGAACGGAATAGCGGCCAGAGCGCGCTGCTGCGCACGAATTCGAACTGGGCCATGCCGTAGTAGATGATAAACAGCTGAACAAGAAGCGGCGTGCCGCGGATGACGTAGGTGAACAGCCAAACCGCGCGAGAGACATAGGACGAACGCGTCGAGCGCATGAGCGCCAGGGGCACCGAGATCGCAAAACCGCTGACGATGACGGTTGCCAACAGGATTAAAGTGTTTACCAGACCGCCCGCAAATGCCGGCAGGTTATCGGCGACGATTTCCCAGTCGATCATGCCGCACCTCCGCTGCGAACGCCGCGTGAGGATGCCTTCTCAAGCGCTCCGAAGAGGAGGACCGAACATGTGGTGACGGCGAGATAGATGAGGCCGATCAGCGCGTAGAACGTAAATGGTTCCCGCGTGGCCGCAGACGCAAGCCCGGCCCGGTGGACCATGTCGTCAAGCCCGATGATCGACACCAGGGCTGTCGCCTTCAACATGACCAGCCACGTATTCGTAAGGCCAGGCACGGCATGCCGGATCATCTGCGGCAGCAGAATGTAGAAGGCCACCTGGAAGCGTGAAAGACCGTATGCGAAACCGGCCTCGATCTGACCCGCCGGCACGCTGAGGATCGCTCCCCTGAACGTTTCGGTCAGGTAAGCTCCGAATACAAAACCGATCGTGCTGACGCCGGCTATGTAGGGGTCGACATCGAGATAACCCCACCCATGGGTTTCAGAAATGGAATTGAGCAGGATCTGGCCGCCATAGAAGACCACGAGCATTACGAGCAGATCCGGCAAAGCGCGCACCGTCGTCGTGTACGCGGCAGCCGACAATCTTGCCGCCTTCCCGCCGTAGACCTTTGCGGACGCGCCAATCAGGCCGATAACACAGGCGATCGCCAGTGAGACCGACGCCACGCTGAGGGTCACACTAAGCCCCTCCAGTATCATCGGTAGATAACCTTGGAACATGGAACAGCACCCCTTGCGACCGGCGCCACTCAGGCGCCGATCGCGGGAAAAGAACTACTTCTTTGCCGATTGCGGCGTCACGTCGAAGTCGAAGTATTTGCCCGACAGCTGCTTGTAGGTACCGTCGGTCATGATGGAAGACAGAGCGGTATTAACTTCCTCGCGCAGAGCGCCATCTGACTTGCGCACGGCGATCCCGACGCCGCCGTCGGCGTCTTCGCCCAGGAAGAGGGTGTCCCCGACTTGCTCGAAATCCTTCCCTTCCGGCTTCTTCAGGAAAGATTCGGCCGAAACCACCGACGATCCGAAGGCGATGTCGCCGCGTCCAGCCGCCAGTTCCAGGTAGACGGCCGGCTCCTTGTCCACCGCCAGAATGGTGCTGTCAGGGTAATTCTTCGCAACATACTCCGCACGCGGAGAGTTGCGCAGGACGATGATCGTCTTGCCCTTTAGCTCTTCCGGCGACCAGCTCTTGTAGTCACCCCTGCGCGCCACCCATCGCGACGGGACGTCATAGTAGGGGTTGGAAAAGTCGACGACCTTCTTGCGCTTTTCGTTAATCGTCATCGAGGCCACGATGATATCGAACTTCTTGGCATTGAGCGCCGGGATCATCCCGTCCCATTCCTGCTGCACCATCACGCAATTCTTGTTCATCTTCGCACAGATCGCATTAGCGATGTCGATATCGAAGCCGGAGAGCGTTCCATCGGGAGCGACGACGGAGAAGGGCGGATAGTTTCCTTCCACGCCGATGCGGAGATCCTCCGCAAACGCAGTGCCGGCGAGCATCGTTGTGGCAACGATTGAAGCGAGAAATTTCATTCGCATGCGATTTCCTCCCAAAATCAGCTAAGCTAACTTCTCAATGGCAGGAATTTTTCATAGAGTCAACAAATGAAAGAAAATTTGCATACACCCCTCACCTGGAACGCGGAGGCCGATCGACGCTTTGCGACCTCTCCTCTAGGCCTGGAACTTAGCAGTCTCCTGCGGGACGGATCAGCGTCTCAGCGGGCACTGTCCGGTTTTGTGCTGAGGGACCCGATGTTCGTGGCAACGCACGGCATCGAGGAACTCGCTTCCGCAACGGGAACTTCGGCTTCGAGCGTCAGCCGCTATGTTCGAGACCTCGGATTGGCGAGCTTTTCGGAGTTTCGCTCGTCCATTGCCGCTATGGTGAGCGAATTGATTGCGCCTGTCGCCAAGCTCGATGCGTCGATCAGAGACCTCGATAAACGTAGCCAGGGTGTTGAACTTAGCATCGAGGTGACGGGCTCCAACATCGACGCGCTCAAGAGCCCGCAAACTGCCGAATACATACGCCTTGCTTGCGGCGACATAAGAGCGGCCCGAAGGGTATTCGTGATAGGCTTTGGCCTTTCGGCGCACCTCGCGGCAATGTTGGTCCTTTCGTTGCAACCTTATCGCGACGAAGTTGTAAATGTCGCTCAGTACGGAGGAACGGAGTCGGCTGCCGCGCGCGCGATGTCGATTGGAGAAGGCGACGTACTGGTTGCAATATCTTTTCCCAGGTATTCCAGGGATGTTGTCGAGATCGTCAGATATGCGCGTGACAAAAAGGCGAAAATTGTCGCCATAACGGATTCTCCAGCCGCTCCGCTGGCTCAATTCGCCGAACGATTGCTTCTCGCCCCATCCAGACACCCGGTCCTTTCGGCCACAAACGTCCCGGCCCTGGCAATCATCGAAGCCCTGGCGTCCGACTTCATGCTGGCGGATCCTGAAAATGTCAGGCGAGCGGAGCAGCTTGCCAAGGCTATTTCGTCGTATCTCACCGAGGGCGATTGACGCGCCCATTCACGCTTGAAGCCACGAGGGAACGGCTGGCCTGCTTCTCGAAAGTAGCCATCGGGGTTCTCCCGCCAGGTCGACTTGCCGAGGGTTGATCCGGAGCAAGAGTACCGATGACCATCCGCGATTATGCAGCTTCGAGCTGAATGTTTGAAGAAGCTTTTCGGTCGATACCAAGAGTGAGCCGTTTCATTTATCGAGGGCCGGCGTACCTCTCATGTGCGCCGAAAACCTTCGCGGCCACACTAGGCGCTAATCCAACGAGCCGTTCCCCTCGTAATCACTCTTGGTTTTTCAAATGGGGTCGTCTCAACATGAACCGCTGTCGCAGACTGATTTTCATTTTTGGCGACCATCTGTCCCACAGGATCTCAAGCTTGAACGGGGCTGATCCGCAAAGAGATGTCGTTCTGATGTGCGAGGTGGTCGAAGAGGCCACCTACGTGAGGCATCACAAAAAGAAGATTGTGCTGATCTTTTCAGCCATGCGGCATTTCGCGGATGAATTGCGCATCCGCGGGTTTTCTGTGCGCTACGTGCGGCTCGACGATGCGGACAATTCAGGATCCTTCACCGGCGAATTGAGCAGGGCCGTCGATATGCTTTCACCGGACTGTGTCGTCGTGACCGAGCCCGGAGAGTGGCGTGTCCGAGAGGACGTTTTGCGTTGGCAGTCTATGTTCGGGGTTCCGGTCGACGTTCGTCCCGACGGCCGTTTCTTATGCTCCCATGAGGAGTTTACGGCTTGGGCAGATGGGCGACGCACACTTACCATGGAGTTCTTCTATCGGCACATGCGTCGTAGAACCAAGCTTCTGATGCAGGAAGACGATCCCGTCGGCGGCCGGTGGAACTTCGATTCGGAAAACCGAGCCCCCGCCAAACCGGACCTCTTTCGCCCTGCTCGACTGAAATTCAAACCCGACACGACGACCCGCGAAGTCATCGATCTCGTGGAGCGCCGGTTTTCTGGACATATGGGTACGGCGGAAGATTTCAACTTCGCGGTAACTTGCTCCGATGCTCAAGATGCGGCTGAAGTTTTCATTCGTGATTTTCTGCCGCTTTTTGGCAAAACGCAGGATGCGATGCTGAGAGACGACGCCCTCCTCAATCATTCCGTCCTTTCACCGTACTTGAACCTCGGTTTGCTCGACCCCATCGAGCTTTGCAAGGCAGCGGAACGCGCTTACCTCGAAGGCAGCGCGCCCCTTAATGCCGTTGAGGGCTTCATCAGGCAGATCATTGGCTGGCGGGAATATGTGCGCGGAATGTATTGGCGCTTCATGCCCGAATACGCCCACCGGAACGTTTTTAATGCATCGCGCCCCCTACCCGACTTCTTCTGGACGGGAAAGACGGACATGGCGTGCCTTGCGACGACGATCAACGACACCATCGACAACGCCTACGCGCACCACATACAGCGTCTGATGGTGACCGGGAATTTCGCAATGCTTGCGGGCCTTGACCCGTTTGCGCTCCACGAATGGTACCTGGAAGTTTATGCGGATGCCTTCGAATGGGTCGAGCTTCCAAATGTGATCGGCATGAGCCAGTTCGCGGACGGAGGCTTGCTGGGATCAAAGCCCTACTGTGCCAGTGGCTCATACATTTCTCGCATGTCGGATTATTGCGAGGGCTGCAAATACGATGTCCGAAAGAAGGCCGGAACGTCCGCCTGCCCGTTCAATTCTCTCTTTTGGGACTTTCTGGACCGCCATGCGGAGCAGCTTTCTACGAACCGGCGGCTTCAACGATCCTACGCCACCTGGAGCCGTATGACGGAAGACCGGAGAAATGAATATCGGCAAAGCGCCAGCGCTTTCTTGCAACGTCTGGACGAGGGTCTTGGTGTTTAGAGGAGGATTGTAAGATGCCGCTCGCGTCACTCGCTAAAGGATATCGCGCGGTTGTTTTAGGAGCCAGCGGCGGCATCGGATCCGCCATCGCCGGCGAACTCCGGTCCGATCTCAATTGCCTGCAGCTTGTAACGCTCTCGCGTAGGGACAATGCCTTCGATATCACAGACGAAGAGAGTGTCGCTGCTGCGGCAGCGGAGACTGGAGATGGGCTGCATCTTGTTTTTTGTGCGACCGGCGGACTTGTTTTCGACGGCGAGGGTCCAGAAAAATCACTCAAGCAAGTCGACCCAGATGTGATGATGCGGCAATTCGCGCTGAACGCGATTGGACCGGCACTCGTTCTCAAACACTTCGCGCCGAAGCTCGCCCGCAGCGACCGCAGCATAGTCGCCTTCCTGTCTGCCCGGGTCGGGTCGATCGGAGACAATCGCCTAGGGGGCTGGATTTCCTACCGGGCGTCGAAGGCTGCGCTCAACCAGATCGTCCGCACAGCTTCCGTAGAACTGAGCCGCACCCATCCGCGCGCGGTGGTCGTCGCGCTACACCCAGGAACGGTCGCGACAAAAATGACGGCAGGCTACTCCACTCACCACCGCCAGTTGGATCCAAGCGAGAGCGCATGTGCAATGTTCCAGGTGATTGATCGGTTGACTACGGAAAACACCGGAGGGTTCTTTGCCTATGATGGCTTGCCCGTAGAGTGGTGAGCATTGTTTAGTGCGCCGCGAAAACGCTCGATGACTTTAAGCGTTATCATCGTTATGACGGCTAACGGCGCAGCGACCGATTTTGCAGGTTTGCCGCCGACGTGGTCGGCGGCAAAGGCGTGGTGCAACGCGATCCGTTTTTGTCACGCTTTCGGAAGCAGCACTTTGTCGATCACGTGAATGACACCGTTCGACTGCTTGACGTCGGCGATAGTCACGGTGGCAGTGCCACCTGTTTCGTCGGTGAGTGTGATCTTATCGCCATCCATCTTTGCCGAGAGCGTGCAACCGCCGACGGTCTTGACTGGATGGCTCCCTCCGTCATCGGCGATCATCTTGCCGACCGCATCGGAAAGCGCATTGGCAGCAACGACATGACACGTCAGGACTTTGGCCAGCTTTTCTTTGTTTTCCGGTTTCAGCAGCGTGTCGACAGTGCCGGCAGGCAAGGCTTCGAAGGCTGCGTTGGTCGGCGCAAACACGGTGAACGGACCATCACCTGAAAGCGTTTCCACCAGACCTGCGGCCTTTACTGCTGCAACGAGTGTCGTGTGGTCCTTTGAGTTCGCGGCGTTTTCCACGATATTCTTGCTTTCGGACATGGCCGCGCCACCGACAGTAGGATTGTCGGCATTCGCGGTGAAGGCTACGAGAGCGAAAATCGACGCGATCGCGGTGGTACGTTTAAGGGACCGTTTCATTTCGTCATTTCCTCCTTGCAGGCCCGCACCATGCGGGCGTTCCCAGCCGGACGTCGTCCAGCACAATCGTTACGGCATCTTGGCCGAATTGGATCACCGCTGCGCCCAACGTCATTTTGACTGCCGTTGCGGCAAGCCGACACTCAAGAAGGGATGCCTTCAGTGAACGAGCGCGAACGCGATTGGCGGTTGCCGCCCCGCGCAAGGTATCAATCTTCAATTTGCTGATCCAATGACCAGGCTCGTTCGTATAGGGAGAAATGCAGCGTATACACGCACGGTAAAACTCTCGCGGGCCCGGGTGTCAGAACTCCAAAATGACGATGTTTTGTCAGCGGTGGACGGAATAGAGGATACAGGGATGCTACAGAGAACTGCGAACCAAAACCGTAGCTGGATCCAGGCACTTCTGCTCGCGATTTTGCCCGTTGTCGCGACATTCATTCTCGGGCAAATGGCGACCTACCCGAACATTGAAAGTTGGTATTCGACGCTGGAGAAGCCGAGTTTCAATCCTCCGAACTGGGTGTTTGCTCCGGTCTGGACGACGCTTTACATCCTCATGGCTTACGCTGCCTGGCGGCTGCTGAGCCTGCCTGTCAGGACACCGGGCAGGTTGGCGACACTGACCCTATTTTATGTTCAGCTCGCTCTCAATGCGTTGTGGTCATGGATGTTTTTCGCCATGCAAAGTCCGGTCGCCGGCCTGGTGAACATCATCGTGCAAATCGGGTTTATCCTCGCAACGATCGCGCAGGCTTGGAACGTCGACAAGACAGCCGCGCTTTGCCTCGTGCCGCTCGCAGCGTGGATCTCCTTTGCGTCCGTACTGAATTTCGCGATCTGGTTTGTCAATTGATGGCGTTGGCGCGGGGGCCCAGACGTTTTCTCTTTAAGGCAAGCAACGCTCTGGATGGGTTCAAATCTGCACGGTGAGCTCCATGACGTCTTTGGCTAAGATGGGTCGAGCTCGCGTCGCCCTTGTGTTGCCTCGTCAACGTGAACAGCTACGCGCCCTGGAAGCCGAGCAATACGATCTTCTTTTCGAGACGTACGCGCTCGCCGCGATGAGGGTCGACGAACTTTTGAGGAACCAATTTCCTGAGCAAGACCTTGTAAACGAGTATCGCGAAATATGCCGCGATCTGCAGGAAGATATAGCGTTGCTGCTTGCACGAGTCATCGGACCGAGCGGTTCGTCTACGGCGCGTTAAGCTTCTGTCTGGCGGCCAAAGAACCTGCCCTGCCCCACGATCGGACGGAGCCTCTGGCTTCTATCCTCAACATATTCAACCTGGCTTGCTTAGCGCCATGAAGTCGCAGATGTTGAAGAATGCGGATTCCGATCAAAATCCGGCCACCGTTCCGATTTGAAGCCGGCCACGATTCTAATCAAAGCCCGGCCGGTTTCCGGCTCTGAAGATACCCCTTGGGTCAGCAACTTTGGCATCAAGCCTCCCGGTACACGAGGAGAGTTTGATGCCAGCGAAGAGAAGGCTGACCATGCGACAATTACGACAGATGCTCCGGCTTGCCGGAAACGGAACCAGCAGCCGAGAGATTGCGGTGATCCTCGGCGTTGCCCGCAGCACCGTCCAGGATAACCTGAAGCGGGCTGCGATGGCGGGGCTGAGCTGGCCATTGCCGGGAGAGCTGACAGACGATGCTCTTGAGTCTCGGCTTTTCGCCCGCGCCGGCGTTAAGCAGGGCCAACGGCGACGTCACGAGCCGAACTGGGCACAGCTCTCTATCGAATTGAAGAAGCCCGGCGTGACACTGCTGATCCTGTGGGAGGAATATCGCAGCGTCCATCCCGATGGTTATGGCTATAGCCGTTTCTGCGAGCTGTTCCGCGGGTTCGAGCAGCGCCTTTCGCCGACGATGCGCCAGGAGCATGCGGCCGGCGACAAGGTCTTCGTCGACTATTCCGGTAAGAGGGTGCCGATCGTCGATCGCAAGACTGGCGAAGTCCGCGAGGCGGAGCTGTTCCTTGGCGTGCTCGGCGCATCGAGCTACACCTTCGCCGAGGTGACCTGGACCCAGACCTTACCGGACTGGGTCGGCTCACATGTGCGCATGTTCGCCTTCTTCGGCGGTGTGCCCCGCCTGGTCGTGCCCGACAATCTGAAGTCCGGCGTCAGCCGCGCCAGCTTCTACGATCCCGAGATCAACCGCAGTTACGGCATGATGGCGTCCCACTATGGTGTCGGCGTTCTGCCGGCCCGACCGCGACGCCCGAAGGACAAAGCGAAGGTCGAGAACGGCATGCGCTTCGCCCAGAGTTGCCTTCTCGGCCGCTTGCGCAAACAGACGTTCTTCTCGCTCGCCGAGGCCAATGCCGCAATCGCCGACGTGCTGGAGCGCATCAACAATCATGTCATGCGCCGGTTGGGTGTCAGCTGCCGCCATCTCTTCGAGACGGTCGAACGCGCGGCGCTCGCAAGCTTGCCCGCCGAGGAGTACGAGTTCGCCGAATGGCGCTTTGCGCGGGTCTCGACGGATTACCATGCCGAGTTCAGGAGCTTCTTCTATTCCGTCCCGCACGCGCTCATTCGTCAGCAGGTCGATATCCGGGCGACCGCGCGAATGATCGAGATCTTCCATCGCGGCAAACGCGTCGCGGTCCATCAGCGCCGCTATGGCGGACCGCGCTATGGAACAGACCCCGCGCACATGCCGAGCTCCCACCGCCGATACGCCGAATGGACGCCGGAGCGCTTCCGGCGCTGGGGCGCGTCCATCGGTCCGCAGACCGAAGGGCTGATCGTCGCCATTCTCGCCAGCCGGCCACATCCCGAGCAAGGCTTCAGAACATGCCTCGGCATCCTGCGCCTCTATCGCGACCTCGGCCGCGAGCGCGCCGAGGTCGTTTCGGCACGGGCCGTCGAGATCGGCGGCCTGACCTGCAAGACGATTGCCTCGCTCATCGCAACCCACAAGGCCCCCAGACATTCCACCGAACCCGCCGCCGTCATGGAACACGCCAATCTGCGTGGCCCCGGCTACTTCCATTGAGGAGACACCTGATAATGCTGACCAATCCCACCATCGACATGCTGCGCGAACTCGGCCTGACAGGCATGGCCAGCGCCTATCAGGAGCTCGAGGCGCAGCCGGAAGCCAGACACCTCGAGCATGGCGAATGGCTCGCTCTGCTGCTCGAACGCGAGGCGACCATGCGCCGCCAGAAGCGCTTCGAGGCAAGGGCTCGCGCCGCGAGGCTGCGCCATGATGCCCAGATCGAGAACATCGACTTCCGCGCCGCCCGCGGCCTCGATCGCAATCTCGTCCTGAAGCTCGCCAACTGCGACTGGATCAGGCAACACCATAGCCTCTTGCTGATCGGACCCGCCGGCGTCGGCAAGAGCTGGCTGGCCTGCGCGCTCGGATACAAGGCATGCCGCGAGGACTTCTCCGTCGCCTATCATCGCCTGCCCAGGCTGTTCGCCACCCTTGCGCTGGCGCGCGGCGACGGGCGATATCCCAAGGTCCTCAAGGCTCTCGCCAGAACCGACCTGCTCATCCTCGACTAACGTGCACTGCGCAGAGATGTGGAGCCGATACCGCAAGAGCCCGCAGACGCGCGACTTTCCCACGATACAACTCCACATAAGTGAATCACCGTCCACTTAGGATGGCCACTCCCCAAACAGGAGAGCGCCATGCTAAAGGTTTTGTTCCCGAAGTCTTTTTGTCATTACGAATGTTCGCGCTTCGGCGCGGAGCTTGAATTGTTTGCCCGGTGGTTGCTCGCAGCAGGATATCTACCTGGTGCTGCGACACGTCGCCATGTCCACCGATTGAAGTGCATCCTCGAGGCCACGGCCGCTCTTCAGTGTGGCCGGATTCTACTCGAAGCCGAATTGGACGGAGCGTTAGCCTTCGTTCCTGGCGCTCTGCGCCACGCTTCCACCGAGCGCGCATATCGCCGCTTCCTCAAGGCAAAGGGGCGGCTCGAAGAAACACCGCCGCAAGGCCCCGTGGAGCAGTTGCTGCTGCGATATCGAGAATATCTTCTAGACGTGAGGGGCTTAGCACTGGCGACGATCGGTCAGCATTTGGGAACGATCGAGGAGTTTCTGTCCTTGTCGGCTGGACCGTCAAAGGATCTTTCCGCACTGACATCAGAGCACGTCGAAAACTTCATTCATATCTTGAGCCGCAGGGTGCTGCGCCAAACACTCCAGCACAAGGTTGCCCATCTGCGCGCTTTCCTGCGCTTTTGCGGCGATCGCGGTGAGACTGCGCGAGGGCTAGAGCGCATCGATACGCCCAGAACCTATCGTGGAGAATTGCCACCTCGTGCCCTAGATTGGAAGATGATCGAAAAATTGCTGTCCTCGGTCGCGAGGACTGATTATCTCGGCCGCCGTGACCATGCGATCCTCCACCTCATGGCCTATTACGGCCTGCGACCTTCTGAGATTGCAGCGCTGACGTTGGACGCGGTCAATTGGAAGCGACGTACACTGCGGGTAGAGCAGCGCAAGACTCGTTCCACGCTCGTTCTTCCTTTGGCCGACCAGACCCTTGAAATCCTCGACCGATATCTTGCTGATGGGCGTCCCTGCAATGCGGTGACGAACTTTCTATTCCCTAAAGCGCGTAGTCCTATGGGAGCCCTGACGAGCTGGGGGATATGCGACATCTTCACCAAGCGGGCACGGCAAAGCGGCCTGCCGCTAGAGGGTGTCTCATCATACGCATTGCGCCATTCGTTTGCCATGCGATTGCTAGGCCGCGGCGTTGGGGTAAAGACGATCGGTGACCTGCTCGGCCATCATAGCCTTGAGAGCACTTGTGTTTATCTTCGCATCGAGACGGACATGCTGCGTACGGTGGCTCTGCCCGTACCTGGCATTGCCGGCTTTTAAGGAGAACGGCAATGTTCACAGCCATCTCTCCGACACCCCTCGATCAGCCGATTGTGGCATGGCTTGCCCACCAGCGCGCTCTTGGTCGCCGCTATTATCCGGAGGAAAGGGTTCTGGTGTCCTTGCGCGAATTTATCAGCCGCACGGGACAGGATCTTGACCGAGCAAGCTTTGATCGCTGGTGTGCCACATTCCCTCATCTGGCAAGCAATACCCTGCGTTATCGCCAACGCGTTGTCCGCATGTTCTGCCTTTATCGACGGCGCAAGGAGCCGGGCTGCTTTGTCCCTGATCCCTTGTACTTCGCGCGGCCCCAGCCTTACCGGCGTCCCGTTATCGTGGAGCCTGAGCAAATAGCCAAAATGTTGACGGCTGCGAACAATATGTCCGTCGCGTCGGGATCGCCATTGCGGCCTGCGGTATATAGGATGGCTGTCATTCTGCTGTACACGACCGGGATGCGTCGCGGTGAATTGTTGCGCCTTACGCTGGCAGACTGTGAGCCTGAAAGCGGGGTGTTGCGGGTACGGGAATCCAAGTTCCACAAATCGAGAATATTGCCGCTGTCGTCCGATGCACATGCCGAATTGTGCAGCTACCTTCGAAAACGTCTCGCCCCACCGTTCAGCAGGGATCCCGACACACCCCTTCTCATCAACACGGAAGGCGGTCTTCGTGCCTATACCGGAACTGGGATCAGCGGCGGCATCCATTCTCTGTTCGAAATGGCAGGTGTTGAGGATAGCGAAGGCCGGCGCCCGCGCATCCACGATCTGAGGCACAGCTTTGCAGTCGGCGCACTCATCCGTTGGTATTTGGACGGCGCCGATGTGCAATCGAATTTGCCGAAACTGGCTCTCTACATGGGCCACGTCAGCATCGTGTCGACGGCATGTTATCTGCACTTCCTTCCAAAGCTGAGAGAGATCGCCAGCGACCGCTTTGAAGGGGCTTTCGGCGGTCTCGTTAGCGAGGTCGTGGCATGAGGAAACATCAATCCACCGCATTGGGCCGAAGCATGGCACGCTTCTTTCAAGAATATCTTCCCGCTCTCCGCGGCATGAGCCATCATACGATCCAAAGCTATCGCGACACGATGGTCCTGTTCCTGCGATTTGCAGCGGCAGAGACCAATGGATCCGTTGAAAGCATCGACGTCTCCGACATCAATGCCGACAGGATCGGCAGCTTTCTCACGTCACTTGAGGTCGAGCGTGGCAACAGCATTGCGACCCGCAATGCAAGGCTGGCGGCGATGCATACCTTTGCGCGGTTCCTGATCTCGGAGCATCCCGAATATATGGATACCCTGCAACTGGTGGTGACACTTCCCTTCAAGAGGGGCGCGCGGGTGGCACCTGTCGAATATCTCGAAGAGCCCGAAATCAAAAGCGTCCTGGCGCGTATCGACCGCCGCACCCCTGCGGGACGGCGGGATTACGCGCTATTCTCGCTGATGTTCAATACGGGTGCACGAGTTCAGGAAATCCTGAATCTTCGCATTTGTGACCTTCGACTGGTATCGCCCTGTCAGGTGCGCCTGCACGGTAAAGGCAACAAGGTTCGCCTTTGCCCGATCTGGCGAAACACGGCCCAGCTTCTTCAGGAATTGATCAACACACTGCATCCGCCCTCAGATAATCCCGCCGAGCAACGGGTCTTTCTCAACGACCGCGGCACACCGCTGACCCGGTTCGGTGTTCGATACTTACTGCGCAAATATGTTGATATGGCTGCGGGGGAAGAAACCACCCTAGCCGAAAAAAGCATCCATCCTCACTCTTTGCGCCACACGACGGCCATCCACCTTCTCAAGGCGGGCGTGGACATTGCCACCATCAGCCAATGGCTCGGCCACTCGGGCCTGAACGTAACGATGCGCTACGCGCGAGCCGATATCGATATGAAGCGGCAAGCGCTCGAACAAGTCTTTCCCGACGTGATGTCATCGGCAAAAGATCAGACGATCATTGCTTATGATGGCGGGATGTTGGGCTGGCTGCGCCGCTTGTAGACGCCCAGTTATGTGGAGCGGGATCGTGGGAAAGTCGCGCAGTTGCGGGCTCTTGCGGTATCGGCTCCACATCTCTGCGCAGTGCACGTTAGTCGATTAATGTTGCGCTGCACATTACTCGACGACTGGGGTCCGGAGAAGCTCAACGACGAGCAGCGGCGCGATCTCCTGGAGATCGTCGAGGACCGCTACGAGAAGCGATCTACCATCGTCACCAGCCAGGTGCCCGTCGATCACTGGTATGACATGATCGGCAATCCTACGATCGCCGATGCAATCCTCGACCGCCTTGTCCACAACGCCTACCGCATCGAACTGCACGGCGAGAGCTTGCGAAAGCAGCGTCAAACACCATCCGCCGCTTGACCGCGCGACAATCACGCGCCATGCAAAACAACGACCCAGGGGAGCATCAACTGGCCGGCTTCAGATCGGAATGGTGGCCGGAATGAAATCGGAATAGGTGGCCGGCTTCGTTTCGGAATCAGCGGCCGACTTCACCGGAATACGCAAAGAATATTGCCGTCGAACATCGATCGCATAAAGCGCTGAACAATCGCGCCGAAAAGTCCCACCTCCCACTGCGGAAACGAGAACGGATTATGCAGGCCTTCCGATCGGCCGGCGGATTGCAGCGATTCATCTCAGTCTTCTCGGCAATCAGAAATCTATTCGTCCCGCCGCGCCAGAAGCACGCTGTCCTTGCCACCCACATTCATCGAATCCGCGCAATGGCGTAGTGGAAGGCTGTGACCAGCACACTGGCTTGATTTCAAGCGCAAACCCTTCGCCCGGCTTCAGTCAAACAACGTGACATCGCCTAACGGTGGCGATCAGTCCGTCTAAAGAGTTGAATCTGTAGACAACGATTTCGGCTCCAACCCGGCGCAACGTGCGGTGTTGCGAATATGAGTTTCCATCTCAAGCTTCGCCCGCGGACCGTCATTGGACCTGAGAGCAATGATGATCTTCCGATGTTCGCCGATCGATTCCTGCATGCGTTCGGGATCCGTGATCGGAATCGGCTGTCGCTGCGTTTCCGTCACCAGATCGCGCACCATCTGGTAGAGCGCCTTCAGCATAGCGTTGGAGCAGGCGGAGACGATGATACCATGAAACTCCAGGTCGGCTTCGACATTGGCCAGCAGGTCCTGGTTCGCCCAGCACTCTTCCATTGTGCGTGTCGCCTGCTCCATCTTGTCGAGCTGCAACTGGGTCAGGCGGCCGGCAGCGAGCCGGGCTATCTCGCCTTCAAGAAGGATACGCGTCTGGAAGACATCGAAGACGGAATAACTGTCGGAATAGCGCCAGGGTGCCATATGACCGGTTACACCCAGCTCTGAGGGGCCCGCAACGAAGGTGCCTCGTCCGGCTTCCGTTTTCAGAAGTCCAAGCGTTTCCAGCGTCAGAAGCGCCTCGCGCAAGGAGGCCCGGCTGATGCCGAACTTTTGCGAAAACACCCGCTGCGACGGAATCTTTTCCCCCGGCTTCAATTGGCCGGACTGGATCATTCCCTGGATCTCGCGTGCCACCGATTGCGGAACGAGCGTTTTGTTGAACATGCGGTCCCCTCTCCGGCGGCGTGCTTCGTCGTGCAATCTATTTTTTCAGACATCCCCTTGCCAAGCGGAAAGCGGCATGCTTGGTTGGCCTGACTGGTCTGACCAGTTAGGCCAATGTAGATTGAGTCACGTTCAAAAAACAAGGGGAACTCTCATGACACGTTCAACCAACCTCAAGTCAACGCTCGTGGCCGGCCTGTTTGCCGCAGCCCTCGGCACCTCGGCTCATGCCGCAGACCTCACGGTCGGCGCCAACATCGGTAACGTTCCGTGGGAATTCGAAGACGCCAGCGGCAAGGTCACCGGCTTTGAGGTTGACCTCGTCAACGAGATCGCCAAGCGTCTTGGCAAGACCGTCGAATTTGTCAACACGCCCTTCAACGGCCTCTTCCCGGCCGTTCAGTCCGGCCGCATTAACATGGCAATCTCCTCGATCACCATCACCGAGAAGCGGCTAGAATCGGTTTCCTTCGCCCAACCCTACTATGACAGCGACCAGTCGCTGACGGTGACCGCCGCTTCCGGCATCACCGGCCTCAAGGACATGGGCGGCAAGGTCGTCGGCGTCGACACTGGCTCGACCGGCGACATGTGGGCCGAAGGCCACAAGGATGAATACAAGCTCGGCGAGATCCGCCGCTTCGAAGGCTTGCAGCCAGCCATGCTCGACCTCGTCGCCGGTCGCGTCGACGGCTACATCTCCGACATTCCCGCACTTCTCTACTACGTGAAGGACAAGCCCGAGCTGAAGGTAGTCGAGCGTATTCCGACCGGCGAGAAATACTCGATCATGTTCAACAAGAACGATCCGCTCGCGACCGAAGTGAATGGCGTCATCACTAAGCTCAAGCAGGAAGGCTTCATCGCCAAGCTGCACGAGACCTGGTTCGGCGCGGAGGCCGAGGACACGACCTCGACCGTCGCTGTGCTCGACATGCCCAAGGGCAAGTAACGCTCGAAACGCGACCGGCGGGACAGTCTCGTTCCGCCGGCCTGCCATGGGAGCCGATGCGGCATGACACTCATCAATACCTTCTTCAACCTCGATGTCCTGGCTGAAAGTCTTCCAGTCTTGCTGTGGGGGCTGATCGTGACCCTGCAGATCGGGGTGACGAGCATTCTCGTCGGTCTTGCCGGCGGCCTTTTCCTGGCGGTCACGCGCCTCTATGCACCGAGCGTCATCAAGCTCTTCATCCGCATATACATCGACATCTTCCGCTCGATCCCGCTGCTGGTGTTGCTGATCGTCGTTTATTATGCCCTGCCCTTCGTCGGCATTCGCCTTTCACCCTTCCTCTCGGCCGTGACCGCACTGTCGTTGGTCTCGGCGGCTTATACTGCGGAAATCTTCCGCGCCGGCATCGAGGCAATCCCGCACGGCCAGTTCGAGGCCTCCGCCGCGCTCGGTCTTTCCAACCGCCACACGATGGTGGACGTGATCCTGCCGCAGGCGATCCGGATCGTGATTCCGCCGCTCACCAACAACTGCATCAACGTCATGAAGGATACGGCCCTCGCCTCCGTCGTCGCCATGCCGGATCTTCTCAAGCAGGCCACCCAGGCCCAGGCGCTCGCCGCCAATCCGACACCGTTGATCGGGGCGGCGCTCATCTATATCACCCTGCTCTGGCCGATGGTCGCTGTCGTCTCGCGCCTCGAAAAACACTTCAGCCGGGGGAAGCGCTGATGACCGCAACGACCGCTCCTCTCATTTCGATACGCGGGCTCACCAAGGCCTTTGGCGCCTTCACCGTCCTGCACGGCATCGACCTCGACATCGCCGAAGGCGAAGTCGTCTGCGTCATCGGCCCGTCGGGCTCGGGCAAGTCCACGCTCATCCGCTGCATCAACCATCTCGAAGCTTTCGCGCCGGAAAGCCGGATCACCGTCGATGGCATCCGCGTCGAGCCCGGCCCGGCCCTCGCAAAGGTCCGCGCCGAAGTCGGCATGGTCTTCCAGTCCTTCAATCTCTTCCCGCACATGACAGTGCTCAAGAACGTCATGCTCGCCCCGATGCGGGTCCGCGGCACTTCGGAAGCGGAAGCCGAGCGCAAAGCGCGCGAACTGCTCGCCCGCGTCGGCATCTCCGAACAGGCGGAGAAGTTTCCCGGCCAACTGTCGGGCGGCCAGCAGCAACGCGTCGCAATTGCCCGCGCACTCGCCATGGAGCCGCGCGTGCTTCTCTTCGACGAGCCGACCTCGGCACTCGACCCGGAAATGGTCGGCGAGGTACTCGACGTCATGCGCAAACTCGCCGGAACCGGCGTCACCATGGTCGTCGTCACGCACGAAATGGGCTTTGCCCGCCAGGTCGCCGACCGCGTGATTTTCATGGATAGTGGACGGCTGGTCGAAAGCGGCACGCCGGCAGAAATCTTCGACGCCCCCAAGCACGAGCGGACGCGCGGCTTCCTGCGCGCGGTCCTCAACCACTGAACAAGAACAATGACCGGAGGACACCCCGCAATGGCAACCCCTTCCACCACGGCCCTCGATCTCGATTTCGTCCGCAGCCAGTTTCCAGGCCTGAACCGTGGCTGGGTGTTCTTCGACAATGCCGGCGGCTCGCAGATCCTCAAAGGCGCCGTCGAGCGCATTAACACCTTTCTGTTCGAGAAGAACGTCCAGATCGGCGGTTCCTACGAGGTCTCGCAGGCAGCGGCGGCCGCCCTCTACGAGGCTCGCACCGCCGCCATGCATCTCGTCAGTGCCAGCCGTCCGGAAGAGATCGTCTTCGGGAATTCCACGACTGCCCTGCTGCAGAACCTCGCCCGCGCCATGCAGAGCAAGCTTTCGCCGGGCGACGAGATCATCACCACCGTCTCGGATCACGAATCCAACATCGGCCCCTGGGATCGGCTGCAGGAACGCGGTGTGGTGCTGAAGATCTGGCCGCTGAACAACGAGACCTTGACGCTCGACCCCGCCGATCTCGCGCCCCTGATGACCGAGCGCACTAAGCTAGTCTGCGTGACGCATTGCTCGAACATCCTCGGCTCGATCAACCCGATCCGCGAGATCGCTGATTTCGTTCATGCCCGCGGCGCCAAAATCTGCGTCGACGCCGTCGCCTATGCCCCCCATCGCGCGGTCGACGTCCAGGCCTTCGACGTCGATTACTACGTCTTCAGCCTCTACAAAACCTACGGCCCGCACTACGCTCTTATGTATGGCAAATACGACCTGCTGCTCGAGCTCGATACGCTCTACCACTACTTCTACGGCAAGGACAAAGTGCCGGGCAAACTGGAGCCGGGCAATCCGAACTACGAGCTCGCCTATTCCACCTGCGGGATCGTCGACTATCTGGCGAGCCTCGGTGAACAGGCCGGCGAGACGGGCAGCGTCCGTCAGAAAATCGAGGCCGCCTTCGCCGCCATCACAGATCAGGAGAATGCGCTCACCGAGCGGCTTCTGACCTATCTTCGCTCGCGCAACGACTGCCGGATCATCGGGCAGGCGGCGAACCGCGACAGCCAACGTGTGCCCACCATCGCCTTCCGTTTCGACGGGCGCGAGGCAGCCGACCTTTGCAAGGCGATGGACGCTGAAAAGATCGCCATACGCTTCGGCGACTTCCATTCGCGCCGTCTCGCCGAATATCTCGGCCTAACCGACCATGGCGGCATGCTGCGAGTCTCGATGGTCCATTACAACACGATCGAGGAAATCGACCGGTTCACCGCGGTCCTCGACCGGATCCTCGCCGGCGAAGCCGGCCTCGCCAGGGGCGAGCTGAACACCTCAACGAGAAGGAGGGATTGATGCGCTTCGATACGGTGATCCGCAATGGAACGGTGGCGACGGCGAGTGACACCTTCGTCAGCGACGTCGGTATCAAGGACGGTCGGATCGCGGCGCTCGCAGCCGACTTGACGGATGCAGACGAGGTGATCGACGCCACCGGCCTCTTCGTCCTTCCCGGCGGCATCGACAGCCACGTGCATCTCGACCAGCCCTCCGGCGAGGGCATCGTCATGGCGGACGACTTCGACAGCGGTACCCGCTCGGCCGCGATCGGTGGCAACAGCACGGTCCTGGCCTTCTGCATGCAGGAAAAGGGTCAGTCGCTGCGCGAGGCGCTGAAGGTCTATCACGCCAAGGCGGACGGCAATTGCCATGTCGACGTCTCGTTCCACCTCGTTATCACCGACCCGACTGCCGAGGTGCTCGGCCAGGAACTGCCCGCGCTCGTCGAGGACGGCTACACCTCGCTCAAGGTCTTCATGACCTATGAGGGCCTGCGCCTGCGCGACGACGAGATTCTGGCGACCCTCGATACCGCAAGGCGCACCGGCGCGCTGGTCATGGTTCATTGTGAGAACGAGGACGCGATTCGCTACCTGATCGGACGCCACGAAGAAGAGGGCAAGTTCGCCCCGAAGTACCACGCCACGACCCGGCCGGTGGCAGCGGAACGCGAAGCCACCCATCGGGCCTTGTCTCTCGCCGAAATCGTCGACGTGCCGATCGTCATCGTCCACGTCTCCAACCGCGAGGCGATGGAGGAAATCCGCCACGCCCGCCAGCGCGGCCAGAAGATCGCCGGCGAAACCTGCCCGCAATATCTCATGCTGACGGCAGAAGACCTCGATCTCGAAGGGCTGGATGGGGCCAAATACGTCTGCTCCCCGCCGCCGCGCGACAAGGCGAGCCAGGATGCCTGCTGGGAGGGGATCGAGCAGGGCGTTTTCGACCTGTTCTCCTCGGACCACTGCCCCTTCCGCTTCGACGATCCGGAAGGCAAGCTAAACGATAAGGGAAAACGCCATTTCCGCTGGATCCCGAACGGCATTCCGGGCGTGGCGACGCGCTTGCCGATCCTGTTTTCCGAAGGCGTGATGAAAGGTCGGATCGACATCAACCACTTCGTCGCGATCACCTCGACCAACCACGCCAAGCTTTACGGAATGTACCCGCAGAAGGGAACGATCGCGATCGGATCCGACGCCGACATCGCACTCTGGGATCCGGCCGAACGGCTTACTTTAACCAACGAGATCCTGCAACACGGCGCCGACTACACCCCCTATGACGGCCTTGAGGTTCAGGGATGGCCCGTGCGACTGCTTGTTCGGGGCAAGACGGTCGCGGAACACAGATCAATCTTGCACGTTGGACGAGGACAATATCAGAGCCGCAAACGGTCGAACCTTATTGCCGCCCCTGCTTTGGGCTCAACCAACAGCCGATGAACCATCAGCAGCCGTTGTTGAGTTAGCTGGTCAAAGAGTCTGACATCTCCACACGAATGTTTTGCTGCGGGGGGCCGAGATGATCGGGTCAATGCGACGGACGCATTCCCAGTAGTGCGCGGTTTTGCGGTGCTCGTCGAGCGCCTCTGCCGACCGAAACACCTCATAGATCACGAAGCTATAGTCATCCTCCGGGCTGCCCAGCACATCGAAGCGAAGGTTTATCGGCTCGCGGCGCGTGCCTTCATAGTTGATCCGGAAAGCATCGAGAGATTCGTCGACATAGCCCTGCTTGACGTGAATTGTGAGATTTGGATGAGCATATTTTCTCCTAATTTGTTGTTCGATCTTCAAAATTCAGAGGCCGGGTGCTTTCCACATCGCCGTGGTGACGCCCTTGTCGACGAGTTGGCGCTGCAAGGCATAGGCGCGCGCCCATCGCTCGACGGAGTCATGGTAGATGGCCTTGTGTTCGAGGATGGCTTCGAAGCGCCTGTTCCAGCGAACCCAGCTCTGCGCAGTCTGGACGAAATCGCGAAGGCCGATGCCAATCGCCGCTGACCGCATCCAAGGGCGGTTGCCTCCTTGACGACGGGCGTGACGACGGGAAGGCCAGTTGCGTCTGGTAGGATTTGCGACCAGTGCGTGCACTTCGACGCACCCGCGACAAACGTGCGCGACTGCATTCTCGTGATGTCGAAGGCGGCGGGCGAGGAACTGATCCGCTTCTTATGCGGGCCGCGCCTGCTCATCGTCGATGAGATCGGATATCTGCCGGTCGTCGCCGACGGCGGCAACCTGTTCTTCCAGCTCGTGAACGCTCAGTACGAGCGCGGCGCTATGATGCTGACTTCCAACCGCGGCTTTGTAGAGTGGGGTGACGTTTTGGCGATCCCGTCGTCGCCACCGCACTGCTCGACCGACTCCTTCACCACGCCGTCGTCATTCAAATCGAAGGATCAAACTACCGCCCACGACAACATGCGGAACAGATGCCAGAGCACGTCCGCTCCAAAGCCTCGCCGAAGAAGGCGTAGCCTTGTCGGCCGTAGAAGTCTTCGGCCTTAGAGCTAAAGGTGTCCAGAAAGGCGCGTGTTGCACCCCCGTTCCCAGGCGAGCGCCTCGGCTCGCGCAAGCAGATTTGCGCCGACCCACGTTTGCGCCATTTTCTTCGACGACCAGAAAATCGACGAACAACCAGCCCCATTAGGTCGAGCCGATCAGGCCACCTTGACGAGCGCCCTTAGCGGCATGGGCCGAGCCAAACATCCGCTCAAAGCCGTCGACCCAGCTGTGGGTTTTGCTTTACCCGTTTCAAACCGCAAACTGAGATATGGCCGTTGGGTTTGGACGATAAACGCCGCCCGATTTTCCGCTAACGATTTCAGTGAGCCACTTTTTGCCAAAGTGATTGCAAGATCAAAGGCAGATTCAGCAGTTTGCGACCAGCGATCGTCGACAAACGCTAGTCGTGAAAGTCTGACGGACGGTACCTAGCAACAAGCCGTCGGACGTCTAGTCAGCCCGACCGAATTTTTGACCCGAAGCCGACATTCCGAGAGAGAGCCATTGTCGTGGCGCGACTATACAACTAACCTCAGCTCAGAAGTGTTCGGTTGGCACTGGTGGATCACAGAATGACTGTCGATCTGAGGCTACAGGTAATCCGTCGTACCGTGGCGGAACTCGCCGCGTCCGAGGGTGACGTGGCAGGAAGGCTTGAGCAAGCGCAGCAACTGTCCTCCGGACACCTCGATACCCTCGCCGCCATTCAGCGCCTCCGGCCGATGGTGCAGACGCACCGCGATCAGCTTGCCACCTATCTCAAGGACACCGCTGAAGCCGGACCGAGCGAGGAGACGACGAGCCCTCAATCAACACCGAGGGAGGCCACCGCACTCTCCGAGGTATTGCGGGACCTGTGTCTGGCGTTCCACCATTGCGCACTCAGCTATGGGATGCTGTACGAGATGGCGCTACGGCTCTATGAGCCACGTCTCAGGGCGATTGCGCCGAAACATCTGAAGGCGCATGCCGACGCCGCGTTATCCACGGCGCGGCTGTTGCCAGGGGTTGTGGCTTGGCAGCTCGCCCAGGACGGGCTTGGATGTGCATGTATCTGCCCCATGTGCAGCATCGGTGCCTGCGGCTGCGTCTCATTGGGCACCCGAACACTGACTGCCGCATGGTGCGACGCAGCCCCGGCCGAATCCGAGTCGCCCGGAGTCGTCCTCCAAAATCCCAAGCCGGGAAGCCAGCTGGCGCGGGCCGGAGTAAAAGGCGGAGAACTGCTCCTCGCCGTTGACGCTCAAGAGGTGACCACCACCGACGAGATTCAGGCCGTAATCCGCAAGCACGCGCTCGGGGACGAGGTGCGTTTCCTGATACAGCGCGGTTCGGAATCTCCTCGCGAGCTCGTCGTCCGGCATGTCAGCGACTATCCGACGACGTGAGATCGGGGTGCCTCTAACATCGTCTCGGCTGACGAGGCAGTGGTGCTGACCACGGGCTTGCGTACGGCGTCATTTGCATTATGAGTCCTTGGACCATGGGCCGCGACTGGAGCGTCCCTTCTCTGAAGAAGCCCGCTGGGGCGCGTTTGCCTAGGTAGTAGACGCGTCGCGGATGACGAATTCGGTCTGGCGGGACGCTATTCGATGCCTAAAACACGCTTTTGCAATCGATAAGTAAAAGCCACAATTGTCCAAGCCCTTATGGGAGCGATGTTCGAAACCGGGCATGATATCTCGTTTTGCTGCATCGGAGGAGCCAAACTTGTCGGTGATCATCACCTGCGGCGCGCGGCCCTCGCCCCTCAACAGCTTGCGCATCAGGCGCCTAGCAGCCTTTGCGTTACGGCCGATTGAACCAGAACCTCAAGGACGAAACCTTCCTGGTCGACGGCGCGCCACCGCCAGTGCTTCTTGCCCGGATCGAAACAACAGCCTCTCGAGGTGCCACTTGTCCCCGAACCGCCCAGACGAACGACGGCGGATGTCGTAGGCAAAGGCCCGCCCGAATTCCTCCGCCCATGACCGAACCGCCTGATGTGAAACAATGATCCCACGGGCAACGACCATCCTCAGGCTGAGAGGAAGTGAAAATAGAACCAGACGGCGTGGGAAATGTTCTCAGCGGGTAAACGATGCCGGCGGTAGAGCGGGCCACGGTTCATCATAGCCCGTAGTCGCACATCAAACTCCAAATGCCTTTAACCTGATGGTGCCCGCGCCACGCCTCAAGCAGAGGCAACATCATCCGGGACTGTTTCGGCACCCAGGCTTCGGCGAGCGACGCTATCCCCTCGGCTCCCGTCGCGATGCCGCGGTTCATTACTCCAGCCGGGCCGGAAAGCCCGGTGCACGCAGATCGGTCTTGAGCAGGTCTTCCAGAAGCTTGGCGATCATCGGCGATTCGGCGTTGCCGCCATAGGCCGCCTTGGCGGCAACGTAAGTTTGCTGGGTGACCCCCGCAAGGTCGAGCGGGACGCCGAATTCACGGCCGAACGCCATGGCAAATCCGAGATCCTTCAGCGCCAGGTCAATGTTGAAGGCGACATCGTACGATCCGTTGAGGATGAGAGCGCCCTCCGTCTCGTGGACGAAGGAGTTGCCCGAGGAAGCCTTGATGGCGTGCCAGGCCTGACCGAGATCGAGGCCGCCGCGCCGGGCCAACATTAGCGCTTCGCTGCATGCCTTGAGGTGGATGAAGGCCAGCATGTTGGTGATCACCTTGAGGATCGCAGCATTGCCAAGCGTACCCATGTGGAAAATCTTGTTGCCCATGGCTTCGAGCGCGGGCAAATGGGTGTCAAAGAGGTCGTTGTCGCCCCCGGCAAGCATGGTAATCTTTCCATGCGCGGCAAGATGCACGCCACCCGTCACCGGCAGTTCCATCGTCCGCACGCCATGCCTCGCCGCAACGGCAGCTAGACGAAGAATTTCATCACGGCTGAGCGTCGACATCTCGATCCAGGTCGATCCGGGTCTCAGGTCGGAAAGTAACTGGTTAAGAACCTGCTCGGAAACAGATGGTGAGGGTAGGCAGGTGATCACAGCATCGCACTGCCGCGCCATGTCTTCCGGAGAATCCACCCAGGTCGCCCCTTCTGCAACGAGGCGATCTGAAAGATGTTTGTGGCGATCATGCACGACCACCTTGAAGCCGGCCTTGAGCAGGCTGGCAGCAAGGTGCCCTCCGAGATTTCCTAGCCCGATATAGCCGTAGATCATTGGCATTCGATCCTTGTTAAACCGAAAGGTGAATTTGTAAGCGGAGGCGAAACCGCCACGCAGCAGAGCCGGATTTTTCTCAGCCCGGAGCCTTACTATTCCGCGGCCGCCGTGGCCGGTATTTGAGCCGCCGCTCTCATTTTCGTCCGTGACTTCAGAAAACCTATGGCAAGCAGACCAAGGATACCCGACGCAGCGATGAAGCCGAAGTACATCTGATAAACTGCGAGTCCCGTATAGTGATCAGCAAGGTACCCATTCAGTTTAGGGAGATAAATGTCAGGTGTATATGCGATCAGGGAAATCACGCCGATGGCGAGCCCTGTCACCCGGGTCGGGATATTGCGACTTTCAAGGATCGACCAATATAAGCCTCGAGTGGCGTAGGTCATCACCCCGATCAGCAATACGACAAACAGCAGGACGGAACTGCCAGCCGTCGATGGCAGAAACAGCAGCGCCAGCAGCCCGAGAATGCTCAATGTCATCGTAATCGCCAGTACATTTTCCCGGCCGATCTTGTCGCCCAGAAAACCAGCCCCCAGACCACCGATGGGACGCATCCACAATTTTGCTACAGTCATAAACGCGGCGGCGCTTGCCGTCATCGTGTATTTTTCCTGCAGGAAAGCGGAGAAGGAATAGGTCGCCCAAAACAACTGATAGCCACAAAGAATGATAATGGCGATAAGCCAAAGCTCGGGCACTGCCAGGAGGAACTTGAGATCAGCCAGAAGACTGGTCTTCCTTGCAGCGGTCTTGACCGGGGTGTCATCCTTCAAACGCAGAAATAGGAAACACAAGACCGCTACTGCGAAGGAGTTGTAGACATAGAGCATGATGACCGATGGCAGGGTCTCTGCTGCAGCGAGGCCTTTACCATCAACGTAGTAGCTAAATAGCGCAACCGCGGCGGTAGCCAGGATAGCTTCCACAAGGCCGCGCATCCCTTCCAGACCGCCAAAGAATCGTCCCTGTTCATGGGGTCGAGCCAGGATTTTAACGCCCTTCAGGAGCGCCGCCCAGAAAGTCAGACCGGATGAGATGCCCCAGCCAAGAAATATCCAATACAGGGCCGACTTATTTGGAATGCTGGCATACCAAAGACCCAGAATGCCGGTGGCCATCATCGAGACGGTCAGAAGCAGGCGCGGTGATACGCGGTCCGCCAACCAACCGCTTGGCAGATAGGTGAGCAGAAACATCGTGCCGAGCATCGAGTAATAGGTGCCAAGTTCGGAACTGGAGATGTGGAAGGTTTCGAGAATTGTCGTTTCGAAGTTCTGGCGAAGATAAATCAGCGGATAGATTGAGCCCGCCGCGAGCAGCAGGATGAAAAATTGAAAATAGCGCTGGAGGCCAGACTGGTGCGGTTGCGCATTGCCGATGCCTGTGGCCGGACTGAATTTAGCCATCGCCTTAACTCCTCCCAAGAGTGTGAAGCTGTGAAACCGTGCGGTTAGTGAGGTGGGGTGAAATACCAGGTCGCCCGCCAAGGCGGGCTCGGGCTTAAACGCGGATGGAGCTACGAACCTTCAGTTCCTGGTAGTCCTCGAGCCCGAAGATCCCACCTTCGCGGCCATTGCCCGATTGCTTATAGCCGCCAAAGGGAGAGCCGTAGTTCGTGGCCTGACCATTTATTGTGACGGTGCCCGCGCGAAGGGCGTCAGCAACGCGCTCAGCCCGAGCCACGTCCCCGGTTTGCAGAAAAGCGGCTAGGCCAAAATCGCTGTCGTTTGCGATGGCGATAGCCTCGGCTTCGGTATCGAAGGGAATGATGACTAGAACCGGACCGAAGATTTCTTCGCGCGCAATCCGCATCTCGTTGGTTACGTCTGCAAAGATTGTGGGTTTGACAAAGCACCCCTTTTCCAGCCCTTCGGGCTTGCCAGTCCCCCCCGCCAGAAGGCGTGCACCTTCATCGATACCCATCTTGATCATGGCCTGTACACGGTCGAATTGCAGTTGGTTGAACAATGGGCCAATGTGGTCGCCGGGCTTGGCGGGATCGTCCACCATTTGCGTCTCTGCAACTTTTTTTGCAATTTCGAGAACACGATCGTAGACGCTACGTTCGACCAGCATCCGAGTCGGAGCGTTGCAAGACTGCCCCGTATTGTAGAAACAATGGGCGACCGATGCAGCAACACGGGTTTCCAAATCGGCGTCGGCAAAGACCAAGTTCGGGGATTTGCCGCCCAGTTCCAGCGTTACTCGCTTGACCGTATCCGCGGCGTCCTTTGAAACTGAGATGCCCGCGCGTGTGGATCCCGTGAACGACATCATCGCGATATCACGATGGCGCGACATCGCACTGCCCACCTCTTGTCCATTGCCGAACACGAGATTGAACACGCCCGCCGGATAACCTGCCTCGTGCACGATCTCGGCAAACAGCGCCGCTGACAGGGGCGCATATTCTGACGGCTTAAGCACACAGGTCGCCCCCGTGGCAAAGGCAGGTACCACTTTCAGCGCTATTTGGCTGATCGGCCAGTTCCATGGTGTAATCAGCCCGCAAACTCCAATTGGCTCACGAATCAGCGTATCGCCATTGGCTAAGATCTCGCGCTCGGCCTGGCCTTTCAGTGCGGCGATAAACGCCTCGATATGTTCGACGCCGCAAAAAGCCTGTTGTTCTCGCGCCATGCTAATCGGCGCGCCCATTTCCGTGCTTATCGCCTGCGCCATTTCCTCCAGCCGAGAGGAAAATACCGCTTTCAACCGCTCCAACAGGGCAATCCGTTCTTCTTTTTTTGTCTTCGAAAAGGTGTTGAACGCAAGCTTTGCCGCTGCCACTGCTGCATCGACATCGCGGCTGTCGCCTAAAATCACCTGACCAACAACTTCGCCGCTGGCGGGGTTTGTGATGGCAAGCGGTGTGCCTGATACGGGCGCGACCCAGGCACCACCAATGTAGAATTTGTCCAGCTTCTTCATAGATCTCTCATTCCGTTGGGACATAAGTCAGGGCGCGACCGGTTCGGTGATTAGGTTGAGGTGCAGTTCGGGGCCCGTATAGGGGCTTTGGGCGATCGCCTCGTCGTTCAGCGTCACGCCGAGACCCGGAGCCGTGGGCGGGATAACGAAGCCGTTTTCCCAAACGATCGGCTCGTTTAGAAACCGCATGAAAGGGCCGTCGAAGCGGCCGATCGATTCCAGGATCAGAAAATTCGGGCTGCATGTCGCGATCTGGATGTTGGCGGCTGCCACAACGGGCCCGCAGTAGAGATGCGGAGCGATCTGCGCCGATCGCGTCTCCGCCATCCCGGCGATCTTTTTCGCTTCCAGCATGCCGCCGACACGACCGAGGTTCATTTGCAGGATCGAGGCCGCGCCCGCCTCGAGCAGGCGAGCAAATTCGTGCTTCGTCGTCAACCGCTCTCCTGCTGCGACAGGGATCGAGGTAAAGCGTGCCACCTCGGCCATGTCGGCGGGATTTTCCGGCGGGATGGGCTCCTCGAACCAAAGCGGATCGTAGGCTTCCAGTCGCCGCGCCAGGCGTTTTGCGCCGGAAACAGTGAACTGCCCATGGGTGCCGATCAGGAGGTCGGCCCTGTTGCCGACGGCTTGCCGGATGCGTTTGCAGAAAGCTTCCGACCGCCACAAATCTTCCATGCGCGGCTGATGACCGTCATAGATCGTATAAGGGCCGGCCGGATCGAACTTGACGGCCGTGAAGCCCTCTTCAACGGCGGAAGCGGCGACTTCGGCGGCGATATCCGGATCGTTATAGACGTTGGGAAGGCTCGGATCGGGATAGACGTCACCATGCGGGGGATAAAGATAGGTGTAGCTGCGCAGCCGCTCGTGAACCTTGCCGCCAAGCAATTGATAGACAGGCTGGTCGGCGGCCTTGCCTACGATATCCCAGCAGGCCATTTCGAGGCCACTCAGGACGCCCATCACGGTCACGTCGGGGCGCATCGTGAAGCCGGCGCCATAGCATCTGCGCCAAATCCGCTCGATATGATGTGGATCGCTGCCTTCGAACTGGCGGGTGAACATGTCGACGGCCATCGCCGCGCAAAGGTCCGGGCCGAAGGTGGCGTTGTAGATTTCGCCAACCCCAGTGATACCACAGGCGGTGGTCAGGCGGACGAAGATGAAATACCGGCCGCCGTGTCGCGGCGGCGGGTTGGCGACAACGAAAGTCTCTATCCGATCAAGCTTCATGAACTGGGCCCTTTGCGATCACGCATCTTGTAAAATCAGCTCGGCAGCTCGCGCAGCCAACATGATGGTTGGACCGTTGGTGTTGCCGGACGTGACATTGGGAAAGGCCGACGCATCGACAACGCGAAGCCCCTTCATTCCATGAACACGCAAGCGTGCGTCCAACACGGAATCGCTCGCATCCTGGCCCATCCGGCAAGTGCAACTTGGATGGAAAACTGTGCCCGCGCGACTACGAAAGTTCTCCAGTAGCGCAGCATCGTCCATGGTGGAGATGTCGGGCTGAAGTGGCGCCTCGGTCACTGCGCGGATAGCTTTTGTCTGAGCCAATTTTTTAAGAAGTCGGCTGGCCTTGATCACCGTTTCGCAATCCTCAGAGGTAGCGAGCGAATTGGGCTGGATCAGCGGCGGGTCCGCGGGATTGGCCGAGGCAATTGTCACTTGACCCCGGCTGGTTGGGCGGCTGGGTTGGACGCACAGGAGAAATCCCGGAGCAGGATCCACGGCCACCGCGCCTGAAGTGTGTGTAATGTAAGACATCGGATTGCAGTACACCTGCACATCGGGAACTTCCGATTCCGGCGATGAGCGGACGTACCCGCTAATCTGATTTACAGGTATACTAAGCGGTCCCTTGCGCGTCAGGATATAGCGGAGCCCTGCCAAGACCCTGCCAAGACCGGTTCCCAAGGTGCTGTTCAATGTAGGCTCATTCGCGCGATAGTATTGTGAAACCGCCAAATGATCTTGCAAGCCTTTGCCGACTTCGGGCAGTTCATGCAAAACCTTGATGCCATGCGCCTCCAGCAGTGCCGCCGGGCCAATTCCTGACAATTGAAGAATCTGGGGAGAGTTAATGGCGCCCGCGGATAAGATTACTTCCTTGTTCGCCCCGACGATATGTTGGACCCCGCCTGAGCGGATCTGGACGCCGGCTGCGCGCCCATTTTCAACGATGAGCTTTTCAACGAATGCCCGCGAGATGACGCGCAGGTTTGATCGCTTCATTGCTGGCCGAAGGAATGCGTCCGCAGCCGACCAACGTCGACCGTTGCGAACCGTGCTGCGCATGCGCATGAGCCCTTCGGCATCCTCACCGTTCAAGTTGCGGGCGACCGTCCACCCCATTTCACGAGCGGCATCCAGGAAGTTCAGCACAAAAGGGTGCATATCCGCACTGACGTCGCTCACCAGAAGGGGTCCGCTTCCCTTTTCGATGGCACCCTCGACCTGGCATTCTAGCGCTTCATAGGTTTTGCGGACGACCTCCCAGTTCCATCCAGTCGCACCTGCGCGCTCCCAATCGTCAAAGTCATGGGGCAAACCCCTCAAATATGCCATCGCATTGATTGAGCTTGACCCCCCGATCACCCGTCCACGTGGCCAATATGCCTGCCGCCCATTCAGGCCGGGGTCGGGCTCGGTCGTATAACCCCAGTTCACGGCTCGATCGGCAAAGGTCTTCGCATATCCCAACGGGACCTTGATCCAAAATCTTGCGTCGCTGCCTCCGGCTTCGATCAGCAATACCTTGTGTCGAGGGTTTTCACTCAGTTTGTTCGCCAAGACGCAACCCGCGGATCCAGCGCCTGCGATGATGTAGTCAAATGGAGCTTCATTCATCGCCCGACCAGCCTCCCAACTGACATGTGGACATTCGCGGTTATGGGGAGGTCTATCGCAGGCCTGGACTTACAACACAAACAATGCTTTCGTAAGCAAAGGCATTATTTTCATTGCAGGTAAAGTATGGCTAGGCTGCCCCATGTCACGTGGCTCCACAGTTTCGAAGCAGCGGCTCGACATGCCAGCTTCTCGGCAGCAGCAGAAGAATTGGGGATGACCCCTGCAGCAGTTAGCCAGCAAATACGACTTCTGGAGCGCAAGCTCGGCACAGAATTGTTCGTGAGGCTTCCGCGGGGTGTGACCCTGACGGACACTGGCAAAGCATACGCCCAGCCCATCCGGCGATCCTTCGCAGACATGATGTCAGCCACTAACAGCCTGTTTCGAAATTCAACGATGCGAACAGTGCGCGTGCGCGCTTCCATTTCGTTTGCAGGGCTTGTCATTGCGCCGCGTATTGCTGAATTCTATGCGTTGCATCCCGACATTTCAGTCCAGTTGACGTCCTTTGTCTGGGCGGACAAGTTCGACGATGATCCCGCCGACATCGATATTCGTTATGGCACAGGGGATTGGGACGATGGCACCGTGCAGCATCTCGGCCATGAATACGCAATCCCGGTTTGCCATCCAGAGTATGCTGCATCCTTTCCGCAGCCGCTGACCATTCAAGCCTTGGCTGGGGGCAGGATTGTCAGCATTATGGGGTCTGAATCCGACTGGGGTCAATTGTCCGAACAGCACGGATTGAATCTTCAAACAACCGGTGAATGGTTCAAGGTGGACTCCTCGTTTATTGCGCTGCAATCGGCGATCGCTCGCGCGGGTTCCGTGATGGTGCTAAAGCGTTTCGCGGACCATTACCTTGAGCAGGGTCTTCTCATTGCTCCCTTCGATTATCGGCTTCCGATCAGATTGGCCCATTTCTTAGTCCGCGGCGGCAAATCTAACCCTGGCGAAGAGGTTCAGATTTTCTGCGACTGGCTCATGACGGCTTTGTAAGAAAACACCGTGAAGGAACTTCGGGAGCCAGATATACGCCGTCCGTGGATGCCCGTCCGTCCCCTCACAACACGAGATCCGCAGATCCGCGCGGTGGTCTCAGCCAAAGGCGGCGCGAGTGGCGAACTGCCACGTTACCGTGTTCAATAACTTGTTGCACCTACGGCCCGCATATATAGCCGTAGCCCTCGAGGTCGGCAGGAGGTGGCTCGGTGATGTCAGGCTACCCAGAAGGCCCGTCATGTCTAATCGGGTGTCGTTATGACGGGATTAGTACGAACTTTCCGATGTGGCGCTTCTCCTGAAAATCCTTCTGCGCCCCGATGATCTGGTCGAGCGGGTAGGTTCTGGCCAGAAGTGGCCTAATTTCATCCCTCTCAACATAGCCAATGAGATTTCGAAACACCGGCTCGTCCCACGCCGTGCAGCCGATCAGCGTGATGTCCTTGAGATACATGTCCCGCATGTCGAGGGCAACGATTGGCCCTGCAATCGCGCCGGATGAGACATACCGCCCACCGGGCCGAAGCAGTTTCAGCATCGTACCGAACTCAGCCCCAGCCACGTTATCGATAACCACATCGATACTTTCCGGCCCCAACAATCCCAACAGATCATCCTCGCGTGACAGAACGTGGTGTGCGCCAATTCGCGAAATCGCATCGCGCTTCGAGGCAGCGGTCACGGCAACAATCTCTGCGTCGCGGCGCCTGCAGAGTTGCACAAGCGCTGATCCGACCCCACCCGATGCTCCGGGCACAAGGATACGCATGCCCGCCGCTATGCCTGCGCGGTGGACCATGTTCTCAGCCGTGCCGTAGGCGCACGGTATCGTCGCGAGTTGGGCATCGCTCCAATCAGAACGCACTGCAAAAGCTTCGCTTTCGGGAACCGTTACATATTGCGCGAAGGAACCGTCGAAATCAGACCCCATCCAGATGTGGTCCATCCGGTCGAAACCGAACTTGCGTATGCAGGGTCGCACCAGAACACGTTGACCAAGGCGATTTTCATCACAGTTTGCGCCCACCGAGACGATTTGCCCGCAGCAGTCAGCACCTTGGATAATTGGAAAGGGTGTGGCTCCCTGCCAGCCGCCATCGGAGCGTTCGGTTGCGATCGTGTCTCCGGTGCCCTCAGTGACCGAATGTGAATACCAGCCGAGGCGCGTGTTGATATCGGTGTTATTCACTCCCGCTGCGAGAACTTTTAGCACCACTTGACCGGGGCCGGGAACGGGGACTCTTACCCTCATGAGCTCGAGCTTGTCGTAACCTCCAATACCAGTGGTCACGACCGCCTTCATTTCGCTAGGTACTTGGCTGTGTTCGAGCTGCATTCGGCCATCATCGTCAAATGTAAGTGATAAAACAATGCGAGAGTTCCGCCTCCACGTCGATGGATAACCACCCGAGAGTCGGCGTCGATTTCAACCATGCACGCGAGGAGATGATGTGGGGCACCGCCATGAATGAGTTTGGTGGAGGCCGACGACGTGCCGCTCGCGAGGTCGTTCATTTCGGCGAGCAGCACCTTGTAGCCGGCAGCATCGCGCGCGACGCCGCAGCCATTAGCGCCGCCGCCGATGACGAGAATGTCGTAGTCGAAGGCCATCTTCACAGTCCGGCAACACAGACATACTTCAGTTCGAGGAAGCCCTCGATGCCGTACTTCGAGCCTTCACGGCCGAGACCCGACTGCTTGACGCCGCCGAAAGGAGCCATTTCGTTGGCGATCAGGCCCGAGTTGACGCCGACGATACCGGCCTCCAGCGCCTCGGCGACACGCCAGACGCGCGCCATGTCCTTCGCGTAGAAATAGGAGGCGAGGCCGTATTCGCTGTCGTTCGCCATGGCGATGACCTCCTCCTCATCCTTGAAGCTGATGATCGGGGCAAGCGGGGCAAAGGTTTCCTCGCTCGCGACCTTCATGGCCTGCGTGACGCCTGTGATGACGGTCGGCTCGTAGAAGGTGCCGCCGAGCGCGCTGCGCTTACCGCCCGCAACCAGCCGTCCGCCCTTTTCCAGCGCGTCAGCCACATGCTCCTCGATCTTGTCGACGGCCTTGTTGTCGATCAGCGGACCCTGGGTGACGCCAACCGCCGTGCCACGACCGAGCGTTATGGCCGAGACCTTCGCCAGCAGCTTTTCTGTGAAGGCTTCAACGACGCTTTCCTGCACATAGATGCGGTTGGCGCAGACGCAGGTCTGCCCGGCATTGCGGAACTTCGAGATCATGGCGCCTTCCACGGCCGCATCGAGATCGGCGTCGTCGAAGACGATGAACGGCGCGTTGCCGCCAAGCTCCAGTGACAGACGCTTGATGCCGTCCGCGGCTTCCTTCATCAGCCAGCGGCCAACGCCGGTCGAGCCGGTGAAGGTGATCTTGGCGATCTTCGGGTTATGGCAGAACTCCGTGCCGATCGGCCGCGCCTCGCCGGTGACGACGGAAAACACCCCCGCCGGCACACCCGCCCGCTCGGCGAGCACGGCGAGCGCCAACGCCGAGAGTGGCGTCTGCGAGGCGGGCTTCAGGAGCATGGAGCAGCCGGCCGCTAGCGCAGGCCCGGCTTTGCGGGTGATCATGCCGTTCGGGAAATTCCACGGCGTGATGGCGGCGCAGACGCCGACGGGCTGCTTCAGCACCATGATGCGCTGGCCCGCATTGGCGCCGGGGATGATATCGCCGTCGATGCGTTTGGCCTCTTCGGCGAACCATTCGAGGTAGGCAGCGTTGGAGATCACCTCGCCCCTGGCCTCGGCAAGCGGTTTCCCCTGTTCCGAGGTTAGGATTAGCGCCAGATCATCTGCATTCTCGAGGATGAGCTGGAACCAGGTGTTCAGCACCTTGGCGCGCTCCTTGGCGGTGCGCTTGGCCCAAAGTTTCTGCGCAGTCTCGGCCGCATCGATGGCGGCGGCGACTTCCTCGCGCGACAGCGACGGAACGTCTACGATCACCGAACCGTCGAAAGGATCGGTAACGGCGAAAGTGCGCCCATCGGCGGCCGAAACCCACTGACCGCCGACGAAGGCCTTGTCGATGAGCAGGCTTGCATCCTTGAGTGCTGACTTGAGCGAGTGCGTCATGAAAGATCTCCGAAAAGCTTGAGGAAGGCGGGAGCGGCAAGCGAAATGCCGGACAGGAACAGCAGGCAGAAGGCGACGCGGCGCAGGCCCGTCGGGGTCAGCGGCGGCGGATAGCGGCGGGCGAGCGCGGTGAAGGCCATCACGACCGGAATGCACAGCAGCCCCCACCAGAAGGAGGCCGACGGCATGGCGCCCGCTCCCGCGACAAGCAGCAGGCGAAGCACCGCATTTACGGCGAAGACGGCAACGAGCGTCTCTCGAATGGCGGCCGGACGCAGCGGCTGGCGATAGAGATGGTAGACGAGCGGCGGCCCGGCGGTGGAAAAGAGTCCGCCCATGACGCCGGCAATGGCCCCAAAAAAGGCGAAGGACGCCGGGCCCGAGGGCTTCTTAAGCGGTGCGGGCCGAAGGAGAAGTTGGATGCTGGACAGGACGATGATCGCGCCGAGTACCAGCTTCAGCCAGTCGAGCGAGGAGGAAACCAAAAGCCCAAGGATCCAATAGCCGATAACGAGGAAGGCGAGACTGACGAAAATCACCAGCAGGAACTCCCGCCCTGCGATATCGCGCCAGCCCTTGACCAGCACCTGAGCCGCATTAAAGATGACGAACACACCGACGAGCACGGCGGCATCGGGCAGCGGCACGACGCCTGTCAGCCCCACGCCGCCCATGAACAGAAGGCCGAGCGCGAAACCGGTTAGCGTCTGCACATAGGAAGCGCCCGCCGCAAGCAACAGCAGGACGGTAAGGCTCGACACGCTCATGGTCAGAGCGCCCCGATGCCCGCGAAGAGCTTTGCCTGCGCCGCGCCCTCGCGGTAGAACACCGCCGGCTGGCCGAGCGGCGCGTGAACGGTCGCCTCGCAGCCGCCGTCATATGCATCGCCGCCCCAGACATGCACCCAACGCGTCCCCTTAGGCAGATAGACGGTACGCTTCTCTTCACCGGCCTTCCAGACCGGCGCGACGAGCAGATCCGCGCCGTAGAGATAAGCGTCCTGGATGGCATAGGTGGCGCGGTCGTCCTCGTGGTGCAGGAACAGCGGCCTTTGAACCGGTAAACCGCGGGTCGACGCCTCGTTCGAAAGTGCCTTCAGATAAGGCGCCAGATGCACGTAGATGCTCGTCATCCTCGCGAAGTGAGCAAGCACTTCCGGATCCTGGTCGATCTGAACGTTTTCGCGGGGGCGATTGCCCTCGTGACTGCGCATTACGGGGGTGAAGGCGGCCATTTCCGCCCAGCGCATGAGCAGTTCCGGGGTGCGGACATTCCCGAACAGGCTCGTGTATCCGCCGATATCCGAGTGATGATAGGCATTGCCCAGAAGCCCCGACGACAACGCAGCGCAGATGACCGTCACCAGTCCGTCATGTCGAGAAAAATCGACCGACTGGTCACCACCCCACAGCAGTGGGCAGTGCTTCTGAACGCCAGTGAAGCCGGCGCGCATGAAGAATAAGGCTTCGCCGGTCTTCCCGCGGCTGGCGACAGCTCTGGCATTCACCTCGGCCCAAAGAGTCGGCCACTGATTGTGCATCAGCTTGGCGTCGATTCCGTTCGCGAGTTCCACATCGATCGGAAGGTATTCCCCGAAGTCGGCCATCCAGCCGGAAAGGCCGTAGTCGAGCATCTTTCCACCAATGATCTCATCGGCGAACCACTCCGCCGCTTCCGGATTGGTGAAATCGACGACACCGCAGTCGAACTCGCCGAAATCAACCAGTGCAGTGCGGCCGAACTCGTCTTTGGCGAAGTAACCTGCGGTCTCAGCTTCCGCAAACAGTGGGCCGTCGACGCAGAGATAGGGATTTACGTAGCCCAGAAAACGAACGCCTTCGTCATTTAGTTGCGCTATGCGCTGCCTCAGTCCTGGATATCTTTCTTCGTTTGCTTGCCAATCCCAAAACAGCCGTGCGCCAAAGGACGTCTGCCGCAAACCGACCCAATCCTCGCACCACAGCCCAGATACGCGAACACCCGCCTCCTTCATTTTCTGAAGGCGCGCAAAGGAGTTCACCCCGTCCTTCAATCCGACGATCGCGCCGTTGTAGACCCAGTCGGGAAGCGTCGGCTGGCGTCCAAACCGCAGTGAAAGCTTTTCGACCAACTCGACGAATGTGTTTCCGCTGAAGATCTCGATGCGTTCGGGAACCGCCCAGGTCTCGATCTCATGGAACGTCTTGCGGCGAAAATCGAAGACTGAATAGGCCGACGTTTCCACATGCAAAGCGTAGCGGGCCGAGGAGACGAAGGTCGGCTGCGGATAATTGGTGTTGAAGTAGTCGCCTCCAGCACGATCCTTGACATTCGACTTGAAGGTTATTTCGCTGGTCTTGTCACGGCCCACGCCCGGTTCCGATGTCCAGAGCGGAAAGCGACGACCGCGCATGTCGAAATAGGACATCTGCTCGCCGCCGCCCCACACATGTTCGTCGTGATCGGCAACGACACGGATCCAGAGCCTGTTTACCGACGGATCCACCGCCGTAAGTTCGATGGAACCGTCGAGGACTGTCAGGGCCAAACGTACTTTTTGGCCCTCGGCCTCGGAAAGCATGATGTGGCAGCCGTCGATTTCGGCGTGCGCGAGCGGGCTCCGCTCAACGACGTAATCCTCGATTTCGAAGTTGCCGCGGTACATTTCCATGCGTTCTTCGCCGTGGCCGGCATAGATGCACGGGGAAGACGCGCTGTGGCGAAGGATGACCTGGCCATCGACCGATAGAGTGAAGCCGGTTGGGGTTGTCTCAAGTTTCATGGGTGTCGTACTCAATTCTGGGTCAGCCCGGCATCGACGATGAAGTTCGCGCCAGTGCAGCCGCTGCTTTCTTCCGAGCCAAGGAACAGCGCCAAACGGGCGACATGGCTGGCGTCGAGGCGGAACTTCAGTGATTGCAAATCGATAAATTTCTGGTCCTCTGCCGGACCGGCCCAGAGCGCCTTCTGGCGTTCCGTAACAATCGCGCCCGGCACGATGCAGTTGACGCGGATGCCCGAGGGCCCGAGGTCGCGAGCAAGCGTACGCGTCATTCCATTGATCGCGGCTTTGGCCGTCGTGTAACCAACCATGACCGGATTGCCGCGCATCCACGAGACCGAGCCCATCATGACGATGGAGCCGCCGCCCTTCTCCCGCATACCTTTCGATACGGCCTGCGTGGCGAAGAACTGGTGATCGAGATTGAGCGCCAACATGCGTCGCCAATAGTCCGGTTCGACCTCGTCCATGCTGTGGCGGTCGTCCTTCCCGGCATTGTTGACAAGCACGTCCACCGCCCCATGTCGCTCCTCGACCTTCGCTACTGCATCGCGCAGGGCCGGGATGTCCGTCAGGTCGCAGCCGTAGAAATCCGCGCCTGTTTTGTCTGCCGTCGCCTTGCCTGCGTCCTCATCGATATCGAGAAAGGACACGCGCGAACCTTGGCTGCGGAAGGCCGCCACCATGGCCTCGCCGATACCTGAAGCGCCGCCGGTGATCAGTACGTTGCGACTTTCGAGCGATCGATAGCGAACTGTGTCATAGGTCATGGCGGATCTCAGCAGCTTGGGTTGAACAGAGGCCGGGCGAGGCCGGCAACCTCGGTGCGCATGGTGAAGAGCGCCCCGGAGAGCGGAAAGGTGGCGAGCTCCTCTTCCGGCCGGCCAACGCGCGCGCTGGTGCAGTAGAGCGTCTTCAGATCCGGCCCGCCGAAAGCGACCATGGTCGGACACTTGGCGGGAACAGGGTACTCGGCAAGCAGCCGGCCATCGGGCGCATAGCGCTGCACGCGACCACCCTCGAAAAGAGCCGTCCAGTAGCAGCCTTCGGTGTCGACGGCTCCACCATCCGGGCGGCCCTTGTCCGTATCGGAGCCGAAGCGGGCGAAGACCTGTCGGTTCGTCGCCGCGCCTGTCGCAGGGTCGTAGTCATAGGTGTAGAGCGTGTAGCGCAGGGTGTCGGAATGGTAGAGCCGTCGGCCGTCCGGCGAAAAAGCGACGCCGTTCGACGTGAGCAACCCATCAGCAAGGCGGGTGAGGCCGCTGGCATCGTAGCGGTAGAGGCTTGCAAAGCCCCTTTCCCGCGTTTCGTCAACCGTACCGGCGACAAAGCGGCCAGCCGGATCGACGCTGCCGTCGTTGAAACGGCTGATTTCCTGGTCCTCGGGATTTGCGGCAAGCATCCCGCGTGGCGTGCCGTCGGCTTCAAGCATCCAGAGACCGGAGCGCAATCCGGCGATGAACCCGCCGCCCTCGACGAGACCGATGCAGCCGACTTCCTCCGGGAGCCTCGTTGTCGCAAGCGCCCCCGTCGCCGGGTCGAAGCGGTGGATGCAGCAGCGCTTGATGTCGACGAAATAGAGCATTTGGTCGGCAACCGACCAAAGCGGGCATTCGCCGAGCGCCGCCTGGAAATCGAGAACCGGGGTAAATACGTGTTCCACCGCCTCGTCCTCAGTAAGCCGCCGCTGGTGTGGTGGGCGCTTCGGCCGTGCCTTTCAGCTGCGCGAGCCATTCGTTTGCGCGGCCGGTCATCATGGCGATGTCGGAGGCTATGGCTGCGAATTCGTAACCGTAACCGATGAAGCGCTTCACCATGTCAGGGTTGGGGCCGACGATACCGACCGGCTTGCCGACCGCATGCGCGTCTTTCGCCGCCTTCTCGATCAGAGCCTGGACCTCGGGATGAGCGATATTGCCGATATGCCCCATCGCGGCGGAAAGATCGCCCGGCCCCACAAAGAGCGCATCGATCCCGTCGACCGCGGCGATCTCCGGCAGGCGCTCGATCGCTTCCGGTGTTTCGAGTTGCACGATGGTGCAGATGTCGTCGTTTGCGGATTTCAGGTAGTTCGGGATCGTGCCGAAGCGGGAGCCGCGATGTACGGCGGCAACCCCACGGATCCCATGCGGCGGATAGCGGGTATAGGCAGCGGCGGCCTTTGCTTCCTCCGCATTTTGCACGAAGGGCAGCATAACGGTGTGTGCACCGGCGTCGAGCGCGCGTTTGACGAGCACCTGATCGTTCCAGGCAAGCCGCACCACCGCGTCCGCGGGTGTGCAGCCGATGGCACGCAGGATATGGGCAAGATCCGTGAATTCGACAGGCACGTGCTCCATGTCGACGACGAGGAAATCGAAACCACCATAGCCAAGCGCTTCGGCCGTCGCGGGCGCGGCAGCCATCAGCCAGGTGCCGAGCGGGGTGGCGCGCGACTTGTCGCTAAGCCAGGATTTGAAGGGGTTGTTGCTGCTCATTGGATCGTCCCTCAATAGATCGGCGGTTCCGGCACGGCTTGCGTGCCGGTCAGGAAATCGAAATCGCAGCCCTCGTGCGCCTGACTGACGTGGCGTTGATAGAGGGCGGCGAAGGAGCGCTCGTAGACCGGCGCTGACGGCCTCCATTCAGCCCTGCGCCGAGCAAGCTCGTCCTCGGAGACGCGCATGTTGATTGTTCCGGCGGCAACATCGAGTTCGATGAGGTCGCCGGTCCGGACCAAAGCGAGAGGGCCACCGACCGCAGCTTCCGGCGAGACATGCAGAACGCAGGTTCCATAGTGGGTGCCGCTCATGCGCCCGTCGCAGACACGCACCATGTCGCGCACCCCCTGTTTCAAGAGCTTCTTCGGGATCGGCAGGTTGCCCCATTCCGGCATACCCGGCGCGCCGACCGGGCCGGCATTGCGCAGCACGATCACGGTATCCTCGGTGATGTCGAGGTCTGGGTCATCGAGCGTGCGGTTCATCGTACGGGGATCGTCAAAGACGATTGCCGGACCGACATGTTTCAGGAATTTCGGATTGGCGGCGGACGATTTCATGACCGCGCCGTTCGGCGCGAGATTGCCACGCAGCACTTCGAGCGTCTTGCCGCGGGCGAGCGGCACGACCGGATCATCCTCGCCGCGGATGACGTCATCGTTCCAGCAGTCGGCCGGGGCAATGTTCTCGCCGAGCGTGCGACCATTGACGGTCGGCCGGTCGAGCGTCAGGTGTCGCGACAGCTTCTTCAAGAGCGCATTGATGCCGCCGGCGAAGTAAAAGTCCTCCATCAGGTATTCGCCGGAGGGAAAGACGTTGGCTACGACCGGCACCTTGCTGGCCATCGCCGCCATGTCGTCCAACGTCAGATCGACGCCGACGCGCTTGGCCATTGCAATGAGATGTACGGCGGCGTTGGTCGAGCCGCCGAGCGCCATATAAGCGACAAGGCCGTTGAGGAAGCTGTCGCGGTTGACAATTCTCGACGGCTTCAGATCTTCCCAGACCATCTCGACGATGCGTGAGCCGCAAGCGGACGCCATGCGGGTATGGCCGGAGTCGACGGCGGGGATGGAGGACGCGCCGGACAGCGTCATGCCCATGGCATCCACGATAGAGGTCATGGTCGAGGCTGTGCCGATCGTGTTGCAGGTACCCGGCGACCGCGTCATGCGGCTCTCGAGATCCACCCAGTCATCGCGGGTGATGTTGCCTGCTCGAAGCTCGTCCCAGTACTTCTTGGTGTGCGTGCCGGCACCTGTCTTAACACCGCGCCACTGACCGTTCGACATCGGTCCTGCCGGGCAGAAGATGACCGGAATATCCATCGAGAACGCGCCCATCAGCAGCGCCGGGGTCGACTTGTCGCAGCCACCGAGCAGTACTGCGCCGTCGATCGGGTGGCAGCGTAACAGTTCTTCGCACTCCATCGCGAGGAAGTTGCGGTAGAGCATGGTGGTCGGCTTCACCATGACCTCGCCGACCGAGATCGCCGGCAGCTCGACGGGATAGCCGCCCATCTGCCAGACGCCGCGCTTCACAGCTTCGGCTCGGTCACGCAGATGCGCATGGCAGGGGCTCATCTCACTCCAAGTGTTGATGATGCCGATCACGGGCCGCCCCATGAACTCCTCGCGCCGCATGCCCATCTGCTGCGTGCGTTGGCGGTGCGCAAAGGCGCGCATATCGTCGTTGGCAAACCAGCGCTGACTGCGCAGTTCGGAAATGTCGAGCTTCCTGTTCATCCCTTGATACCCCCGGCGGTGAGGCCCGAGACGACGCGCTCCTGGAAGATGACGATCAGCACGGCGACAGGCACGATGCCGACAACCAGCGCGGCCGAGATGACCGGCCAAGGGAAGGCGAACTCGCCCTGATACAGCTGAATGCCGACCGGAAGCGTGCGCAAAGCCGGATTGGAATTGAAGGACAACGCCAGCAGGAACTCGTCCCAAGCATTGACGAAGGCGAGGATTCCGGCTGTGAACACACCCGGCGCACAGAGCGGTACGACCACTTTGAAAAGCGCCCCCAGCCGCGTGCAGCCGTCGATCATCGCCGCGTTTTCAAGGTCCCGCGGAATGCCTTCGAAGAAAGAGACGAGCATGAGCGTGCACACCGGCAGCGACAGGACCGTATAAGGCAGCACCAGCGCGACCCAGGTATTGAGCAGGTTCAGCGTGCGCATGATCTCAAAGAGCGGCACAAGGAGCGTGACCAGAGGGAAGGTCGACACAGCGATGATCAACGATAGGATGAGGCCACGGTAACGGAGATCCAGCCGAGCCAGTGCATAGGCTGCCAGCACTGAGACGAGCAGCGTAAGGCAGGTTGACAGCAGTGCGACCATGAAGCTGTTGAAGAGGAACAGATGCAGCGGCTGGTCGGAAAAGGCCTGCATGTAGTTCGCCAGCGTCGGAGCGTGTGGAACCCAAGTGATGGGCTTGGCAGTGAGCTCCGCTTCCGTCTTCAGTGAGGTGAAGAGTATCCAGAGCGCCGGGAACATGCCGTTGACGATCAGCACGGCTCCGGCGAGGAAGCGCAGCGGGCGGCCGGAAAGAAGTCCGGAAAGTCCGGGGGCGGCGACGGCACTCATGGCTTACTCCTTGGTCCGGATGGCGCGCAGATAGACGGCGGTCACGCACATCGACAGGGCGAACATCACGACGGCAAGCGCCGAGCCGTAGCCGAGATCGAGGAAAGAGACCGTGTTCTGGTGGATGTACATGGCAAGCGTCGAGGTCGAAGTACCGGGGCCGCCTCCCGTCATCATGTAGGGGATGTCGAAGGTCTGCAGCGCCGTGATGGTGCGGAAAATCAGCGCGACGACGATCGATGGCTTCAGGAGCGGCAGCGTGATCTCGAAGAACTGGCGAACCCGGCCGGCGCCGTCGACGTCGGCGGCCTCATAGAGGGAGCGCGGTATCGTCTGCAGACCGGCAAGAATGATCAGCGCCATAAACGACGAGGTCTTCCAGACGATGGTCAGACAGATCGCGGCGAAGGCCCAATTCGGCGAGTTGAACCAGATGATGCTCTCGAAGCCTAGACGGATCAGCACGTCGTTGACGACGCCGTATTCCGAATGGAAGAACCAGGCAAAGATCAGACCGGCGAATGAGAGTGGCAGCGCCCAGGGGATCAGCAGGGAAAGGCGCACTGGCCACTGCACGCCGAAAGGGAGATTGGCAAGCAGGGCCAGTGCAAGCCCGACCAGGAGGGCGCCGGGCACAGTGATGAGGGTGATGAGGACGGTATTCCACGTCGTTTCCCAGAAGACCGGGTCTTCCAGCATAAGGCTGTAGTTTTCGAGGCCCACGAATTCCGCGGGGAGACCCGACGTCAGCGACAGGCTGAAAAAGCTGGTATAGCCGAGGCGCAGCACCGGATAGACGATGATCAGCGCGAGAAGAATCGCCGCTGGGGCAAGCAATACCACGGCAAGCGCCCGGTCGCCGAGGTCGAGCCAGCGCGTCCAGGCTGGCGGTCCGCGGTCAGCACTGGTTGCCGCATTGAGGATGGAGGTCGTCGTCACCGGTGCAACTCCCGACAATTCAGGTTGGGGAGCCGAAAGGGAAAATGGAAAATCCCTTCCGGCGATTGCGATCAGCGCAGGATGCGCTTCAGGCGGGCTTCGATCTGACTGGCACCGTCCTCCGGTGTCGTGACGCCCGCGAGCACCGCGTTGACGGTGGTGCGGATGACCTCGCTCACCTCGTTGTATCGCGGCGTCACCGGGCGTGGTTTGGCGGTCTCGACCACCTGCAGGGCATCGGCGAACCACGGCACGGCTTTCAGCACTTCGTTATTGCCATAGGCGGCTGCATAGGTGGGCAGGAGCGAACCGTTGGCGGCCATGAACACCGAGACGTCCTCGCTCGAGAGATATTCGACCAGTTTCTTCGCTTCGTCCTGATGGGTGGAGTAGGCCGAAACGCCCCATTCCCAGCCGCCAAGGCAGCTCGCCTGTTCGCCACCGCTGAGCGCCGGCAGGCGCGTGACACCGACCTTGCCGGTTACAGCCGATTCAGCGCCCTGGAAATGCGTCCAGGCATAGGACCAGTTGACCGCGAACACGGCGCTGCCAGCCTGGAACTCCTTGCGCGTGTCGTCGGTGGCAACTTCCGCGATGTTCTTCTTGGCGACGCCCGTATCGACGAAGCCCTTCCAAAGCTTCAGCGCGGTGACAGCTGCCTCGTGGTCAAACGTAAGCTTCCCGTTTTCGACGAGATTCTTCCCTTGGCTCCAATAGGGCAGCAGGAAGGTGCAAACCGCACCCTCGATGGCCTTGCCTTGGAAGGAGAGGCCCTGGAGATCAGGATTTTTCTCGCTCTCCGCCACCTTCTTGGCGGCGGCCGCCAACTCTTCCCAGGTCTTGGGAGGAGCGATGCCGTACTTGTCGAGCAGATCCTTGCGGTAGTAGAGGAACATCGCGTCCGCGAAGGCCGGGAGCGCGACGACCTTGCCATCAACAGTGTTGGCTCCGGCATAGGCAGGGAGGTAGACCGACATGTCCTTGTTCTCGAAGGCAGAGGTCCAGCCGGCGGCGGCATATTGCGCAGGACGGATGACGTCGAGCATCAGCACGTCGAGGTTGGTGTCCTTGGCGGACATGACGGTGTTGAGATACTGCGCCTGCGCCTCGGAGGTGTTGCCGCCGGTCTCGATCGCCACCTTGACGCCCGGATTGGCCGCCTCGTATTTGTCGAGCACCTTGCGCCAGACATCCGGCTGGTGCTGACTGGAAACGAAGATTTTAAGATCCGTATCGGCAAAGGCCGGCACCGAGAATGTAAGCACGCTGGTCGCGGCGAGCGCGCTCGCAATGGTCCTGATGTTCATTCTATCCTCCCGTTGATTGGTGTCGCAAACGCCTGGCGTTCAGTTGATGACGCGCTCGCTGGCGGCATCGAAAAGATGGATTTTCGAGGGATCGACTCCGATGCGGATTTCGGCGCCCGGCTCGGGCCGCGTCTCGGGCGGCATGCGGGCGGTCAGCACATCGCCGCCAACCGAAAAATGCACCAGGGTGTCGGAACCAAGCGGTTCGACGACCTGCACGCGCACTGCGAGCGTCGCCGCCGGATCCGGGGCCACACCGAAATGCTCCGGCCTGATGCCGACGATGACATCGCGGCCCTCAAAAGCCGCCTCACGTCCCGCCCGAACAGAGGACAGAGCGAGTCTGTTGCCGTCGGTAAAGGCGAGACAGCCGGATTGGATTTTGGCCTTCGCAAAGTTCATCGCCGGAGACCCGACGAACCCGCCGACGAAAACGCTCTGCGGGCGATTGTAGACCTCGTCCGGCGTGCCGACCTGCTCGATGTCGCCACCCTTGAGAATGACGATACGATCGGCAAGCGTCATGGCCTCGACCTGGTCATGCGTAACATAGATGATCGTCGTCCCGATCTGCTGATGCAGGCGCTTGATCTCGGTACGCACCTGCCCGCGCAGCTTTGCGTCGAGATTGGACAGCGGCTCGTCGAACAGAAAAACCTTCGGGCGACGCACGATGGCGCGCCCCATGGCGACGCGCTGGCGTTGACCGCCTGAGAGCTGACCCGGACGACGCTCAAGTAAGTGGTCGATGCCAAGCATCTCAGCCGCCTCGTTGACACGCTGATCGGCCTCGCGCGGCGCAACACCGTGCACCTTCAGACTAAACCCCATGTTCTCGCGCACTGTCTTATGCGGATAGAGGGCGTAGTCTTGGAAGACCATAGCGATATCGCGCTCGCGCGGCGGGAGGCGATTGACCAGCGTTTCGCCGATGCGGATCTCGCCGCCTGTGATGCTTTCGAGCCCGGCGACCATGCGCAATGTGGTGGACTTTCCACAGCCCGACGGACCGACGAAGACGACGAATTCGCCATCGGCGATCTCAAGGTCGACGCCTTTCACGATGCGCAGCGAACCGTAACTTTTTTCCAGCTTTCGCAGGCTGACAGAAGCCATTCTTCCCTCCCAACATCGGCCGGGCATCCGGCTTAACTGGCACCAATAATAGCGCTACGATTTTTTCGAAGCAAGATGGACTCAAAAAAATGTTTGCGGTCGCCGATGGCATCGAAAATCGGTGCGGAGGAGAGAAAAATGCGCTGTGTTTTCAGCAAATTACATAGAAAATCGGTCGCGATTATTGTTGAGGCTGGATGAAAAGTATGCTAGTAGTGCGATAATAGCGCTACGGAGATGCTTATGGACAACAGGATGCGAAAGGCGCCACGCAATCGCCGCAAGATGCAGTCCGTCACCATGTCCGACGTGGCCGAGCTCGCCAACGTCTCCCCCTCCACGGTGTCGCTCTTCTTGCGCAAGCCGGAGGCGGTTTCGGGTACGGCGAGCCAAGCCATCAGTCGGGCGATTGAGAAACTCAATTACGTGCCGAACCTGATGGCCGGCGGGCTTGCCGCGGCTTCTTCCCGCGCTGTCAGCATCATTGTTCCTTCAGTGCGCAACGCGTTCTTTGCCGAGACGGTCGCGTCTATGCAGACAGCACTCAAGAAACAGCGCCTGCAACTCATCCTCGGTCACACCGAGTACGATGAGCAAGAAGAAGAGGAACTGGTGCGCATGGCGTTGTCATGGGCACCGGCAGCCATTGTTCTTACTGGCCTGTCGCATAGTCCCGCAACACGCCGCCTGCTCGCCAACGTCACCATTCCCGTTATCGAAATCTGGGAGCTCGGTGGTCCGCAAATCGACGCAGCCATCGGGTTTCATCACGATCAAGTCGGCATCGCGGTGGCAGAACACCTCATCCAACAGAGTCGCCGCAATCTTGTCTTTCTCGGCGCCCGCATGCATCAGGACCGACGCGCCAAACAACGCTGTGACGGCTTCCTGCGGGCTGCGCACGCAGCGGGCGCGGTCGCCAAGGTCGTCGAACATCCAGACACAGCCTCCGCCGAAATCGGCTCGATGCTTTTGGCGGAAGCCTTGCGGCTCCACCCCGACACTGACGGTATCGCCTGCTCGAACGACCACATCGCACTCGGCGTGCTGTTCGGGTGCGAACGGATGAAGGTCACCGTACCGGACCGGTTGGCCGTAGTCGGCTTCGGCGATCTCAGCTTCAGCGCCGCCTGCAATCCGCCACTCACCACCATCCGCCCCTCCGGCGACCTGATCGGCCGTGAGGCCGCACGGTTGATCGACGATCACCTCAACGGCGAGAAGACGACCGGATCGCGTATGATCGACACCCGGTTCACATTGCAACATCGCCGTAGTAGCTAGGAAGACCACAGACCCAGCACCCGGTGCCGCCACGGCATCGCTGCCCCGCACGCTCGTCGGTCGCAATTTCCTTGCAATTACGACCGTCAGCTCAATGTCAGCCCATCGATCGTGACTACGCGCACTCCTTGGCGGATACGTCCTTTGCCAAGCCAATTCACCCTCCTGCAACGCCACCTCGACAGGGCCGTCGATCGCCAAATGGAATTTTCTATGCTCGTAGAAGGTCGCGGAAACGCCTGAGTGCAGCACATGTATGCGCGCCCGAGATCTCAGATACTCGTTAACGGAGCAGGCCGCTAAACCGATCCCGATGATACATTATGCGATCCTTCTGTAACGGGCGCCTCGTCAATCCCTTGTGCGCGTAATCCCTCGCCGAGTGCTTGCTTCTGTCCGCAGTCGGAGCTTTGCCGCTGCTCTATGGGGTCTGCTGAGGACCGGTTGGCCAATCTGAAACGGCGCAGTCACCGCGTGCTGCTGATCGCATAACGGCCTAACCCATCCATCGTCCCGGCGAAGGGACCTTGCTGCGGAGGGCTGATGGCTGTGCCCGTCCGAACGCCTGTCTTGTCGTCTCCTGCGGTCAAGCCGGCACGGCGGACGCTCCCTTATGAGCAATGAAGCTGGTTCCGTCCGTGAGCATGCGATGCAACACCACCGCCAGCTTGCGGGCCAGCGCGACGCGCGCCTTTCTCGGACCGGCACGTTTTGCGACCGCCAGTGCCCAGCCCTTCAGATCGGAGCCTTTGACCGGCCGCGTCAGGATGACGTTGGCCGCCTCGTAGAGCACGGTTCGCACGCTGCCATCGCCGATCTTCGAGATGCGACCGCTGTGATCGGTCTCGCCCGATTGATATTTCCTCGGCGTCAATCCGAAGTGCAGCCCGACCGCGCGGGAGGAGCGGAAGCGCTCCGGCGCATCGACGGCCGCCACAAACGTCAGCGCCACCAGGACGCCAACGCCGGGCGTCGTCATCAACCGAAGGGCGTTGTCGTCCTGGCGGGCGATGGCACGCAACGTGCGATCAAGCCCTGCAAATTCGTGCACAAGCGCGTCGCGCACTTTGAGCAGTGCCGTCGCGATCGCTTCCAAGGTCGAATGGCCGGCAACCAGCGCGCGGATACGTCCCGCGTACGTGCGCCGCGTCGTCGGCCCGACCTTGAGGCCGAAGCCGCGCAGGATGCCCCGGATACTCATCTCGATGTCGTGCAGCTTACCCTGAATGAGCTTGCGGGCGGTCAGCAGCGCACGCACCTCCTGGGCAGCAAGCGATTTGCAGTGGACCGGTCGGAACCAGCCCAGCCGCATCAACTGCGCAATGCCGCGGGCGTCCTTCTTGTCGGTCTTGACCGGCATCGTCTTGAAGGCTGCACGCACGTGGCGCGTCTCGATCAGCTCGACGCAAAGACCGGCTTTCACCATCCCGGCATGCAGCCACTGCGACAACGGGCCGGCCTCCAGACCAATGCGCTCCATCGCCACGCCATGCGCGCCGAACCAGGCGATCAGCGCATCGGGTTCGCTGAGGATCTTTGCTTCCCGCACGATGCGGCCATCCGCATCCACCACGCACACACTCGAGTATTCCAATGATACGTCGATGCCGGCATACTCTTTCATGGTCGTCTCTCCGTGCTGCTATGGAGCAGGCCACTCCTGACTCCGCGACACCATCATTGTGAGGGACGACCACCGGCCCTTCAAACCTGCCGGGCCGGGTTCCCGCCCGTTACACCATCTGGACGCACAAAGCGGAAACAAACCCAGCACAACACTCGTGAAACGTTCACGTGCAGCTTCGAGCTCCCTTGGGCCGAGCACCTTCGACTCTAGCAAGCTTCTCTCGGTCCTGTCGCCTGGCGCAGCACCCAGCGGTGTCCTCGGAACAGATTTCGTTGGCTAAGTTGTCGATCGATAAAAAGCCGGTGTTGTCCCTTCGAAAATAAATCGTGATTCAGGATCAACTCGTTGCCCGTGAAAGCGCACACTCGGGTAGATTTTTGCCCCTCGCGTTATTGCATTCTTAATAAGTATGGGCCATATCACTCATCAATAAGACCCGCCACGCCTCGGACGAAACTTCGGTTTCGGAACTGCGCACCCAGGCGGGTTTCTCTTTTCTGGAACTTCGAATCCGCCTATGAAATGGCATGAAGTTCACCAAGCCTTCCGTTTCAATAGCCGATCAAATTACTCTGCTTGAAGCCAGGGGCATGGCCGTTCCCGATCCGGCGCACGCCGCTCACTGCCTTCAACACATAAGCTACTATCGCCTGCGCGCCTACTGGCTTCCGTTTGAGGAACCGACGCCGCTTGCTGGAGGGCACAAGTTCAAAGATGGCACCTCCTTCGAGGACGTGCTGGCACTCTATGCCTTTGATAGGCGGCTTCGACTGCACGTCATGGATGCGATCGAACGCATCGAAGTCTCGCTACGGGGAAGCTGGGCACACCACCTTGCCATGAAATACGGCCCTCACGGCTACCTTGACCCTGGGCTTTATGATCGCGCCGACTATTATGCCAAAGCCTTTGCCAACCTGATCGAGGAAATCGAGCGCTCTAAAGATACTTTCATTGTCCATTATCGGACAAAATACGACGATCCCGAACACCCACCGATTTGGATGACTGCGGAAGTCATGTCGCTTGGACAACTTTCAAAATGGGTGGGAAACCTAAAGCTTCGCGCCGATCGCCAGGCGATAGCCAAACCTTATGGGCTCGACGAGAAGGTTTTGGTCTCCGTTGCGCACCACCTTACATATGTGCGCAATATCTGCGCGCACCATGGTCGCCTTTGGAACAAGCAATTTACTGTTACGATGATTGTGCCGAACTCCCCGGCTTCGCTAAGGCTAGCGATGAACGCCGCATCAGCGAGGAAGCTTTACAACACGCTGGCGGTCGTCGGCTATATGATGGGGATCGTCGCGCCGGGGACACTCTGGCGACAATCACTCATCGAACTGATGGACTCTTGCCCACTCGCTGAAGAATCTGCGATGGGGTTTCCTCCAAACTGGACAAACCTGCCGGCATGGAAACCGCCCACAATATAGCAAATGCGACTGACAAAGGGTTATGCCAGTTGAACGGCATTGCTTTACGCGCGTTGCGCACTGGAAAAGAGCCGTTCTTCCGGTCAGACCGTTCGAGCGTGAAATGCATCAGGCGAGGCACCCACGACGCACTTGCCGTGGACTGAAAGTTCGACCCCTACCGGGCCCACCACGTCTGCGATCCTTCGCCTTGAACAGAATCAAATCGCTAGCCTTTTCAATGTGACGCCCGGTCCACGACCTTCGCGATCACGGCGAACGACGAAACAGCCATCAATGTCGTCTAGCGCCACGACTCCGAGGAGCGCCATGTCCTGATGGATTTCCGATTTTAGGATGTCGATAGCTTTAAGGATAGCTGGACTGCCGGCGACAACCGCTGCGTAGAGGAAAGGCCGCCCGACAAAAACGAAGCGTGCGCCCAGCGCGAGTGCCTTGATTATATCGGTGCCCCGCCGGAAGCCGCCGTCGACCATGACAGTGGTTTTGTTGCCGATCCGCGCAACGATCTCAGGAAGCGCGCTTAAGGGCGACATGGTGCCGTCGAGTTGACGCCCGCCGTGATTGGACACGATCAACCCATCCGCGCCCACGTCATGCACGCGCGAAGCGTCATCTGGATGCAGAACACCTTTGACGACGAGTTTTCCCGGCCAACGCGCGCGAATGCGCTCGAGGTGGACCCAATTTAGGTGATCCCGCCGCCCGAAATCGCGCATGATGTTCGACGAAATGATCGGCGCGCCGCGGGTCGCATAGGAGTTCTCAAAATGCGGAACGCCCTGCGTCATCAAAGTGCGTAGAAAGGTGCCGATCGTCCATCGCGGATGGATAATCCCTTGCCAGGCCAAGCGCAGACTTGGACGAAGGGGAGTAGAGAAACCGGCGCGAACATTGTTCTCGCGGTTTGCCAGAGTGGCCGTGTCGACCGTCAGGACCAGCGTCTGAAAACCGGCCCGTTGCACGCGGTCGACCAGTGCATCAATCCGGTCGGGTTCTCCTGGAAGATATGCCTGAAACCACGAGCCCGGGGCGGCGTTGGCGACGTCCTCGAGCCGCGTTAGCGATGATCCACTCATGATCATGGGAATTCGACGCTTTCGGGCTGCATCAGCCAGCTCAACGTCACCGCGGTAGGCCATCAGTGCACTGATGCCCATAGGCGCGATCCCAAACGGCGCATCATATGTTTCGCCGAGCAGCGTTGTCTGGATGCTGCGGCCGGAAACGTCTCGCAGCACACGCGGCCGAAAGGCATACGCGTCGAAATCGACTGCATTGTAGCGCAGCGACGCATTGGTTTCGCTCGCACCCGCGATGTAGCCAAATAGTGGCCGCGGAAGGCGGCGCCTCGCCGTTCTCTCGAAATCATTCAAGCAGAGATACTTTTGAAGAGGATCGCCCATTTTTCGTCCACCAAGGTCGCTCGCCGCAGCTTCCAATGATCAGGCCGCCGGGGCAATGACGCCCAACGTCATTTCGCGAAAAAACGGCCGCGCGGAGCGGCCGTCATGGAGCGTCGGTATCGACTGGTGGTCACGCTTCTTCGTCCTGAAACGCTACCTCGCGCGTCCGACGGAAGGATGGCAGCACCATCAGCACGAACATGCCAACCGTTGCGATGAGCAGGACCAGACTGATCGGGCGCTCGTAGAAGACGCTCGGATCACCATGGGAGATGGTCATCGCGCGACGTATGTTCGTTTCAAGAAGCGGGCCGAGGACGAACCCGAGTAGCAGCGGCCCTGCTTCACATTTCGCCTTGCGGAACGCGTAGCCCAACAGACCAAACCCGGCTGCCAGGACCACATCGAAGATGCGGTTGTTGATGCTGTAGACGCCAACGCAGCAAAACAGCAGGATGGCCGGATAGAGCAGGCGATAGGGAACCGTCAGCAGCTTCACCCAGACACCGATCAGCGGCAGGTTGATCACGACCAGCATAAGATTGCCGATCCACATGCTGGCAACGAGACCCCAGAAAATCTCCGGCTGCGTCGCAAGAACAGTCGGCCCGGGCGTAATACCGTGGATGATGAACGCGCTCAGCATCATTGCCATCATGTTGTTGGACGGGATACCCAGTGTCAGCAACGGAATGAACGACGATTGTGCGCCGGCATTGTTGGCAGCCTCCGGACCTGCGACACCTTCGACGGCACCCTCGCCGAACTCGGACGGGTTCTTGGAAATCTTCTTCTCGACCGAGTAGGCGCAGAAGGACGCAAGGGTCGCCCCGCCGCCGGGCAGGACACCGAGGAACGTTCCGACACCCGTTCCGCGCAGAACCGCAGGCCAGGCCCGACGGAAGTCCTCTCGCGTTGGCCACAGCCGGCTTAGTTTACTCACGAGTACGCCGCGCGCCTCATGATTTTCGAGGTTCTCGATAATCTCCGCAAAGCCAAAGAGACCGATAGCGATGACGACGAAGTCGATGCCGTCGAACAACTCCACCGCGCTGAATGTCAGGCGCTCCTCCCCGGAACTGGCGTCAATGCCCACCATCCCCAGGAGCAGACCAAGGAGGATCATGCCGATGGCTTTCAGAACCGGTCCGCGAGCAAGCACCGTTGCCGCTAGTAGTCCGAACAGCATTAGCGAGACGTATTCCGTCGGCCCGAACGACAGGGCAAAAGAGGAGAGCGTCGGACCGGCAAGTGCGATGCCAAAAGTCGCGACCGTACCGGCGAAGAAGGACCCAAGGGCCGCGACGGCGAGCGCGGATCCCGCTCGCCCCTTCTGGGCCATCTTGTAGCCGTCTATCGCCGTCACCACCGAGGAGGCTTCTCCTGGCAGGTTGACCAGGATGGCCGTCGTCGAGCCACCGTACTGAGCACCGTAGTAGATGCCAGCCAACATGATGAGGCCGGCGAGCGGCGGCAGATAGAACGTGATCGGCAGCAGGACAGCGATCGTGGCAGTCGGGCCGATCCCGGGAAGCACGCCGATCAGGGTTCCAAGAAGTGCGCCCAAGAGGCAGAAGCCGAGATTTGTGGGCGTCAGCGCCTCGCTGAATCCCAGCATAAGGAGGTCGATAAAGTTCATAAGTCCCTCCTTAGAATGGCCAGATGGGCATCTGAACGCCCAGGCCGACAATGAAAACCAATGCACCAAAGGCCGTCAGTCCCGCGGTGAGCAGGATCACCTCGCGCAGTTTCGAGTCACGATCGGCAAGGCTGCCTACGACCAGCAACCAAACCGACGCAGCGACAAAACCGAAGAATTCGGCAATGAACGCGAAACCGACAACCGAAGCGAGAATGATGGCAACCGGCCAAAGCTTCGGCGTGGCGATCTCCTGACGATCACGAAAGGCACCAACTCCCCCGACTGTCACGCCGACGATGATGAGGAGCCAACAGACGATCCTTGGAAGATAGCCCGGCCCCATCGCAGACGCCATCCCCAGGGTCAGGTCGCGCCCGGCCCAAAGGCCGAGCGCGCCAAAACCCACGAAAAGCACGGCGGTCAGGAGGTCCGGACGGTCGCCCGCCCCGCCAGCTTTGCGCGGCGCCGACATTACTGCTGTTCCTTTGCGAGCTTCCAGATGGCGCCCAGCCGCTCTGCCCGAACCGGCAACTCCTTGCTCCAGTCTTCCGAGGAGAGATAAGAAAGGGCAAGCGACTGTTGTTTGGCTTTCGCCTGGAATTCCGGGTTATCGAGGGCTTTTCGGATTGCGTCAGAGAACTTGACCCGAATATCTTCCGGTACGTCGCAGCCCATCGCAATGCCGCGTTCCGAGCTCACCAGAACTTCAAAGCCCTGCTCCTTTGCCGTCGGTAGATCGGGGGCGATCACAGCGCGCTCTTCTGCGAACTGGCCCAGATTCTTGAAGGCTGAATGGTCGCTGCCAACGAATTCGCCGACATTGATGCCAATCGTCATGACGTGGCCGCCAAGGAGCGCCGTGCGCGCCTCGTTCGCACCGTTGAACGTCACTGCCGTCAGGTCGATGCCGGCCGACTTTTCGAGTTGCAGCATGGCGAGATGTTCGTCCGTGCCGAGACCAGTCGTACCAACGGTCACTGCGCCAGGATTGGCCTTCGCATAGGCCACGAGGTCCTTGAGAGAATTGAACTCGGAGTTCGCCTGGACAATGAACGAACCCGGATCCTCAACGATGCGAGCAACAGGGCAAATTTTCTTGGGGTCGAAACGGACCTTTCGGTCCATCTGCATGGTCAGGTAACCGGGCGTGTTCAGCGAGGAAGCTGTGTAGCCGTCCGGACGCGCTTCCGTCATCGCCGTGTAGGCGATTTCGCCCGAAGCGCCCGGACGGTTCAAAACCGTGATTTTCGCACCGAGCTCCTTCTCGACATAGGGCGCCAGAGTTCTGTTCATAACGTCCGTGCCGCCGCCCGGAGCGAAAGCGACGATGAACTCGATCGGCCGATCCGTCGGCCATTCGGCATGTGCGGCGCCCGCGCCCAAGAGCAGGGTCGTCGCAAGCGCGGTGTTTCGGATCAAATGCTTCATGCTATCCTCCCATTGATGACTGCTATCGAGCGCCTCAGCGCTTCGAGGTTTCATTCGGCCCGACACAGAAGTGGTGTGACGAGCCAAGATCTTTGTTCCGGTCGGTGACCCCTCCTCCTCCGTGAAGGCGCCGGCGCAATTCAGTCGCTCGCAATCAGAGCTCAGGCGGCAGTTCGCAGCCAGCCTTCGAGAGCGCTTCGTTGAACCAGGTCGGCCTATGGGTCCCGGCCTTGATGTTCTCCATCTGCTTATTTTCGGCGGCGTGCTTGGCAGCAGTTCGCTCGTAGACCTCAGCCACGTCATCGATCGGGATAACGACCACCCCGTCCGCATCGCCAAGGACCAGATCGCCCGGCATGACCACCATGCCGCCGATGGCGATCGGGCAATTGATTTCGCCAGGTCCGTTCTTGTAGGGACCCCGATGTGTCACACCGACGGCAAACGACGGAACGTTCATCTCAAGAAACGCGTCAGCGTCGCGAATGGCTCCGTTGAGCACGAAACCGGCCACGCCACGACCGCGCGCATGGGCAAGCATCATTTCTCCCATCAAGGCATTCGTGACATCGCCCCCCGCATCGATAACGATGACGTCGCCTTCGGCGGCCATGTCGATTGCCTTGTGCAGCATGAGGTTGTCACCGGGAGGCGCCTTGACGGTGATAGCGCGGCCGGCAAGTTTACCAGACCGATGCATCGGCCGAAGCTGCGCGCCAGCCGCATGCATGCGGTGCATGCTGTCGCTCACATTGGCAACCGGCAGTTCCCGGAACTTCTCGACCCACGCTTGCTCAACGGCACGTGGCCGGCTGCGAACTCTAAAACCTATGGTCAAGATACTCTCCTGAAATACGTTTGATGTTGTTGAGTTGGCTCGATCGTCAGGCTGAGGCGGCCAGGGCCCGGAAGTTCACGATCCTCTCGCGGCCAAGAGCACGCCCTTCGACGATCGCAAGCACCCCCTCGATCGCGTCTACACCGACACGGACATTCGCCTCCTTCGTGACACCGCCGATGTGGGGTGTGACGACAACTTTCGGCTCCTGCCAGAACGGGTGATCGGGCGCGGGCGGCTCCGTCTGGAAGGTATCCAGTCCGGCGCCCGCGACGTGGCCGCTTGCTATTGCGCGCAGCAAGGCGTCCTCATCGATAAGCCCACCGCGCGCAGTGTTGATCACGTAGGAGCCGGGCTTCATCCGAGCGAGGCCCTCGTCGTCAAGTAGGTTTCGTGTCTCGGGCGTGAGCGGGCAGTGCAGGCTGACAATATCCGAGCCTGCGAGGATCTCCTCAACCGTGTTTGCCCGGGTGACGCCGGCGTCTGCGAAGGTGGCATCGTCCGTGAACGGATCGTATGCACTGGTTCGGATGCCGAATGTTTTCGCAAGCATCGCCGTGTGACGAGCAATCGCTCCGAAGCCGACGAGCCCCATGGTCATTCCCGAAAGTTCTTTTCCGGAGAAGCCTGGCTTCTCCCATTTGCCCGCTCGTAGCCCACTATCGAGCGGCAAAATGCGCTTAACCGTGGTGAGCAGCAGGGCGATGGCGTGTTCCGCGACGGAGAGAGCGTTCGCACCGGTCGCCACGACAACCGGAATCTCGCGACGCGAGGCCGCGTCGAGATCGATGTTGTCCACCCCGACCCCATGTTTGGAAATCACCCGTAGCGATGGGGCAGCGTCAATCGCCGAGGCACCGAAGCGGCCCATACGAACAATGACCCCGACCGGGTCCGCTTTCGAAACGACACCCACAAGATCTTGTTCACTCGTATAGGGCGGTACGTAGACCAGGCTGTAGCCGCGTTCTTCCGCGAGCTTCACTGCCCGCTCGTTGATCGCCGGGCCGGTGACGAGAATGTTATGGGTTGGCATGCGTACCTCGATTGGCAATGCGAGGACGCAGAGCAGCAAGGCGCTTTCTGCTAGATCCTCCCTCGTGCCCGAACTCCCGTGGGCACCTCCTACCCATGACGGTAACATAAGAGTTTCTTGAAAAAAGCGAATAATTCTGACAAAGATAAACAGAAAATCTTAATCCACCAGGTGGCCGTTGGACATTCGTCAGCTGAAGACCTTCATTGCGATTGCAGAACACGGCACGTTCGCGAAGGCGGCCGACGCGGTTGGTCTCACACCGTCTGCCGTGAGCCAACAAGTCCAGGCGCTGGAATTGGAAGTGCAGGCAGAACTGTTCGATCGGTCGACGCGCCCGATCACGCTGAACAGCCATGGACTTCAAATGCTCGAGGCAGCGCAAGGGCTTGTGCGCTCTGCCGACGACGTCATTGACGCCATCTCCGGAAAGTCAGTCGGCGGCACGTTTACCATCGGCTCGGTGCGCTCAAGCGCCCTTTCTCTCCTGCCGAAGGCGATCATAGCACTCAAGAACGACTTCCCCGGCTTGAAGATAAAGCTCCACGTTGCCAACACCGACGAGCTGCTCAACGATGTCGTTACCGGACGCCTCGATTCGGCGATGGTGGCCGAATATTCCAGCGTCCCATCGACACTGCGGTGGAGCCCGTTCATCCAGGAGCCCCTCTTCGTGATCGCTCCGAAGGGGACGCGCATCAGGACTGCAGCTGAGATGCTTACGGAACTTCCCTATGTGAAGTTCATCAGCCGTTTTCGCCTTGCCAACATTATCGAAACCGAGGTCGCGAGAAGCGGGATTGTCACCAATGTCATTGCCGAAATTGACACGATCACCGCGGTCGTCGCCTGCGTGGTCAATGGGCTCGGGGTTTCTATCGCGCCCTGGAGCGCTTTGAGGGAAATTGCGGGCGAGGTGGTGTCGGTGCCCTTTGGCGATCCGCCGATCTATCGCCAGATCGGCCTCATAGAGCGACGGGCTAGTCCTCGAGCAGCCGTGATCGACCGGCTTCATCAACACTTGGTCAGCTTCAGCGGAGAATTCGGGGTAGGCCGTTGACGCAATGTTTGCCGGCAACAAGTCCGCCGCTTCAAGTTAGGCGCCAAAGATCATGATCCGGATCGCCGGTCGCTTTAGGCGCGGCCAAGTCGTGGCGGGCCAGTGACCTTTTGCGGATTTCCTTTTTGTTGAGTTCCACGATGTTCCGTCATAAGACTGACGGCACAAAAGCCATCTGTTTTCCGTTCGCCTCAACGAGGAACCGACGATGCAAACGATTCTCGTGTCCAGCCTGGCCACCGGTGCAAATTCTCTTCGCCCCGCGCCAACCGAGGTCGTTCAAGCCGGCGCCATCTGCTATCGCAAGGCGCGTGGAGCTGATGGATATGACGTGCTGCTGATTTCTGGCAAGACAAACCAGCGCTGGGGCATCCCAAAGGGTCACTTGGAAGTCGGAGAAACGACGAAGGCCGCAGCTGCTCGTGAGGCATTTGAAGAAGCCGGCGTAGTTGGAACTCCCACAGAACACTCAGTGGGTGGGTTCACGTACTGCAAGGATAGCAGCGCCCTAATCTACCGGGTTCGCGTACACCTGATCGCCGTGCACTCGATCGCTTCTGACTACCCCGAAAGGGACCTCCGTTCGAATCGCTGGGTGCCGGCTTCAATAGCGACGTACGAAGTGGGGCAACCCGGGCTTCGCAAGCTCCTTGTCCGCATATTGGGATAATTGGTTACTTCACAATAACGTCGGGATCTCGTCCGGGCGCCCCAAATCAATTTCCAGACGATACATTATGCGATGATTTTGGCCCAGAACGTGAACACACGCGCAACAGCCCCTTGCAGGGCTCGTGAGAACGGCTTCCTTGGCCCTTTTCGCCGCGAAGCCTAGAACGGGAGTTCCGATCACTGTTGACCGCCAGCGGCATTTCGAATGGCCGCCTTGCGCCGCCGTTTCGGGCAATTCGGTCGACCGTGACAGATCCGAAAAAGCGGAAGGCTCTGCGGTCATCGCACCGGAAAATGTTGGAACAGACGTGTTTGTCCATGTTTCCGCAGTCGAAGGCGCTAGTCCGCTGCGAGACGGTCAGAAGGTCAGCTACGACATTGGGCAAGATCGAAAGACGGGAAAATCACGAGCCGAAAACGTCAGGCCCGCTTGAACGGTTCATGAATATTTTCGCGGGTTCGCTCGCCGTTGCTCAAGGCGAGAGACATTCCTCGCATAGGCCACAGCCGTCGGTGTCCATGACCGAGGCCGGGCATTTCTTTTGACAACACAGGCAGGTCGCAGTCTCCTGCACGTCCCCTTCATTGGGCACAGGCGGGATAATTTCGATCTCGTGATCGGTCGTGAATTCCATTGCCACCTGATCCATCTCGAGGGCTCCATGTCGAGGATTCTTCCGAGATAAGGAAGCACCAAGGCGTGTACACGATACTAAAAAGAGGCCACTGTGAAAGCGACGTCGGCGCGCAGCCAGCCTTTACCTCGTTCTTGCGATCGATATTTCGATAGCACCGGAACCTTCTTTCCCAGCGGCGCTTAAGCCATTAGCCAAACGAGAAGCGCAAGAACTATAATCCCAGCGCCAGCGACAGGGAGCAAAGAACTTTGAGTGATCTGGTCCAGTAGACTGGGGGAACCAGGTTTCCCGTCAATGTAGTGAGTGGTGACGTCTTTTCCGACATGGGTAATGTCCACATCGTCCCAGCCGTAGCCCGCCGAGGCCATCGATGTCCAGTCTCGCTGGCGCCTAAACTCCTCAATTCGTACGAGGCTGCGATCTTGCACAGCCTTGAGAGCCTCGTCCTTTACGACCGGCGTTTCGAAGATCTTGACCCCCTTGAGATCCGTGGCGCTTAGGATTGCCTGTTGGGCAATTATTTTCCCGCCAGTGCGATATGGGTTGACGAATTGCTTTTTGAGCTGGGTCTCGCTCAGATCCCCTAAGAGAAACCTCGGGTCGCCTCCACTCTCCGCGGTCCAAACGATGACGTGGAAGTATCGCTGCTCGGTCTTCTTCATCGGTTGTCTCAGAAGGGGCGGAATTGCGAAGTCGCTGATTTAAGGAGTTGCTCAGAGTGCATTGCCGACAACCGGCGCGGAAGCGCGAGCGTCGACAGCAATGCCTCAGCGAATTTGCCCAGAAATTGGGCGCGGATCGTTGTTCCGCCTAACCCCATGAACGCGCCTCCTCCACGCTACTCATCATTACATAAGAATTACCTAAAATATATCGTTTTGCCCGAATGGCAAACCGGGATCGTAACCCAAAACCGGGAGTAACCGATGAGCATCACCGCTCAGCAGGTTTGCGATGCCTCGAAGAGGCAGATTGCAACCCGCCGACAAGGAGGGCTCGCGGATCATGCGTGGCTGACGGGAGCCGAGACTTTCTCGATTTCACCGAAATTTCAGAACTTGTTCGGGACAGGAAGCTCCGCCTGGACGACCATGAATTCGCTGTGAAGGTCGTCTCATGCAACTTACCTCGGAGATCGTTGCCAAGGCTAACCGGCTCGTCGTCGACAGTGGGCCGGCGCCCGGTTTTGTGCCGATGACGGACGGTGACTATGAAGCTTTAGCCGACGATCTCCTTGATGGGCGACCTTCTGACGGTCCCGTCTGGGTGTTCGCCTATGGCTCTCTCCTTTGGAAACCCGCCTTTGAGGTCGCTGAGGAACGTTACGCGATCGCGCCCGGGTGGCATCGCGCCTTTCGCCTGCGGTTAACGCGATGGCGCGGGACGCCTGAGTGCCCCGGGCTCATGCTGGTATTGGATCGAGGCGGACAATGCAAAGGCATGGTGCAACGCCTCCCCCGCCGCATCGCCGTGACGCCTTGATCGCGCTTCTTCGTCGGGAAGTTTCCAGTCCGGCCACCACGAACAAGCCGCGCTGGGTCGTTGCGAATGTCGAGGGGGTACGGACGCAAGCCCTCGCCTTCTGCGCCGACAGGGCTAGGCTCGCTTATACGGGGTATCAGCCGATTGAGACTGTCGCCGACGTGCTCGCGACGGCAGCGGGCCATCTCGGTTCTTGCGCCGAGTATTTGTATCGAACTGTCGAGGGCCTGGAACAGCGAGGAATCCGCGACCATCGGCTATGGCGACTTCAAGCGATGGTGGCGCAGCGCATTCTTGCATCGAACCAGCATAAAATCGGGAGTGTGTAACGATGAGCGACGCAGAGCGACAAGACCTTCTCGAGTTCCTCACAACTGCTTCCAGCTGCAGCTGTATGGCGGGCGCATATCACGACATCTGCATCGACCATCTTTCTCTCGCTTCGGTCGATGAGGGTGGAGAAGCCATCACTGCATTTAACGCAGTTGACAACCGACCAAGACAGTCGCAACTCTGGTCGTATCTGAGGACTTTTGCGCGGAGGTGAAGAACTCATGGCCGTGGGCAGCCAAACGCCCATTCGCTTCCGAGGATTCACGCTCGACCTCAACCGCGGCCTTCTTCTGAACGAAGCTGGCGTTGTTACTTTACGTCGAAAGGCATTCGAACTTCTTGCCTGCCTCGCCAAAGAGGCGGGCCGCGTTGTGTCGAAACGCGACTTAATGGATGCTGTTTGGCCGGACGTGATCGTCACCGAGGATTCGCTGACGCAGGCGATCCGCGAAATCAGAAAGGCGCTCGGCTCCGTCGGCCCATCAACAATCAGAACGGTGGCAGGTCGAGGATATTTTCTGGACCCAGGTTCATCAAAAATGGCCGACGCGTCCTATGACGGCGAAGAAACACCAATCGCGGTGCTGCCGTTCGAAGACCGCACCCCCGACAGCAACGCATCATATAGTGAGATGCTCTGCGAGGAGATCATCAACGGCCTTGCCAGATTCAGGATCGTTCCGGTCATTGCCCGAGCCACATCGCTTGCATCGGCACACGCAGACAGAAGCGAGCCGAAAGCCCTCGCGAAACGTCTCGGGGCTCGCTATCTCGTCGACGGCCACATTGACCGGGATGAGGGAATGGTGCGGGTTGGTGTCAGCCTCATCGACGCCGCCGACGGTAGCCTGGTGTGGGCGGATCGTCTTGAGGCGTACGACCCGGACCCGCTGGCTCTTGAGGATCTTATTGCGCGGCAGGTTATCAGCCGATTGGTGTCACATGTGGAGGGTGCGTCGCTTCGGCTGGCTGCACGCAAGCCTCCGGCCGACCGAAAGGCGCATGACCTGCTCCTGCAGGGTGTAGCGCTGCTGCGGGGCTACGGCGAGGGAGACAACCAGAAAGCACATGAAGTTCTGTCGGAAGCGCTCGTTCGCGATCCAACGAATGGCCTCGTTCATTCCTACCTTGCGCTTGCGACCGTCATCCTCGGCAAATACGGCCTGAGCGCCGATACCGAGTTGCGTACTGCCCTCAGCCTCGCCTCAACGGGGGTGAGCCTTTCACCGGAAGAGGCGCGCACCCACCGCATCCTCGGGCTCGTCCGGCTTTATCTTCGAGAATACGACGCTGCCGAGCATCATGTCGCGCGGTCGCTCGAACTTAACCCTTACGATGCCGATACAATCGCGCAGATGGGCTATCTGCTCGTCCTTCGCGGGCGGGGGGAAGAGGGTATCGCCTGGATGGACCGTGCGGTCCGGCTAAATCCGCTGCACCCAGACTGGTACCATTTTGACCGCTCGATGGCGCTTTATCTTGCCGGAGACTATGCCGGCGCTGCGGAACGACTAGGGCGCATCCCGAGGCTAGGTGCCTGGGGTCTTGCGCGGCTTGGGGCTGCTCAGGCGTTGGCAGGCGATACCGCTGCGGCCAGAAAGACGGTCGCCCGACTGCAAGCTCTGCAACCGGGTTTCGATCCGGTAGATTACGCCGTCCGTGGAATCGCCTTCGAACGTCAGCAGGAACTTGATCGGGTTGTCGAAGGCATGCACGCGCTGCGACAAGTCTCGTGATACGGCGAAACAGGAAGGCAAAAATCAGAGCCTTCGCTGCGTCGTTCAAGGGCGGTGGACAGCATCAACTAGTTCCGAAACGCCGGTTCAACAAAGCTCGGATGTTTCTCGCCGACCCTGCAGTCTACTGGCGCGCGCATGGCGGCTGGCTGGGCAGTCAAGCTAGGCGTCAGCCCGCCCACTTCGAGCAGCAGCTTCTGGCGCACGGCACTCGGGAAATCCTCCACGTTACGCACGGGAATCATAAAGGAGCCAGGACCGCCGATGACGCATTCCGCATAATAGCGCTCGAGCGGAACCGTGGAAGTGGTGGGCCGGATGAGTATCACCAATCCATTGATTACGATCCCACGCGCCAGAGCGTCATCGCGAGCGACTGCGATTGGTAAACCCGTGTTGTTGAACCCGTCACCGGAAACGTCGAGGATGCGGCGCGCTGCGACATAGGCGTTGGCTTCGATCAGTTTCGTGCCAAAACGGATTGCACTCGAGATCGAGGTGCCATGCCGCGTGCCAATGGGACGGGCTTCGAGCTTGGCGGCAAAGGCTTCGACATCCTTGGCATCTTCAATCACCTGCCAGGCGACGACAGACGATTCCTCCACCCGCCCAGCCCATTCAAAATAGCCGATGGCAATGCGTCCCAGGTACCCGCCTTTGACGGCGTTGATGAAATCGGGATGTCGGAGCGCTTCCAGATAGCCGAGGCGCTGCAGGCGCGCTTCCGCCATGTCCATGGAACCCGACGTGTCGACCGCTAGCAGGAGCTCCAAATCGACATCCGGAGGCGCTGCGGCGGGCTGCAAAGGATATGCGACAAGAGCAAGGATTAGCACCAGCACGCGAAACATCGCACAGCCCCCCAAGGCGTCCTTGCCGCAGGATACCACAAGGCAACCGACCTGAATTAGTTTATGCTTAATTACAGATCGACAGCGAACCTGCGCCCCACCCATCCCGCGAAGTTTGACGACGCGCAAGCAGTGTGGCCGCTCGCGCACCGGACCTCCGCTGAAAAGCAACCATTGTTGGCGTGTCATGTGGCCGCGAGCTGCTCGGTTTGGGGGACCAATCGAACTGGTCACGATTGCCAGGGGGAGCGGCAAGGCGCGCGTGACAACGTAGCCATTGACCATCCGTGCTAGCTCGGAATGACTACAGGCCAACCTGCTTCATCTGCTGTAGATTAGCGTAGCCTAAAATTCAGGAGGAGCTTGAGATGCTGAGGATCTTGCTCGCGCTGACCGTGCTGGTTCTTTCCACGTGCGCCATTGCCCGCGCAGAGACCGATGCTGCCCAGGTTGCGAGACATGAATTCGAAACGATCAAGAATTGCGTACGCCAGGCGCCGATCGGCGAGTTTGATCGAAAGTGCGACATTCCAGCTGCCGGTTGGAGTGGGGCCGAGGGTCTTTGGCTGCCAAGTGTGTCCCAAGGTGCCGGCTGAATAGAAGGCAACGCGCCCACGAGAAGCAAGTATTCAGGCCATGGCGAACCAGCAGATCGCTGCGGCAAGAGGCCACCGGGGGCCGGCCACCATGAAGGCGTAGAGGTCGGCGGCGACGAAATCTAGCGCTCTGCGGTCCGACGTTCGTCTAACGCCAAGTTGAGATAGTGACTGTTCGGCAGATCATTCGATCTGCCCATATCGCGGGAGGATGTCCTATGCCACTGTTTATAACCACAGGGTGCTATACAGCCACGTCAGCGAAGGGAATGATTGACAATCCATCGGACCGAGAAAAAGCGGCCCGTGGCATCATGGAGGCAGCTGGGGGGAAACTGCATTCCTTCTACGTCACGACCGGCGAAACCGATTGGTTGGCCATCACGGAATTCAACGATGGCGCGGACCTGGTCCCTGCACTTCTCGTCATCGGCGCATCCGGAGCCGTGTCGAATGTCAAAACCGTGCGAGCCTACACGGGGGCGGAATTCAAGGCTGCGCAAGAGAAGGCGGGCACAATCGCATCTACCTACAAGCCCCCGACGAAATAAGAAGATCGCTGGTTGAGACATCTCTGGCAGCGGATCGAACCTCCGCTGCCGGAAACTAAGGGTTGGCGCGCAAAGGGGCCGTGCGCGACCGCGGCATGCCCCGCAAGCTGCTCGGCGCGCTGGAGACCGCTCAACGTCCTCGGGATCGCGAGGCGCGAGAACGGCGGCGGCCGGCACGGACCGTATCACGCCGCGATGTTTCCCTTCGAAATTCGCATAAAGGTGCACCGTCGAAATCCATCACTTCGAAATCTTTGGCAACAAACACACCTCAAGCTCTTAAAATCGAGCGGCAGGAAATTCTTTTTTCCACCCGCTCGAGACGAGCGGCGCCGCCTGAGCGACATGGCGGCAAGCCGACTGACCCTTCCAAGACATTGGCTAGCTCGGCCAAAAGAGCAAATCCTCTGCCGAGAGCGGACCTCGCATATCCTTGAACGGTGATCCGCGCTCAGCGACGAATCAGAACCGGAAAGGTCGACCCAAAAAGCCGTTCGATCGCATCGGTCGTGTCGGTGCATGGCCTCGACGCATGTCCGCGTATTTGTGCATCAGCGTTCTGCGCAAGGAGCCAAATCGCAGGCGATAGCGTCCAGGTGTCAGGCTGGTCTCACGGCGGAACAGACGGCCGAAGAAGCCCGCATCCTCATAGCCAACTTCATTGGCCACGGCTTCGAACGGCAGATCGGTGGTCTCCAGCATCTGCTTGGCTTCCTCAAGACGCAGTGCATGCACATAGTCGAGGGGAGTCATGCCTGCGGCCTTGGTGAAGCGCCGGATGAAGGAACGTTCCGGAAGGCCTGAAAGTGCTATCATCGCGGCGACCGGAGCGTGAGTCTTGTAGTTCGTCGCCACCCACTGCTGGCATCTGTTTATCACCACATCGGTTCTCTGCCGGAGGCTCACCAGCGATGCGAATGGCTGTTGTCCCAAGTCATGCCATTGCAGCATGTAGACCTTGGCGACTTCCATTGCCTCCTTCAGACCGACAAATCGCGCGATCAGGTACAGTGCGAGGTCCTGCCAGTTCGATCCGCCTCCCGCCATGACGATGCGCTGCGCTTCGCCGCTTAGCACGAGAGACCGATCCACTCTCACTCGGACGCCCGGATAGTTGTTGGTGAGCGTCGCGACATAGCCCCAGTGAATTGTAGCATCACAATTAACGAGCAGCCCGGCTTCGCCGAGCAACACCGCACCTGAACAGGCGCTGGCCAACATCGCGCCGTCCTCATGCGACCGCTTCAGCCATCGTGCTTCAGGTTCATACTGTCCGGTGACACTCGCGCCCGGATTCACGAAGAAGTCCGGGATGCAAACGATATCAGGGCGCGGGCATCCGTTGAAATCATAGTCTGGCTTCACCCGGATGCCATTCGCGGCTTCGAAACCCTCACGGGATCGTGCAACGATATAGGGCTGCATGCGCTGTTCGCCTGCTTCGCCACTGACGATGTAGGACCAGTCCCGGCCCGGTGAAGAAAACAGGTCAAACATGCCGAACAACGCCGAGGCCGTGACCTCCGGCACCGCCAGGATAGCAACTTTGATGCGGCCCTCTTGATCGAGCATGGCAGAAACGACCGCTTTTCAGCATATTTGACTTTAGTCCCAAAGGTCCGACGCTACTAGGCTGATACGAAGCCTAGAGGAGACATGGACATGACGCATGAAGCACTCCGCTGTGAACTGCGCGGCGAGCTGCTTGCTCCGGGAAGCGCCGCTTACGACGCTGCGCGAGTGGTATGGAACGGCATGATCGACAGGCGGCCCGCGCTGATCGCCAGATGCCGGAACGCCGCCGACGTCGTCGCGTCGGTAAACCACGCCCGCACCCACGGGCTCGCCATCGCCGTTCGCGGTGGCGGGCACAATGTCGCCGGCTATGCCGTCTGTGATGGCGGGCTGATGATCGACCTGTCTCCGATGAATGCAGTCCGCATCACGTCTGGACTTGACCGGGCGTATGTCGAAGGCGGGGCCACCTGGGGCGATGTCGACGCCGCTACGACGCCTTTCGGACGCGCCACGCCCGGCGGGCTGATTTCAGCCACGGGCGTGGCCGGGCTTACCTTGTCGGGTGGCATCGGTTGGCTGCGAGGTATGCACGGTCTTAGCTGCGACAATCTCGTTGCCGCCGACGTGGTTGCCGCCGGCGGTGATCTGATCCATGCGAGCGAGACGGAAAACGCCGACCTGCTGTGGGCACTGAAGGGCGGTGGCGGCAACTTCGGCATCGTCGTGAACTTTGAATTTCGGCTCCATCCGATCGCGGAAGAGCTGATGTTCTGCGCTCCCGCGTACCCCGAAGAGCGCGCCGACGACATCCTTCCGCAATGGCGTGACTATATGGCCTCGGCGCCGGACGAAGTCAGCGGTCTTGCCGAGTTTTCCACCATACCCAATGACCCGGCCTACCCGGAAGACATATGGGGCAAGCGTGTGCTGACGCTCGCCACCGTCTATGATGGTCCGGCTGAAGAGGGAGAGCATGTCACGCAGCCCCTGCTCAGCCTTGGCGAACCGCGGCTCGATTTCAGCGGCCGCATGCCATACCGTGCACTTCAGTCCATCTACGACGGGTTGTTTCCCGCTGGCCGCGACCGCTGCTACTGGAAATCGACATACCTGTCGGGCCTCGACAATGGCGTTATCGCCGATATCACTAAACGCGTGGCGAAACGACCGTCCGAGATGACCTTTGCGTCGATCTGGAAGTTTGGCGGCGCGGTGCAACGGGTTGCCGCCGATGCCACCGCCTTTGGCGACCGTTCCATGCCCTTCATGCTCAGTCTCGACGCAATCTGGTCCAATCCGGCGGAGGACGATACCAACATCGAGTGGGTTCGCGACGTTTGGCGGGATATGCAGTCCTATTCCACCGGTCGCCTGTACCTGAACTTTCCTGGTTTTGGGGAAGGTGAAACTCTGGTTCGCGATGCGTTCGGTGCGGAAATCTACGCAAGGCTTCAGAAGGTCAAGCGCGACTACGATCCACACAATCTCTTCCACATGAACCAGAACATTCTGCCGCGTTGAGGTCAGAGGAATTTGAACCGCCCCAGGTTTCTGGACCAGCGGAGGCTGGAGTTTTCCGGCTTCATTCAGGGGGCGGGCTGGTTGCGCCTCCGGAATTCATCAGCGAGATATGCACATCGCGAACCGCGATAGATCAAAATGTCTGTTCGCATTTAACGGCTTTTTAGCGCGATAAATATTACCTACTTCTAATGTAAAAATTAAGGAGCGGGGCGATGCTGGGTAGTTTCAGGGAGAAGTTTTTCCGCATCCTCAAGGACAAAAACGGCAACTTCGCCGTTATGACAGCTCTGGTGATGGTGCCGTTGCTTACGGGGGCTTCGGTCGCTATCAATCTCGCTCGTATCAATCTCGAAGCCGTGAAGATGCAGGACGGGCTCGATGCAGCCGCCTTCTCTGCGCTGAAGTCCTATGGCGACGGGGGTGATGCAGCCAAAGCGAAAGATCTGGCGAACACGACCTTCTTCGCCAACTTCGGCACGCCTGCAATCGTCGACGAACTCAGTTCGGGGAGTTCAGTGACACCAGTTGCCTCCGACACAGTTAGCCTTGCTTTCGGCTCTCTCGGCGTTGAGACGACGGCAACGGCGACCTATGAGCACACATACCCGCCGCTGTTCTACGGTCTTCGGCCCTACACGATCGATCGCGTCAGCGTCGCCGCCCGCATGCCTGGGCGGGAAGCGTGCATTCTGGCGCTCCATCCGACAGCAAGCCGGGCTTTCGAAGTGAGCGGCAGCGCCACCGTCGACACTTCCGGGTGTACGATCACCTCGGACTCGACCGATGCGCAGTCGATCTATCTCAGCGGGTCGGCCACGCTCAAAACCGAGTGTCTGTACACCGCCGGCAAGGTTTCGGCGACGCTTGCCAACCTCACGCTTGCCTGCCCCAAGGCAGTGGAAGAGGTTGCGCCAATCCCAGACCCCTTCCCTTCGAAGAAAATGCCCACGACGGGAAGCTGGGTGAACCTTTCGGGATGCGGGCAGAATTTCGTGGACGGCGGTGGCGGCAATGGCGATTGCAACGGTACGAGCAAGACGCCGAACAACCCGCCCGCCGGCTATACCGTCGAACTGAAGCCCGGAACCTACGGCGGTCTGGAAATCAAGGGTAAGGTTCTTCTGCGGCCAGGTTCCTACATCATCGACGGAGGCACCCTGAAACTCGCCAGTCAGTCGGTGCTGACCGGTGAGGGCGTCACCTTCTTCCTGATGAACGGCGCCCAGCTCGACATTCACGGTGGCTCGACCTTCAAGATCACGCCATCCCAGACAGGGGACTGGGCAGGCTTCTCGATAGTTGCCGCCAGGAACAATACGTCGACGGCGACGATCAACGGCAACAGCGCCTCATCGCTTGCGGGGATCATCTACATGCCGGCATCGCGTGAGATCCAGTATGCCGGCAGTGGTACCACCGGCGGCGAATGCGTGCGCATCGTCGCGCAGGAGATCACCATGATCGGCAACAGCAGCTTCAAGCTGGATTGCAAGGCAGCGCTTGCGAACAACACCATCAACAATCCGGGGGCAATCCGTCTGGTCAGATAGAAACAACCAGACGGACGAGGCAGAACGGGGCGGCACTCTTTAGGACTGTGTCGCTCCCTGTCGCACACTTCTTTGATGCTGAAAGTGGCCTTCAGTTTGTTTCACACGGGCGCCAGGACTTCCGCACTAAAGCGAATAGGTCAAAAGGACGGTCGAGCCGGGATCGACACATGGCAGTCCTCAGTCCGGCATGGGAGGCGAAGGGCGAGAGGCGCAGCGCCCTCAAATCGGCGGCCGCGACGCTGACAATTTTGACCCCGCTCAGCCGGAAAACCCTGACCTAGGTGGAAAAGCGATCCGACAAGCTCCGAATGCGGCCAGCCCTGCTGTCCGTAATATAGCGACACACATTGCTGGCGCTGCCCGTAATAGGGCTCGAAAGATTTGTCGCAGGCTCGGAGCGAACGACGGTGGTCATAGCACCATTCAACGCGCCCTGAGGCGCGTCGGAAGAGCCCCGTCGGGACGGTAATACGATCGCGCCACCGGTGACCACCCACCTCCCCCGAATGCGGCCAGGGATACCACCATCCATCATTGTGGCGATGGTACCCGCCATGGCGATAACCATACCTTCATAGCCGTTGCAACAGCCGTATCACGGAGCCGCATTATAAGGGTTGCCTCCATAGCCGGTGTACGCGCGCTTTTGCGGCGGTCCGCCGTGACCACCCAGCTAATGATGGATCAACTTGACCGGGTGGGAAGCCCACTGCCCAGCCTAAACGGATAGCTTGGGCACGGCCCGCGCCGACACTGCCGACAGCGTCGTACCGGCGGTCACGAGAACAGGCCGGCGGAGCTTTCACCAACCTACCCCTTGACTGGAAGCAGCCCCTCGGCGGCCACGGTCCTTCCCCAACGACTGTCAATCGTCGTGATGCTTGTGCCCCTTATTGCCCCTGTTCTGGTGGTCGTTTGCGTGTTCGAGCACATCCTTGTGGTTGGCGTCCTCGCCCCGGATGTCGGGGTGTTTCGTTTCCCAATGGCGGTTGCGGTACCCTTCTTCCTCTGCAGGCTTTTCTGGCTTTTTGTCGGGCTTGTTCGGCTTGTCCGGTTTCTCTTCGGGTTGCTGCGGATCCTGGCGCGGCCTCTCCTGCTCGACGGCGGGGGGTCGCACAGTTTTCGGCTTCGGTTCAATGTCTTCGTTGATCGCCGCCGCAAGGCTGCAGCCACCGCCCGCCCAGCCCAGCGCTCCGGACAGTCGTTGCCCACCGGAGAGGAAAGGAAGGGCTTTCGCATTGCCAAGTGATTTCAATGTATTGCGACTGACTCTTCTGGGATCGGTGATGCCGCCGCCCGGCTTGGCAACGACGCAATCGCAGCGCTGCGTCAATTGCCGGCAACCGCCCGCGCCGCAGAAGCTTGCGGCACCGCTAAGCAGCACGACGGCCGTAGTGCCGTCGCGGCCGACATAGAAATCGAAGGCGGTACCGCGAACGCCGATGGTGCCGGCCGGGGTGACGATCTGATAGGCGGAGTGACCGGACTTGCCGCTGATCCAGCGGAACGTTCCCTTGGCGGCCATGATCGTCAGCTTCTTCACCGACTTCGCATCGTCGTAGACGAACTTGTCGATGACCACCGAGGAGCCCCACCCGACTGCAAGCTTGGTGCCATCTTGGAAGACGAACTGGCCAAGGCCGGATTTCGATGTCGAAATCCGTTCGTCCCGATAGATCGGGTCCTTGACCGCGATCGCCCCGCGCGCGCCGCTGACCGCCGTGCGAATCTCCACTGCCTGACCGACAGGTTCGGCGGCGATGGTCGGACTGAACGTCACGGCACATAGCGCTATGAGTGCGGCACCACGTAAGCAGAACATGGCCCCCTCCAAAGCGTTATTGTTATCACGTTGCAGGGATTTATGTCTTTTCGCCCAATGGAGGTAGCGGGTCTATGAAGTAGCCGTAAAATGCGCGGCGACAATCACGGTGAGATACAGCGACAGAGCGGCACTGGTGCTAATCTCGGTGATCGCCTCGGGATCAAGGGCGCGCCCATCCCGCCGCTGGCCACTCTGGTCGCGCACACAACTTTCCACTTTGCAAACAGCAGCCTTGGTTCCGTTTTGCAGTGCCAAATGACACCTGATCGCCTATTAGCGAGCCCGGCAGGACTGGGCTGCGCTCTTCAAGGAGAATGGGAAACAGGGAGCCGAACGCCACTCTGTGACCGAAGCCAGCCACGGCATCAGGGTCACGCATTGGAGAATGGTTCAAGAACCGAAGGACGGGAAAACAACCGGTCCAGCGGACAGAGTCGATTGAGCCGATCGGCGCCGGAGCAATTCGATGCCATTTGCATGAATTATTGACAAATATCCTGATGTGAGCGGGTATGTCCGAGAGGCAAGTGCTCGCCCAATGGATCAGCATGCCGGATTTCGCGACGCCCCCGGCAAAATCAGGTGGCTATACGAGCTGATCAACAATCTTGGCACCTACCTGGGGCAGAACGCACCTTCGATCGTCAACTACTGTCAGCGATACTGGTCCGGTCAGCCGAGGCCGCTTGTGTTTTTGCGCGACCGCAAATTAATGCATGTCGCCCAAAATTGCGCAGCGGTTTTGGGAGAACGACATGCATCAAAACAAAGACTGAAGCGCGTCGCTTGAATTCGTTTCAGCGCGACGCGCTTTAGGTCAAAAGTCCTAGGCTATTAGCTTGTTCTAATTGATACTTTTCCAACACCAGGGAAAAGAGTAGCATTGGTGCCGTTCCAGAGGGGATGGGGCGAGCACAACGGGCCGCGCAATTGCATTCTCCGCCTCGGTCTTGCACGGCCAGATCATATCTGGGAGGAATGCATGACAAGAACAGCTCGCCTTGGGCGCTGCGGCGTCCTCGTTTTAACCGGTCTTTTGGGGGCATGGCTTGGCGCTGCTACGGCGCGGGCCGAAGATACGAGCAAGGCCGACCTCGAAGCCTTGAAGAAATCGCTGGCCAAGTATGAGGACTACACGGCCGCTGTGCGCGACCTCTATCTGTCGACCGTCGGCTGCGTCTACTACAGCGGCGAGAAGATAGCCGGCGCGATGGACTATCCGAAGGGTGCCATGGGCATCCATTTCGTCAACGTCCCAAGTATCGGCCAGCAGCTCGACCCAATGAAGCCCAACGTCCTGATCTACGAGCCGACGAAGAAGGGCTTGAAACTGGTCGGCGTGGAATGGCTGGTGCCGTTGACGCCGGACGTCAAGGAAGCCCCAAGCCTGTTCGGCCAGAAATTCATGGGGCCGATGGAGGGACACTACCCGCTGATCCCGAAGGAGTTCGTGCACTACGATCTTCACGCCTGGCTGTTCGCGGTCAACCCGAACGGCATGTTCAGTCCGACGAACCCGAAGGTGAAATGCAGCAAGGCCGATTTTCCGATGCTGGAGAAGCCGACCAAGATGATGCCCGGGCCGATGTAAGAGACCGTGAGGCACACGGCGAAAAGAAACGGCCCCGTTCGGGGCCGTTTCTCAGACTTCTGACAAACCCCTGGCTTTAGCCGGGGGTTTTTGATTCACTGGGTCATGTTGAAGGGAGCTGTCACGTTGTTCGTGGTTTAACGGTTGACGGATAACCGGACGTGAGGAGCGCGCCGACCATCAGCTACAAGAACCACCGGTGATGTCACGTAAACCTCCTGTCAGTGAGTGGGGCGTAGAGATGGTGAATTGCGTCATCAGCTACAAGCGCCATCGTTTCCCGCAGCAGATCATCGCCCATGCAGTCTGGTTGTACTTTCGGTTCCCGCTGAGCCTGCGCCTGGTCGAGGAATTGCTGCTGGAGCGCGGCATCGTCGTTTCGTACGAAACGATCCGCCGATGGGGTCGGAAATTCGGATCGGCCTGAGCAAAGCAAATCCGCCGCCGACGGCCATCGCGCCGGGACGTCTGGCATCTGGACGAAGTGGTGGTTTCCATCGGCGGCCGCAAGCACTGGCTCTGCCGTGCCGTTGACCAGGACGGTTATGTTCTCGACGAGATCGTTCAAAGTCGGCGCGATACGAAAGCCGCGAAGCGATTGCTGATCAGGCTATTGAAGAAGGCAGGCATGTCGCCCAAACGGATCATCACCTACAAGCTCCGTTTCTACAGCGCCGCAAAGCGTGATGTTATGCCGGCTGTCGAGCACAGGTCCCACAAGGGGCTCAACAATCGAGCGGAAAACTCTCATTTGCCGCTGCGAAAGCGGGAACGTACAATGCAGGGTTTCCGATCAGCCGGAAGCTTGCAGCGGTTCATCTCGATCTTCTCGGCGCTCCGAAATCTCTTCGTCACCCCGCATTACAAACGATCAGCCCTGGCCACTCACATTCACCGCATTCGCGCAATAGCGCATTGGAAAACCGTGACGGACGCGGTTGCCTGATCTCAAAGAACAGGGGGGCGTAGTTCGATCACCGCTCGTTAACGTGACAACTCCAACGCGACATATTTCGTCTTGCGCATCGCGGTTCAGCCGTGTTCCTCGATCGGCCGAATGTTCTGGTTCACCCGGAAGAGGTTCTGTGGGTCGTAGCGCCGCTTGACCTCCACAAGTCGGCGGTAGTTGCCGCCATAGGCCGCCTCGACCCGGTCGACTTCGTCCTCAGGCATGAAGTTGATATAGGCCGTGCCGGCGGAATAGGGTCTAGCCGCCTCGAAGAGCCGCCGTGCCCATTCGGTGCAGGCTTGGTCTATTTGCGGTTCGCGCCAGCGCGCGTGAACATTCATGACAAAATGCGAATTGCGCTGCGGGAAGGCGGTCTCCTCCGCCGCGACCCGGCCGGCGGCGCCGCCGACATGGCCTATGAAAATCTCGCATTCCGGTCCCGGCAATTGGCGGATGGCGTCGAGCAGTATACCGATGGTCTGATCGGAGAGCTCAATGAAGTCATGGCTCTTCCAATAGTTGCGTGCGCCAGGCGCGAGCAGTTGATCGAAGGCCTGTTGCCACGCCACAAAAGGAGCCGGGCCGACGACATCGGCGATCGGCTTGCCGATGCCACGCAAGGCCGCCGTCGCCTTTTGACCTGTCTCGAGATCGCCGCAATAGCACATCGCCAGTGCGAGGATTTCCTTGCCGTGCCATTCCTCCCGCAGGAACGGCAGCGGCGGCGCCCGCCGCATGACGGACCAGCAGGTGAGCTCGTCCGGCGCGCTCTTGAGCACCTGCCGATACTGTTTGAGAACGCTCTCCGCATCGGCGAAGGGATGCACCACGAGGCCAGCGAGAACCTCGGGGCCAAGCTCGTGAAGCTGGAATTCAAAGGCCGTGACGACGCCGAAATTGCCACCACCGCCCCTCACGCCCCAGAAGAGGCCCCGGTGGTCCGTCTGGGTGGCGCGCACAAGCTCGCCATTCGCCGTCACCACGTCGACCGATATCAGGTTGTCGAGCGTCAATCCGAACTTGCGCGTGGTCCAGCCGAACCCGCCGCCGAGCGTCAGGCCGGCAATGCCGGTCGTCGAGTTGATGCCGGTCGGCAGCGCCAGGCGGTAGGCCTGTGTCTCCTTATCGACGTCGGCAAGCGTGGCGCCAGGCTCCACCCAGGCCCGCTTTGTCGTCTGGTCGACACGCACCGACTTCATCGGCGAGAGGTCGATCATCAGGCCGCCGTCGCAGACCGCATTGCCGGCGATGTTGTGGCCGCCGCCCCGCACGGAGACGAGCAATTGGCTTTCCGCGGCGAAGCGGCCAGCCGACTATCCTCCAAGGTGGATAGACAACCACCTAGACCTCGATGGCATCCTTGCGCAGTTGAATGCTAGGCTACAGCAGGGGCATCCGGTCCGAGCGCCGGCTGCGCCGGTTTGGACTGGACGGTAATAAGGTGCCGGATCGTTCTAGCTTCTCAAAGATCACCGCGGTAACTCATATGTCTGCGGGGATCTGCGATATGCTTCTTCGCATTGCCGCGAACAGAACCACGGTCCTTGCGGCGCGGCCCGTCTGTAGGATGAATACGGTGCATGCATCTTGCACACCGGGTCGATCCAGGCGGGGTCAGCCGAGGGAGCAAGCTCAATCTCATAGAGCGGGACTTCCCCGACTACTGATCGAAGCGCCACCGTTCCGAGGTCTCGCACTAGAATTCCTTTGGCGACGGCCGCCTCGGCAATGGGGCGAGTGGCAAGCAGTTGACCGGGGGATGCGAGCGCCGCGATGCGTGCTGCGATGTTGACGGTCGATCCAAAGAGATCGCCTGCCCTGCGGATGACTGGGCCATGGTTCAGCCCCGCCCGAGTGAGCGGTAGCCGTGGTTCGTTCCGGCACGTCTGCAACAGCGTTCCGAGGGCCTGGATCGCGATTTCCGGCTCAGAAAACGAGAGCATTGCCTCATCCCCGATCCATTTAATTGGGGGCTCATATCCACTAAGGGCGTCGCAGACCATGCTCTCGAACATCTCAAGCACGTCAATCGCGGCTGAGTCTCCATAAACGTCGGCAATGGCACTAAACCCCGCAAGATCTATGAATGCAATGGTAGCCGAGACGTCAGCGGAATGCTGTGTCTGCCGCATATCGCTCTCCATCGCTACTAGTTAAGGCCGTTGCATTGTAACGCAAATTCAAGTCGATGAGAGGGAAGAAGGAGCGCTGCCTTTCTTGACGAGGAACGACCTCATGGAACGATCTCAAGATGCTGATATTATTGATCAATTTTGGAAGCACAACCTGTCCGCCTCATTGAATGAAGCCGGAAACTCTGCAGCGGCCCAGAAACCTGGGCGGTTCAACCACCGCCGAGCTCTGATCGCCGCTGGATGAGAGTTCGGTAACAGAGCAACGGCAGCGAGCGCGCTTGAGACTGTTACAGGTCAGGTATGCCTGTCTGCTTGACGCCGCGCGCCACTGGCTGGCCCACTGGCTCGCAATTCTCGGACGCACGCACCAGATAATCAGAACTTTGCTCATTTCGTTCAACTGGACTGCCTTAACTCAACAATTCCCCGCCGACCCTAGGGCTGCTTTTTTGCTCGTGCACGCTCCCGCAGGTCAGCTAGTGACGCCCTCAGCCTAGCCCTGATTGCGTGCCTGTTGACGCCGAGCAATTGACCCCTCCTCTTCAGGAGATGGCCGCCAACAATCACTGTATCGACGTGTTGGCGTTCAGCGTAAAAAGCGACAAACGTGCTAACATTGACTGACAGAGGCAAGAAAGACCTGTCTGGATTCAGAAGGATCAAATCTGCCTTCTTGCCCCGCTCGATGCTGCCGACTCGATGTGCAAGCCCGATGGCTGTCGCAGCGTCACCTGTCGCGAACCGCAAGACGTCGGTCGCAGTTACGTTTTGGTCGGCTTGGCTATGGATCCGGGAGAGCATGTGGGCGGCGCGCATTTCGCCGAACATGTCGCCCGCCGTGGAGGTGACGACGTCGACGCCCAGCGCAGGTCTGATCCCGGACGCAATCGTCGCGTGGATGGCTGGGATCCCAAAACGCAATCTGCTATCGGCCGTCGGGGTAATAACGACGCCACCGCCGCTTTCCGCAATCCGGCGTCGCTCGTCGGCCGACAACCAGGTTGCATGCACGTAGTGAGCGCCCTCGACCAGCAGGCCGCAACGCTCCAGGAGCTTCACTGGCTCCATCGCCAAGGCGGCTGGAGTGTTACCGATGTGCACGGATGGACGGAGATCGAGCTCGCGCGCGACCTTCCAGTCTCGCCGACATACCTCCAGAGTACTCAATTCGGGTCCACGCAACGCAATCCCCATCGTCACAAGCGCATCATCGCCGGACAGGAAGTCACGGCGAATTCGCTCTGCCTCCGTTCGACGGGCCGCCGAACCTCCGGGACATCCGGCATCTGTTAGATGCGGACGAATTCCGCAAGCCGCGTGTCCTCTCTTCTCCGTTCCGCCAGCAAAGCGGGAGAGCCATCGAAGACGACCTTGCCGTTCTCCATGAAGATCACCCGGTCGGAAACTTCCATGGCGAACTTCATCTCGTGGGTGACAATCACCATCGTGCGTCCGGATCGCGCCAATGCGGCCATGATACGAAGCACTTCTCCGACGGTTTCCGGGTCCAACGCGGATGTCGGCTCGTCGAAAAGCAGAATGGAAGGGTGCATGGCCAGCGCACGGGCGATTGCCACCCTTTGTTGTTGGCCGCCAGACAGTTGATGCGGATACTTGTTCTCATGAACAAGCATTCCGACTTCGTTCAAAAGCGCTCGCGCTTCGCTGCGCACTTCGGCATAAGTTCCGCGCTTATGGTAGAGCGGCCCCATCATAACATTCTCGAGCGCCGTACGGTGCGGAAACAAATTGAAACTCTGAAAGACCATGCCGATGCGGAGGGCATCCTGGCTGCTGTGGCGCATAGATTTGCCGAATGTTTCCTTCGATCCCGCCAGAAAGGGCTTTTCTTCGAGGTAGACAATCCCTTGATCGAGGGTCTCGAGGCCGTTCAGAGATCGGATGAGCGTGGTCTTGCCCGAGCCCGATGGTCCGATGATGGAGACGACCTCACCAGGTTTGACCGACAGGCTCAATTCGGTGAAGACGGGATAGATTCCGAAAGACTTTCCGCCGCGATCGAGGCGTATCGCTGGCTTTGTCAATGCGGCGCGGATGTCATTGCCGATCCCTTTGGCGATGACACCACTTGGTTCCGCATCTTCTGTCGTGAGCTCAGCCAAACGTCTCGAGAAATCAAGCCGCCGCTCAAGTGCCTTGAGCCCGATGTCAAAAACCGTAACGATCAGGACGTAGTAGAAGGCAACCGCGACCATCGTCTCGATTACCTTGAAGTTTTGCGTGTAGTAACGCTGGCCGACCAACAGAATCTCGGCAAGCGAGATCACCGATACGAGAGATGTCAGCTTCACGATCGAGACGAACTCGTTTCCGAGAGCAGGCAATGCGATACGTAGCGCCTGCGGGATCACGATAAGGCGTTGGACGCCTGTGCGCGATAGTCCCAACACTCGGCCCGCTTCATATTGCCCCCTTCCGATGGCCACAAGAGCGCCGCGATGGATTTCAGCGATGTAAGCGGTTTCGCTCAAAACCAGGGCGATCAATCCGGCGACGAACGGAACCGAGAGCAAATCCGATGTCGAAGGGAACGCCTGCGGCAGATTATAGACAAAGATCAGAAGGACAAGCAGCGGAAGGCTTCTGAAGAACCAGACATAGAGCGCTGCGGCACGCCTTACCAGCAGGAGGTCGGAGCGGTGTGCCAGCGCGACAACAAAGCCAATGACTACCGCCAGAACCCAAGTCGCAACGCTAAGCTCAACGACCAACAATGTTGCATTCCAGAAGTCGCGGCTCCAAAGGAGCCCGACTGCGTAAGGCCAATCGAAAGCCATGTTTCCAGTTCCATATGAAGTTGACCCGAGCCGTCAGAGCGACCCGGGATTCGAGAGGCGGTTATTCGCTTTCTGTCAGCGCGGCGGAAACTTCGGCGTCCGTAGGCAGGGCGAGATTATATTTTGCAAGGATCGCCTTGTACTCGTCGCTCGACTTTAGAGGAGCGAACGCCGCTTGGAGACGTGTAAGGAGTTCGTCATTGCCCTTCTTCACTGCGAACCCCATGACAACCGGAAAGAGGATTTCAGTCGACGTGATCTTCAGTCGACCGCTGGAGGCCACCACCGCAGCGTTTGACACGCCAGAGTCATCGAAGACCACGTCAGCACCGCGGGAGAGAAGGGCCTGTGCGGCCTCGGCGGAGGTGGCGAACTCCTTGACGTCGATGGGGTTGGAACCGCATTTCGATTGCGAAACCTTCTCAAGTTCAGGCACCCAAGCCGCGCCCTTCAGGTTCGCCACCCGCTTTCCGCAAAGTTCTTCAGGCTTTTTGGGTTCGAAGTTGTCTTCGGCGCGCACCATCAACGAGCCGCCTGTCTTGGCAACTGCGACGTAGTCGACCACTTTGGCGCGGGCCGGCGTTAAATACATCGCTGAAGCGATCACATCGAAGCGGCTCGCTTGAAGACCCGGAATCAGATTCGCGAAGCGCGTGTCCATGAACTGGACTTTAACGCCGAGCCTCGGCGCGATCGCGGCAAGTACCTCGGCATCGAAACCTTTGGTGACGCCGTCTTCGACGTAGTCGTATGGCGGATAGACCTGATCCGAACCGACCAGTAGTGACCCGGCGGTGATCGTCTTGAGATTGTCAGCCCCCGCCGTGGGAGCAGCACCGACTACCAACGTTAGGGCGCCAAACAACAAGACGGTCCTCGCTGCGATCTTACACTGCATTCTTCATTCCCCTTTATGTTTGCCCGGACGGACCATCCATCCGGGAACTGGAAGCTTATGCTCTTCCGCTTCCGCCGACTTGTTCAGCGGATCGTGGGCATTTCGCGGGGCGCGCGCTTGGTAAGAAGTAGCGGCCCATCCCTGGTGATGGCGATGTTTTCCTCGTGGACGATCATCTTGCCTGGCGCATATTCCATGCCGGGTTCAATCGTGAGCACCATGTTTTCTAGGATCACCGTACCGTCCCCGAGCCTATGCGACGGCGGTTCCGTTAACTGCATACCCAGTCCGTGGCCCAGGCGACCAACGTTGTTGCCGACGGCTCCCGCCTCCTCGATGATTTTGGCCATCGCGCGAAATACGTCATCGGTCTTGGCGCCTGGGACCGCTGCCGCGATACCAGCTTCCGTCGCGAGCCAAAGCGCGTCGTGCACACGTTTGGCGTCGTCGGAGATGTTCCCGATCGCAAAATTCCGGTCGAAATCGCAGAAGTACCCGTCGAAGGTCGAGCCAGTGTCGATAAAGAGAACGTCGCCCTCCTGGACAAGGCGGTCGTGAGGGCCGCATATGATCTGCGGTACGCCGCCGAGGCCGGCGATGGCTGGCATGAACGGCGTGGAATCGGCGCCGCGCCTGGCGATGTCGATCCTCAGCTTACGGGCGATTTCCCGTTCGCTTTCGCCGATCGAAATGCTGCACGGCAGCGCCTCGTAGGCGTCGCTCGCAATCTGGCATATGTACTGGATGTGCTCGATTTCCGCCGGTGTCTTGACCATACGGATTTCCCAGATGCAAGGCGAGCCATCGGCGATCTCGACTGCGAGAGTGTTTCGCAACTTCAGCAGATCGGTGATAGGCATTCGGATCGCCATCTCCCGCCCGAGTTCCGCGCCGACACGTCCGTACCGCCTCGGGAAAGCTTCGATCGTGGACCTCAAAAGGGAGATGCCGTCGTCTTCAGGATTTGGAGCCTGCCAGGTGCGGATGTCCCTCATCCACGTCAACGCCATCTCGACTGCGCCAATCTCCGGGATCACTGCCACCGGGTCGCCTTCGAGCGGAACGACCACGAACCATGGCCTCGTCGGGCTCTCCCAGAACTGGGAGTCCAAGCCTGTGAAGTAGCGGACGTTCGGCGGCGATGAAACGAGCAGAGCGTCAAACTTGTGCTTGTGCATGATCTGCCTGGCGCGCTCTATACGGCTTTCGAATTCCTTCGGTGAAAAGCCGCGCTGCGGGATTTTAATGGCGCTCACTTCTGTTCCTTTTCACTCTGGGAATTTCTTTAAGGTCAGTGTTCATCTGGAGTGCACTTCGGTTCTGCTGGGGACGTCCTCGGGACTTGAGCCCACAATGTTCTCGTAGGATGCCGGGTCCGTCGCTTCTTCCGCCTTGAAGGAAACGTGGCTCTGCTCGTTCAAGCCGAATCTCCGGCGAGTTTCTGGATCGCGGGACACCGCGCGATGTCCAGACGATCAACCGCGCCGTGCACCCGCCGGCGCTTCAAGCCGCTTTGCGACGGCCAGGATGCCTGACCGGCCCCGACGCGTGTTTGTTTGTTGCGCGCATCGGCTTCCCGGTCATGACTATCGATTCAGTTGGCAGTGCGTTCCACGAACTTACCGTCCTTCAGTTCGTAGAGGACAAAGTCCAGCCGGGTGATATCACCCTTCTGGTTGTAGGAGAGCGGCCCGATGACCGTACTGATAACTACGCCGCTGTGGAGCTTGTCGGCCACCGCCTGAGCATCCGCCTTACCGGCCGCATTGATTCCGGCTGCAATGACCTGCATTGCAGCGTAGCCGTAAAGCGTGAAGCCTTCCGGATCGATCTTCTTTTCGTCGAATCTCTTGACCACATCTGCAGCCGCAGGATTGTTGCGAGGATCGGGACCGAACGTGATAAGCGTACCGTCTGCCCCAGGACCGGCAATCGCCGAGAACTCCGTCGAGAACATCGCGTCACCGCCGATCATCGGGATCTTGCTTCCTTGGTCGCGCAGTTGGCGCAGGATGAGCCCGGCCTCGGTGTAGATGCCGCCGAAGTAGACCACATCGGCCTTGGACTCCTTGATCTTTGCGATCAAAGCCGAGAAGTCCTTGTCGCCGACGGTAACGCCTTCAAAGCCAGCCTCCGCAAGGCCTCCGCCATTGATGGCCTTCTTGACCTCCTCGACAAGCCCTTGGCCGTACGGCGTCTTATCGTGGACGAGGAACACTTTCTTGCCGGTAAAGGCTTTCGTCAGATAGTTGCCTGCGACCGTCCCCTGCTGGTCGTCGCGACCGCAGGTACGGAACGTATTCCAGAGGCCACGTTCGGTCAGGCTGGGGTTTGTCGAAGCCGGCGTGATCTGGAACATGCCGTTCTCGAGGTAGACATCGGACGCCGGAATGGACGCGCCAGAATTCTGGTGCCCTACGACGAACTGAGCGCCAGCGGCAGCGAGGTGATTTGCAACGGATACCGCCTGCTTCGGATCTCCAGCGTCATCTTCGATTTGGAGAACGACCTTCTCACCGAGGATACCTCCGGCAGCATTGATGTCCTCGACGGCCTGCTTCACGCCATTGAGGTTTTGCTCTCCCACGCCGGCGCTCCCGCCCGTGACCGGTCCCGCCCAGCCGATGATCGTGTCGGCCCAAGCGGACGAGCTGATTGTTGTTGCAAGAAGACTGGCTGCTAAAACGAATTTTCTCACCTTCATTCCCCTCTTTTCTTGTACTTCGGTCAAACGTTTCCGCGTGCCAGAACGCGTCCTGGTCCGTAATCTTTAGGCTATGAATGAGTGCCGGTTCGAAAGTTGGTCGGGTCCGTCTACCAGCTCTTAGCACCGGTATCGCGACTTCACGTTTTCGGCAGGCGGCGCCTGACGATTGCGGCGTGCGTGTTCACTCCGTGTATGAATCCGAGTGTTTCGTCCCTTCTCATCGGTTGCGGCTAGCGACCTCTTCGGGGGTCAGGCCGACGAGCTGCTTGTAGACGTCCGGATCGGTCGCACCTTCCGTGTTGATCAAGAAGACACACGAATCCGGGCCAAGCTTCAGCTTGGTGCGCAGTTCCGCGTCATGAGCGACCTTGATTAGCGCGGCCAAGCCGACACCCCCACTCTCGCCCGACACGACAGCCGGGTCGCCCGGCAAGGGGTTGGCAAGGCGCTGCATCACGTCAATCGCGTCCTCGTCTTCAACGGTCATGAACGCATCGGCAACGCGGGATAGGATGCGCCAAGCGACAAGAGAGGGCTCATAGCACTCGAGCATGGCCATCATGGTCGACGATGCGTGATCCACCTTGACGATTTCGCCGGCCTTAGCGGTTTCGTATAGGCAAGCTGCTCGCGACGGATCAACGACCGTCAGGAAAGGTCGCTCGTCGCCATAAGCGAGCGAGAAATATGCTGCGAGGGCCGCAGCAATGCCGCCGACGCCCGCCTGAATGAAAACATGGGTCGGCCTCGTAGGCATTTGACGCACCGCTTCGCTGAGTAGCGCGGTGTAACCCTGCATGACGAATCCGGGAATGCGCTCGTAGCCGGGCCACGAGGTATCCGAGACCGTCAGCCAGCCGTTCTGCTGCGCTGCACTCGTGGCCTCTTCGACGGAGTCGTCGTAGTTTCCATCAACGCGGATCATCTGCGCTCCGAAGCGAGCGATCGCCGCAATCCTTTCATTGCTCACGCCGGAATGCACAAAGATTGCGCAATTCGCGCCAACGAGCTGAGCGCCCTGAGCGACAGAGCGCCCATGATTTCCATCCGTCGCACAGGAAACGGTAATACGTCTGGCAATCGCCCTCACCTCCGGCGAAAGCAACTCCGTGACGTCCACATCCCGTCCGAACTGACGCGCGGCTTCCTCTAGGACCAGCCGAATGACCGCGTAGGACCCGCCAAGCGCTTTGAAGCTTCCGAGGCCGAGCCTATGCCCCTCGTCTTTCATTTGGATGCTGCCGACGCCCAGCTCTCGTGCAAGTTGATCAAGGGACACAAGAGGGGTCTCGCGATGCCCGTCACGATGCTTCAGGAAACGTTCAACTTCCGCAGCAGCTTCGAGGCCCAGTGTCTCTGCATCGATCGTTTCAAGCTTCGCGCCATGGTCCGGGTGCCGGTTGATTAACAGCATTGTAACTGCCCACTCGTTTAAGGTAATTTACAATATTGCAAGCTGATCGGAATTTGTGCTTGATTTTGCGCACAGATCCGATGCTTTCCCTCTATTTTACCAATCCAAATGAGCGAAAATTCAGAAACCGTGCACGTATCACTCGACCGCGTCGACAAGTCGATTCTGCAGCTTCTTCAGCAAGACAATAAAATGTCCCAGCGAAAGATAGCGGAGATGGTCAACCTCTCTGCTCCTGCTGTTCAGCGTCGCATCAAAAGGTTAGAGGATACGGGAGTGATCCAGGCCAACATCGCGATCATTGATCCGACCAAGATCGGACAATCGATCACTTTGTTCGTGCAAGTAGCAATGGAGAGCGAACGAATAGACCTTTATGAGGCCGCCAAGCGCTCGTTTGTCGCGGCGCCTGAAGTTCAACAGTGCTACTATGTCACGGGAGACGCGGACTTCATGCTGGTAATCTCCGTCCGATCCATGAGCGAATACGAGGCTCTGACCAAAAGGCTCTTCTTCGAGAACAACAATGTGAAGCACTTTCGCACCTTCGTTGCCATGGACAGGGTGAAGGTTGGCATGTCGATCCCGATTGGCTAGAGCATCGCCCGGATACCAAAGTGCGAGCGCTGCGTCGTCCGCGGCTTTGACCAACATCCAACTGCAGCATCCTGTTCGATTGCCTCGCGTCAGACGACGTCGAACCAAAGTTGCGAACCAGTTCGCGAAAATCAGCGCCAGATTTTATCTGGCTTATAAGTGATGGGGTTGTCTTCTCTATTCGGCGTGGTGAGGTCAAGCACCTTCTGACTGTCCGTAGCATCGGCTTAAGGTTTCGAGTGCGAGGCGGTATATCGCCGCGTCCCGTGTTGGGGAGGCCCCCCTTGCGTTTCGCAACTGCGACACTTGCGGCGTGCGACGCGCGAGGTAGACCTCATGCGGCACGCGCGCTTCCTCGGGATCGCAGAGCTGAAAAAAGGCCAGGACTTGTGGGACCTGGCCCTAATTCGGAAGCTCGAGAGCATCGTCAATCTGAAATCACCGCCTCGTGAGGCTGAGGCCACGCGTACTCGATCTGAAGGGCGATGAAGGCCGCGGTTTCGCGGTCGTAATGCGCCTTGATCTCGTTCAGCGCGATGTCGAGCGCCTTCAACGGGGCCGCGTCATCGATCGGGTCGAGAACGATGTCGAGATCGGCATCATCAATGGCGTAGTCAGGCAATAGCCGTAAACCCGAGCGCGTCGTCACTGGCGCAAGATCCTTGGCCAGAGATACAGCAATTGACTGGCGGGTCCTAGAATAGACGTCCGCGACCAGCGCAAGCGAGATCTCGTCGATGCCGTCGGAGACGGGAACGCCGAGTTCTTCATGCGCCCAGATCCGGGCGCTGTTGCGCAGCTGGACCCAGAAGTCTGTGCGGTCGAGGTAGAACGCGCTGCTATCGTGACGGGCGTCCCAGTTTGTCGCACCAAGTTCCGCGGCGAGTTCGGTGGCACGCGCCCGACCGCCGATTGCCTCGACGAGCGCAAGTGAGATTGGGATCGACGCGCTGACACCGGTCGTCGTAACCACGTTCCCGTCAACCACGTAACGGCGGTCCTGCACCCAGGTCATCGACGGGTTGTCCTCGCGCAGCTTGGCGATGTCGTACCAGTGGGCCGTGGCTCTGCGTCCGGCGAACAGCCCCGCGGCGGACAGCGTCTTGGTGCCCGCACAGATTCCGACGATGATCGCGCCCTTGGCGGACTGCTCTTGGATCCAAGTCACCACTTGTGGATCTGCCGAGTCTTCGATCTTCGGCACGATCACGTAGTCGGCGCCGTCGGGAAATCGGCGATCGAATTCCGCGGTCGAGGCGTCGGCCGCGACCGAAAGTGCCGGTGTCAACTTGATCGCCCCGTCCCTCGGGGCCACGGGAATCACGTCCGCAAGGCCGGAGCGAGCCAGGACGCCATAAGGCACAACGAAGTCGGTGATCTCGGCACCCTCGTTCTGGCCGATGACGGCGACGACCGGCCGTTGGCGCTTAGGCGGCCGCATGGCGTTGATGGTGGCCGTATGCTCCTCGACCGAAATGGGCGCCAAAACCGACGGGGCGGCGGCGCTTTCTGGCGGGAACTGGATGTGACCATAGGTGGCCACAGCTGCAGTCGCCGTGCCCGCAGTAATCGCCACGCAAAGGAAAATCTTGCTGAGTAGGGACACTTCATGCCTCCAGGAAGGTCTTTTCCGTGAGAACGTCATCGCGCGTCGCCGACCGTGTGATGCAGAGGCCGCATCGCGTGGCCCTGGCGCAATGATTGCAGGCCCAATCGGGAACTTTAACACGCGGCACGCTACACTCCATATTCGGTTGCGCAATGGTCAACTTGGGGCTTCCAAAGCTTGGAGGGTCAAGACGCGATCATCAATTTCCTAGCGTCGTCTACTCGGAATTGCCCTGCCGGGCTTTCAGCGAAGGTCTTTCCATTCTCTTGCGCTCGACCCGAACTTTTTTCTTGACCCTCCAAGCGTTGGAACCTTCACAGTCTGGCAGATCCAGTGATCTGCATCCCAGGTGTTAGGAAGGAAAGCGCGATGAACATTGGTGAAGCGTCAAAAGCGACAGGCCTGTCGGTCAAAATGATTCGGTACTATGAGAGCATCGGTCTTATCCCGCCCGCACCTCGAACGCTGTCCGGTTACCGCGTCTATCGCGGGAGAGATCTCAGCACGCTTCGGTTCATCCGGAAGGCACGAGACCTTGGGTTTTTGGTCGAACACATCCAGCGGCTCATCAATCTCTGGCAGAATGACCGCCGGGCAAGCGCGGATGCCAGGGACATCGCGCTTGAGCAGGTGCGAGAGCTGGAGACCAGAATTGCCGAAATGCAGGCGATACTCGGTAATGTGCGGCGGCTGGTAAAGTCCTGTTCGGGCAATGAGCATCCGGTTTGTCCGATCATCGATCACATGGCTTCCGGCGAACCCAACGTGACGAAAACAACCACTACGCCCCGTTTCGATGGCGTAGCGACGTTATCCAGCACCATGAAGAGGCGAGCGGCGCCCACAACCACATTTACAGCCCAAAGGCTGCGGGCCTGACGCGTGTAAGTCATGGGACCGCCGCCAGAGTGCCGCTGCGGCGACGTGTTAGAATTCGCCTCCGCAAGCAGAAACAGTCCGCGCGGGAATAGTGAATGAACCCAAAGATCCTCGTCAGTGCCTGTCTGCTTGGTGAACGCGTGCGCTACGATGGCAGCGCAAAGCCGTTCGAAAGCGACCTGCTGCGCAAATGGCAGCAGGAAGGCTGGGTAGTTCCACTTTGTCCCGAGGTCGCGGCCGGTTTCGCCATACCGCGCCCGCCAGCGGAGATCGAGGCAGAATTCGGCGGCGGAGACGTTCTTTTCGGCGCGGCGCGGGTCTTCGAAAACAGCGGCCGCGACGTCACCGAATCCTTTCTCCAAGCCGCGCGGATCGCCGTGTCGACCGCAACGACCAAAGGATGCGGCTACGCACTCCTTACCGATGGAAGCCCGGCATGCGGCTCCTCGTTCGTTTACGCGGGCCGGTACGACGGTGCGCGCAAGTTCGGTCAGGGCGTGGTCGCCGCTGCCCTGCGGGAAATCGGCGTCGCGGTCTATGCCCAGAGCGAGATCACGCATCTCGCCGCCCGCCTGAGCATGGATGCGGTACGATGATGACGTCCCGTTCGTTCGCAGGGATTTCCCTGGGCGAACAGGATGTGGAGCTTGCACCAACCACGTTTCAAGTTGAGCCCCCAAAAATTAGGAACAAGACATGACAAAACGATATATCGTGGACGTTGACGGCGTCCCGCCGTCGCCGTCCCCCATCAGCAACGCAGTCGTTGTCGGCAATCAATGCTGGATCAGTGGCCAGCTGTCCGTCGGCGACGACGGTGCCTATGTTCCCGGCAGTACGATGGAAGAGGCCAAGCGTGCTTTTGCACATGTATTCCGGATTGCCGAAGCTGCCGGCTTCAGCGCTGCCGACATCGTCTATGTCGATTTGGCATTCATAGATCTGGCCGACGTAAAGGACATCAACCGCCTTTACGCGGAGCTGTTCCCTGAAGGACAACGGCCGGCACGGACCATCTATCAGGCCGCCAAGCTCCCCTTCGGTGGCCGCATCAAGGTGCAAGCAATTGCGGCGCGCTGAGCGCCCTCAACGCGGCTCCGGTCGAGATCTCGCTCTCCTTTTTGTCGCGATTTGCCTTATGACTGGCAGATGATCTTCGCGACCTGTTCGCGGTCTTCCTTGGACCACTGTTCCGGGTTTTCACCATGAGCGGTCGCGCCGTGAAGCTCAATGTGCTTCCGCAGCTCCGCTTCAGTCTCGGCTGTAGAATGATCCTGGACAGGCTTCCAAGCCGGGGAAGTCCTTGCAGCGGTGAGTGTATAGCATCACATCACCCTCCCATTTTTCCTCGCAGGGATATCATGTGGAAGCTTCAATGCCGAACGGCGCGTGTGGGACCGCTACGCCGCCGATCGCTCCTGCAGGTCTGCTTGTCTGGCGAGGCGCATGTAGTTCTGTACGGTGCCAGGCGACAATCCGGAATCAATCCAGACCCAACGGCCCGAAATGACCGTGCGGAAGTTGAGCTTTGATCGCGATCAGTTCCCTGCCATATTCGATCTGCTTCTCCTTGCTTGGCTTGGCGCGGCTTGCTTAGTTCCGTGTCGCACCCTTTCCCGTCAGCCTCTTTTGAGCCTTCACCCGCAGTTGATTATGGATGACGCCGGCCATCCGGTGTCATCGTGCGCAGCCACCCCAACCCTTCGCGCCGCATTTCGCTGCCAATATCTTTGGTGACTGAACGGCTTCATTGCCGAACGGCGGAATTCTATGTCAATGCGGTACTTGCACAGTTCCGTTTTCTTCATGATCTCCCCGGCGCATCGTCCCTTCACCGTAACGGCCGTGGACCGCACCGTCATAAACAATCCCGCCGCGGCACTCATGCCAATAAATTGGAAAAGCGGAATTCCTTGCAGTCCCACGTTGGCCTTACCAACAGCCTTGAAACAGCCCCCTCCCCCTGCCTCGCGAAGTCGTACGGTCAGAATCGAAGACCAAATTAATTGAAATCGGGAAGTAAAAGCCACACGGTTACCCGGTCGCAGGTAACGGGGGCACATTTGGTGGCGTCCCTTTCGCGGCCGCGATGTAAGATCTGTGCATAAGCGGGCGATGTGAGCCGTCGGCGATGGGTCAAGGATTCCGCCTCGGGCGCAAATCAGACTCGTTTCGGTCATGCCGAAGAAGCGCCTCCCCTCACCCGAGCACGCCGACACGCTGTCGCTGAACGCGTTGCGTTCGCTTGTGACGGGCCTGGTCAGTGAGGTCAGGGAGCTCTCCGCACAAGTCACGCGACTTCGCGCCGAGAATGCGGAGCTTCGCGAAGAGAATGCAGCGCTGCGCCAGGAAAACACCCGCCTGAAGGTGGAGAACCAGCTGCTGCGCGACGAGATCGCCAGACTGAAGAACCTGCCGCCGCGGCCGCCGTTTCGCCCGTCGGGCATGGAGAAGGCGACGGATTTCAAACTGGATGATCCGCCGGCAGCCCAGAAGAAACCGCGCGGCCCGAAGCTCGACATCAGCCAAGTGAGCCGGGAAGAAGTGCTCCGCATGACGCCGCCTCCAGGTTCCCGTTTCAAGGGCTACAAGAGCTGCCATGTGTGTGACCTGGTCATCTCGGCTGAGGTCGTTCATTACCGGCGCGAGTGCTGGCTGACACCGGACGGCAAGATGCTGCTTGCGCCGTTGCCTGCAGGAATCATCGGAAGCTACGGCGCCAACCTGCGACGGTTTTGCCTGATGTTGCACGCGCAAGGACAGGTGACGATGGAACGGCTGACGACGCTGCTCAACGATGTCGGCGTCGACGTCTCCAAGCGCCAGGTCGTGCGGCTGATGACCCAAGGGCTGGACAGCTTTGTCGCCGAGGATGCGGCGGTGCTGCATGCCGGGTTGCTTTCGGCACCCTATATCACCGTCGACGATACCGGCGCCCGGCATGCGCGCTCCAACTTCCATACGACCCAGATCGGCGGGGCGCAGTTCACCAACTTCCGCACCACGCCCTCCAAGTCCCGGCTGAACTTCCTGTCGCTGCTGAGAGGCAACTATCAGGACTATGCCCTCAACGACGCGGCATTCGACTATCTCGATCGCCGTCGCGTCGATCCGGCGCTGGTCGCCAAACTGCGCAGTCACGAACCCAGACGCTTTTGCAATCAGGTGCCATTTCTCGAATATCTGGCGAACAAAGGCATCGACACTTTTGACCGGCAGGCCGTGCGTGTGCTGGCGGAAGCCGGCATCTGGGGATCGATCCGCCATCATGGTCTCATCGGTGATACCGTTATTGTTTCCGACGACGCCGGTCAGTTTGGGTCGGCAACCATGCGCTCTGTTGGGTCCACTCGGAGCGGCTGCTGCAAAAGCTAATGCCGACAACGCCGCGGCAGGTGCGTCTGGTCGAGACGGTGCGCGATCTCGTGTGGCAGTTCTACCGGGCGCTGAAGAACGTCAAACGAAAGCCACCGCCTGGGCTCACTGCCGCATTCCACAAACGCTTCGACCGCATCTTCTCGCTCAACACTGGCTATGAGGAGCTCGACAAGCTTTTGGCGCGCCTGTTTCGCCGCAAGGACGAATTGCTCAAGGTGCTGGAACGACCGGGAACGCCGCTCCATCCAATGCGTCGGAGAACGACCTGCGCAGCTTCGTCACCAAGCGCAAGATCTCCGGCGGCACGATGAGCCGCGATGGTCGTGTGGCGCGCGACACCATGCTCGGGCTGATGAAAACCTGCCGCAAGCTCGGCCTGTCGTTCTGGCACTATCTCGGCGACCGCCTCGGGATCAAGGGCGAGCCCATCCCGCCGCTCGCCACTCTGGTCGCGGCTAAGGCTTGAACACGGCTCTCCACTTTGCAAACAGCCCTGGCAAGGAGAACTGCCTTGAGTCAGCGTCGATGCCACGGACATGTGTGCACGACGCCGCAAGACTGCTCCCATCTCGATGACCGAAAACCACCGTGCTTCCGCGACTCAACCCGTCTGTGCTAGGGTGCGCATATAGAGCTTTTGCCTATCTCAACAGCACCGCCAGAAAATTTGCCCCGGTTACCCGGTCGCGGCGCTGCATTTTGCGGATTCATCAAATATTAACCATATGAATTAACACATTAAATCACACAAACAGAAGCTATCTGACGTTATTTTTCCGTCATGCAGACGCCAATTTTCGGGCACAATCACTAGCGATAGGTTTCAGGTATCGATAGTGATGTGGTCTGCAGGTTGACCAACCATTGAACGCGCTCTATCTTTAGGCGGAAGCACAAATTTAAGATCGTCCGCAATCTGCGCGACGAAACGTCATTTTCAAGCGGAGTTTCCCATGAGCGTCACCGTCAAGGTCGCCGAGGCCAAGGCCCATCTCTCCGAACTACTGGCCCGCGTCGAAGCCGGCGAAGAGGTCATCATATCTCGCGGCAACGATCCGGTCGCCCGGCTCTCGCGCGTTAAGAAGGAAACCGAACTCACGACGCTCATCGCGGAAGTGCGCGCGGCCAGGATGCGGGCAAAACCGGTCACCAACGACGAGATCCTCGACTGGAAACGCGAGGGACAAAAGTTTTGACCATCTTTGTCCTCGACGCATCGACCGCTGCTGCCTGGCTGTTGCCGGAGGAATACAGCGAGGCGGCCGAGCGACTCATCGCCGGCATGTCCAGCCCTTGCCCGGTACCCAACCTGTTCTGGCACGAGACGCGCAGCATATTAATCAGCGCTGAGCGGCGACAGAGGATCGCCCCCGGCCAGGCGCTGAACGCGATGGCCCGGCTCCGCCGGCTGCCTCTTGAGGACACCGGCGCCGGTCAGGACGGTTCGGTGCTCGAACTCGCAAGCGCGCACGGCCTGAGCGCCTACGACGCCGCCTATCTCGACGTTGCAGTCCGTCAATCCCTGCCGCTCGCCACCCTTGACCGTAAGCTCGCCGGCGCGGCCCGCGCCGAGAGGATTCAGGTGCTGGGGCCTTTCGAGAATGAGCATTGACCTTACAGCGTCGCAAACAGAGCAGCGCGCCGAAGAACTCGACGCCCTGGACGCCATCCTGCCCTTCGATCGGCGCGATCAGCTTGCAGCCCTGCTGACCGACGAAGACGTCGCGACGCTGAAGCATCTCGCCAGCGAGGGCATGGGCGACAACACGCTCAGGGCGCTGGCGTCTGACCTCGGCTATCTCGAGGCCTGGTGCCAGCTCGCCACGGGCACTCCCCTGCCCTGGCCAGCGGCGGAGAGCCTGATGCTGAAATTCGTCGCCCACCATCTCTGGGATCCCACCAAGCGGGCCGAGGATCCAAGCCACGGCATGCCGGTTGAGGTGGAAGCCGGCCTGCGCTCACAGCGTCTGTTGCGCGCCAACGGGCCGCACGCGCCCGAGACCGTGCGGCGGCGGCTGACGAGCTGGTCGATCCTGACCCGTTGGCGCGGCCTGACAGGCGCCTTCGACGGTCCCTCGCTCAAGTCGGCGCTGCGGCTTGCGGTCCGCGCCAGCGCCCGACCGCGGCAACGAAAGAGCAGAGAGGCGGTGACCGGGGAGATCCTGGCAAAGCTGCTGCAGGCCTGCTCCGGCGAGAGCACTGTCGATCTACGCGATCGGGCACTGCTTCTGACGGCGTTCGCATCCGGCGGCCGGCGCCGGTCGGAAGTGGCGACGCTGCGAGTAGAGGATCTCACAGATGAAGGCCCCGTGCAGGCCGATCCGGCGGATCCTGGCTCCGCGCCCCTCCCCTGCCTGTCGATCCGCCTCGGCCGCACCAAGACGACCACGAACGATGATGACGATCAGGTATTTCTGATCGGTAGGCCCGTGCAAGCTTTGAAAGGGTGGTTGGAGCAGGCCGGCATCAAGAACGGTCCTGTCTTTCGGCGCATTGATCAGTGGGGGAACATAGATCGCCGGGCGCTCACGCCGCAGTCGGTCAACCTGATCCTGAAAGGTCGCTGCAGGCAGGCCGGGCTCAACCCGACCCTGTTTTCGGCGCATGGACTGCGATCAGGATATCTGACTGAGGCCGCCAACCGTGGCGTACCGCTGCCGGAAGCCATGCAGCAGTCGCAGCACAAGTCCGTCACCCAGGCGGCGCGCTATTACAACAATGCAGAGCGAAAAAAGGGGCGAGCGGCCCGCGTATTCGTCTAGCGTCGCAACGACCAGAAACTATCAACGCGCTCGGCATCAATCTTTACCTCGCATTTCTGGAATCAAACTCCATAAATGCAAGGATGATCGAGCGCCCGCATTTGCCCGCATCAGGGCCATCGTTATTGGTCCGAGCGAAAACTCCCCACACTCGGCCTTTCGCGTCCAATCGCGCGAATAGCCGCCGGCCGAGTTGATGTGTCCTGCCCGCTCGAGAGTAGAGGCGATGATGGGAGCGGTATTTCCGCCACAGAAGCCCGCTGGCGCGCGTTTGCCGATATGGACGCTCCGTTGCTCATCCTTCGTAGGATTTCGAGTCTGGCGGGCCGCTATTCAATACATAAAACACGCTTGCAACTGAGCATTTTCTAACGCATTTCTTGTCTGTACAAACCAGTTCTAAACGAGGCCGCTAAGAGCGCGATGGCGAAGCGACAAACAGTTAACGGCCACCAGTCTCCAAAGCGGCTGATCGGCTACGCCCGCGTTTCGACAGAGGACCAGGTCCACGACGCCCAGATCGACGAGCTGCGCGCCGCCGGCTGCGATCGGATCTACCAGGAGCACGGCTCCGGGGCATCGCGCGCTCGCCCCGTCTTGACCAAATTGCTTGGCGAGCTCACCGCAGGAGACGTCCTCGTCGTCGTCCGCCTCGATCGGCTGGCCCGGTCGGTCAGCCACCTGTTGCAGGTGATCGAGGATCTTGAAGAGCGCGGCGTGCATTTCCGGTCGATCCGCGATCCGATCGACACCTCGACCCCCCAGGGCATGTTTTCCCTTCAGGTTCTTGGTGCGGTCGCGCAGCTCGAGAGAGCGCTGATTGCCGAACGCACGAAGGCCGGCATCAAGGCGGCGAAGGCGCGCGGCAGGCTTCCTGGAAACCCCGGCCTGCGCGAACGGCGCCCGGAGGCGATCAAAGCAGTCTCAAAAGCACGCGAAAAGCTCTATCTCGATGAGCTCATTGCGTCCGCGCAGACATGGTTGCCGTTGGTGCGGCAACTGCGGCCTCAGCACAGTTGGGACAATGTCGTGCGCGTGCTCAATCGCCGCGGCCACAACTGGACCGTCGAGCGCCTGCGTCGCGCCATTCATCGCCTGGTCCGCGAAAAGCTCGCGGAAAAAGAACTCCTGGCCCGCTCCCCTCGCCGCGCCCCCGAGGACCATCTGATGAAACTGGTGGCGGCGATCGCCATTGCTGATCCCGAGCTGTCGCTTCGCGACATTGCCGCGCAACTGGACCAGATGGGCGAACGGCCTGTACGCGGCGGCAGGAAATGGCAGCCCTCCTCTGTCCGCGACCTGCTGGACGAAGCCCACCGCTTTGGCCTTATCCGTCGCTGAGGGCGCGGCTCATCAGCCGACCGATCGCGCGTTCAGCTCAGCGGCCTTCAGCCTGGGCCGCGGCGGTGGGTTTTTCCGGCGCCGGCTCCCCCTCCCCTCCCCGAAAGCTCCGGAAGGCCGCATGCAGGAAGGGCGGGACGGCTCTGATTTCACGACACTCGACCAGGCCTGTGAGCTTAGCCATGGCTTCGATGGAGGCGGCCCGCCAGGCGAGAGGAAGCGTGGATACGGCGCGGGTATGGAATTGGCCCTTCATTCACTTGCCAACCTAGGATGCGGCCATTGTTGGCGCGTCCGAAAATTCCGGCCCACCAGGAAAATCCGGTGAGCCTGGAAACCCAAAACCGCAATCGATACAAATGAAAGGTTTCCGCTCAATTAGTCTGACCGACAGTCTAAAATCGCGCAGAGCTACAGCTAGCGCAGCCGCAAAATTGGCGAAAAAGACACTTTCCGATGCCGTCCACCGGCGTGCCGAAGAACTCGACGCGCTCGACGCCATCCTGCCGTTCGATCGGCGCGATCAGCTCGCCACCCTTCTCACCGACGACGACGTCGCGACGCTCAAGCATCTGGCCAGCGAAGGCATGGGCGATAACACGCTCAGAGCGCTTGCCTCGGATCTCGGTTATCTCGAGGCCTGGTGCCAGCTCGCCACGGGCACTCCGCTGCCCGGCAGGCGCCGGAAAGTCTGCTGCTGAAGTTCGTCGCCCATCATCTTTGGGACTCGGGCAAGCGCGTAGAAGGTCCATCCCATGGCATGCCGGTTGAGGTGGAAGTCGGCCTGCGCTCACAGCGCCTGCTGCGCGCCGACGGGCCGCATGCCCCCGAGACCGTACGGCGGCGGCTGACGAGCTGGTCGATCCTGACCCGTTGGCGCGGCCTGACAGGAGCCTTCGACGGCCCCTCGCTCAAGTCGGCGCTGCGTCTTGCCGTTCGCGCCAGCGCGCGGCCGCGGCAACGCAAGAGCAAGAAAGCAGTCACCGGCGACATCCTGGCAAAGCTGCTGCAGGCCTGCGCCGGTGAACGCCTGGCCGATCTGCGCGATAAGGCCTTGCTTCTGACCGCTCTCGCCTCCGGTGGCCGCCGCCGGTCGGAAGTCGTAGCATTGCGCGTCGAGGGCCTGACCGACGAGCATGCCGTCCCGATGCAGCAGTCGTTGCACAAATCCGTTGCGCAGACGGCTCGCTATTACAACAACGCGGAGCGCAAACACGGACGGGCCGCGCGATTACTGATTTGAGCAACCTTTCCTCCCTCTCTCCACGGGCGAAGTATGGAAACCTAATCCCAGAATGGCTGATCCTTGGGTTGCCGACCGATGAAGAACCCTGCTACCGACGCCCAGAAGCCTTTCGGCTTGTCTGCGAGTAACAAGCGAACCTGGTGAGCTGCCGCCGCGGCACTCACCGTCGTGCCAAAGCGGCAGTAGCAGACAACGTCATGCAGTTCGTCATCGCTGATTTTGAAGAAGCGCTTCGCCTCGCCATAGGTATCCGTTTCCATGCCTGCAGCACGGAGCACCGGATCCCTAAATGCGATCGTTATCGGCGAATAGTCGCTGCGCAGGGCATTTCGCTCATCGCTAACCTGGAATTCGGTTTCATGAAGCGTGTCCAGATGTCTGTGCCTGATTAGTTCCAAAAGCTCAGCCCAGCGCTCCAGCCGCTGTCGGCGCGTCATACCGTCGGGATCGAAACAGGACTCAACCTGTGCGATGGTTTGCAGTTCTTCCAAGCTGTGATGCTTCATTGTCGCCTCCAATCAAACGACGTTGCGAAAGCAAACCCCAGCAGTAGAGTGATCCCTGTCAATTGCGCTGTCCAATCACGATGCTAGCGGCGGGATCAGCGGATTCGCCGGAATCCAGGCATTTCAGCCCCTTCCTCACCCCTGTTCAGCGGACTCATTTGCCCGATCGAGTGGACTGGACCGCACCCGAGATTTCGTTGGACAGAGCGCTGGTTAGAGAGGCAGTGTAGCCGCATGATCCGTGAGCGAGGCGCATCAAGGTGCAGGTTCGGTCAATAGCGTCGCATTTCGTGCCGGTGCTTAGTGCGCTTTTGCTTGTCTTGCTGTCATCGGTGATCGCACCAGCGCAGCAAGCCGATGTGGCCCTGGCGGTCGGCACAATCACAGATGACAACTATCCCGGTCGGGAGTCTGCTGGCCACGGTCTGGGCGAGGTTATCTTGCACCACGTCGTCACCATGCTGGGCGACGGCGGGGAGTTTGCATGGTGCGCGGGAAAGGTCGTCGAATGGCGGCGGATCGACGAGGTAATCAAGGAACAGAAGTTTCAGCAGTCGAAATATGCCGACCCGGCCACGGCGATCAAGAAACTGGGTACTATCGCACCAGACTTTTTGATTGGCGGCCGCATCACATTCGGGGCCGGAAAAGCCGACTGGACCATAGAGACAAGAACCAACCCCGGCGGTGACCTTGTCGACAGCTTCACCGGCTTTTCAGACGACGATGCGTATCTGGACGAGGCTGTCCGGATTGCCGAACATGTGCTGGGCAAGCTTTGTCCCGGCCCGTGGATGGTCACCGGCGGCGGCGCCCGGATCAAGGTGAGCGGAACTGTGGCGAAGTTGAACGAGGCGTTCAAGGTCGTCGGCAAGTTCCCCGGTGGCACTGCGGATTTCGTCTACACGCCAACGTCGCGCTCCGGCGGGACGGTGAAATATGTGCTTGCGGGGGGCGGTTTTTCAGGCGCCGGCAGCGGCACTTATACGATCGGTCCGTCGGGCGACGGATCTACGCTGACGATCAAGCAAACCACGAAGGGCTGCATCAACGGCGTACCGGGTTCGTGCAAGACCAACAACGAGGTGCTGACCCTGACCCCGGTTTCGCGCTGACGGTCGCTGTGAGCGCTAGGCGCAAACGAACGTTGCCAGCGTGTCGAGAAAGTTGCCGGCCGGCAATTTCTCTGTTTTATTGTTTACTTTCAATAGCTTAACTTAAGTCACCGCAACCACAACGGGGCCATCTTACACGTCAGGGCCAAAGCAAGTTGCGCGGCGACGCAGGGTATTGGCCAAGCTAAGGTGCTCACCCGCCCGTCGACGATTCGGACCGGAACAGTTGCCGGCCGGCAATTTCAGAAAAATTACGCGTTGATTCAATGCCTTGCGCCATCGATAGGTCGAATGCATCAGCTTCAACGACCGAGGTACCAGACAGAGCCGAGCAAATTTCAACCACTTGACAGCCAAGGGAGAGGGACCTCCCGTCACGACACTCTGAGCATTCTGGAGAGGTGACGCGAAGCTGCCGCTCGTTACTTGCCGGGTGGCACTACCCCTGGCCATCACCTAAGAGGGTCCGTTCCGATAGACGGAACCGCAAAGCCGGCAATCGCGTGGAGCCAAGATAGTTCAACTCGGAGCGTGTCCAACCCGTTGGTCGGGGCGACGAGCTCAACGCCGATCAGCACGAGGAAGACGTTTGTGTCCGTTGGGAAGACGGAGAACTTTGATCTGGAAGGCACTAGCAAGATCGGCATCGATAGGGTTGTTCCGGCCAGCAGCATTCAATGGCTCTCTAATACTGCCGTTCGCGTTTTATGGCTCTGGATGAGCCCGTGCTGAGACGACCTATTTGGTCAACCAGCGTGCCACGGTATTCACGGAGGTCGGGTTTTTCCGAGGCGTTACGACCGGAAAGGATGGCATGCGCAAAGCAAAGGGCCAGGTTGGATTCTTTGGGGTAAGCTATGGCGATGAAGTGTGATGGTGTGGAACGGCCCTCCTCAGGCAACTGAGTTTGCCGCATAGTCTCGCGAGAGTTAAATCACGGATGCATTTCCATGGGAGCGATTGCAACGATTGGTCTTGATTTGGCAAAATCTGTATTTCAGGTTCATGCCATCGATGCCACGGGGAAGGTTGTGCTGCGGCGGACGCTTCGTCGATCTCACCTTCTGGACTTCTTTGAGCGGACCCCGCCTTGCCTCGTCGGGATGGAGGCCTGTGCCAGCGCTCATTATTGGACGCGGGAGATCGGCAAACTCGGCCACCAGGTCCGCATCATGCCCGCATTCTACGTCAAGGCTTACGTAAAGAGGAACAAAACCGATGCCGCGGACGCCGAAGCAATCTGCGAGGCTGTCACACGACCGACAATGCGGTTTGTGCCGGTAAAGTCGGACGTCGAGCAATCGATCAACATGATGCTCAAAACCCGCGATCTTTTGACCAGGCAACGGACTCAACTGGTCAATGCACTGCGCTCGCATTTGGCGGAGCTGGGCATCGTGGCCGCAGCAGGATTTAAGGCGAGCGCCAAGCTTATCGAAATAGTGCGCGACGATACCGATCATCGGCTGCCAGCGATCGCCCGCTACACATTGACCGAGGTTGCAGACCAGATCGAGCGCCTGACAGAGAAGATCATGAAGCTGGAAAAGGTGATCGTTTCGTCCGTCAGACAGGATGACGTCTCACGCCGCTTGACCAGTATCCCAGGCGTCGGCCCGATCACTGCGGCGGCGGTAAGGGCGTTGGTGCCGGACCCAACTGGATTCCGAACCGGCCGCGATTTTGCGGCATGGGTGGGGCTGACGCCTCGGTCAAATTCGAGCGGCGGGAAACAAAAGCTGGGCTCGATATCGAAGCGAGGCAATCCACAACTGCGAAGTCTCTTCATGGTGGGAGCCATGGCGATCCTCAGAACGTCAAAATACGGGGCGACTATGCAGCCTTGGGTCGCCAGTCTTTTGAAGCGGAGGCCATTCAAGGTCGTCGCCGTGGCCATGGCCAACAAGACAGCCCGTATCATCTGGGCTTTGATGATCAAGGGCGGATGTTACGAACCGACATCGGCAGTATCACACGCATAATACTTTACGAACTTCCGGAGCGACAGCGCCGGAATGAGAGGCAAGGTGCAACTGCTGTGATGAACCAAACGGGGCGAATTCCAATGCAGATCAGACCGTTCCCCTCTTTGCGCCTTGCAGCGCGCGAGTGCGATTAGGCGATCCAGCATTACGGAAATCATCATGGCCAGCGGTCACGCGACCGCGCTGATAGGCCGGACATACGACCGCACCACCCGACTTGGAAAATTACAGCAGCAGAGTCTTGCTAAACGGGCCGTTCCACATATGAGGGGAGGGGGCCTTCGACAGCAAGGACGCTGCCGACACCGCTCGCAAGCCACTCGTGATTGCCCATTGAGTTGCGCAGCAAACTATGGGGCGGAGCAGCGTCATTGATCCCACGAAAAACCGGCCTGCTCGAAAAGACCGCCGACTAGGAAAAGCCATAGCTAGCTTCGCCGGCAGCGTCCGTCGTCTACATACTCGCCCGACTTCGCGAGCTTTCCGTCAATGTCTGTGCAGAAGCTCAGGGATCCGATCGCTTGCCTTATGTCGGGTCGGCGCGGAGCCGCCGATCTAGAAGTCCTGGCGAGCAGAACTGTGCCCCGCAAACTGTGGAGACAATACGCTCACGCGTGATCTGCGATTTTGCGCGGCGTCTCATCAAGACTGAAGAGCTTATGACCGCCGCCATCAGGGCCTGCTCAATAGTATCGCGACACGCATTCCTGATGTGCCCATAGTAGGACTGGAAGCTGTTGTCGTACGCCCGGTATGAGAGATAGGGATCATAGCGCCACTCGACGTGGGCAGATGGCGCATTCGATTAGACCCGGCGAGGGCCGCGAGAGATCGCCAATCACGACGGCGCTCCGAAGTGAGCGGAGCTCACCAGCCATCACTGTGCAGACGATATCCATCCCGACGGTAGCGATAGCCTTCGTACCCATTGTAGTAGCCATGCCGCGCTGTGTTGTATTGGTATCCGTTGTAGCTGTGCGAATGAGGCGACCACCTCCAATGTCCTTAAGGTGGACCAGTTGTATGGTTTGGGTGTCCGTCCATCCTACGGACACAGGAGAGATCGGCGTTGCCTGTACCTGTCCCGCCAGCAATGCCGTCGGGACGACGACGAATACCGCACCAATTCGCTTCAGGATATGATCCAAAGTTCTTCGTTACCCAAAGTTCCGATGCCCGCGCTGAACCTTGGCTTAGCGCCAGCCGACTGCGAAGTGGCTAACTCTCCCGCCACATTCTCACCGCCAGGTCTTTCCGGTCGGCGGCTTTTCGCTAGTGGCCGAGCATATGAAGGGGCGGCGCGCTTGAGCTTAATTGGAATGTTCTCGGGGGAGGGGAGGGAAGTGAAAGCAACTTTACATCGGCCCGACCGCGGCCGACCGTGACTGAGGCAGATTCTGCTGCTCAGTGGCCCTGACGATGACGTGCTTCCTAGGCCCGCTCGAAGAACGATTGCGACTTCAGGACAAAGTGCCGAAAGCAGCCTCTTCCTGTAGCCCTCGAGCCAGGTTGCTCATCTTAAACAACCGCCGCGCTTTTCGCGAAAGCTGACACATCGCCTTTCCACCCGATAGCTTTAGACAATTTGGATCGGATTATAGGCGGAATGACGAAGCAGGAACTAGGGCGCGGACTCATTAGCACGCAACCAGATGCGGATTGATGCGAGCTTGACGAAGGCCAGGTAGTTGGCCGCGAGTTTGTCGTATCGGGTCGCAACACGCCGACATTGTTTGATCTTGTTGAAGAACCGTTCGATCAGGTTGCGCGCGCGATACAGATACGGGCTGAAGCAGATCGAGTCTTTGCGATTGCGTTTCGGCGGAATGTTCGCCCATGCGCCTTGCTGACGGGCAAGCTCCCTGATCCAGTCCGCGTCGTATCCCCGATCCGCGAGCAGCATCGTTCGTGGAAGCAAGGCGCTGAGAAGGACCGAACACAGCCGATTGTCATGCGCCTCACCCGGCGTGAGGGCGAGATGGACCGGCAGACCATTGGAGTCAACGACCGCATGAATTTTGCTGGTGAGGCCACCGCGTGAGCGACCCATATCTTGCTGAGAGTTATCTGCGATACAAGCACCGTGCTGGTGCACGCGCACGACGGAGGTATCGATCATCTGCACCGCCGCGTCATGACCGGCCGCCAGTGCATCCATGATCCGGTCCCAGACGCCAGCCCGCCGCCACCTTACGAAGCGATTGTAACAAGTCGTGCGGGGACCGTAGTTCTCCGGCAGGTCGCGCCAACGAGCACCTGAACGCAGGACCCAAAAGATGCCATTGAGCACGCGACGGTCATTTACGTGCCGAACGCCGCGCGGCTTGTTCGGCAGCAACGGTCTGATGGAGGTCCATTCGCAATCGCTGAGTTCGTAGCGCATGATTTGGGGCTCCGGTTTCGGAGATTGAATCACGTCTCGGACGGCGCCGCCATCAACCCGTCAAGACTAATAGCCTTGCCGCTAATGCTCTGAATTTACTTCCGCTTTCGGCGGTATAGCGGACTTGGCCGGACTTGCCACTGGCTCGACCCGGTCGCGAATGACCCAAAGGCGACATAAGGGTTGTCGCTTGGCTTACTTGGAGTGATGATGCAAGCTCATTCAACTGGAGGCTGATCCATGAAGAGCACGATAGCAGCAGCGCTTGTCGGAGGAGCAGTCTTGGCGATGCCGACAGTGTCCTTCGCGCAGAACGTCATCCCCGTCACCGTTGACAGCTTCAAGCGCGCGGAAACAGACCTCTATTTCGCTTCTGCCGTCCGAGACGCTGGGGGCATCGGAAAGTTTCTTCATCACCGCGAGCCCGTCCCAGTCGATCGGCAGGTCGTCGTTCGCTCGAACCGCGATACGCTCTATTCTGCGATACTGCTCGACATGGACGCGGGACCGGCGACGATCACGCTGCCGGATGCAGGCAAGCGTTTTCGCTCGATGCTCGCAATCAATGAAGATCACTATGTTGTCGGCAACGCCGAATACCAGCCGGGTCGCTACACTTATGATCGCACCAAAGTCGGCACTCGTTATCTCTTTATCGCGTTCCGCACCCTTGTGGATCCTAACGACCCGAAGGATGTAGCTGAGGTCCACGCCCTGCAGGACGCGTTGAAGGTTAGCCAAGAAACCGCTGGAAAGTTCGAGGCGCCGAACTGGGACCCGAAGAGCCAGAAGGGCATCCGCGATGCCCTGCTTGCCTTGAACAATTACACCGGCGGCTTTGCGCATGCGTTCGGCCAGAAAGGCGACGTCGATCCCGTAAGACATCTGATCGGCACCGCGGCGGGCTGGGGTGGCAACCCGGACAAGGATGCGACCTATCTGAGCGTGACACCCGCAAAGAACGACGGCAACACAGTTTACAAGTTGAGCGTCAAGGATGTACCGGTCGATGCCTTCTGGTCGATCAGTCTCTACAACGCCGAAGGGTTTTTTGTGAAAAACGAGTACAGCGCTTACTCGCTCAACAACATCACGGCGAAGAAGTGCCCGGATGGCACTGTCGCGGTACAGTTCGGCGGCTGCGACGGCGAGATTCCAAACTGCCTGCCGACTATGAACGGCTGGAACTACACCGTGCGCCTCTATCGCCCGCGGCCGGAGATTCTCAATGGCAATTGGAAATTCCCGGAACCGCAACCATCGACCTGATCAAGGTCATGTCAGCTGTTGTGCCCATCGCGTCATTTAGCTGCGCTGCAAACGTTGGTCGCTATCGGTACATTGCGGACTCCAGCAAGTCGTCCGCCTGGCTGATTTATGGGTTCACGGCCTAGTCGCTAAAGCGCCTCAAGTAGGGGGCACCCTATATTTGTTCGGGCCAACGCTCGGCCAATTGTAAATTCATGAGCTATAGAATGCTTCCCAAACCGCTTTTCACTTATTGAGCTGGCTCGCGAGTGAACGCGGAACAACAGGCTTTCGGAACCCAGCAGCCGTCCCTTCGTCGAGGCGGGTTACCCTGCGTTTTTTTCCAGCCGTCAGCCTCGCTGCAGTACCGACATCACGACGCTTTCCGGTGCTCACCGGTCCTCAAGCGCAACAGCGCCATCAGCACAGGCCCCAAGGAAAACTCACCGCGTCGCGCTCTTGCCGTCAGATCGCGCAGATATCCGCCGGCCGAGTTGATATGCCCGGCTCGCTCGAGAATACACGCCATCACGACGGCCGCGTTTTCGGATCCCATCGTTTCGCAGGCATCCTCATAGGCGGACGGACTGACCGCCAGTGTCGTTCTCACCACCACAGCCGCTTGCATCAGGTCACGCCAACTCCCGATCGTGCCGCCTGGCCCATAGTCGGCTATCGTCGGGCACGCCTGCAGCACCATCCCCAACGGGAATGCCTTCATCGGCTCGCTCGGCGGTACGGCCGTCTTGCTCGGCTTCGCCCCCAGCTCGTTTCCAGAGCTAGGTTCAGATTCACAGGTAGATTTGGGGTTTGAATTCTGTTTGTGCCGCTCAGTTTGATCAGGATTGCCGCTCAAATTTTGAGATTTCACACGCATTTCCAGCAGGTTGGAGACCTCTTCCCTCAGCATCTCCAATTCTTCCAAGATCGGTGCTATCGAGGCCGCGGTCGCGACGCGCGGAATAGAGACCACCAGGCTCCGATAATGCTCGTGGATCGCCTCCCAGTCGCCACGAACACCCTGGTCGAGAGCGACCTCAATCAGCTTGCCGATGTCACGGCGGCATATCGTCAGACGTTCGCGAAGGCGGCGCAGTTGCAATCTTTCCATTTCGATCTCTGCGGCCATTTGCTCGATTTCGCGAGCCCGCGACAACAATGGAGCAAGTGAGAACCCGTAGGCCTCATCGATGGCGCCCGTCCCGTCCTTACGTGCGTAGCGCTTGCCGTTGGGGCTGTCACGGCGCGAAAGCAATCCGGCGTCGACAAGGGCTGCGATGTGGCGGCGCAAAGTTGCCTCCGCCATGCCATGAGCACGCAGTGAGAGCTGCATGTTCGACGGAAACACGATGAGGCCGTTTTCCTCAGAAAGGGTCGTATCCGGATAGAAGCTCAAAAGGGCGTTCATGACCGAAAGAGCACGTTCGCTGAGGCCGAGCCTGGGCTTGGCCTCGCAAAGCGCGCGGAAGAGTTTCCACTTGTCAGCCGATGTCTCGGGCGCGATTTCGCGCGACATGTATTGGCTTGCCAACATGCCGAGCGTCACCGACCGCCGCCCGAAGGGCGTCGTCACATTTCCACCTTGCATCTTCTTTCACCTAACTTCAGGCAAAAGACGTCCGCTCACCCGTTCCGGTGCCAAAGACTCTTGACTGTGATTCGTGGAAATGCGATTCTCAGGCTGCTAAACGATGAGAGAGGCTTCCACGATGGTTACCGTCTGGGGGCCTTTTTCTTTTGCGCGTTCAGTCTTCCTTCCCATCATTCGCTGCCAGGAATTCCGCATAGAGCCGGTCCAGGTTTTCAGCGAGATATTGCCCGAACCGACCAGCATTCTTCGATTTCATCGATAGCTCGAATGCCTTGCCGGAGTTCGAATATTGAGCAGAGACTGCCTTGTCGCTCGTCTGCCAGCTCTCCTTGGGTTTCAGCGGCCCCTTCCGGACCGGTTGACCCGACGTATTCAGTGCCTTGAAGAGCGCATTGAACCGCTCGTCGCTTTCAAGCGATGCGAAGCTCGGATCGGCGACGATGTCGCTCACCTTGTCCGCATTCGCTGCCTTGCCGACCAGCAAGGACAGTTCGAGCCATCGGTCTCTTCCCGTCGCGGGTGCCGTACCGATTTGCTCGATAACGGAAAGCGGCACCCGTTCAGTGACGTTCATCATCTTCGAGATAGCGGTCTTGTCCGCAGCTAGCGCCGACGCGATCACACCGCGGTCGTATCCCAGAGCTTCCAGCCGCGAGGCAAAGCTCGCACGTTCGATGAACGAAAGGTTGGCACGGGCCGAGTTTTCCTGCCCCTGGGCGATGACGTGCGCTCGGTCATCGATCGCTTTGACCACTGCCTTGACCTTACGACCGAGCTCGCGCGCCACACGCGCGCGGCGATGGCCGAAGACGATCTGATAGCGGCCGGATGCGGTCGGGTGAGGGCGCACGAGGATCGGTGTGTCCTGGCCGCGTTCGGCAATAGCCGCTTTCAATTCTTCAAACTGCTCCCGATCATCCGTCAATCGATCTGCGACGAAGGAACCATCGATCATCATGGGATCGAGGTCGACGACGGCTTCGCCTTCGAGAAACTTGTCGGCCTGCTTGGAGAGTTCGTCAAGCGAACGCACCATGCTCTTCGATGCCCCGCGCATCGGATAGGCCGGCGCGACATCCGCCTGCGGGATCTCCGCTGCGTCTACCAGTCCCGCCAGTAGATTTTTTCTCGCCATCTGCCTGCTCCATTTCCCCTAAATCGACTGAGCTCCTCGGTCAGCCGGCAACTTTCCGTCCCCAGGACGCATGCACGAGTTCAGCGATTTCGGCATTGACCGCATTCAAGGATTCGATCGCGCGCTCGTAGGTCGAACGCGTCATCTGGCCCTTGTCGACTTCATAAAGTGTCTGCTTGGTGATCCCGGCATCCGAAATCGCCGTCGATTTCAGCATCTGGTTCTTCAAGACGAACTGATGAAACAGCGTCTGCATGAAGCCGACCATCTGAGCCTGTGGGCCGTCAGTCGGCTCATAGCGCGTGATAACGTAGCGATACCACTCGAGATTGACTGCGGCGCCAGCCTCGCGGATCGGCTTCAGAATGCCGCCGAGCATCAGCAGGAACTGGCCCATAGACATCACATCGAGCATCTGCGGATGGATTGTGACGAGTACGCTCGTCGCAGCGGTGAGCGCCGTGATCGTCAGGTAGCCGAGTTGTGGCGGGCAGTCGATGATCACCACGTCATAGCGATCCTCCACCTCTGCAAGCGCGCGCGAGATGCGCGTGAAGAAGGTCTTGCCCTCGTTCGAACTCTTGTTCGTCATCGCAAGCGGCGTGTCGTACTCGAACTCCTGCAGTTCGAGGTTCGCCGGCACGATATCGAGGCCCGGGACGTTGGTCGGCAGGATGATGTCTGAGATCGGCCGCCGCTGCTCATCATAGCGGATCGCCTCGTAAAGAGACGGTGTCAGGTCGAGTTCAGGCTGGAAGCCATGGAGCGAGGACAGCGAGGCTTGCGGGTCGAGGTCGACAGCCAAAACCCGATGACCCGTCAGCGCCATGTATTGCGCCAGGTGTGCCGCTGTCGTGGTCTTGCCGGAGCCGCCCTTGAAATTGACGACCGCAATGACTTGGAGCTTCTCGCCGGCGCGCCGATAAGGCACGTAGTTGCGTGCCTCCGAGCGACCGTGCTGGTCAAGATACTGCCGCAGTTCTTGCATCTGCTCGGCACTATAGGAGCGCCTGCCCGACGTTGACGTCTGCGGGACGGGGCCTTTGCCCTCGAGATGCAGCTTCTTCAACGTGCTTTGCGAGACGCCAAGAAAATCAGCAACCTCAGAGAGAGAAAACTGGCGCAGCAGTTTCTTGGCATTCGGCGGGAACTGCTGCATGCTCAGGAGGTGCAGCTTCTTCGAAATCAAATCGCCCTGTTCGAGGATCATATCCTCGAAGTGCATGGGTTGCGCAGGAGCCAAGGACGGCGAATTAGCGTTCAT